>JBBIIK010000013.1:0-76910 GCA_037446555.1 Acidobacteriota bacterium
TCCACCGCCACCTTGGCCTTGAACTTCGGGCTGTACTGCTTGCGCGTGGTCGTCATCGCCGCTCCTGCGTTTACGACTGCGCCAGATTCTAACTTATTGGGTGGTCTGAAATCCTGGGACCACTATAGACCACTATACTCGGCAACTTGTGCGAAAACGCGAAGTGCAAGAACGACAGCCAGAATGCTGATGCGGGGAATCGTGTTTCTTGCCCGTTGGGACATGGCGTCCAAGTCCCCGTTGCCCCGATGGTTGTCAACACTTTCACACCGGGCCTCGTCCAGCCGCGGCGAGCCGAACTGCCGGCCTTTCTGGAAAAATCGAGCTGCGTTTGTTCTAATGTCTGCCGACCTCTTCCCTCTGTCAACACGATTTTGGGCCCGGCACCTTTCTGCGAAGAATTGCCGGTCGCACTCGCGTCTTGATTCGCCAAGCGTTGGCGACTCAGCAGCAACTTCTGCAAAGGGCGTGTCAACGTGTGCGGTCAGACCGGAGAACGGCCTGCAACGATGAGGATCTTGGGCTGGAGGCATGGCCGCTTCCCTTCGGAGTGATTCCCGAAAAGAAGAGCGCCCCGGAAGAATCAATTCCACTGCCATTTTCCGCGGCCTGTCGCAAGAGGACAGATCGAAACGGCCGGCGGGAAAAAGTGCAAGCGCTGCTCACGAATGTCGTGCAAACGCATGCCGCCGGAGATTCCGCGCTTCTGATTCCAGCAGCCTGTCGTAACAGGTGATCCTCATGCCGATTGCGACACGTCTATGGGCCAGCGCAATCTGGATCTGGCCATGCCGCTCCCGCCGGTCCGTCATTGCATGGGCGGGCGAACGCAAACCCCACCGACTTGAGGGGCTTTTTTCGCAAGGTTGTGCTCGAGGAAGAATGCCTGATTTCGAAACTGTGGACCCAAATACGAAACCGTCCAGCGGTTTATTCCCCCCCAGAGCACCCGTCAGCGGGCGACAGCTAACGCGGCGCGGTTGCGGACAGGAGCCGGGAGTCCGGCGCCGAAGGCCGCCTGGGCGGCGAGCGCGAGCAGGTTGCGCAGAGGCTCCTCCATGCCGGGGCGCGCCCGGAGGGCCTGCCGGTAGCAGTGAATGGCGTCGCGGCGATTGCCGAGCGCCTCAAGGATGACTCCCAGATCATTCCAGGCAGGCGCGCAGGAGGGATCGAGGTGCACGGCCTGGCGCAGCCTCAGGACTGCGTCTTGCATAAGAGCTTGATCGAGAAGCTGAAGCGCTTTCCGATGGCAGTGGCTGGCTGTGGGCGGGTTGGGAAAATTGGCTTGCGTCATCGGGGGACCCTCTGAGGGAAGGGATCGGCAGAAGACCCGATTTCCTTGAGGGCAGGCGGGAGGTTCCGGAGGGGTTTCTTGGAATGGCTTGGAGGGGGAAGGGGGCCGGAGAAAGCGAAGCCCCGGGCGCGGGGGCGCCCGGGGCTTGGGCGGTTGAGCGTGAGGAGGTTCAACCGGGTGGTTAGCCGCGGAGCAGGCTGAGGACGGCCTGCGGGGCGGCGTTAGCTTGGGCCAGGGCGGCGACGCCGGCCTGGGTGAGGATCTGGGCTTTGGTCAGGTTGGCCGCTTCGAAGGCGAGGTCGGCATCGCGGATGCGGGACTCGCTGGCGGCGAGGTTGGTCAGTTGCGTGGCGGCCAGGCTGACGGCGAAGTTGAACTGGTTCTGGCCCTTGCCGACGACGGCCTGGGCTTCGCCGAGTTTCCGAACCGCTTCGGCCAGCGCGTTGACGGCGCGTTCCGCAGTCTCCTGGGTGGAGATGGAGAGGTTGGCGCCGCCGCTGGAGTCGAGGGTGGTTTCCGAGGTCGAGTCGGCGGTGGAGTCGCTGGTGATGGCGGTGCCGCCATTGAGGCCGACCGCAGCGGTGGCGGTTTGGACGACGACCTTGAAGGCGCTGGTGCTGGCAAAGGCGAGACGGTTGGTGCCGTCACCCGCCTCGGCCGCCGCGATCTTCATGAGCCCGTCCTTGTTGCTGGCCAACAGCGCCGTATTGATCGTGTCGGCGGCCGCCTCTGCCGAGGCGGCGTTGGCGTTGGTCAGCGTCACATCCACCGATTGGAGGGATCCGTCGGCGCCGATGGCGGAGATGGTGACGATTTGAGTCTCGCCTGCGGAGACGTTGGTGAAGGAGAAGGAGCGCGCCTCCAGTCCGCCTGCGACTTTGACGTTGGCCGCAGTGGTAAGGCCGAACATCCTCTGCGCCGCCGCGTCAGCGCCAGCCTCGACAGAGAACGCGGTGGTGGCGGAGACGAGCGAGAAGCCCTTGCCGTCGGCGTTGATCTGGGCCTTGATGTTGGCATTGCGCAGGGCGACCGCGCCCGCGGACGTGCCACCCGCCGCGCTCTCGATGCCCGCGTTGATGGCCGCCACCAGGCCCTTGAGATCCTGAACGCCGGTGAGGTTGACGCTGATCTGCTGGTCGTCGAAGCCCACGCCGGAGAGGTTGAACGTCATCGACGTGGCGCCGCCGATGGCGCTTTCCAGGTCTCCGGTTGTGCCGTCGTCGTAGACGCTCATGTCGTAGGTGGCCGTGTCGTTCGACGCCGAATAGCCGCTCAAACCCAGGCTTCGGGCGTCGACCGTGGACTGGCGGAGATCGACGCTGACGCTGCCGTTCGAGATGATCTCGGTGTTGTCGGCACCGCGGCCGCCGCCGATGAACACGCTCAGGTTCTTGGCGAAGTCCCCGCCCTGGTTCAGGCCAATGGCCTGCGCCTGGCGGTTGATCTCCTCGATCACGCTCTGGAATTCGCTGTTGAGCACCTCCCGGTTGCCGTTGAACGTCCCCGAGGCCGACTGCGTCGCCAGCGTGCGGGCGCGGTCCAGCAGCTTGCTGATGTTGTTGATGCCGCTGTCAATGGTTTGCAGTGTCGCCAGGCCGTCGTTGGCGTTGCGGATGCCCTGGGTGAGCACCGCCTGGTCGCTGCGGAACCCGTTGGCAATGGCCAGCCCGGCTGCGTCGTCGCCGGAACTGACGATGCGCAAGCCCGACGTGACCCGGCTGATGGTCTTGGTCTGGAACTCCTGCGTGACGCGCAGGTATTCCTGCGCCTGCAGGGAGGCGATGTTGGTGTTAATCGTAAACGCCACTGTCCTTCTCTCCTTTTTCGGCCGAGGCTTCAGCAGGATTCCTTCCTGCCGGGACCGCTTGCGGTCCTGCGCTCCGGCTTCACCGCGCTCATCGGCCCGCTGCGGGAGGGCTTGAGAGAAAATGCACGGCGGGGGAGGCCGGCAACGATCCGCGCTTGGTATACTTCGGATGCCCGCCTGCGCCAGAGCCGGGACCCCGGAGCAGGAGTCTGAACAGGGTGAAGAGGGCTGCCGCCACCATCGCCTCGCGCTCGCGCATCGCGCTGGCCCGCGCCACGACCGCCTCTTGCCGCCGGCATCATCCGGAACTTCCTTTCTTCTGCCTGCTGGCTGACGGGCCGCACGAAAGCATCCAGCCCGGGCGGGAGCCCTTCGATCTGCTCGAATTCGATGCGCTGGAGGTTCCGGATGCAAGCCGGTTCCGCTTCCGTTATGGAGAGATGGAGCTGAGCTACGCCTTGACGCCGTTTCTCATCGAGCACCTGCTGCGGGCGGGCTTCGACGCCGTCGTGTTCCTGAAGCAGGAGACGATGGTGCTGGACCGGTTCGACACACTGTTCGAACAATTGGCGACGGCCTCCATCCTTCTGACACCTCATTTTCTGGAGCCGCCTGGGGGAAACGACGCCATTTTGCGGGAGCGGGACGTGCTGCGCGCGGGCGTGTTCAACGGAGGGGTTCTGGGCTTTTCGGACTGCGAGGAAGCGCAACGGGTGCTGGCTTGGTGGAAGCAGCGCACGCTGGAGTTGTGCCTGCTCGATGTGGAAGAGGGGCTGCACTACGAGCAGCGCTGGCTGGATTTCGTGCCGAGCCTGGCGCCGGGTTCGGGCATCGTGCGCGACCCGGGCATCAACGTGGGCCACTGGAACCTGACCGAGCGGCGCATCGAAGTGCGCGGCGGGCGCGTGACGGCGTGCGGAGAGCCATGCCGCGTGTTCCGCTTCAGCGGCTATGATCCCGGGCGCCCGGAACGGGTAACTCGCTACAGCCGGATGAGAGTGGCCGACACAGGCGCGGCTGCCGAGGTCTTTGCCGCGTATCAGCGGCTTCTGATGGAGTGCGGCTGGCAGGAGACGCGCGGGCTGCCCTATGCCTGGGACCGGTTCGACAACGGCGCCCGGGTGCTGCCCGAGGCCCGCCGTCTGTACCGCTCGCTGGGCGTGGAGGCGGAACGGTTTGGCGATCCCTTCCAGACCGGGCCGCCGGACAGTTTCTACCATTGGTTGCGGCAGCGGCGCCCGCATTCGTTACGCGAGGCGTCCCATGGATGAACCGCTGGCCGTCGCCACAGTGGCGGCATCGAACTATGCCGCGCAGGCCGCCGTCATGGCCGCCTCGCTGCGGCGGTTCCATCCCGATGCGCCCTTCTATCTCCTGCTGGCGGGCCGGCCCCGCGCCTTGCCCCGCCTCGAGCGGCTCGGCGCGCGCCTCCTGTCTCTCGACGACCTGCCCCTCCGGGGCGCCACCGGCATGCTGCTGCGGTACAGCCCCAAGGAGTTGTGCGCGGCGCTGAAGCCGTCCCTGCTGCGGGAAGCGTTGCGGCGCGGCCACCGCACGGCCGTGTTCGTGGATCCCGACATGCTGGTTCTGGGAAGCCTGGCCCCGCTGTTCGAAGCCGCCGCAGAGCACTCGCTAACGCTGGCGCCTCACCTTGTCCCGGAAGCCGCTGGCGCACCCGACCCTGGCCTGGAGCGGGCGCTGCTGCTGGCGGGGATGTTCAACGGGGGCGCCATCGGCGCCACCTGCAACGATGAGACGCTCCGCTTCCTGGATTGGTGGGAACGGCGGCTGCACACGCACTCGATCGACAGCGTGCGCGACGGGTTTCATTGCGATCAACGTTGGCTGGATCTGGCGCCCGCCTTTGTCACCGGTCTTTGCATCCTCCGCGATCCGGGCGTGAATGCCGCTTACTGGCGGCTGAAATGGCTGCTTGTGGAACAGCGGGGCGAGGCGTTCTTCATCAACGGCGAGCCGCTGCGGCTGTTCCACTTCAGCGGCTACGACCCGCGGCGTCCCTGGGAGGCGACGCGGTTCCGGCCGGGGTGGCTCATCGAGGAGACAGGAGCGGCGTCGCTGTTCCGGTTGTATCACGGCCTGCTTCTGGAGGCGGGGTGGAGCGAGGCGTGCTTCACTGAAAACGACGGCCCGGAGACCTATAGGGTCTTCCACTTCCTGCGGCGCCTGCGGTCCGCAGCCCGCCGCGCGTTGCGCGAGCCCCGGCGGCTTCCGGGAGAATGTTGGAATGCCATCTCAGGCAAGACAACCACTCCACACGGCTGATCTTCGCGCCTGGCACGCGCGTAAACAGGGCCTCGATGGCTCGCTAGACCGGCTGTCTCCCGCAGCCGTGCTGGCCGCCGCGGGATGGGCGCGCTCGGTGGGCGGATCGGCGCCCTACCTCTCCCTGTTTGCTCGAGCCCGTCTGCGGCGCGAGCAGGTCGACCAGGCCGCGCAGCGAATGGAGATCTGCGAGCTGCCCTCGGTCCGGGGCTGTACCTATATCGTTCCCGCAGAGCATTTCGCCCTCGCGCTGTCGCTAGGCGCGCCGTTCAGCGGGCGCGAACGCCAGACGGCGAAGAAGCTGGGCCTGACAGACAAGGAGCTGGACCGGCTTTCCCGGAAGGTTCTCGATGCGCTCCCGGGCGGGGCTCTGGAGCCGGAGCACATCAAGGAAGCCGCCGGACCGGCGGTGCGGCACCTCGGAGAAGAGGGCAAGAAGAAGGGCATGATCACGACCCTGCCGGTGGCGCTGGGGGAGCTTCAGGCGGCGGGCAGAATCCGCCGCATTCCTGCCGGCGGGCGACTCGATACGCAGCGCTACGCCTATGCGCTATGGGATCCCTCTCCGTTGCCGAACGGCCCCCTGCCTGTGGAAGAGGCGCTGCCCGAACTGGCGCTCCTGTACTGGCGCTGGATTGGCCCTGCGTCGGAGGCGGAGTTCCAGGAGTTCTGCGGACTTCCCCTGAAGCACGTCCGCCCTGCGTTGGAGCAGGCGGGTATCGGGCCCCTGCCGCAGCATCCGGGGCTTTTGATCGCGAGGGATGAGATCGACGCACTGGTTTCCTTCCGGCGCGAGAAGAAGCCCTGCTGGCGGCTGGCGGCGAGCCTCGACTCGTCCGTGCTTTTGCGCCGCAACTCGCGGGACTTGCTCGACGATCCGGATTCTGCGGGGCTGAAGGGCACTGGACTCGGCGATCTGCCGCACCATGCGATCCTCGACCGCGGCACGCTGACAGGCTACTGGGAGTTCGATCCCGGCGCGGCGCGGATCGTGTGGCGCACCTTCGCCAAGGCGGACAAGGCGCTGGAAGAGGAGATCCGCCGCACGCAGGAGTTCATCGTGAACGATCTTGGCGACTGCCGCGCCTACAGCATGGACACGCCGAAGTCCCGCGCCGCGCGCATTGCCGCGCTGCAAGCGGCCGGGTGAGGCGGGGCGCCGGCTTCCCTCCGCTCAGCGGCCGCGGCCGGCCTTTGCGGATGTCCGGCGAAGCGGCTTGGCAGGACCGGAGGCCGGGGCATTCCGGCCTGTGAGACGCACCCGCTGCTCGTTCGCCGGATTGAATTCGAGCACCCACAGGCGGCCGTCCGGGGCCACCACACCGCCCGATGGCCTCCAGGGCGCGGGGCTCTGACCGGCCACCGAAACGGCGCCTCTGCGGTCGATCTTCGCCACCGCCCTGCGCTCCGGCAACGCGGCGTACACGTTTCCCGCGCGATCCGCCCAGATGCCCATCACCGCTCCCAGAGATCCTTCGTGGACCGGTCTTGCCCTCCCGGAGGGCGGGCGGCGCCAGATGACCCCGCGCACGGCGAATAACAAATCGCCGGACGGGGCGACGCCAAGCCAGCCCGGCCGGATGTCTCCCAGATCTTCCAGTGTCTCGACCCTTCCCGCGGCAAAGTTGCGTTGCAGCAACGTGGACCGCCCTTGCCGTACCAGCCAGTACATCCATCCATCAGGAGAACGGACGAAGGAGAAGTCCCGGTAGTCCTCCCGGAACCCTGCACGAGCCGGAATCACATCGGTCACATCCCCGTTGGGAAGCCGCTTCCAGACACGGTGGCCCCAGCGGTTTGTGCGCTCGCCTTCATACCAGAGGTGCTCGCCGTAGAGGTTGCCGGCCGCGTCCAGCCACAGTTCGTGCGTGTGCACTCCAGCCACCGCGAGCGTGCGCTGGCCGCCGGTCGCCACGCGCCACACATTCCGGTTGTCGGAGTAATAGATGGCGCCGTCCGCATCCGCGACAATCCCGATCGCGGGATGGCCTTGCATCCATGGCGCGGCCAAGAGCACGGCGATCATGCCAGCGCGCTGCATCCCCCCGGTCCCAGGGCTTCATCATGAGGAAAGGCTGCATCCAAGTCAAGCAGAAACTGCATGCCGGTGCCGCGGTTGCGATTCCACGCCGACTCAGAATCAGCGTGCGTGCGAAGCCGCCTCCCGTGCGATATAGTGGCGCGGCAAGGAGAATTCCATGTCCCACGCTGCACTGGTTCGTGAAGCCCTGGCTGCGGGAGAGGGGATCCTGCGGATGGCCCCCTGCTGGGTGCCGCGGTCGTTCCTCATGCCCGGCGGGCGGCTGAAGCTGCATCCCGATGATCTGTACGCGCTCGGCGCGCACCGCGGGGGCATCGACGAGCGGTGGTTTTCCTCCACGACGCGCGCAGACAACGGACCCGGCACGCCCGAGGACGAGGGGCTGAGCTATGTCGAGGTCTCCGGAAGGCGCGTGTTGTTGAAGGAGGCGGTGGAGGAGATCGGCGACGAACTCTTGGGCGCGGATGTGATGCGCGAACACGGCGGCTTCAACATCCTGTGCAAGTTCTTCGACAATCTCGGCCCGATCCCGCACCACATGCACCAGATGGACGAGCACGCCGCGAAAGTCGGCCGGAAAGGAAAACCCGAAGCCTACTACTTCCCGCCGCAATACAACTTTCACGGCAACCATTTCCCTTACACGTTCATGGGGCTCGAGCCGGGCACATCGAAGGACGACGTGCGGCGGTGCCTCGAGCGCTGGAATCAGGGCGACAACGGCATCCTGTACCTCTCGCGCGCCTACAAGCTCGAACCCGGCACAGGCTGGCAAGTGGACGCGGGCGTCCTCCACGCGCCCGGATCGCTGGTCACCTACGAGCCGCAGGTGAACTCGGACGTGTTCGGGATGTTCCAGTCGATGGTGGAGGGCCGGGCGGTGCCGTGGGACCTGCTCGTCAAGGACGTGCCCCCGGAGCATCACCACGATCTTGACTACATCCTCTCGATGCTCGACTGGGAGAAAAACGTCGATCCCGAGTTCGGCAAGCACAACAAAGTCTTCCCGAAGCCGGCGCGCAACGAGGCGGCGATGGCGGAAGAAGGATACCGCGAAGTGTGGATCACCTACGGGCGGCCGTGGTATTCGGCCAAGGAACTCACCGTGATGCCGGGGCAGAGCGTGGTGATCCGCGATGCGGCGGCCTACGGGATGATCCTCACGCAGGGCTACGGGCAGGTGGGAGTGCACGAGGCGGAGACGCCGACGCTGATCCGCTTCGGGCAGATGACGAAGGACGAGTTTTTCGTGACGCGCGCCGCCGCCGAAGCCGGAGTGCGAATCACAAACCGCAGCGGCTGGGAGCCGCTGGTGATGCTGAAACATTTCGGCCCGGGCAACCCGGACGCCGCCCATCTGATTCAGTGAGGCAAGGAGAACAGCCATGAAAATCTCGATCGGAAGCTGGGCCTATACGATCGGCCCGTGGGCGGCGCGTCCGGTACCGTTCGACACGGTGCTCGAGAAGCTGAAGGCGCTCCGGTTCGACGGCGTGGAGCTCGGCGCATTCCCGCCGCATCCGAACCCGGGCAACCCGAACGGGCCGGACAATGAATGGCCGGGCGCGATGCCGCAGAAGGGGCAGCGGGCGGAATTACGGGCCCAAATGCAGGAAATCGGTCTGGAATTCAGCGGGATTGCGGCCAATTTGTGGGGCGAGAAGCTGATCAATACGGACGACCCCTCGAAATATATCCAGGAATTCCGCCGCAATGCCGAGTTCGCCGCCGACCTGGGGATTCCGGCGGTCCGCGTGGACACGGTACAGCCGCCGACGATCCTTCGGAAGGTGGACGCGCAGACGGCGATGGAACGCGTCGTCACGGCCTGGAAGGCCTGCTGCGATATCGCTGCGGATTTCGGCGTCGACGTCGTCTGGGAGTTCGAGCCCGGCTTCGCCTTCAACAAGCCCTCGGAGATCGTTCGCATCCATGACGCGGTGGACAAGCCGAACTTCGGACTGCTCTACGACACCTGCCACGGGCAGATGACAGGCGTGGTGGGTGCGAGGCAGGAAGGAGGAAAAGAGGTCTTCGGCTCGCAGATCGACTTCATCCGGATGCTGGACGGGCGCATCCGGCACATTCACGTGATCGACAGTGACAACTCGTGCCACAAAGACGCGGAAGGCAACGACGAGACCTCGGCACATCCGCCTTTCGGCCTCGGCGTGCTTGATTTCGACACCATTTTTCCGGCGCTGCTGAAGGCTGCGCGGCTCAAGCATGGCTGGGTGACCATCGACCTCTGCTTCTGGCCGGACGCCTGGGAGGCGACGGCGAGTTGCAAACGGGCCGCGGATGAACTGGTGGCGAGGTACGCGTCATGAAAGACCTGCGGATCGCGATGATCGGCTACGGCTTCATGGGCCGGGCGCACACGAACGCCTACAAGCGGCTGGCGGACTTCTTCCCCGTCTCGCACCGGCCGGTGCTGCAAGCCGCTTGCGGGCGCAACGAGGAGAAGACGCGCGCGTTCGCCTCCGCCTGGGGCTATGCGCGGGTGGAGACGGACTGGCGCGGGGCGGTGGAGGCGCCGGACGTGGATCTGGTGGACGTCTGCGCGCCCAACGACATGCACGCGGAGATCGCCATCGCCGCCGCCCGGGCGGGCAAGATGGTGCTGTGCGAAAAGCCCCTGGCGCGCACGCTGGAGGAGGCGGAGGCGATGGTGGAAGCGGTCGAGCGCGCGGGCGTCCCCAACATGGTCTGGTACAACTACCGCCGCGTGCCCGCTGTTGCGCTGGCGCGGCAACTGGTGGATGAGGGCCGTATTGGACGCCCCTTCCACTACCGGACGAACTTTCTTCAGGACTGGACCATCTCGCCGGACGTGCCGCAGGGAGGCGCGGCGCTCTGGCGGCTGGACGTCCATGCGGCGGGCAGCGGCGTCACCGGAGATTTGCTGGCACACAACATCGACACGGCCATGTACCTCAACGGCGCCATCACGCGCGTGGTGGCGCGCACGGAGACGTTCGTCAAGGAAAGGCTGCATGCGCTCACCGGGAAGGTGGAGCCGGTGGGGATCGACGACGCCAGCCTCTTCATCGCCGAATTTGCCAACGGCTCGCTCGGGCTGTTCGAGGCCACGCGTTACGCCCGCGGGCACAAGGCGGCGAAGATGCTGGAGCTGAACGGCTCGGACGGCTCGCTGCGGTTTCAACTCGAGGAGATGGAGTATCTCGACTACTTCGAGTACCCGGCCGTCCCCGGCCATGTGCGCGGCTGGCGGCGCATCCATGTCACCAACTCCGAGCACCCCTACATGGACCGCTACTGGGTGCCCGGGCTCGTGATCGGCTACGAGCACACGTTCCTGAACGCGCTGGCAGACTTCGTGCGCGGGCTCGAAACGGGCCAGCCCGCGCAGCCGGATTTCCGCAACGCGCTCCAGACGCAGCGAGTGTGCGATGCGGTTTTGCGAAGCGCGCGCGGGGGGCGGTGGGTGGCAACAGGCGTCACGCTCTGAGGCTCCGCCGGCTCAACGGGCAGCCATCAGGAACGGCTGGCCTTCCGGAGTCTGCGCCCAGAACAGGATGGCGACGAGGGCCAGCAGCGCGGCCAGCGTGATCAGCACGACGCCGGCGAGCTTGAGCCACGCAAGCACCCTCGGATCGGGATGGAGGAGATGCGCGTGCCTCATCGGACACCTCCATCTGCAATATAGGTCCCCGCAGACGCGGGATCAAGCCCCGGCGAGCCTCTCCACGGCCTCTGTGAAGCCCACGCCGCGTTCGCCGAGCATCGCCATCATGGCGCGACAGAGCTCCTCGTCGAAACCCAGCGCCTCGGGAGGATGCACGCCGGGGCGGCGGAAGCGGCCCTCGAGCAGAAGCCGCGCGGCGGCGGTGGCCGTGAATCCCGTGGTGCGCGCCATCGACAGCAGCCCGCTGGCAGCGTCGTAGTGATCGACGAGATCCATCGTGAGACGGACGGGCGCGCCGCCGGGCGCTTCGCCCTCAAACAGCAGGCGCATCACGGTGAGATCGGCCTCGCCGGGCTCGAACCGCCACGCGCGGCGCGCCACGGTGGCGAGCGCGGGCAGCACGTCGGGCGCAAAGAAGCCCGCGTTGCGCAGCCGCACGAGGAACTCGTAGTGCTGTGGGTGGCGCAGCGTTTTCTCGACGAGCGTGGGCACCTCCGGCAGGGAGGCGAGAAGCGTCCGGATGCCGTCGGTGTGGAACGCCGTCAGCGGGCCGGTTTCGGCGAACTCCACCTTCTCGGCGCCGGAGAGCGGATCGAGCGTGCACGGTTGGCCGCCGATGCGGAAGCGGCACGGGCGCGTGTACTCGTCGATGACGCTCTCTGCGGCGAACGGATTCTTGTAGAACCACGGCGGGCGGGGCTCGCGGGGGAGGCCGCCGACGTAGCAGACGTAGCGGCCGAGGCGCGTGAAACGCGCGCGCGCCACATGCGCGGCGGCGATATTGGACAGGCCGGGGCAGACGCCGCAGTCGGCGATCACGGTGGCGCCGCGCGCGGCGGCAAGCGCGTTCAGCTCTGCCGGGTCCTCTTCCGTGAAGGAGATGTCGACGACGTCCTTGCCCATTTCGATCAGGCGCTCGAGCACGCGCATGCCGATGGCGCCGGGCATGGCGGAAAGCACAACGTCGGCGCCGCCCGCGATCCGCTCCATCTCGCCCGGCGCGAGCACGTCGGCCTGGACGGGACGGCAGGGCCAGCGAGAGACGAACTCCAGCGATCCGGCGCCGAGATCGGCCACGGTGACCTCGTGCTCGCGGCACAGATCGAAGACCATGGCGCGCCCGATCAGGCCGGCCCCGAGCACTGCCACACGGCGGCGCATCAGTGTCCCTCCACGGCGGCGCCCAGCCGGGCGCGGATCAGCTCCAGCGCGCGCGGGCCGCGGATCTCCAGCTCTTCCTCGCCTGAAAGCACGAGGTCGGCGAAGGCGCGGGTGGGCCGGATGAAGCGGTCCGCGCCGGGCTTCACCGTGGCTTCGAACTGCCCGAGCACGCTCTCCGGCGTGCGGCCGCGCTCGCGCGTGTCGCGCTCCAGCCGGCGGGTGAGGCAAAGTTCATCGGACGCGTCCACGAACAGTTTCACGAAGTAATGTTCGCGCAGTTCCGGCCAGTACAGCGCGAAGAGGCCTTCGATCACAACCAGGCCCGAGGGCACGATGCGCTCGGCGCCGCGGGCGCGGGCGTGGGTGGCGAAGTCGTAGAGCGGGGCTGCTACCGGCTCGCCGCGGGCAAGGGCGGCGACGTCATGGAGGATGGCCTGGTGATCGACCGCCGCCGGCTCGTCGAAGTTTGTCCTCGCGCGTTCCTCCAGCGGCAGGTGCACGAGATCGATGTAGTAATGATCGAGATTCAGCACCGGCGCGGCCAGGCGCGCGGCCAGCCAGCGGGCCAGCTCGGTCTTGCCGGCGCAGGAAGGACCGGCGATCCCGACGAGCCGGGACGGCAACGCGCCGGGGGCAGGCGGCATGGCTCAGGCCCTCGCGGCGGTCTGCAACGGTGCGCCCGCCTGCGGTGGCGGCGCGGCAGCCGGTTGGAGCTTGACGCTCACCAGCTTGGAGACGCCCTGCTCCTGCATGGTGACGCCGTAGAGCATCTCGGCGGCTTCCATGGTTTTCTTGGCGTGCGTGATGACGATGAACTGCGTGTGCTCGGCCATCTCCTTGAGCAGGGCAGCGAGGCGGCCTACGTTGGCCTCATCGAGCGGCGCGTCCACCTCGTCGAGCACGCAGAAGGGGCTCGGCTGGTACTGGAAGATGGCCATCAGCAGAGCGATGGCGGTGAGCGCCTTTTCGCCGCCGGACAGCAGCAGCACGTTCTGGAGCCGCTTGCCGGGCGGCTGCGCCACGATCTCGATGCCCTGGTCAAGCGCGTCTCCCTCGCCGGTGAGCCGCATCTCGCCGATGCCGCCGCCGAACAGCGTGCGGAACATCGTGCGGAAGTTCTCGTTGATCACCGCGAAAGCCTCGGTGAACCGCTTGCGCGACTCGGTGTCGATTTCGCGGATCGTGTTTTCGGTGTCGCGGATCGAGTCGAGAAGATCCTGCCGCTGCGTGTTCAGGAAGTCGTAGCGCTGCTGCGCCTCCTGGTATTCGCTGAGCGCTTCGGGGTTGACCGGGCCCAGGGCCTCGATGCGGCGGCGCAGGTCGGCGGCCTTCTCTTCGGCCTCGGCCACGGCAAGCTCGTCGAGCTCAACAGGCGCACCGGCTGCGGCTTCCGCCCCGGCCGCCGTTGCCTCCGGCTGAGCTTCCGTCTGTGCATCCGTCTCCGCGGCAGCGGCGCCGGACTGCTTCAGCATGAACTGCGCGGCCGCCTCGACGACGGGAACGCCAAGGTCCTTGCGGCAGTTCTCGTCCAGGTGCTTCAGGTCCGACTGGCGGCGGACCAGATCCAGCTCGATCTGGGCGCGGCGATCCTGGGCGGCGGCCAGTTCCAGCCGCGTGGCCTTGACGCGCTCTTCGCTCTCTGCGAGCACGGTGCGCTGCGCGGCCTCCTTCTCGGCCAGCGTGGCGGCCTCCAGCCCGGCCTGCTCCAACGCGGCGGCGATCTGCGTGGCGCGGTCCTCCAGCGCCAGGTTCAGCTCGAGCAACTGGTTGCGCTTCAGCGCCAGGCGCTCCATCTCTTCGGCCAAGGCGCGGCGGCGCGAGGAGGTCTCCTGAATCTCCCGGTCGAGCCGCTCGAGCGACTGCTGGACGCCGCGGCGGCGCTCCTCGCATCCGGCCAGCTCCACGCGGAGCACGGCGTGCTCCTCGCCGGAGGCGTCGAGCTGCTGCTTCAACGCTTCCAGTTCGGCGCGGGCGGCTTCCAGTTGCGACTCGATGCCGGCGCGCTGCTGCTCCTTTTCTTCGGCCAGCCGGACCTTGGATTCGCGCTCCGCGGCGGCGCGTTCGGCGTCGCGGTTCAGACGGTCGAGTTCGACGCCCGCCAGCGAGAGCCGCTGTTCGGCCCGCTGCTGCTCCTCGTGCAGCTTGCGCATCTCCTGATCGAGGAGCAGCGTCTCTTTTTCCTGCCGTTGCTGCTGGGCGCGAAGCTGTTCCAACGTTTCGGCGAGCGCGTGAATGGCGGCTTCGAGATGTTCGAGTTCCTGCTGCGCGGCGGCCTGTTCGGACTGGCGCTTCTCGAGAAGGCCGGAGATCTCGCGCAGCTCGCGCTTCAGCGCCAGCGGGCCGGCGCCGGTGCGGCGGCCGCCGGTGACGGCCTGCCCGTGATAGCAGACGCCGTCGGAGAGCAGGAAGAACAGGTCCGGGTGGACGGCGGCCAGACGCTGCGCGGCCTCGCGCGATTCGGCCAGGAAGCAGCGGGCGAGGCGAGGCAGCAGGGCGGCGGGGGCGTTAGTCAGGCCGTTGGTGAAGCGGATGCCCTCGCTGAGCCGGCCAACGATCCCGGTTTCGGGGCCGATGGCCGGCTCGGGGACGGGGGAGGACACGGCAGGGGCGCTGCCGTGCAAATTCGGCTCGACGAGGAACGTAGCGCGGCCGTCGAGGTCGCCGCGCAGCAGTTCGATGCCCTTGCGGGCCTCGTCCCAGGACTTGACGACCACGTATTCCAGCTCTTCGTGCAGGAACTCTTCGGCCGCCTTTTCAAATTCCGGGTGGGAGAGCTCGATGAAATCGGCCAGCACGCCGGCGGGCGTGAAGTCATCGGTTTCGCCACGCTGCGCCGCCTGAAAGAGGCGCTTGACGGAGTCGGTGGTATAGGCGCGGTGAGAAAGGATCTGGCTGAGCGAATCGCGGCGCGCGCGGAGCGAGCCGGCCTCGTGGCGGACGGCGTCCAGCCGCTTGCGCGTCTCGGCCGCCAGGGCGCGCTTCTCCTGTAATTCGCGTTCGGTCCCGGCGCGCCGGTCCTGGGTGGATTCGAGTTCGAGCTGGCGCTCCGCGAGCTGGCGCGAGAGCTCGCCGCGGGCGGCGCGGATGCGGCCCAGATCGGCCTCGGCGGCTTCGGCGTCCTTGCGCACGCGGGCGCGGTCGCGCTCGATGGCGGAGAGGAAGGTTTCGATCTGCGCCAACTGGTTCCGCAGCGAAGCGGCCTCGCCGAGCAGCGACACCACGCGGCGCCGCATCTCTTCGAGCGCGCGCTCCTTCTGCCCGAGCTGCGATTGCAGCGCGTCGCGCTTCTGCTGGGCGGCGGACAGCCGCGCCCGCGCATCCGCGGTGGCCGACTCCAGTTCGGCCAGCTGCGCGGCCAGGTGGCCGCGCTCCTGCTGCTGGCGCCCGGCGCGCGCGGCCAGTTGTTCGGTTTCCGTCTCGCCCTGCGCCAGCCGCTGCTCGATGCCGGAGATCTCGCGCGCCTGCGAGGCGATCTGGCCCTGGATGCGCTCGGCTTCGAGCTGCGATTCCGACACGCGCTGACGCGCCCCGGTGAGCGCCGCTTCCAGCCGGTAGAACTCCTCGCGCGCGTCGGCGATGGCGCGGTCCTCCGCATCCACGCGCGCCTGGAGCCCGGCGTAGGCGGCGTGGGCCGCTTCCAGCTCCGCGGCGATGCGGGCGGCTTCGTTCTCCAAGACGAGGTAGCGCCCGGCGAGCGCGATGCGGAGCTGCGCGTCCAGCTCGCCCTTCAGTTCCTCATACCGCCGCGCCTTGCCCGCCTGGCGCTTCAGCGAATTCACCTGCCGCGAGACTTCCTCCAGGATGTCGAACACGCGGGTCAGGTTCTGCTTGGCGCCTTCGAGCTTGGCCTCGGCCAGGCGGCGCTTGTTCTTGAACTTCGAGATGCCGCAGGCCTCTTCGATGACGGCGCGGCGGTCCAGCGGTTTGGAGGAGAGGATCTGGCCGATGCGGCCCTGCTCGATGATGGCGTAAGACTCGGGCCCGAGCCCGGTACCCATGAACAGTTCCTGGATGTCGCGCAGGCGCGCGATCCGCCCGTTGATCAGATACTCGCTCTCGCCGGAACGGAACAGGCGGCGGGTGACCGTGATCTCCTGGGCTTTTTCGGGCAGCGCCGCGGCCGGCTCGAGCGTCACCGCGGAGGGCGCGCCTTCCGGTTGCTCCTCCTTCTGGGTCTGGGCGTCCGGTTCGGCATGGCTCCCATTGTGGCCGTTGCTCCCGTTCGTCTTCGCGGCGGTCTCCGCCGTCTTGACGGGCTTCTGCCCGGGCACCTGAACCTGGCCCGCCGGGTCGACCAGCACCATGGTGACCTGCGCCATGCCGAGCGGCTTGCGGTCGCGCGTGCCGGCGAAGATCACATCCTCCATCCGCGAGCCGCGCAACGACTTGGCCGACTGCTCGCCCAGCACCCAGCTGATGGCGTCGCTCAGGTTCGACTTGCCACACCCGTTCGGCCCCACGATGGCGGCCACGCCCCGGCCCGGAAAACGCATCTCGGTCCGGTCCGGGAAGGACTTGAAGCCCTGAAGTTCCACGCGTTTCAGAATCAGCAAAGCGGGAATCCTCTTCTTCGGTCTACATTGTTGTCAGACGCGTGCGCATACGGCACGGCCACTCGGGGGGGCAAGTTATTTCCGAGCATACACCGGCTGGCGGCGGGATGCAAGACCCTCGGTGGCACATTTTGACCTTATCCCCATGGGGCCACAAGATCTAGTGGCCCGCTGGCGCAACAGCGGCTCTCCCCGGCGGACGCGGGACGCCGCAAGCCCGAGGCGCGTGTTGAGGCAAGCCAAGGCAAGAAGACAGACGGGTTTGCGCGAGCGCGGTTTTGCGCCGTGCTGCCGCCGGCGCCGGCGGGGGACGTAGAATGATGGTTTGTGCGGACCGGTGCGAAGCTGATGATGCTGGCGGCGACGGTGGCGGCGATGGCCGTGACGCTGCCTCCGGACCTGAAACAGGCGCGTGACGGCCAGGACCGAGAGGCCCTGGAGCGGATCGCCTCCCAAATGCAGGCGGCGGCCCAGGGCCGTCCCGAGGATCCCGCGGCGCAGTACCGCGCTGCTCTGGCCGAACTCGTGCGGGCGGAAGTTCTGATGGAACAGCGCGACCGCAACGGGGCCCGGGCGGCGGCCGAGGCCGGCATCCGCGCGGCGGAGAAGGCCGTGGCACTGAAGCCTTCCAGCGGGGAATACCACCGCGTGCTGGGCGCGCTGTGCGCACAGGTGATCCCCGCCAATCCGCTGCTCGGGTTGCGTTATGGCAAGTGCGCGATAGAGGAGGTGAGCCGCGCCTTAGAGCTGGAGCCGAAATCGGCCGATGGATGGCTGGGCCGCGGCGTGGGCAATTATTACCTGCCGGAGTCGTTCGGCGGCGGCGCCGAGCTGGCACTGAAGGACATCGAAACGGCCTTGCAACTGGATCCCTCCCATGCGGATGCCTGGTTGTGGAAGGGAATCGTGCTGAGGAAGCTGAACCGCAACGGGGAGGCCCGGCAAGCAATCGAGCGGAGCCTGAAGCTGAATCCGGCGCGGGTGTGGGCCAGGCAGCAACTGGAGAAGACTCCCGCGCAGTGACCCCACGGCAGACCGCCCTGGCCGCGACGGCCGTGCTCGCCTACGCGCTGCTCGGCTGGTTCTGGTTTCCCGGCCATACGTGGCTGCAATCGGACACGCAGATCTACGTGCCGATTCTCGAGCGGCAGTACGACGCCTCGCTTTTCGCGCGGGACGAGATCGCGCTGCGGCCGCACGTGAAGTTCACGTTCTATGACGAGATCACGGTGGCGCTGCGCCGCCTGACGGGCGCTGGCTTTCAGAACGTGCTGGCCGCGCAGCAGCTTGCTTTCCGCGTGGCGGGGGTGGCGGGCGCATTTCTGGCGGCGCTGGCGCTGGGGCTGCCGCCCGCGGGAGCGCTGGCGGGCGCGGGGCTGTTCGGGCTGGGAGCGGTGATCAACGGTCCGGCAGTGTTGACGCTGGAATATGAGCCGGTGCCGCGCGGCTTTGCGGTGCTGTGGACGATGCTGGCGCTGGGCCTGGCCATGCACCGCCGCTGGATGTGGGCAGGCGCGGCGGCGGTGATCGCAACGCTCTACCACCCCACGACCACGGCGCCCTTTTGGGTGTGCCTGCTGCTGCACTGGCGCTACGCGCATGACCGAAGGGAGGGGATCGCGCTGGAGCTTTCCGTGGCCGCTGCCGCCGCCGGGTTGGCGGTGATCGCCATTCTGCAACCGTTCGGCGCGGACCGGCAGGTGATGGTGGGGCGCATCCCGCCCGAGCTTGAGCAGATCCAGAAATACCGCGCGCCCTACAACTGGATTTCGCTCTGGCCGAAGATATGGCTCTGGCAATACCCGCTGCTGGCGGCGCTGGCCTTGGCAGCCTGGCGCCGCATCCGGGACGCCATGCGGCCGGAGGCGCGGTTTCTTTCCGCCGCGCTGGCAGGCTACGGGCTGGCCATGATCCCTCTGCAATGGCTGCTGCTGGATGCAGGCAAGTGGATCCTGATGCCGCAGTTTCAGCCGGCGCGGGCGGTGCTGTGGGTGGCTGTGATGGCGGAGCTGCTGGCGCTGGCGGCGGCGTGGCAGGCGGCCGGGCGGCGCTGCTGGAAAGAGGCGGCAGCGTGGATGAGCGCGGCGTTTCTGCTGCCCGCGGCAGGCGCTGCGCCGCTGGTGGAGATGTGGCAGTATCCGGAGCGCGTGGCGGCGGCGCTTGTTGCGGCCGCGCTGGTGCTCGGGGGCGCACGGTGGCGCGGGTTTGCAGCCATCGGCGCGGCGGCGGCGTTCGCCGTGCTCCCGGCCACCGGACGCCTGGAGCTGTACCCGCGGCTGCACTCGCAGGAGCTCGGCGAAGTGTCGGCGTGGGCGCGGGAAGCGACGGGGAAGAACGATGTGTTCCTCTTCGCCGATGCCGGCCGGAGGCTGGAGCCGGGCGTGTTCCGCGCGAAGGCCCTGCGGGCGCTGTACGTGGACTGGAAGTCGGGCGGTCAGGCCAATCTGCTGCGCGATTACGGCTACGAGTGGAAGCGAAGGTGGGAGGCGGTGCGCGAGGCGCGCCCGCCGCTGTTGACGCTGGAAGAGTATGCGCGGCTGGGGGTGGACTGGATCGTTGTATCGCCTTCGAACGCTCCCCGGGGCGCTGCGCCTGCGTTTCGCAACACCCGCTTTGCCGTGTTCAGGACACGGCCTGCCCAGACAGAAAGCGATCCGTCTCTTCGCGGGAAGGAATCGACGCCTGCGCGCCCAGCCGGGTGACCGAAAGGGCGGCGGCGGCGTTGGCGAAGCGCAGGGCCTCGGGAACGGGACGGCCTTCGGCCAGCGCCACGGCGAGAGCGCCGTTGAAGGTGTCGCCGGCGGCAGTTGCGTCCACCGCCTGCACAGGGAAGGCCGGGGCGTGGAAGCGGCCTTCGGGGCCCGAATAATAGCAGCCCTGATCGCCGAGCTTCAGCACGACGGCGCGAGGACCGCGGGCGAGCAGGTCTTCCGCCAGCGCCGGGGCGTCCTGCAGCGAGACGCGCGCGGGCGGGCGCCCGGCCAGCAGGCAGGCCTCGCTTTCGTTCGGCGTGAGCAGCCCCACCTGCGCGAGCAGCTCCGGCGGCAGCGGCTGCGCGGGCGCGGGATCGAGAATCGACAGGACGCCGTTTTCGCGGGCAAGGCGGAGTCCGGCGGCGACGGCCTCGAGCGGCGTTTCCAACTGGAAGAGGGCGCAGGCAGCGGAAACAAAAGCACTGCGTTCTGTTTCCATGTCGGCGGCCGAGAGCGCTCCGTTGGCGCCGGGGGCGATGACGATGGAGTTCTGCCCGGCGCGGTCCACCCAGATGAGGGCAACGCCGGTGGGCGCGGAGCGGCAGCCGTGGATGCGGGAAGTGTCCGCGCCGGACGCGGCGAGGCTGGCGCGAAGGTGGTCGGCGAAGGCGTCGAAGCCCACGCGCCCGATCATGACTATGGGATGATCCCGCGACAGCCGGGCGGCGGCGCACGCCTGGTTGGCGCCCTTGCCGCCGGGGATCGTCTGAAAGTTCCACCCTCTCGCCGTTTCTCCGGGAGCGGGCAGCCGCTCGACCTGAACGACGAAATCCATGTTGAGCGATCCGGCGACGACAATGGCGCGGGCGGGCATCGCCAGTATCTTATCCGCTGGAGGAGTGGCGGCGGCGCTCAGGCGCGCCCGAGGTCGATGCCGTGGCTCTTCAGCGCCTCCGAGTAGTAGCGCTCCAGCAGGAGCTTCCACTCGTCGGTGCCTTCCAGGATCTCGCGCTTGTGGCTGCGGATCTTCTCGCGCGCCTGACGGTCGGCTTTCTCCTCCACCTGGAGGATCTCGGTGATCAGGCGCACCAGCTCGAGACGGACCTCGTTGGCGTCCTTCTTCAGGCGGCAGTTGCGGGAGCGGCGGAGGGCGGTGATCAGCTTGTGCGAGATCTCGGTGATCTTGTCCCGGCTCAGCTTCATGCCATCGCCGGTTTCGCGCCCGCTGGCGCGGACGATCTTGCGCTGCTGGATGAGCTGATTCTTGATGCGGCGGAACATCTCCGAGTAGCTGATGCCGTTGTTGGCCATGTACACGGAGTATTCCTCGAGCAGGTTGCGCACTTCCTCGTTGAGCCGGTCCTCGACCGCCAGCTCCTCGAGGACGATCTGCTCCATCATTTCGCTGACAGCGCCGGGGTCGATGATTTCCAGGTAGTTCGAGCCGACGCGAGTGGCGACCTGCCGGCAGAGGTAAGTGACGAATTCCTTCGGAAGCAGCATTCCGCGCGGGGCGCGAAGCCCCAACTTTCAGTCTAGGGACGCCCGCCGGAGCGTGTCAAACACGGCAGGCCCGCGGGCAGTAGAGTGGAAGGCATGGCCGCGAGCATCGAATTTCTGGAATTTCTGAAATCCGTCGATACGCCGACGTTGTCCAACGCGATAGAACTGATGGGCGTGCGCCCGCGGAGCTCGGGCTTCGCGCCGCTCGAAGTGCGCTGCCTGTTCCCGGAGCTCGGCCGCATGGCAGGCTTCGCCGTGACGGCGCAGGTGGAAACGGTAACGCAGACCGGAGCGGGAGGTCCGCAGGGCCACGTGGAGCTGTACCGGCTGCTCGAGGCGAGCCCGAAGCCGGCAGTGATCGTCTTGCAGGAAATCGGCGGATTTGGCGACTTCGCGGCGCATTGCGGCGAGGTGATGGCGACGTTTTTCACGCGCCTGGGCGCGGTTGGGCTGGTGTCGGACTGCGCGGTGCGCGACCTCGCCGAGGTGCGCGCGCTGGGCTTCCATCTTTTCGCGCGCGGTGCCTGCGCCTCGCACGCGTATTTCCGCATTGTCCGCGTGGGCGTTCCTGTGACCGTCTGCGGGCTGCCGGTGCGCCCGGGCGAACTCCTGCACGGGGACGAGAACGGGCTGATCACGGCGCCGGAGACGGAACCGGGGAGGCTGGAGGAGGCGGTGGAGGAGATCCGGCGCAGCGAGCGGAAGATCATACATTTTGTGCGGAGCGGCGGTTTCTCGCTGGACGGATACGAGGCCATGATCCGCAGAAGCTACAGCGGCTGAGCGGACAAAGACACATTTCTGGCCGGAAATGTCTGGGCTGCCCTAGCGGCTCCCCGGACGCCCCGGCGCCCAGGCGGACACGAGACCGAGCCATTCCGCCATGCGCCGGATGCCTTCCTCGAGCGGCGTGCGGGGCGCCCAGCCGAGCAGGCGGCGCGCCTTGGAAATGTCAGCGAAAGTGATGGGGACGTCGCCCGGCTGCAAGGGCTGGCGGTCGATGAGGGCTTTCCGGCCCAGCACGCGCTCGAGCGTGGCGATCATGTCCCAGAGCAGAACGGGGCTGGAGTTTCCGAGATTGAAGACCTCGAAGGCGGCGCCGTGGTCCATCGCCGCCAGAATGCCGGCGACGATGTCGTCGATAAATGTGTAGTCGCGCCCCGTGGATCCGTCGCCGAAGACGGGGATGGGGCTGCCGGCAGCGATGGCTTGAGCGAACTTGCGGATGGCGAGATCCGGGCGCTGCCGGGGACCGTACACGGTGAAGAAGCGCAGGCAGGCGATTCGAATTCCGTACAGGTGCGAATAGACGTGGCACAGCGCCTCGCCGGCGATCTTGGAGGCCGCATACGGGGAGATGGGCGCACGGACAGGATCGTCTTCGGAGAACGGCACGCGGCTGGCAGCTCCGTAAACGGAACTCGACGATGCGAAGAGGAAACGCTCGACGCCGCAGCGCCGCGCCGCATCGAGCAGCGCCGCCGTGCCTTCCACGTTGACGCGCTGGTAGAGCGCCGGCTGCTCGAGCGACGGCCGGACGCCGGCCCGGGCGGCCAGATGGACGACCGTGGGGGGGCGGAAGCGGGCGAAGAGGGACTCCACGAGCGGCGCGTCACAGATGTCGCCTTCCACGAACTCGAACGCGCCGGTCCGGCGGACCTGCTCCAGGTTGGCGCGTTTCAGCGCGGGGTCGTAGTAATCGTTGAGATCATCCAGGATCAGCAGTTCCGCGCCTCGGCGCAGCAGCGCTTCGGCCAGATGCGATCCGATGAAGCCGGCGCCTCCGGTGAGGAGGATTCGCAGCGGCAGGGCGGAGGGCGGATGGCTCATAATGGTCCGGGTGCGACAGGGGTCGTCAGAATCGTTTCAAACAAATCGTACACTTCTTGTGCGACGTGGTCCCAGCTCCGGGCGGCGGCGCGGCGGGTGATGGCGTCCCGGTCGAAGCGGCGCCGCAGGGCGCGGATCAGGCCGTCGAGCAGGGCGCTGTTGTCGTCGGGAGGAACCACGATGCCGTTGTCCTCGCCGCCGATGATGTCCTCGACGGCGCCGACGCGCGTAGCAACGGCGGGTGCTCCGCAGGCCAGGGCCTCGTGCACCACGTTGGGCCAGCCTTCGCGGGACGAAGCGAGGCAGAACAGGTCGCAGGCGGACATGTAGTCGGCCAGCGTCTCGGGAGGCACAGGGGGCACCAGATGCACGAACGGCTCCAGGCGCTGCTCGCGAATCACGCGGGCGATCTCCCCGCGTGCGTCGCCCTCCCGGCCCGGCCCGCCTACGATCCACAGGTCTGCGGGGAAGCCGGCCTCGTGGAGGGCTGGAAGCAGGGCGGCCAGCCGGTGGTGGCCCTTGCGGGGAATGAGGTATCCGGCCGAGAGCAGATGGACGCGGTCCGGCACCATGCCCAGGCGAATCCGCGCCTCTTGACGGGGCCGGGGGAAGAAGGTGGCCGAATCGACGCCGTTGCCGATGACCCGGCAGCGTTCCGGCGGCGCGCCAAGCGAGACGGCAAAATCGCGCAGGGTGCCAGAGACGGCGATGACCGCCTCGGCCTGCCGGAACGAGCGCGCCATCTGCGCCCGTCTGGACGGAGAAGCGGCCAGGGTGGGCTCGTTGCCTCGCAAAGTGACGGTGAACGGCTTGCCGAGCCGGGCGGCGAGGATGCCTGCCGCCGCACCTTCCGGGTAGCCGAAGTGGGCGTCGAGCAGATCGAAAGGAAACTCACGGGCGAGGTTTTGCAAGAAAGGAAGGAGCCTTGCAGCCAGCAGGCGGGCGTGGAGGAAGCCGAGTCCCGGAGGGTAAAGCCATCGCGGGTGATGAACAAGCAGCGAACCGCGCTGAATCCGGCCGGGCGGACCGTTTCGCAGGAAGCGCAGCCGCCACCCGTGCACCTCCAGAAGGGGCGCCGGCGCCACCACGCGCACTTCGGCCAGCTTGCCAAGCGCCTGAAGGCGGCGTTCAACGAACACGCCGAAGGCCGGCTCGCCGGGGCGCGGAAACACGGTCGAGAGGCTGAGAATTCTGCGTTGGCTCACAAGCAGGCCATGGCGGCCACAAGGCTGCGCTGCCTCCATCGTACAATTCCGGGCCGCCGCTCCATCATGTATGCTGAGGGTTCGGACCACACCATCCGGGACAAGAGGAATCCACCATGAGCCAGGAACTCTCACGACGCAGCTTTGCCAGAAAGGCCGCGGTGCTCGCCGCGCCGGCGGTCCTGCCCGCTCTCGGCGCCGAAGACCAGATCCGCATGGGCGTGATCGGCACCGGCGGCCGCGGGCGGTATCTGATCGAACGCAGCTTCGAGGGCAGCAAGGGGCGCTTCAGCGTGGAGGCGGTCTGCGACACCTATACGGGCAACCTGGCCAAGGGCAAGGACGTCGTCGCCACGCGCAGCGGCAAGACGCCGCGGGGCTATGTGGACTACCGCGAGCTGCTCGCCGAAAAGGACATCGACGCCGTCATCATCGCCACGCCGGAACACCTCCACCACCGCATGCTGCTGGACGCGCTCGCCGCCGGCAAGCACGTCTATGTGGAGAAGCCGCTGGCGCACACGATTGAGGAGTGCCAGGAGATCATGAAGGCGGTGGCGAAGAGCAAAAGCGTGGTGCAGGTGGGCACGCAGAACCGCTCCAACAGCCTTTACCAGATGGCGAAGACGATGATCGCGCAGGGGCTGATCGGCGACTGCCACTACGTGCGCGCTTTCTGGTACCGCAACGCCCTGCCCAACGGCGCGGCGGCTTGGCGCTATTCGGTGCCGGAGGACGCGACGCCGCAAAACACGGACTGGAAGCGGTTCCTCGGCCCGGCGCCGACCCGCGACTTCAGCAAGCCGCGCTACTTCCAGTGGCGCCTGTACTGGGATTACTCGAGCGGCATCGCCACGGACCTGATGGTGCACCAGACCGACATCACGGCGTTCGTCATGGGCAAGGGAATCCCCGACAGCGTTGTGGCCACCGGCGGCGTCTACCGCTGGACGGAAAACGACGACCGCGACGTGCCCGACACCTGGAGCGTGCTGATGGACTACACGCAGCAGCGCTTCCACATCAACTACTCCTGCTATCTGGGCAACGCGCGCTTCGGCTACGGCGAGCAATTCCTGGGCAACGAGGGCATGATCGAGGTCATCAGCCGGCAGACGCTGAATTTCTATCCGGAGTCCTACCCCGGCGTGCCGGACAAGGTGAAGGCGCGCAAGGAACTCTCCATCACCATCCCCAACAATGACCACCTCGCCGTGGAGGCGCACATCCGCAACTGGTTCAACTCGATCCGTGGCATCGAAAAGCCGGTGGCGCCGCCGCAGGCAGGCTACGAAGCGGCCATTCCAGGCTTTATGAGCGTGTTGAGCTACCGCGAAGGCAAGAAGGTTCTGTGGGACCACAAGGCGGACCGCTACCGCTTCGCCTGAGTCCGTCGCTGCGATGGCTTGCGAGGGCGCGGCTGGTGCCGCGCTCT
Source organism: Acidobacteriota bacterium (assembly GCA_037446555.1). Classification (GTDB taxonomy): domain Bacteria; phylum Acidobacteriota; class Terriglobia; order Bryobacterales; family Bryobacteraceae; genus JANWVO01. Next base: position 25,455 of record JBBIIK010000013.1, read on the forward strand.
TCGCGTCTCCGGCCCTCCCGCTACACTACAGACAGAAGCCCGCGATGGGATTGTTCTGCACACGGCCCGAGTTGCTGGAGGTTCGCCGACAGTGGCGCCGCGAGGGGCTCACGGTGGTGTTCACCAACGGCTGCTATGATCTGCTGCATCCGGGGCATGCGCGCACGCTGGAGCGCGCCCGCGCGCTCGGCAACAGGCTGGTGCTGGCCCTCAACAGCGACGAGAGCGTCCGGCGCATGAAGGGAGCGGCGCGCCCCATTGTGCCGGAGCAGGAGAGGGCGGCTCTGGCGTGCGCGCTGGAGGCTGTGGACGCAGTCACGCTGTTCGGCGAGGACACGCCGCGGGAGTTGATCGCCGAGCTGTTGCCCGACGTGCTGGTGAAAGGCAGCGACTGGAGCCACTTTGTCGCCGGGCGGGAAGAGGTGGAGGCGGCGGGGGGGCGCGTGGTGCTGCTGCCGCTGGAGCCTGGCTACTCGACCACGGCCACAGTGGAACAGATGCTGGCCCGCCGGAGAGGGTCATGACGCACCCCGCGGTGCGCGATCTGTTCGAATCGCTGACAAGGTCGCAGGAGTTCCAGAAACTGTTGCGCGTGCTTGCCGCGCAGGGGGCCGGACGCTTGTGCCTCAGCGGGCTCACCCAACCGGCCAAGGCGCTGTACACGGCGCTTGTCTGGCACGCGCTGGAGCAGCCGCTGCTGGTGATCACCGAGTCGCAGCGCACGGCCGAAACCTGGCAGGAGGCGCTAGAGACGTTCCTCGGGATTCTGCACCGCGGCGCGGCTGCGCCCCGGCCGTTGCTGGTTCCGGGCTGGGACGTGCTGCCCGGACAGGGGCTTTCCCCGCACAACGAAATCAAGGAGCAGCGCGCCGCCGGGCTTTGCCGGCTGGCCGGCGGCCGCGCCTCCATCGTGCTGGCTCCCGTGGAGAGCGTGCTGCAGCGTCTGCGGCGTCCGCAGGACTACTTGAATCTCGCCGTCACGCTTTGCAAGGGTGATGAGGCGCCGATGGAAGACCTGGCGGCGCACCTGGCCTCGATCGGCTATCAGCGGCGGGAGCCGGTGGAAATGGAGGGCGAGTTCTCCATCCGCGGCGGCATCTTCGACGTGTTCCCCGCGGAGTCTGCGCGGCCGGTGCGAATTGAATTCTTCGGCGACACCATCGAGAGCCTGCGCCGGTTCGATCCCGAAACGCAGCGCTCGGTGCTCGCCATCGAGGAAGTGACGATCCTGCCGCTGGAGGAGGCGCCGCGGCCGGCCGCCGCGCAGGGCGAGGCTGCCGGGATGGCTGAAAGCGCCGAGTCCTTGCCGGGCTGGGAGTTCGCCGAACTGGCTGCGCAGAGGCCGGAGACAACGCTGGAGGAGTTTGTGCCGGGCGCGCTGGTGATGCTCGACGAGCCGGAAGCGCTGCGCGAGGCCGCCGAACGGCTCTGGAAGAAGCTGGACGCGCTGGCCCCGCAATCGCCTGCGGCGCCCGATCTGCTCTATTTCCACTGGGGCGAACTGGCCGCGCGGCGCCAGGGAAGGCGCGAGGCGGAGCTGCGGGAGCTGCTGCTTGAGCACGAGCTGCCTGCGGAAGCGGTGGCGGTGGAGATCCGCACCCAACCGGGCACGGCGTTCCGCAACCATCTGCGGGCGGCCATCGAGGAAGCGCACGACCTCACGGGGCAAGGCTGGAAGGTGATTTTCTTCGCGCCGACCGCGGGCGACGTGGAGCGGCTGGCGGACGTGTTCAGCGAATACTCGCTGCCGTTCCAGCTCGGGCTGGAAGACACGGGCGGCGTCTCGCCCTACTTGGCCGAGCGCGCATTCATGGCGGTGGAGAGCGCCGGGGTGTATCTGCTGAAGGGGCGGCTCGAGCGAGGCACGCGGCTGCCAGGCGAGCGGCTGGCGCTGATCGGCAGCCGGGACCTGTTTGAGGCCGCCTACGACGCGCAGCCGGCGCGTGCGCGCTCGCACGCGGCTCTGTTCACGCCGGAGACGCTGGACCTCAAGCCGGGCGATTACGTCGTGCACGCTCAGCACGGCATCGGGCGGTTCACCGGGCTGAAGCAGATTGTGACGTCGGGCGTGGCCGAAGACTTCATGATGGTGGAGTATTCGGGCGGCGACCGGCTGTATGTGCCGCTGACGCGGCTGGACCTGATCCAGAAATACCGCGGCGCGGGCGAAGCGGCCCCTTCTCTCGACAAGCTGGGCGGGGTGACCTGGGCGCGCACGAAATCGCGCGTCAAGGCGAAGATGCGCGAGATGGCCGAGGAGCTGCTGAAGCTCTATGCCGAGCGCAAGATGGCCGAGGGCTTCGCCTTCTCGACCGACTCGGCCTGGCAGCGAGAATTCGAGGACGCCTTCGAATTCATTCCGACGCGCGACCAGTTGCAAGCGGCGGCGGAGATCAAGCGCGACATGGAATCGCCGCATCCCATGGACCGCCTGCTGTGCGGCGACGTGGGCTTCGGCAAGACCGAGGTGGCCATGCGCGCGGCGTTCAAGGCGCTGGGCGACGGCAAGCAGGTGGCGGTGCTGGCGCCGACGACGGTGCTGGCGTTGCAGCATTACGAGACGTTCCGCAAGCGGTTCGCTCCGTTCCCGGTGCGCGTGGAGATGCTGAGCCGGTTCCGCACGGCGCGCGAAATCCGGGCCGTGCTCGAGGACCTTGCGGCGGGCAAGGTGGACATCGTGGTGGGCACGCACAGGCTGCTGTCGAAGGACGTGGTCTTCGCCGACCTGGGCCTGCTCGTGGTCGACGAGGAGCAGCGCTTCGGCGTGCGGCACAAGGAGCGGCTGAAGCAGATCCGCAAGAGCGTGGACGTGCTGACCATGTCGGCCACGCCGATCCCGCGGACGCTGCACATGGCGCTGCTCGGGCTGCGCGACATGAGCGTGATCGAAACTCCGCCGAAGGACCGCCTGGCGGTGCAGACCGTGGTGGCGCGCTTCCATCCGGACCTGGTGCGCGCCGCCATCGGGCAGGAGCTCGAGCGCGGCGGGCAGGTCTACTTCATCCACAACCGGATCGATTCGATCTGGTCGCGCGCCGCGATGATCCAGGAGCTGGTGCCGCAGGCGCGCATCGCCGTCGGCCACGGGCAGATGGACGAGCAGCCGCTGGAGCGCGTGCTGCTGAGCTTCATGCGCCGCGAGTCGGATGTCTTCGTCTGCACCACCATCGTGGAGAATGGCCTGGACATTCCGCTGGCGAACACGATGATCATCGAGAACGCGCAGAACTACGGCCTCAGCGAGTTGTACCAGTTGCGGGGCCGGGTGGGACGGTCCAACCGCCGCGCCTACGCCTATCTGTTAGTGCCGGACGACGGCGAGCTGACCGAGGTGGCGCGGAAGCGGCTGGCGGCGCTGAAGGAGTTCAGCGACCTGGGATCGGGCTTCAAGATTGCGGCGCTGGACCTGGAACTTCGCGGGGCGGGCAACCTCCTCGGCGGCGAACAGCACGGCCACATCGCCAGCGTGGGCTACGAGACCTACGTCAAGCTGCTGGAGGAGACGGCGCGGGAGCTGCGAGGCGAAGCCGTCGTGCCGGAGCTGCACTCGTCGCTGAACCTGGGGCTCGACATTCGCATTCCGCCCGACTACATCGCCGACGAGCAGCAGCGGCTGCGCGCCTACAAGCGGATCGCCGACGCCGGCGAGCCGGGGAAGATGACGGCGCTGCTTGAGGAGCTGGCCGACCGCTACGGGCCGGCGCCCGATCCGGTGCGGCTGCTGGCGGGGTATTCGCTGCTGAAATCGCTGGCCGAGCGATGCGGCATCGAGTCGGTGGACCGGCGCGCGGGCGCCGTTCTGGTGAAGTTCCACCCGGGCGCGCCCATCGAACCGGAGCGGCTGATGGAGCTGGTGGCCTCCACGCCGGGGACGCAATTCACTCCGGCCGGCGTGCTCCGCATACCGGCGCCGCGAAGCGATGCGGCCGGGCTGCTGGATTTCTTGCGCCGCCTACTGGAACAGTTGCGCGGCTGAGGCCGGAGCGGGAGCGGCGCGCGGTTTTGGATAATGGAGGCATGAACGGATTCCGGCTGGGCTTCCTGTGCCTGATCGCCGCGGCCGGCTTGCCCGCGGGCGAGCCGGCGGCGGTGGAGCAGATCATCGCCAAGGTCAACGGCGACATCATCACGCGGTCCGACTTGAGCCGGGCGCGGCAGGAGCTGGAAGCGAGTCTGCGGCAGCGCAAGCTGCCTCCGACGCAGATCGCGGAAATCCTGGCGCAGAGCGAAAAGGATCTGTTGCGCGACAAGATCGACAACCTGCTGCTGATCCAGCGCGGCAAGGAGCTGAACGTCAACGTCGACAGCGAGGTAACGAAGTACCTGGCGCAGATCCAGTCCGACAACAAGATCGCGGATCCGGAAAAGTTTCAGGCATGGATCCGCGAGAACACGGGCATGAGCTACGAGGATTTCCGGGCCGAGCTGCGGAACAATTTCCTGAGCCAGCGCGTGATCGGCCAGGAGGTCTACAGCAAGGTGAACATCCCGCGCAGGCAGATCGAGGAGTATTACGAGAAGAACAAGGAATCCTTCCAGCGCAAGGAGCGCGTGATCCTGCGGGAGATCCTGGTAAGCACGCAGGGCATGGACGAGGCGGGGGCGGCTGCCGCCGAGAAGAAGGCGCGGGACATCGTGGCCCGGGCGCGCAAAGGCGAACGGTTCACCGAGCTGGTGCGCGAGTTCTCCGAGGGCGCTTCGGCGCGGCAGGGCGGACTGCTGGATCCCTTCGAAAAAGGCATTCTCGCGCCAGAGCTGGAGCAGCTCGTCTGGGACAAGGAAAAGGGCTACGTCACCGACCCGATCCGCGTGCCGGCGGGCTGGCTGATTCTCAGGGTCGAGGACCACCAGAAGGAGGGGCTGGCGGAGCTTTCCGAGGTGGAGAGCGAGATCCGCGAGAGGCTGGCGTCGCAGATCATGATGCCGAAGGTGCGCGAGTTCCTGAGCGAACTGCGCCGAAATTCCTTCATCGAGATCCGGCAACCGTGGGTGGACACCGGGGCGGTGCCGGGACAGAAGACAGACTGGAACGATCCGGCGCTTCTCCGCGCCGAGACGGTGACGAAGGAAGAGGTGGCGGCGCAGGCGCGTTTGAAAAGGCTGCTGTACTTCCTCCCGATTCCCGGCACATCGATCACCGACACGAGCAAGTCTTCCAGCAAATAAAATCACTTCATGAAGTCCCCCATGTGCAGCGACCTGGTCCCGGGGCAAAGCGTCCAGGGCGTGTTCCTCGTGCAGGCGAAGGAGATCCGGCAGAAGAAGACAGGCGAGCCCTATCTTTCGCTGGTGTTGATGGACCGGACGGGCGAAGTGGATGCCAAGATGTGGGACAACATCGGCGAGGTGGCCGACACGTTCGACCGGGACGACTTCGTCCGCGTGCGCGGGCAGGCGCAGGAGTACAACAGAAAGGTCCAGATCACGGTTCACTCGCTGCAGCGCGTCCCGGACGGGGAAGTCGACATCGCCGACTTCCTGCCGGTTTCGAAACGAGATGCCGCCGAGATGTGGCGCGAGCTGGAGGGCGTGATCGCCTCGGTGTCCGACCCGCACTTGAAGGCGCTGCTCGAGGCAGTTTTCGGCGATCCGGCGATCGCTGACGCATACCGCCGCGCGCCTGCTGCCAAGGGGATCCACCACGCCTGGATCGGCGGGCTGCTGGAGCATGTGCTGAGCATGTGCGCGCTGGCTCGCTTCTTTTCCTCGCACTATCCCGGCATCGACGGCGATCTGCTGCTGGCGGGCGTGCTGCTGCACGACATTGGCAAGATCCGGGAGCTGGACTTCACGCGCAGCTTCACCTACACATCTGAGGGCGGCCTCGTGGGGCATGTCCAGATCGGGCTGCGCATCGTCGCCGACCACCTGCCGCAGGGCTTTCCGCCGAAGTTGCGGAACCTGGTGGAGCACATGATCCTGAGCCATCACGGGCAGCTCGAGTTCGGCAGCCCGAAGCTGCCGAGCTTCCCCGAGGCGATGCTGCTGCACCTGATCGACCTGACGGATTCGAAGATGGCAGCCATGCAGGCGGCGCTCGAACGGGAGCAAAACAGCGAGAGCGTCTGGACGGGCTACAATGCGGCATTGGAGCGGAGCCTGCTGGACCGCGAGAAGTACTTGCGCGAAGCGGCGCCGCCGTCCCGTCCCGCGCCGGGCAACGAGCAGAAGCGCCGGTCGTCGCCCTTCGCCGCCGCGCTGCTGTCCGCGCTGGATGACGGGAAAGGGAAATAGCCATGCCGCGCACGGCCCGCGCCATCCCGCCGCCCCTGGAGCTTCGGTGCCTGAACGCGCTCTGGCGCCTGGGGGAGGCGAACGTCCAGGCGGTGAGGGAGTGGCTGGCGCCGCAGAAGCCGCTGGCTTACACGACTGTAATGACCATGCTCGACCGGCTGACGCGGAAGAGGATTCTTGCGCGCAGAAAAGTGGGCCGTTCGTTCGTGTACTCGCCCCTGGTTTCGCGGAACGAAATCCGGCAGCTGGCGGTGCGGGAGCTGGCGGACGCGCTGTTCGACGGGAGGATGGAGGATCTGCTGGCATTTCTGGGGGGCAGCGCGCCGCGTGCCGCCGCCACACAGCCCGCACCCGCCGGGGCGGAGGAGCCGCAGCCCCTCGATGCGGCCCTTCTCTGAACACCCGGGCAAGGAATGGAGACTCCGTTCCGCGTTATGCTCATCTAGAGTGCGGATGCGAACGCGCCGCGGTCTTTCGCATGGAGGAAATCGAGCGATGAGGAAACCGAGTCCGGCATGGGTGCTCCTGTTGGCGGCACTGGTCATGGCGGCCGCTTCCTGTGGACGGGACCCGGAGAAGGCGAAGCGGCGGTATCTGGAGAACGGGAACCGTTACGCCCAGCAGGGGAAGTTCAAGGAAGCGATTATCATGTACCGCAATGCGCTGAAGCGCGATCCGCGTTTCGGCGAGGCGTACCTCCGGCTGGGAGACGCGGAAATGCGGCGCGGCATGCCGGCCCAGGCGGTGGCGGCGTACCGCCGGGCCGTGGAATTGTACCCGGACACGGAGGAACCGGCGGGCAAGCTGGCCGACCTCTACCTGGCTGCCTATGTTCTGTCGCCGAAAAAGGACCCGCTGCTGCTGCGCGAGGTGGAAGAGCTGGCCTCCTCGCTCGCGGCGAAGAATCCGAACAGCTACCAGTCGTTGCGGCTGCGGGCGTTTCTCAATCTGACCGACACGACGGACAAGACGCAGGAGCATCTCTTCCGCGCCATTGAGTTGTTCAAGAAAGCGGATGCGGTCAAGCCGAAACGGCCGGAATTGCGGCTGGCGATGGTGCAGACCATGGCGCAGGTGGGGCAGTACGAGGAGGCGGAAAAGTACGCAAAGGAGATGATCCAGGATTCGCCGAAAGCTCCCGGGGCGTACTGGTTCCTGAGCCGCCTTTACCTCCAGCAGAACCGGCTCAAAGATGCTGACGACGTGGTGGGCCGGCTGATCGCCGCCAACCCCGAAACGCCATCGTTCAGGGTGGACCGCGCGGAGTACCTGTTTGCCACGCAGCGGAAAGCCGAGGCGTTGAGGGCGCTGGAGGAAGTCACCGGGGCTGGCGACATCCAGCCGACCTTGCTCAGGCGGGCAGGGGACACGTATCTGAGGATTGGCGAGCCGCAGATTGCCTTTGAGACTTACCGGGCGGGCGTGGAGAAATTCCCGGCGCAAAAGACGGAATTCCGGCTGAAGATGATCCCGGCGCTGCTAGCCATGCAGAAGCGCGACGAGGCCTTCCGCCTGGGCGAGCTCACAGCGCAAGAGGATCCTTCCAATAACGGCGCGATCTCCATGCGCGCGTCGCTCTGGCTCAACTTCGGCACCAAGGATCAGTTCGACACGGCCGTAAGGGACCTGCAGCAGCTGATCTCGAAAGAGCCGAACAACGCCGTCATCCGCTTCAACCTGGGCCGTGCCTATCACTCGCGGGGGGAGCTGGACGCCGCCCGCACGCAATATTCGGAAGCCGTGAAGGCGTCCCGGTATCTGACCGCGGCGCATCTGGGACTGGGGCAGATCGCCCTGGCCAAACGTGAACCGGGCAAGGCGGTCTCAGAGGCTGACGAGATCCTGACCTACGATCCCTCGAACCTGGCGGCTCGCATCCTGCGCATCAACGGGCTGATGGCGAGCGGGAACAACAACCAGGCGCGGATCGATATCAACACCTATTTCAAGGACACACCCGACAACCCGGACCTGAAGTACCAGCTCGCGATCCTGAATTTCCTGGACCGCCGCTACCCGGAGGCAGAGCAGCAGTTCCGCGCCCTCCAGCAGAAGTACCCGAACGACCTACGGCTGCTGTTCGCCATCGCCGAAGTGATGCTGCGGACCAACCGGCAGGCGGATGCCATGCGGCTGGTGCAGGAAGCCTGGCGCAAGAATCCCGACCAGCCGGGGCTGAAGCTGGCAGTGGCGAACACCGCCATGCGCGTGAACCAGCTGGACACGGCAGAACAGCAGTTCCGCGACCTCCTGGCGAAAAATCCAGGCGATGCCGACCTGACCATGCGTCTGGCCGAAACCTTGCGGCGCAAGCGCGAGCTTCCGGCGTCGCTTGAATTGCTGAAACAGGCCTACGCGCGAAACCCGTCTTATCCGGGACTCGCGCTGCAGCTGGCGCTGACGCATGAAGCGTTGGGCGACTGGCGCTCGGCCGTGCCCCTCTATGAAGCGATCGTCAAGCAGGATCCGAACCACCTGATCGCCCTGAACAACCTTGCCTACCGGTATGCCGACATGGGCAAAGACCTCGACACGGCGCTCACCTACGCGCAGCGCGCGCAGCAGCGCGCACCCACCAGCGACGACGTAGTGGACACCCTGGCCTGGGTCTACATCCGCAAGAACCTGAACGACACGGCCATCTCGCTGCTGAAACCTCTCATCGCCAAGCAACCGCGCAATCCGCTGTTCCACTACCACCTCGGGCTGGCGCTGCTACAGAAGGGCGACCGCACGGCGGCGCGCCAAAGCCTCCAGACCGCTCTTTCGCTCAACCCGTCGAGGGAGGACGAGCAGAGAATCCGGGAAGCCCTGTCGCGGGCGGGCTGAGCCGCATGTGGATGCGCCATCCGGCGGCGCCCTACACAGCGCCGTTTGTCTATTTCCTTCTCTGCCTTGCTGTTCTGCCGAAGCTCGGGCTGGCGCCGCGAGCCGAGCTGGCCTTCTGGCTGGTTTCCGGCCTGGCGGTGACTTGGCTGTTCAGCCGCGGGCTTCTGCGGATGCGGTTCGCGGCGCCTGCCGCGTCCGCCGCCGTGGGCGTGGCCGTCTTCGCCCTCTGGATCGCGCCCGACATGCTCTTCCCCGGCTGGTGCAGCCACTGGCTGTTCAGCAACCCGCTGCTGGGTGAGGTGAAAGCCACGCTGGCGGGGGCGGCAGCGCAAGATACGCTGGCTCTCTGGCTGAGAACCGCACGAGCCGTCGTGCTGGTGCCGGTGGTAGAGGAGCTGTTCTGGCGCGGATGGCTGATGCGCTGGATCGAAAATCCGGACTTCGAGCGCGTGCCCCTGGGCTCATGGCACTCACGGGCGTTCTGGATCACCGCGGTTCTGTTCGCCCTCGAGCATGGGGTCTACTGGGAGGTCGGACTGCTGGCAGGCATCGTCTACAACGCATGGATGGTCCGCACGAAGAATTTGGGCGACCTGATCCTGGCGCACGCGGTCACAAACGCTTGCCTCAGCGCGTGGATCGTGGCCACAAGACGTTTCGAATACTGGCAGTAGGCCCGGGAGCGGAACCCTGGCTTGTGATTTACTGAAAAGTTGTCCCGCTAATGTCCTCCCGGTATTCTCTCTTTGACCGTTCCCGCCTGCGCATCCTGCCGCTGGCCCAACGGCAGCATGATCTCGAGATCGGGCAGTGGCTCCGGCTGGAAGACCCGGCGCCGCCCTTCGAGCACCCGGACTTGCCCGTGGTGGCCTCGCGGTGGGCGGCGGCCCAGCGGCGTGGCGCGGCGCGCATCCTGATGATGGGGGCGCACCTGCTGCGGGCAGGCACGAACCGCCACATCATCGACCTGCTGGAGCGGGGCGCGCTGTCGGTCATCGCCATGAATGGCGCCGGCATGATTCACGACTATGAACTGGCGCGCATCGGGGCCACTACGGAGAGCGTGGCGCGCTATATCCGCGAGGGCCAGTTCGGCATGTGGCGCGAGACCGGCGAGCTGAACGGCTGGATTCGCGACGCCGCCGCCGCGGGCGAGGGGCTGGGCGAACACGCGGGCAGGCGCATCCTCGAATCGGACTTTCCCTTCCGGGACTGGAGCGTGCTGGCCGCCGCCTACCGGTGCGGCGTGCCGGTGACCGTTCACGCCGGTATCGGCTATGACATCCTGCACGAGCATCCCAACTGCGACGGGGCCGCGCTCGGCGAGGCCAGTTACCGCGATTTCCTGATCTTCGCGCGCGTGGTGGAAGGGCTGGAGGGCGGCCTGCTGCTGTCGTTCGGCTCGGCGATCATGGGGCCGGAGGTGTATCTGAAGGCTCTTGCGATGGCGCGCAACGTGGCGCACCAGGCAGGACGGGCGATCCGGCGCTTCACCACCGCCGTGTTCGACCTGGTTCCTATCCACGGCGATTTCCGGCGCGAGTTGCCGAAGACCGATCCCGGCTATTATTTCCGCCCGCACAAGACGATGCTGGTGCGCACGGTGGCCGACGGCGGCGAGAGCTATTACTTTTGCGGCGGCCACCGAGCGACATTTCCCGCCTTGCGCGCCGCGCTGCTGCGCGCGCTGGAGGAGCAGGCATGAGTCCCGCCGAGATTCTGAAGGCGATCTCGAGACTTCGCGCGCTGGTGGCCGGCGACATTTGCCTGGACCGCTGGTGCCGCTACGATCCGCGCTTGACCGAGCCTTCACGCGAAACTGGACTGGACCGCGTGGCCGTGGTCTCCACGGAATGCACGCCCGGCGCGGGCGGCACGGTGGCATCGAACCTGGCGGCGCTCGGTTGCAGCCGCGTCGCCGTGCTCGGCTCCATCGGGGAGGACGGGCATGGCTACGAACTCCGCACCGCGCTGGAGCGCCGTGGCATCGACTCTTCGCTGCTCGTGACGGCGCCCGGACAGACGTTCACATACACGAAGCTGATCAACACCTATACGGACGTGGAGGACCTCGGCAGGATCGACTTCGTCACCTTCCCGCCCCCGCGGGAAGTGGAGGACGAGATCCTGCGCCGCCTGGAGGCGGCGGCAAGCGGGTTCGACGTGATCCTGGTGTCCGACCAGATGGAGACCGCCTCGGGCGCGGTGGTGACGCCGCGCATGCGCGAGAAGCTGGAGCTCCTGCAGGCGCGGCGCCCGGATCTGCTGATCTGGGTCGACTCGCGCATGCACATCGAGCAGTTCCGCGGGCTCGTGCTGAAGCCCAACGAGCGCGAGGCACTCGAGGCGTGCGGGCGGCTGGGGCTGGAACAGCCCGATTACTCCGAGCTGCGGCGCGTCACGCGCTCGCCGCTAGTGATGGTCACGCATGGCGGCGACGGGGTGACGCTGGTGAGCGGCGACGGCGTGCGGCGCGTGGCCACGCGCCGGGTGGAGAATCCGGTGGACATCTGTGGCGCGGGCGACAGCTTCTCAGCCGGCGCTGCGCTTGCCCTGCGGGCCGGCGCTACTGCCCAGGATGCGGCGCGGTTCGGGCATTTGGTGGCTTCGGTGACGATCATGAAGCCCGGCACCGGAACGGCTTCCCCCGCGGAAGTACTGGCTGCTGCGGCCACAGGGGATCAGCCATGAGCATCCTGGCCCTCGACATCGGCGGCACCAAGTTCACGGCGGCGCTTTTCCGGGACGGGCGCATGGCGAGGAGGGAGTGCGGGCAAACGGACCGCGAGGGCGGGCGCGAATGGATGCTCGCCCGGCTGCGGGAGATCGGGCGGCGCTGGCGCGAGGAGGAGGAGTTCTCCGCCATCGGCGTCGGCTTCGGCGGGCCGGTGGACTTCCCGTCGCAACAGGTGGTCCTGTCCACTCACGTTGGCGGCTGGCAGGGCTTCGACCTGCCCGTCTGGCTGCGGGAAGAGTTCGGCGCGCCGGTGCGGATGGACAACGACGCCAACGCAGGCGCGCTCGGCGAAGGGCTGCACGGCGCCGGGCGCGGCTTCCGGCCGCTGTTTTACATGACGCTGTCAACGGGCATTGGCGGAGGGATTCTGCTCGAGACAGGCGTCTACCGCGGGGCGGATTCCTACGCGGGCGAGATCGGACATCTCAACATCCGCCCCGACGGCCCGCCATGCCTCTGCGGTTCCAACGGCTGCTTCGAGCGAATGTGCTGCGGCCTGTGGCTCGAGCAGGACTACGGCAGCAGCGCGCGCGAACTGATGCAGGACGGGGCGTTCGTGGAGCGCTACGTCGTGGATCTCGCCCGCGGCCTCAAAGCCGCGGTGATGCTGCTGAACCCGGCGCGCATCGTGATCGGGGGCGGCATCAGCAAGGCGGGTGAGGCGCTGTTCGCCCCGCTGCGCGCTGAGCTGCGGCGGCAGATCACGGCGTGGTCGCGCGCGCGGCTCGATGTTGTGCCGGCCGCGCTTGGCGACGACAGTGTCCTGTGGGGCGCATTCGAACTGGGCCGCGAGGCTCAGGGACAATAGGAGAAGAATGCAAGCCGGTCAGTTCATCGCCGATTATCAGGCGCGCCTGTCGCAAGTGGTGGCGCGCATCCCTCTGGACCGCGTGGCGCAGGCCGTGGAGTGGCTGCGCGAGGCGCGCGACGGGGGCAACACGATCTTCGTCTGCGGCAACGGCGGAAGCGCCGCCACGGCTTCCCATTTCGTCTGCGACGTGCTGAAGGGCTGCTCCTACGGGCGCGAGCGGCGCTTCCGCATCCTGGCGCTGAACGACAACCTGCCCACGCTCACCGCCTATTCGAATGACGTCAGCTACGAGTGCGTGTTCGCCGAGCCGCTGAAGAACCTGGCGCGCCCGGGCGACGTACTGATCGCCATCAGCGGCTCCGGCAACTCGCCCAACGTGCTGCGCGCGGCGGAATGGGCCAACGCGAACGGGCTGCGGACCATCGGGCTCACCGGACGCGACGGCGGGAAGCTCGGGCCGCTGTCCCGGCTCGAGATCCGCGTCCCCGACATGCATATGGGGCGTATCGAGGATGGCCACATGATCGTCTGTCACATGCTGGCGTACTACTTCATGGAGACCGAGGGCGCAGCCGGCGGCCGTTGATGCGCGCCCCGCCTGACGGCGGCAAGGCTGCGTGATCCGCCAGGAGAGTCCGTATGAGAATCCTCGCCATCGTTCTGATGACCTGCCTCGCCGGCGCCGCCGCGCAGCAGGCATCCCCTTGGCCCGAGGGCAAGCGTGCCGCCATCAGCCTCACCTTTGACGATGCGCGCCCGAGCCAGATCGACACCGGGCTGCCGCTGCTCGAAAAGATGGGCGTGCGGGCCACATTCTTCGTTTTGCCGGACAACGTGGAGAAGCGCGTGGAGGGATGGAAGCGCGCCGCGGCGCAAGGTCATGAGATCGGCAATCACGCCATGACGCATCCCTGCACGGGCAACTATGCATTCTCGCGCGCCAATGCGCTGGAGGACTATGACCTGGAGCGGATGGCGAAGGACATCGACGCGGCGCAGGCGGCCATCCGGAAGCTGCTGGGCATCTCTCCGGTGAGTTTCGCCTATCCCTGCGGCCAGAGCTTCGTGGGCCGCGGGCGCCAGACGCGCAGCTATGTCCCGCTGGTGGCGGAGCGGTTCCTGCTGGGGCGCGGATACATGGGCGAGGCGGCCAACGACGTCGCGGCATTCGACCTGTCGCAAGCGATGGGAACGCCCTTCGACGACATGGCGCCGGAAGAAGTTCTGAAACTGGTCAAAGCCGCCGCCGCGGAAGGCCGGTGGATCATCCTCGTGGGGCATGACATCGGGCCCCGCAGGTTCCAGTCAGTGGACTCAGCCGCGATTGAGGCGGTCGCCGCCTACTCGAAAGACCCTGCGAACGGCATCTGGCTGGAAACGGCCGGCGCCGTGGCGCGGCATGTGGCCGGACGCACACGCTGAAATTCCCCGGACCTGCCCCGCGATCAGTTTTCTTTGATGATTCTGCCATCGCGCATGTGGATAATGCGGTCGGCGAAGGCGGCGGCCTCGGGGTTGTGCGTGATCATGAGGATCGTCTGGCCAAAGCGGTGGTTGAGGCTCCGCAGCAGGTCGAGCACGGCTTCGCTGTTTTCCGTGTCGAGGTTGCCGGTGGGCTCGTCGGCGAGAAGGATGGCAGGGCGGTTCACGAGAGCGCGGGCGATGGCCACGCGCTGCTGCTCGCCTCCGGACAGCGCCCGCGGCTTGTGATGCAGGCGGCGCTCGATGCCAAGCAGGCGGATGATCTCCAGGAAGTCCTTCTCGAGCGGGCCTTTCTTTCCCCCGAAATACCGCGCGATTTCGATGTTGCCCTGCGCCGTCAGCGTGGGCAGCAGATTGTAGCGCTGGAAAACGAACCCGACCTTCTGCCTGCGCAGCCGCGTCCGTTCGAGATCAGTGAGAAGGCTGAGATCCTGCCCGTCCACCACGACCTGTCCCGAAGTAATCGAAGTGAGCCCGCCGAGCACGTGAAACAGAGTAGACTTGCCGGAGCCCGAGGGGCCGACAATGCTGACGAACTCGCCGCGAGGCACTTCCAGCGAGACGCCGCGCAGCGCATGCACGTCGACGTCACCCACGTGGTAGATCTTGCGGAGGTCGCGAACGGCGATGATCGGTTCCACGATGAAGTCCTGCTACTCGTAGGAAAGGGCCTCGATGGCGTCCTGCCGGGCGGCGCGAAGCCCGGGATAAAGCGCGCCCAGCAGGCTTGCCGTGAGCGAGACGGCCAGCGCGATGGGCCACCAGTCGGGGGCGATCTCGGATTGCAGGTTGGCCCGCACCTGCGTGTTGATCAGCCAGTGCGCGCCCAGCGACAGCAGGATGCCTGCGGCCCAGCCGGCGACGGCCAGCACGACGGTTTCCCGCACCAGGATGCCGACGATGTCGAACGGGGAGGCGCCCAGCGCCTTGAGAATGCCGATCTCGCGCGTCCGCTCCAGAACGGTGGTGTACATCGTCAGCCCCACCACAAGGAAGCCGATGATGAGTGAGAGTCCGATGATGACGTAGATGAACGCCTGCAAGCCGGGGACGTTGCTCATGGAGAACAGGCTGAGGAACTCCTCGATGGAGTAGATCGAATAGCCCGTCAGCTCCGGCTGGCTCTTGAGGTACTCGACCACCTCGCGCGTGCGCGAAGAGTCGTCGAGCTTGAGAAACGCCTGGCTGAGCTTGCCCTCGCTGTTGGTGAGCTCCTGCAACCGGTGGAGGCGGACGAAGAGCCTCGACAGCTTGCCCGGCTCGACCACGCCGCAGACGCGCCACTTGTGGTTCAGGAGGGTGACCGTGTCGCCCGCCTTCAGTTTCTGCTGCGCCGCATAGTACTCGTCGACGATGACATCGTCGTCGGCCTGGAAAGGGCCGCCTTCCAGAAAGCGGAAGGGGCCGCTCATGGCTACGAACTCGGCGTAGTCGATGCCGGCCATAGTGCTGATGCCGCCGACGGGCTGCAGCGCGGTGCCGGTGGCCAGCGTCACGTTCGGCACGCCGCGGAAGTAACGAAGCACGCTCTGCGGCATGCTGGCGCCGGACAGCGAGATGGCGCTGGCGCCAGGGGGCTTGATCCAGATGTCGGCGCCGACGCCGCGGGCGCGGTTCATCGAGTCCTGCAGCATGCCGCGGCTGAGGCCGGCGACGGCGAGGATCATGGTGACCTGGAAGCCGATGGAAAGAGCGCTGAGCGTGGTGCGCAACCGGCGGTGCTTCAGGTTTTCAAGGACGAGTCGGTTGATCAACGGCTTGAGCGGCCTCCGGCCGGATTTTCCATTCTACCGTCTGGGCCTCATTCGACGCCCGCGCGGGCTTCACATCCAGAGGCTGCGCCGGCGCCCTCGCAGCAGGAGGATGAAGACGGGCCCGCCGACCAGCGCCGTCACGACGCTGACGGGCAACTCCACGCTGAGCAGCGTGCGGGCAGCTGTGTCGCACAGGGCGAGGAAGGCGCCGCCGGCGAGGAAGGAAGCCGGCAGCAGCACACGGTGGTCGCTGCCAATGAGGAGCCGCAAGGCGTGGGGCACCACCAGCCCGACAAAGCCGATCGGACCGGTGACGGCAGTGACGGCGGCGGCCAGCAGGCTGCCGGCCAGGTATCCGGCCAGCAGCAGCCGTTGCGGAGAAGCCCCTCGCGCGGCGGCCCAGTCTTCGCCGACGGCCATCAGGTTCCAGTGCCGGCCGAGCGCACAAGCCACTGCGGAGACAGGCAGCACGACCAGCGCCAGCCCGGCAAGCACGGGCGCCGGAACCGGGTCGATGTTGCCCATCAGCCAGTGGACGATGGCGAAGCTCTGGCCCACGCTGGCCAGGTTGTGCAGCAGCATGATGAGCGAACTGGCAATGCTGTTGACGGCGACTCCTGCCAGCAGCAGCGTGAACGAATAAACGCGCCGGCCTTCGGCGGCGACCGTGATCACCACGGCGAGTACGGCCAGCGCGCCGGCGGCGGCGCCGGCCCACAGCGCCGGCAGTCCCAGCAGCGAATGCGCTCCCAGCACGATCATTAGCACCGCCCCAAGGCTCGCGCCGCTGGAGACCCCAAGGGTGAACGGCGAAGCCAGCGGATCGCGCAACAGCGCCTGGAAGAGCACGCCCGCCAGCGCCAGGGCGCCGCCGCTGAGCATGGCCAACAGTGCCCGCGGCCAGCGCACGGAGAAAAACATCTGGGCATCGGGGAATTCGCCCCGCCAGGCTTTCACCAGGTCGATGCGCACGGGGCCGGCCAGAGGGGTGAGCACCAGGACCACAAGCGCAAACAGCGCCGCCGCCGTCAGGATGCGCGCGGCGCGGCCCGGAGTGAGCGGATCAATCCCCATAGGCGATCCATGCCTTGCCGTCGCGCCGCGTCAGCCATTCGGCCGTAACGCCGAAAACCTCGCGGATCCGCTCCGCCGCCAGCGCATCGCAGGGCGCGGCGTCGGCGATGACGCGGCCGCCGCGCAGCGCCACCACGCGTCCGGCATACGAAGCGGCCAGATTCACGTCATGGGTGACGGCGATCACCAGCAGCCCCTCTCGCGCCAGGCGGCGGAGCAGGTCGTAGATCATCAACTGGTGATGCAAGTCGAGAAACGCGGCCGGCTCGTCCAGCAACAGCGCCGCGGGCTTCTGCGCCAGCGCCGCCGCGAGCATCACGCGCTGGCGTTCGCCTCCGCTCAGGGACCGGAAATCGCGGCTCGCGAGCAGAGCCGTATCTGTCGCCTCCATCGCCTCGCGCACCGCCAGCCAGTCCTCCCGGCTGTCGAAGAAACCGCCCGCGTAAGGCGTTCGGCCCATCAGCACAACCTGCTCGGCCGTAAATGGAAAATCGAAGCGGAGCGTCTGCGGCACGAAAGCTGCCAAGCGGGCGAACTCGCGGCGGCGCCAGCGGTCCACGGAGCGCCTGTTCAGCAGGCACTGGCCCTCAAAGCCGCGCCGCAGCCCCGCCATGATCCCGAGCAGCGTGGACTTGCCCGCCCCGTTCGGTCCGATGAGCGTGACCAGCTCCGGCTGCAGAAAGCGCAGGGAAACGCCCTCGAGCACGGCCGCGCCGTCATAACGCATTCCCACGCCTTGCAGCTCGTACTGCACCCTCATCAAGCGCCGGCTCCGTGGATCAGCTCGAACATCCCCCGGGCCGCCTCGCCAACGCGCGGCCCCGGCCGGATCAAGACCTCGGAGGCGGCTTGGCGCACCCGGTTGTCGCGCACCGCGCGAATCAGACGGTACTGCCCCCACACGGTCCGGAACTGCTCCGGCGGTTCGAGCGGCTTGCCCTCGTGATGCGCAAAGTCGCCCATGTCGAGGATCACGTCGGGATCGGCGGCCACGATCTGTTCCACCGAGACGCGTGGATAGCCCATGGGCGAACCGGCCAGCGCGTTCACGCCGCCGGCCAGGCGGATCAGCTCGTCCAGGAAGGTGCCCGGCCCGGCGCCTACCATGCCCTGCAATGTGCCGGGCGAGCGGCCCACCAGGAACAGCACTTTGCGCCGCGGCAGCGCCGCAGCGCGGCGGCGCACGTCCTCCAGTTGCCCTTCGATGGATTCCGCCAATGCGCGCCCGCGGTCTTCCACGCCCGCCAGCCGGGCGATCTCACGGATCGAGGCCAGAATCTCGGCGATGGAGTCCTGCGGCACCTCTACGGTCCGCAGGCCGAGTTGCGACAGCCGATCGGCCAGGCGCACGGGATTGCGCACCACCAGCACGAGATCGGGCCGCTGCGCGAGGATGCGCTCGAAGCTAGGCTCCAGAAATGTACCGATCCTCGGCTTGGAGGCGGCTTCGGGCGGGTAGCGGCAGAACTCGGTGACTCCCACAATGCGCGGGCCCAGCCCGAGGGCGAACAGAGTCTCCGTAAGCGATGGCGCGGTGGAGACGATGCGCTGTGGCGGCGCGGCCTGTATGGCCGCCGTCAGGACCAGGGCAAGAATCAGGCGGCGCAAAAGTACTCCCGGGCGGCGGCCAGGAAGCGCTCGTTCTCCGGGCGCGTGCGAACGGCAAACCGCACAGCCTCTCCGTCCACGCCCGGCAGCCGCGAACAGTTGCGCAACAGGATCTTGCGCTCCAGGAACCATTCGCACACCTCGGCCGCGGGGCGGTCCGTGTAAGCCAGTAGATAGTTGGCCTCGCCCGGCAACACGCGCAGGCCGTTCAGCTCTTCGAGCGCCTCCAGCAGCCACGCGCGCTCCTCCTCCACCAGCCGGCGCGTGCGTTCGGCATGCCCGGTGTCGCGCACGGCCGCCAGCGCTGCCGCTTCGGCCAGCGTGCTCACGCGCCACGGCTCGCGCTTCCGTTGCAGCCGCCGGATCCATTCCGGCGAGCCCGCCAGCGCCCCCACCCGGAGACCAGGCAGCGCATGGAACTTCGACAGGGACCGCAGCACCAGAACATTGGGGTGACCCTGAATCCAGCCGATAGCCGATTCCAGCCGCGTGAACTCGATGAAGCTCTCGTCGATCAACACCGGCCCATCGCGGCTGGCCACGGCGCGTTTGACAGCCTCCAATGGAACCGAGACTCCTGTCGGATTGCCCGGCTGGCTCACGACCAGCAGCCCGCGCTGCGGCCAGGATTCGGGCTCGGTGGCCGGAACGCGGTGCGCATGGGGAAACGCACGGTAGAACTCCGCCCACACTGGAACGGCCAGCGTGGCGGGCCCGTTCCAGCCCGCCCGAGCCAGAAAGTGCACCAGTTCCGTGCCTCCGCCGCCTACAAGCACCTGTTCCGGCCCGATCTCCCAGGCTTCGGCCAGCGCAACGGTCAACTGCTCGGGCAGCGGATCGGGATAGAGAGCTACGCGGTCTAGGGCCTCCTCGATGGCGGGCCTCACAGCCAAGGATGGGCCCAGCGGGTTGATACTTGCGCTCAGATCGAGAATCTCGCGCCAGTCCCAGCCGCGGGCTCTGGCCACAGCCAACACATTTCCACCGTGCGTGACGATCAATCTCATCCTCCCCGCTGCCGCTGAAAATCCGGCACGGATGGCCGTCTGCGCCAGCGGCGCCATCCACTTCCGCCCCGGCCGGTCCTGGCGCACGCCGCCAAGGCCTTCCATTCCCTAATCTACTACGCTGCTGCCGGATGAAGTCCACCAGCCCCAGTGGAGGGATTCCAACACCCTCTTTTGCTCGGCCCACGGGGCAACCCAGGCCGCCAGCTCTTCAAACACTTCGTCGTCGGGCATCGGAGGCGCCATCCTGCGCCCGAGCAGCAGCGACAACCGCCGGTAATCGGAAAGATCCTCGCGCTCCACGACGCGAGCACCGCCGGCCTCCCAACCGCAACTGGCCACTACTGCGCCGCCGAGAGCCTGTTCGCGGAACCACGCGGCGAGTCCCGTTTCTTCCAGCCAGACGGCATCGTGCCCCGCATCGGAAGTCGCCGGCACGAAGAGAAACTCGAACTGCCCGACACCCGGCGCCGCCAGCCACTCGGCGCCGCGCAGCAGGGCGAGGTCGCGGAAATCGAGCAGATGGGGCAGGCTCACCACGCCAATGCGCGGCCGTGTCGCGTACTCGTAGTCCGGCAGACCCTCCACCTCAGGCACGGTCCCGTGCGTGACGGCAGGCGAAAAAGCGGCAAGCGGAAAGCCGTTCACGCGCAATCCACCAGCAGCCCGTTCCACGCGGATCTGCGGGAGGCGGCTCAGCGCGCCGGGAACCGTCTGCGCTTCCACGATCACCACGTCGCCCCGGAGCGCGACCTCCTCCAGGCGGGTCCACTCGGACTCAAACAGCGGCTCGGGCGCCAGCCGGCAGGCCTCTGCCAGCAGCGCCGCAGCGCGAGAGACGGTTCCGCCGCCGGGGCAGGCCGCTTGATGGGCGCCGGCGGCGCCCAGATGCAGGGGTGCCGGACGAAGACCCTGGTTGGCCAGCCAGCGGGCGAGCCCGCAGGCGACATGAGTCTTGCCCTCTCCGGCATGGGCGCTGGTGATGATCACAGCGTGCGGCAATGTCGCTTCTTGCATCGGGTGTGGAGGAGCGGCCGCGCTACGCAGCTGCTTCTACCAGCTTAGCTGGCAGAAGCGTGCACCGAGGGTGGGTAGGGACAGTCCACGCCTGCGCCGCTCTGCAGGCGCACGGAGGGAATCAAGAGAACCGGGTCCCGGCACCCTCCAGCGCCGCCGCAGCCGCCGGTTCGCGCATCAAGGCTTTCATCTCCTGCTCGTTGCGTAGCAGGTCCCGGAGCGTGGTCCTGCCCAGAATTCCGTCCAGGCTCTTCTGCACGGCGCTCCAGAGAATCTTCAGCGAGCAGTCCTCCACGTGCGTGCAGTTCCGCTCCAGCCCCGCATGCCGGTCGCAGAAATGGGCATTGAAGAAGCTGCCTCCGAGCAGCCCCACGACTTCCGCGACGCTGATATCGGCAGCCGGCTTGGCCAGCGTGTAACCGCCCGCCTGCCCGCGAACGCTCTTGACCAGCCCTCCGAGACGCAGAATGCGCATCAGCTTGGCGACATTCGGGACGGAGAGGCCCTCCGCCCTGCTGATTTCCGGGATGCTATGGCTCCGGTCCTCCCCATGGCGCGCCATGTACAGAAGACAGCGCAGCCCATATTCTTCCTGAGCGCTCAGCTTCATGCTTTCATTGTACGTCAAGATGGCCCAGATCAAGACAAAAAGATAACAAACCCGTTTGTTCTGGTATCCCGTTCCGGGCGCCAGGGGCGGAATTGCGAACCCGGCGCGAACCATAGGCATCCAAAAAGACAGAGACGCAGGGTGATAACGCGCAGCCGGTTGGGCCAAGGCATCTGTCTGCTACCTTAGAAGGCTGAGAGTATCTATGGCTCACCATATCCGTCCCGTGAAGGAGTTTCTCGTCAGTCCGGCGCTGCCTCCCGAGTTGGCCAGGCTCGGCGAACTCGCCCTGAATTTCCTCTGGAGCTGGAAGCCAGGCCTGCGCCCCGTGTTCCGCCGGATGGATCCGGTTTTGTGGAAGGAATGCAGGAGGAACCCCGTTCTGATGCTGGGACGCATTCCACAAGAGACGCTTCAGAAGGCGGCTGCGGATCCCCGCTATGTGGCGCTGTATCAGGCCGCTTGCCGCGAGTTTGATGAGTACATGAAGGTGCAGCCGCCCGCCGACGACATGAAAGTGGCCTACTTCAGCATGGAGTACGGGCTGCTGGAGTCCGTCTCCATCTACTCCGGCGGCCTGGGCATTCTGTCGGGCGATTATCTGAAGGCTGCCAGCGACGCCAACCTCGGCCTTGTGGGCGTGGGTCTGGTGTATCAGAAGGGCTATCTGGAGCAGCACCTGAATCCGGACGGCTGGCAGGTGGAGAAGTATCCGGTCAACGACTTTTTCACCTGGCCCGTAGCGCCGGCGCTGGACGCGAATGGCAACGAGATCGTGGTGGATCTCCGTCTGCCCAGAGGCCATTGCCACGTCAAAGCCTGGAAGATGCAAGTGGGGCGGGTGCCATTGATCCTGCTCGACACCAACATCCCGGGGAACGCGATCGAGGAATACCGCGACATCACCGACCAGCTCTACGGCGGGGACACGGTGACCCGCATCCAGCAGGAGTTCGTGCTCGCCGTCGGCGGTATGCGGGTGCTCAAGGCGCTGGGCATCCAGCCGACGGTCTACCACATGAACGAGGGCCACTCGGCATTCCTGGCGCTGGAACGCGTGCGGCTGCTCATGCAGGACCACGGGCTGAGCTGGGAGGAGGCGCTCGAGGCGGCGCGGATGAACAACGCCTTCACAACGCACACGCCGGTGCCGGCCGGGATCGACATGTTCGATCCCGGACTCATCTACGAGTACTTCCACGCCTACTGCGAGCGCAACAACGTGCCTTTCGACCGCTTTCTGGCCCTCGGCCAGGGTGGCACCGACGAGCAGGGTGACCGGTTTTCGATGGCCGTGCTGGCGCTGAAGACCTCTGCCTACCGCAACGCCGTGAGCCGGCTGCATTCGGAAATTAGCCGCCAGATGTTCAGCCGCTTGTGGCCCGATTTTCCGGTGCACGAGGTGCCTATCATTCCGATCACGAACGGCGTCCACCTGCCGACGTGGCTGCACCCGGATCTGGCCAGCCTGTATGACCAGTATCTGGCGCCGGGCTGGCGCGAGCAGTATGCCGATCCCGCCATCTGGACGCAGGTGGAGGACATCCCGAACGAGGAATTGTGGGAGATCCGCCGCCGGCGCAAGAGGCGGCTCATCGCCTTCATCCGCGAGCGGCTGCTTCACCGCGCGGTGGAACGCCACGCGCCGAGCACGGAGCAGAAGCGGCTGTCGGAGATCTTCGACCCCGAGGTCTTCACCATCGGCTTCTCGCGCCGGTTCGCCACCTACAAGCGGGCGACGCTGATCTTCCGCGACATGGCGCGGCTGAAAAGGATCCTCACCAACCCGAAGATGCCCGTGCAGATCGTCATCGCCGGCAAGGCGCACCCGAAGGACACGCCGGGCAAGCAGCTGATCCGCGAGATCATCCAGTACACGCGCGACCCCGAGCTGTCCCGGCACATCGTCTTTGTCGAGGACTATGACATCGAGGTGGGCCGCGAACTCGTGCAGGGCGTGGACCTGTGGCTGAACAACCCCCGGCGCGGCGAGGAGGCATGCGGCACCAGCGGCATGAAGGCCGCCATCAACGGAACGCTGAATCTGTCGATCCTCGACGGCTGGTTCGACGAAGCCTACGAGGTTTCGGGCGGCTGGGCGATCGGCGACCGCGACCCGTATTCAGCGGACCTGGACGAAGTGCATGCGTCGTCCATCTACTCGCTGCTTGAGACCGAGATCCTGCCCATGTTCTACCAGAACCGCGAAGAGGGCGTGCCGGTGGCATGGATGAAGCGGGTGAAGACCTCGATCATGAACCTGAGCCCGCAGTACAACTGCCAGCGGATGGTTCGCGACTACATGGAGCGGATGTACGAGCCCGCACATCTGGCCGGCCTGCAGGCCGGACTGAACGGCTACGCGTGGGCGCGAGAGAAGGCCGAATGGAACCGCAAGGTGGAGGAGGCCTGGCCCAGCGTTTCGATCGAGGACGTTTCCGGCGCCGTGGGCCGCGCCATTGTGACAGGCGCGCCGATCCAGTTGCGAGCGTCGATCGCGCTGGCCGGGCTGACGCCGTCCGACGTCCGCGTGGAGGCCGTCGTCGGCCGCGTCAACCCCGACGGCGAGCTGTTCGAGACCACCGTCATCAGTCTGCCGTTCCTGCGAGAACAAGATGGGCGGCATTTGTTTGGGCGCGACTTTGTGCCCCACCAGACCGGAAGGATCGGTTACACCCTGCGCGTCAGCCCCAACCGCAGCGAAGACCCGGTGACGCGGCCCTGTTACCTGCCCGTCAAATGGACCTCGCGAAGCTGAAAGAAGGGGCTGGATTCCGGCGCGGAACCGTGATATGTATGGGGAGTGCCGGGTGAGCGGCCGCGCGGCAAGGCTGGGATGCCTGGGCGCGCGGTGGAAACGGCATACGGGCTAGTGCGAAATTCTCTCCTCGCGGAAGAAGGGCCTGCCATTGGCGTCCGCCGGGATCCGGACTCACACCAGCCTGCTCATTGAGGCGATCCGCACAACCGCAGCGACTGACAAGTCACCAAAGGAGCACACTTCCACATGGAAGGCGACCGCAAATACAAACAGCGGGGCTATATGGACTACGGCGCCCCGGGTGGCGAGGATCGCGACCGCGAAAGGCCGAAGAACCGCGGGCCGCGTCCCCCCATTGATGTCACGGGCCCGCGCCTGCCGCGCATGGTGGAGACCGTCACGGCGGCGCGCTGCTACAGTTGCGCCACGCCGTTTCCGCCGGACATGGACTTCTCGGGCACGTGCCCGAAGTGCGGCGCCGAGCTGCACTGCTGCAAGCAGTGCGCCTATTTCGAGCCCTCCACGCGCTTCCAGTGCACCAAGCCGATTCCGGCGCGCATTCCCTACAAGGACCGCGCCAACGAATGCACGTTCTTCCGGCCGCGCGTCACCGTGGCACGCGACAGCGCGCCTCCGTCCTCGGTCATCCGCATGAGCGACCGCCCTGACATCGCCGCGCCGAAGAGCGCCGCCGACGCCCGCCTCGCCTTCGACCGGCTGTTCAAGAAATAAGGCCGCTGCGCCGATGGCCGTTGCCTTGCTCACCAGTCTGCGGACCATCGAGGTCCGCCCTTACGAGCCCGAGCCGCCCGGCCCGGGCGAGGTGCAGGTTCGCGTGGCCGCCGTCGGTGTCTGTGGCAGCGACCTGCATAATTTCTCCGAGGGCAGCGTGGGCGGCATGCCGTGCGTCTATCCCATGGTGCTCGGCCACGAACCCACGGGCGTGGTCAGCGCTGTCGGCCCCGGCGTCACGCAATGGTCGCCGGGCGACCGCGTCGCCCTCGAAGCTCCGCTCTACTGCTATCACTGCGAATTCTGCATGAGCGGGCGCCACAACCTGTGCCGTCACGTCCGCTTCCTGTCCAACGCCGGCGAGCCGGGATTCTTCCGTGACCACGTGAATCTCCCTTCGGTGAACCTGCTGCCGCTGCCCGAGCGGCTTGGCATGGCCGAAGGCACGCTGTTCGAGCCGATTGGCATCGCGCTCCATTCCTTCCGCTTCGGCCAGCCCCGGCTGGGCGAAACCGCGGCGGTGCTTGGCGCCGGCCCCATCGGGCTGGTCACCATCGCCTGCCTGCGGCTGGCGGGCGTGGCGCGCATCTGGGCGGTGGATCCGGTGGCGCACCGGCGGGAGCTGGCGAAAATGGCCGGCGCCGATACGGTGATCGATCCCTCGCAGGCCGATCCCGTCCGGGAGGTGCTGCGCGAGACTGGCCAGCGCGGCGTTGACATGGTCTTCGATTGCGCCGGCAAAGGCGACACCCACAACCAGGCGATCCACATGGGCGCGCCGGCGGCGCGAATTGTCATCACCGCGCTTCCTTCCGAAGAACGCCTCGCCATCGATTTCCACACGCTCCGCCGCAAGGAACAGTGGTTCTTTCCGCTGCGCAGATCGAATCACCGTAGCGAACTCGCGCTGCGCCTGCTCGAAGAGCACTCGCCGCGCTTCGCGCCCATGGTGACTCACCGCTGGCCGCTGGAGCGCGCGCAGGAGGCGTTTGAGACGCTGGAATCCTACGCCGGCGGCGTGGGCAAGATCGTCCTGCTGCCTTGAACGACGCTCAGACCAGCCGCCCCTGCGCGTCGATGCGCTCCGCGTTCAGATAGGGCCGCAACGCCTCCGGCAGGACAATCGAGCCGTCTTCCTGCTGGTAGTTCTCCACCACCGCCACCCACGTGCGCCCCACCGCCAGCCCGCTGCCGTTCAGCGTGTGGGCGTATTCGGCCTTCCCCTTCCCGGTGCGGAAGCGGATGCCCGCGCGGCGCGCCTGGAAGCTTTCGAAGTTCGAGCACGACGAGATCTCGCGGAACGCCTGTTGCCCGGGCATCCAGACTTCCAGATCATAGGTCTTCGCCGAGGCGAAGCCCATGTCGCCGGTGCACAGCACCACGCGCCGGTACGGCAGCCCCAGCCGCTCCAGCACGTGCTCGGCGCTCTCCGTCAGCCGTTCCAGCTCTTCGTAGCTCTGGTCCGGGCGCGTGAAGTTGACCAGCTCCACCTTCTGGAACTGGTGCTGGCGGATGATGCCGCGCACGTCCCTGCCATAAGAACCAGCCTCGCTGCGGAAACACGGCGTGAAAGCGGAGTACCGGATGGGCAGCGCGTCGCCGTCGAGCGTCTCCTCGCGGTGCAGGTTGGTCACCGGCACCTCGGCGGTGGGGATCAGCCAGAAGTCGAAGTTCTCGCACTTGAACAGGTCGGCGGCGAACTTCGGCAACTGGCCCGTTCCGTACAGCGAGCCCGAGTTGACCAGGAACGGCGGCAGGACCTCCGTGTAGCCGTGCTCGCGCGTGTGGAGGTCGAGCATGAAATTGATCAGCGCCCGTTCCAGCTTCGCCCCCGCGCCCATGTAAACGGCGAAGCGCGCGCCCGTGGTCTTGGCCGCGCGTTCAAAATCGAGGATGCCGAGTTGCGGGCCCAGGTCCCAGTGCGCCTTGGGCGGGAAGGCGAAATCGCGCGGAGCGCCCCACCGCTTGATCTCCACGTTGTCTTCGCTCGACACGCCCGCCGGGACGCTCTCGTGCGGGACGTTCGGAATCGATGCCAGCCGCGAGCGGAACTCCTCGTCCAGCGCCTTGACCTGCTCCTCCAGCGCGGCGATGCGGTCGCCCAGGGCGCGCACTTCCGCCTGGAGCGCCGACGTGTCCTCCCCTGCCTTCTTCCGCTTCCCGATCTCCTGGCTCTCCGCGTTGCGGCGCGCCCGGAACTCCTCGGCTTCTGTGACCGCAGCGCGCCGCCGGGCATCCAGGGATCGGAACTCCTCGATGTCAAGGGGGAATCCGCGCTGCTGGAGGCGCGCGGCAATGGCCTCCAGATTGGCCCGGAAAAACGCCAGATCGTGCATAGAAAACAACATTGTAACCTCCCGGCTGGATTGGCATCCGGCAAGGAACGGGTAAACTGTGGAGAAGGAAGCAAGCCGATGGCGACCGCCAAAACTGTGACTGCGCCCGCGCCGGCAAGCCCAGACTACTGCGGCCTGGACCGCGCCGCCTTCCAGCGCGCCTTCCGCATCATGCAGATGTCGCGGCGCCTGGACGACCGCGAGGTGATGCTCAAGCGCCAGAACCGCATCTTTTTCCAGATCAGCGGCGCCGGGCACGAGGCGATCCAGACGGCTGCGGGCATGGCGCTGCGTCCGGGGCATGACTGGTTCCACCTCTACTACCGCGACCGCGCTCTGGCGCTCGCCCTCGGCGTCACCGCCGAGGACATGCTGCTGGAAAGCGTGGGTGCGGCCGCAGGGCCCGCTTCCGGCGGCCGCCAGATGCCCTCGCACTGGTCCTCTCCCACGCTGCATATCTTCACGGGCTCCTCCCCGACCGGAACGCAGTTTCTCCATGCCGTGGGATGCGCTGAAGCCTCCCGCTACCTGCGCCCGGAGGCGGGCGAGGTGACGCTGGCCAGCGGGGGCGAGGGCGCCACCAGCGAAGGCGAATTCTGGGAGGCGCTCAACGCCGCCTGCCTGAACCGCCTGCCGGTAGTCTTCCTCATCCAGGACAACGGCTGGGCCATCTCGGTTCCGGTGGAAAAACAGACGCCCGGCGGCAGCATCTCGAAGATCGTGGCCGGCTTCCCGGATCTGAAGATCCTCGAATGCGACGGCACGGACTTCCTCGCCTCCTACCGCGCCATGACGGAAGCGGCAGAATACGCGCGCGCGGGCCGTGGTCCGGCGCTCGTACACGCCCACTGTATCCGCCCCTATTCGCACTCTCTCAGCGACGACGAGCGGCTCTACAAGACCGAAGCGGAACGCGCCGCCGAAGCCGCGCGCGACCCCGTCATCCAGTTTCCGCGCTGGCTCATCGCCGAGAACCTCCTCGAGGAGGTCTCCTACAAGCGCATTTGCCACGAGGTGGACCTGGAGATCGCCGAAATCACCGAACGCGTGCTGAAAGCCGAGCCTCCGGCTCCGGACACCGCGCTGCGCTTCCTTTACTCGCCCGATTTCGACCCCTGCTCGGCCGCGCTCGAGTCCGAGCCCCAGTTCGACGGCGAGCCGCGCACGATGGTCGACGAGATCAACCTGACGCTCGCCGAGGAGATGGAGCGCAACCCCGGCGTCGTCGTTTTCGGCGAGGACGTGGCCGACTGCAGCCGTGAGGAAAGCCTGCGCGAGGTCAAAGGCAAGGGCGGCGTCTTCAAGGCCACGCACGGCTTGCAGGCGCGCTTCGGCTCCCGGCGCGTCTTCAATGCCCCTATCGCCGAGGCGGCCATTGTCGGCCGGGCCATCGGCATGGCCAGCCGCGGCATGAAGCCGGTGGTCGAGATCCAGTTCTTCGACTACATCTGGCCCGCGATGATGCAGATCCGCGACGAGTTGGCCAACATCCGCTGGCGCTCGAACAACTCCTGGAAGGCGCCCGCCGTGATCCGCGCCGCCATCGGCGGCTATCTCAATGGAGGCGCCATCTATCACAGTCAGTGTGGCGAGGTCGCCTTCACCCACATCCCCGGGCTGCGGGTCGCCTTCCCCTCCAACGCGCTCGACGCCTGCGGCCTGTTGCGCACCGCCATCCGCTGCGACGATCCGGTGCTGTTTCTCGAACACAAGCGCCTCTACCGCGAACCTTACAACCGCAGCCCCCACCCCGGCCCTGCCTTCACGATCCCGTTCGGCCGCGCCCGCGTCGTCAAGCCCGGCAGCGACCTGACGGTCATCACTTACGGGATGACCGTGCAGAAGTCGCTGGTGGCCGCCTCGTGGATCGAACAGAAGCACCCGGACCGCTCCATTGAAATCCTCGACCTCCGCACGCTGGCGCCATACGACTGGGAGGCCATCGCCCGCAGCGTCCGCAAGACCAGCCGCGCGCTGGTGGTGCACGAGGACATGCTCAGCTTCGGCTATGGCGCGGAAATCGCCGCCCGCATCGCCGGCGAGCTGTTCGAGTATCTCGACGCGCCGGTGGCACGCGTCGCCGCGCAGGACACCTGGGTCGGCTACAATCCGGACCTGGAAGACGCCATCCTGCCGCAGACGCAGGACATCCAGCGGGAAGCCGAACGGCTGCTGGCCTATTGAGGCGGCAGCACGCCTCGCGCGCGCAGCTCCTGCTCCAACTTCTCCGCGCCCTCGAACAGCACCGCGTCGATGCCCATCTGCCGAGCTCCTTCTACATACTCCGGAATGTCGTCTGTGAAGAAGCACTCCTGCGGGGAGCAACCGGCGGCACGGACAGCGGCATCATAAATGCGCGGATCGGGCTTCATCGCCCCGGCTTCATAGGAAAGCACGAAGGCGTCAAAGTGGCGCAAAATCGGGTAGCGCTCCCGGATCATCTCGAAATGCATGGAGTTTGTATTGGACAGCAGCACCATGCGGTAGCGGGCGTGCAATTGCTCCAGCAGGCTGTCGGGGACCAGAGTTTCGGGAAGAAAAATGCTGAACCAGATTTCGCGAAATTCGCCGTAATCGACGTCGCATTCCAGGAGCTGCGCCACGCGGCGGTGGAATTCCCGGCAGTCCATCCGGCCGGATTCGAAATCGCGGACCATCCCGTCGGCCTTGAGCCGCGCGCGCACTTCCTCGGGCGGCAGGCCGCAGCGCTGCGACATCCGCTCGTAGCCGCGGCGGAAGTCGAACGGCACAATCACGCGGCCCAGATCAAAAATCAGGCTCCGGATCACTTCCCCATTGTAACGGGCGGCTCGCCGTCAGCCGTGTCACGGTTCGCCAGGCGGATCAGCACACTGAGCCCGCCCGCGTAGGCGATGCCGGGGCGGTTCAGATATTCGGCCACGCCTGCGGCGAGGCTTTCGTCAAGGCCCGC
Organism: Acidobacteriota bacterium; assembly: GCA_037446555.1. GTDB lineage: Bacteria > Acidobacteriota > Terriglobia > Bryobacterales > Bryobacteraceae > JANWVO01. The sequence goes on from JBBIIK010000013.1 coordinate 55,379, forward strand.
ATCCAGCCCGATGGCGAACCCGGGCGGCGCCACCGCCGCAGCCAGCAAGCACCACGCGCGAGCAGCCCCGGAACAGGACAGGGCAATGCGCCGGCCCTGGGCAAAACCGGAGACGTAGCGGGCAGCAGCAAGGATGTCTTGCACTCGTTCGGCCAGGTTGCTCCTGCGAAAAGTGGCGCGTTCCAGGTCGAACGGCTGCGCCGGCACGTTCGATTTGAAGACTTCCACGATCATCCGCGCCCTCCGTGCGCCGTGCGGTGCTGCGCAGTCCGAGCACGCCAGCCCCGCGGGGCTGACGGCGATCTCGAACGCCTCGGTGTCCTCTGAGGGCGGGGTCAGCCACCGGGCTTTTACTGGCGTGCCGGTGTCGGTTCTCAGCAGCACCAGTTCGGCGGTCGATTCCGGAACTGTCACCTCTGCCGGCAGGCTGACATTCAGCAGCGCCGCCAGCCGCTCCCGCAATTGATCCGGGTGGAGCGCCAGGGTGCGGCGGATCGCCATGTCCTTCCAGGCAGCCAGGATCTCCTCGCGCGTGGCGCGCGCCGCCGCTTGCATCGGCTCGCCGATCAGCAGCTCCTCCCGCGACGGCAGCGGCACCGCGCTGCTTTCCCGCGGCGCGGGGGAACCCGGCAAGTTCCGCCCGAAGACGCGATGGAAGAACCCGTAAACAGCCTCTCGGCTCTCCCGGTTGGAGTTGTGCCCGGCATTAATCATCACCGCCGATGCCCGCCGCTCCTGCCGGTACAGCCGGTATACGGAGCGGATCGCCGGCAATTCCACCTGCAGAGTCTCGCGCGTCCAGTCGCCTGTCGCAGCCACCAGAAGCAAGGGGCGCGGCGCGATCAGCGAGGTCAACTCCAGGTTGTTGGTTCCCACGCGCAGCCCCGGCGCCATCTCGCAGACGTCATCGCCCTGGAACGTCGCTGAAACCATTCCTCCCGGCGCCGCGGCGCGGATGCGTTCATCAACGGCCGCCAGAAGGTAGGTCTGCGTGCCGCCGCCCGAGGTCCCCGTCATGCCGATCAGAAACCGGTTCGCCTCCGGCAGGGACTCCACAAAATCCACAGCGCGCATCGCGTTCCACAATTGCAGGCTGAAAGGCGAAAACAACCATGCCAGCTCTTCGGGCGAGCGCCCGAAATCGTGCGGCAATTGCCGGGTGTCCTCGTAGCCGATCATGTCCCACGCCAGTACCACGAATCCCTGCGCCGCCAGGTTTGCGCATAGCGCCGGCACGGAGTAATCCTCGGCGTGGTGCGTGCGCCCGTACTTCCAGTGCCCGTGCGCCACCAGAACAGCGGGCGCAGGACGCGTCAGTTTCGCGGGAGTATAGAGGTTCGCGCCCACCAGGAAGCCTGGCAGCGTTTCCAGCGCCAGCTTCTCCACTACGTACGGGCCCTTGTTCATCTTCCCGAACCGGTGGACGGGCACCGGACCGCGCGGCTGGAGGGGCCACAAGCCCGCGGAGACCAGGATCTGCCGCCGCAGAATCTCCCGTCGCGCCTCCCAAGTTTTCAGGTTCTTGTAATGCCTGGGCGTGAAGCGGGTCTTTGAACCGATGTTTTCCGAATCGCGGGCATCCGGAGGCGCGCCCCATGCCGTTGCCAGTCCCGCTGCCAACAAAATCCCGGCCCGAATGAGCAACAGCGCCCGTTGCCGGACAGGCTCTCCAATGGCGAGATGCTCGCAGGATTCGCTGGGCACGACTGCCATCGAAAAAAAGACGAGGCCGAAGCAACAGAGGTTTCCGCCTCACTCCACTGCGTTGGCCGGCAGCAGGAGGGGCCATTGTGCCTGAGGCGGGCAGCATCCCCGCCGGCGCGGCTCAGCATCTGATCCCTTTTAATGAGCTCCCGCGCCGTCATGCAACCGCCGCCCACTCTGCATTTTCAAATGTCTCCCGGATGCGCGACTTCCGAGGCTGGAATTCCGGTGTCGCGCAGGGCGTCACAGGACCGCAAGGCGGAGCTCAAGCGGTGAGAGCCTGCGGGGCTTGCCACCGCGCCGCCGCTTGGCTCAACAGCCCTGGGAAGCAATCAGCCCTGTAAAGACCGAATCGCCGCCACGGTCCGTTCCACAGCGGAATCATCATGCGCCGCGGAGACGAAGGCGGCTTCGAATTGGGAAGGCGGGAAATACACCCCGTTTTCCAGCAAATGATGGAAGAATACGGCATACCGCTGCGTGTCGCAGGTGGCGGCGTCCTCCCAGGAATTCACGGGCCGTTCCGTGAAGAAGAACGTGAACATCGACCCGGCGCGCTGTACAGTGACCCCCGCCGGCGCGGCGGCGCAGACCGCCTCGGCGGCAGCTGCGGCGCGCTCATAGACTTCAGGATGCTCCGCCAGGTGCTTCAGCATGGCGATGCCCGCCGCCACCGCGCAGGGATTGCCCGAAAGCGTCCCCGCCTGATACACGCCGCCCGAGGGCGCCACGCTCCGCATCACTTCCGCCCGCCCGCCATAGGCGGCGATTGGCAGCCCGCCGCCGATGATCTTGCCAAGCGTCGTCAGATCGGGACGGATCCCGTAGGCCTGCTGCGCACCGCCCGGCGAGAGGCGGAAACCGGTCATCACTTCGTCGAAAATCAGCAGCGCGCCATGCCGGGTGCACAGCTCCCGCATCGCTTCCAGAAATCCCGGACGCGGAAGCACGCACCCCATGTTCCCGACGACGGGCTCCACGATCACCGCCGCAATCTCGACTCCATGCCTCCCGAAGGCCGCCTCCAGCGCTTCCACCGAGTTGTAGGGCAGCGCGATGGTGGTTCGGGCAAATTCCTCCGGCACGCCAGCCGTGCCCGAAATGCCGAGCGTCGCCACGCCGCTGCCCGCCTTCACCAGCAGCGAATCCACATGGCCGTGGTAGCAGCCCTCGAACTTGACCGTCAGTGTTCTTCCAGTGAACCCGCGCGCCAACCGCAGCGCGCTCATCGTGGCTTCGGTGCCGGAGTTTACCAACCGGACCATCTCCACCGACGGCACGGCTGCGCAAATCCGCTCGGCCAGTTCTATTTCGCGCTCAGTGGGCGCGCCGAAGCTCGAGCCGTTCTCCAGCGCCTCGCGCACCGCTTCGATCACCGGCGGGAAGGCGTGCCCGAGAATCAGCGGCCCCCACGAGCAGATGTAGTCGATGTAAGTGTTCCCATCAGCGTCCGTGATCCGGCAGCCTTGGCCGCGGCGGATGAAACGCGGTGTCCCGCCCACGCTGCGGAACGCCCGTACAGGCGAGTTCACGCCTCCGGGAATTCGCTGCTGCGCCCTCGCAAACAGCTCCTCGCTGCGCTTCGTGTTCACCCTTGCCTGCCTTCCTTCACTACCTTGTGCCCCAGCATGGCGCCGTAGACGATCTCCCGCAACGTCCCGTTCAGGCTCGCCAGGATCCGGTCCTTCAGATCCAGGTAGCGCTGCGTGCCCGCGAACAGGTCCTGCACGATGTCGCCCATGCGCGGCGAGTGACGCATCAGTTCGATCATCCGCGCCGGCACGCTGGAAAACATCACCTGCTGAATGAAGAACCTCTTCGCCAGCCCGGCGCCGAAAGCGAGGTCTTCCAGAAACTCGCCATGCAGCAGGGCGCTGTAAAACGTGTGCCGCGAGGCCGGATCCAGGCGCTCGTCGAGGATCGCCTGCGCCGCCAGATCGCCGGAGCGGATCGCGTAATACAGCCCCTCGCCCGTCACCGGATCCACCAAGCCCGCCGCGTCGCCCGCCGCCACCCACCGCGGACCGCTGATGCGGTTCGACCGCCAGCTCGGCCGCTCCAGCGCCGGAATCACGTGCGCATAGAACTGCGCCCCGGCGCGCGGGATGCCGTGCTCGTCCATGTACCGGTGCAGTTGCTCGCGCGCCTCGTGAGATGACACGCCTTTGCCGCAGATGCCCACCGAGAGGTGGTCGCAGCGCGGAAACACCCAGACATATCCCTCGAAATTCGGGAAAAATTGGATATCGATTTCCGCCCGCGCTTCCGGCACATAATAGCCCAGCGCGCACATCGTGTCGCCGGGCTTCCACTCGGTGCCCACGCTCTTCAGAGTGTTCCGCGCGCCTGTGGCTGCCACAACGAAGTCCGCCTCCAGGGCGCCGTGCCGCGTGCGCACCAGCCAGCCTTTCTCCCGCGGTTCGAGCGCCAGCACACGTTCGCGCTCCAGCTGCGCTCCTGCAGCTTCGGCGCGGTCCAGCAGCATCTGGTTCAGGTCTTTCCGCGAGTAAATCAGCAGCGGATGCCGCAGGCGCATCGACACGCTGCCCCCGCGGGGTTCGCTGAGTCGCGCCTCAAACACCTGCTTCTTCGGGACCGGATTGTCGAGCAAGAACGGATACTGGCGGTAGGCCTTGTAGGTGATACCGCCGCCGCAGGGCTTCTCCCAGGCGAGCTTCTCGTCCAGCAGGACCACCGGGACGCCCGCTTCAGCCAGCCCCGCCGCGGCCATGGCGCCGGCGGGTCCGCCGCCCAGCACCGCCACGCGCTTCACTTCTTCGTCTCCACTCCCGCGCCTCCGACCGGCGGGTGATCGGGAGGCAGCGAACCCTGCCCGGCAGGAGGCGAGTCCGGCGGCGGCATCATGCCGTGGCCCATGCCCGAATCGGCCTTCTTCTTCACCACCCACTCGTTGCCTTGCCGCTCCAGCGTGTAGCGCATCGACATGCCCGACGCCGCGGCGGCGCCCTTCGGTTTGAAGCCGACCACCGCGTCGGCCTCATTGTCGCGGAAGGTCACGCTGGTCACCTCGATGTCCATCTGCGCCAGATTCAGCCCGGAATTCTGCGAGAGGTGCTTGATGACGCCGGCACGCACTGCTTCGTTGGTCTGAATGTTCTTCGCGCAGCCGGCCAGCAAGGCCAGCGCGATGAGGGCGATCCACTTGGCGGAAGTCACATTTGTGATTATACTGGCCGCCCAGCCCCTGCCGGCCCGCCCCGGGGCGCCTGGTCTGCGATACACTTTCGCCATGCGAATTCGATGCGGCCTCGCCGTTGCCAGCTGGATTTTCCTCGCGCCTCTCGGCGCATGGCAAAACCCCTTCCTCGGCCGGTGGAGCTTCAACATCCAGACCCCTGGCGGACTGCGCGCCAGCTGGCTGGGCATCTACGAGCGCGGCGGCGCGCTCGAAGTGTGGTACCAGCCCACAGGGGGCAATGTTTTCCAGATCAAGGACGCGAAGATCGAGTCAGGCAAGCTGATCCTCAACATCGCCGCCTCCGGACCCAACCGCCCCGCCGTCGTCTGGGAGCTGGAAAACCGCGGCGGAAAGTTGGCTGGCGTTGCCCGGCGCGGAGAGACAGCCACGCCGCTTGAGGGGAAGCCTGCGCCGGACTTGAAGCGTCCCGAACCCCGCGCCTGGAGCGAACCGCGCCCGGTGTTCAACGGGCGCGATCTCACCGGATGGGAGCCCGCCAGCAATCCCGCCAACAGCCACTGGAAGGCCCTCAACGGCGAGCTTGTCAACGAGAAGCTCGGATCCAATCTGAAGTCCACGGAGAAGTTCGAGGACTTCCGGCTTCATTTCGAGGTGATGCTCCCCGAGCACACCAACAGCGGCTTCTACCTGCGCGGGCGGTATGAGATCCAGCTCGAAAACGAGGCCGGCGGCAAGAGCCCGCCAGAACGGCGCATGGGCTCCATCTACGGGCGCATTGCTCCCAAGCCCGCGCCTGCCAACCGCCCCGGCGAGTGGGACGTCTTCGATGTGACTCTCGTGGGCCGCACGCTCACCGTCGTGCAGAACGGCGTGGTGACGATCGACCGCCAGGAGATCGAAGGGATCACCGGCGGCGCGCTCGACGCCGATGAGGAGCTCCCCGGTCCGTTCCTGATACAGGGCGACCACGCCGGCGGCGTGCGCTTCCGCAACATCACCGTCTCCGTGCCGAAGCGGTGACCGCCGGCGCCTGCGATATTCTGGGGTCATGAACCGCCGGGATGCCGTAGCGCTGTCCCTGTTCGGCGTCGCCGCCCGCGGCGCTTCCTCTACCGTGAGGCCGCTGCCGCCAGCCGCGCTGCGCGAGAAGGATCCGGAAAAATACTGGCTCCAGGTGCGGCGCGAGCAGTTCCTGCTGCCCGGCTGGCGCGCCTTCCTCAACAACGGCAGCCTCGGCGTGGCGCCGCGCCCGGTAGTGCGCGCAGTGACCGAATCTCTGGAAACCGCCGCCGCGCTGCTTCGCGACGATTACCCGCGCTGGGGCTACGAGAATCTGGACGAGGAGCGCGCCGAAATGGCCGCCTTCGTGGGATGCCGCAAGGATGAGCTAGCGTTTACGCACTGCGCCACGGAGGCGATGAGCGTCATCGCCAATGGCATTGAACTCAGGGCGGGCGACGAAGTCCTCCTCACCGATCACGAACACCCCAGCGGCATCGCCCCGTGGGCGCTGCGGGCCAAACGCCACGGCATCACCGTTCGCGAGGTGAAGCTCCCGCATCCGCCCGAGAGCGCCGCGCAACTGGCCGACGTGGTGGTCTCCGCCATCGGGCCCCGCACCCGCGTACTCAGCTTCAGTGGCATTCTCAGCCCCACCGGCGTGCTCATGCCCGTGCGCGACATCTGCCGCGCCGCGCGCGCGAAGGGCGTCCTCACCGTCGTCGACGGCGCTCACATGAACGGCCAGGTGCCGCTGCGTCTGTCCGACCTTGAGTGCGACTACTTCGCCGGAAGCCCGCACAAATGGCTGTTCGCGCCCGCCGGGTGCGGACTCATGTACATTCGCGAGGAGCACGTCGACCGCCACTGGCCGGTGATCGTCACCGGCGATTGGGACAAGACCGATTTGAAGGCCGCGCGCTTTATGAAGATCGGCACCAACAACCGCGCCATCCTCACCGGCATGATGGAAGGCAAGCGCTTTCTGGAGGCGCTGGGCCCCGAACACGTCTACGCACGCATCCACGATCTGGCACGCAAGGTCTACGAGATGGCGCGGCAGCGGCCCTACCTGAAGCTGCTCAGCTCTGCCGATCACCGGCTTTACGGCGCGCTCGTCACCGTCGCGTTCCCGGATAACTTCCCGTTCGACCAGCTCTGGCGCAAAGCGAAGGAGCGCAGGATCTGGCTTTACGGCGGGCAGCGGCTGCGCATCTCCACTCCCATCCACCTGCGCGCCTCGGACATCGAAGCGACGTTCGCGCTCTTCGACGAAGTGGCGGGCTACAAGGCGGCATGAGAGATCCACTCCGGGAAGCCGCCGCGCTTCTCGACTCGCAATGGACCATGGTGCTTGGCGTCGGCCTCGAGCCGGTCGGCGTCCACTCGTCGCCCCTCTACTTCGTCCGCGGCGAGGGCTTCACACTGTATTGGCTCAGCTCCCCAGACAGCCTCCACAGCCGCGCCCTCGCCGCCGGAGGTCAGGCCTCGGCGGCTGTGTTCCGCCCGTCCCGCAAATGGACGGAGCTGCGCGGCCTTCAGATCCGCGGCACGGCGCAAGCCGTACGGAAACAACGCGCCTTGATCGAGAAATACAAGTCCAAGTTCGGGCTGGGTGGTGAACTGGACGCGGTGATCGGACGCAGCCGGCTGTACCGGCTGGAACCGCGATGGATGCGGCTTATCGACAACCGCCGCGGCTTCGGCTGGAATATGGAATGGAAATTCCCGCTTTCCGAGGCAAAATGAAACATAAATTTCTGAGATTTTCTCCCATTTGTCTGGCTGCCGCTGCCATGGCGGCGCTGGCCCCGGATGAGGCCCGGCTGCTCTCTCCGATCACCGCGGATCTGCTGAAGGCGCACGTCTCCTTCCTTGCCTCCGATGCTCTGGAGGGGCGCGATACGCCCTCCCGCGGGCTGGATGCCGCGGCCGAATACATCACCAGCCAGTTCCGCCGCCTTGGCCTGCAGCCGGGCGCGGGCTCAAGCTATTTCCAGGTAGCGGGGATGGACAACGTTACCCGCCCGGCAGAAGGATTTTCGCTCGAAGTCCGCTGGAACGGCGGGCAATACTCCGCCGGCGCCTCCCGCGCCGCCGTCCTCTCCGGAGACGCGCTGCAGCTCGATTCCGCTCCCGTCGTGCGCGTCACATGGATGTCCCCGGACGACCCTCTCCCGCCCCGCGAATCCGTGGAAGGCAAGGTCGTCCTGCTCAGCGCTCCCCCGCGCGGCGCCGCGTTCATGCAAAAGCGCCGCGAATTGCTCGCGCTCGGGCCGGAAGCCGTTATCGCCACAGGTCCCACCTTCCGCCCTCGCAGCATGCTGGAGGAACGCCACGATCCAGCCCGGCGCACTGCCCCCCTGATTCATATCTCAGATCCGGACTTCGCCAAAGCCTTGGAGGCGATGGATGGCCCCGCCACGGCGAGCATCCGCGTGCCGGCGCCCCAGCGGCAGCCTGTGTACCTGAAAAACGTCGCCGCCGTGCTCGAAGGCGGCGATCCGAAGCTGAAGCACGAGTACATCCTGCTGTCGGCGCACTATGACCACGTCGGCGTGCGGGACGGCGCCGAAGACCGCATTTTCAACGGCGCCAACGACAACGCCAGCGGTACGGCCACCGTGCTGGCTCTGGCTGAGGCCTTCGCCCGCCACCCGGTGCGGCCGCGGCGCAGCCTCGTGTTCCTGCTCTATTTCGGCGAGGAGCGCGGGCTTGTGGGCTCGCGCTACTACGCGCGCAATCCGCTGTTCCCGTTGCACCAAACGGTGGCCAATCTCAACTTCGAGCAAATGGGCCGCACCGACGACAACTCCGGCCCGCGCGCGGGCAAACTCACCGCCTCCGGCTTCGACTACACCACGCTCGGGGACCTGCTCGCCGCCTCTGGCAAGGACACCGGCGTCGAGGCTTTCAAGGACGGCGCCAACAGCGATTCGTTCTTCGCACGCAGCGACAACCAAGCGCTCGCCGACGCCGGGATCCCTGCGATCACAGTCTCCGTGGCGTGGACTTTTCCCGACTACCACAGGCCCGGGGACGAGTGGGAGAAGCTCGATTACGCCAACATGGAGCGGGCCGTCCGCGCGGGCGCAGTCGCCGTGTGGCGCGCCGCCAACGACAGCGCGGCCCCCGCATGGCTCGAAGGACCCAACACGGCCCGCTACATCGAGGCAGCCCGACGCCTGCACGCCTCGCAGTGAGCGGGTGCTACCCTTGATAGTTCCGGATGGCCACGCTTCGCTACACGACGCCGCACGGCGTCACCGTCACGCGCACGCGCTCGCGGTTGCCCTTCCGCAAGGGGCTCGACCACCTGCTCGGTGAGCTCGACCGCCACCGCGGCATCTATCTCTCTTCCGGCTACGAATACCCGGAGCGGTACTCGCGCTGGGACGTCGCTTCCATCCACCCGCCGCTCGAAATCCTCGGCGCGGGGCGGGAAATCGAGTTCCGCCCGCTCAACCTGCGCGGACAAATGCTGGCGGAAATGTTTCATCACTTGCTCCGCACGCATCCCCACTGGGAGTCGTTCGATCTGGCTCGTGGCTCGCTCCGCGGACGACTCAAGCCCCTGCCCGTACTGTTCCCGGAAGAGGAGCGCAGCAAGCAGCCGTCATTCTTTTCCATCCTGCGCGCGCTCGTCGAGGAGTTCCGCCACCCGCGCGACGGGCGGCTGGCTTTGGTCGGCGCCTTCGGCTACGACCTGCTGTTTCAGTTCGATCCCATCCGCCTCCGCCTCCCCCGCCCCGCCGAACAGCACGACCTCCGCCTATTCCTCTGCGACGACATCAGCTTCATGGACCGCAAGAAGGAGGTCATCGAGCGCTACCAGTACGACTTCGACTTCGAGGGGCTTTCGACTCTCGGGTTGGCGCGGCAAACCGAGCCAGTCCACACGCCGCCCGCGGCAGCTCCGCCGGAGATCGTCAGCGACCATTCGCCCGAAGAGTACATGGCCAAGGTGGAACGGGTGCGAGAGGGCATGAAGCGCGGCGACTATTACGAAGTCGTCCTCCGCCAGACCTTTTCCGCCGGCTTCGAGGGCAGCGTCTCCGAACTGTTCCGCCGCATCCAGCGCGGCAGCCCTAGCCCCTACGAGTTCCTCCTTCAGTTCGGCGACGAGCAGCTCGCCGGCGCCTCGCCGGAGATGTTCGTCCGCGTGGAAGGGCGCCGCGTGGAAACCTGCCCCATCTCCGGCACCGTCCGCCGCACCGGCGATCCGCTACGCGACCATGACCTGATCCGCGAACTCCTGAACTCGCCCAAGGAAGAGAGCGAGCTGACCATGTGCACGGACGTCGACCGCAACGACAAGTCGCGCGTCTGCAAACCCGGCACGGTGCAGGTCATCGGGCGCCGCCTCATCGAACGCTACGCCGGGCTGTTCCATACTGTCGATCACGTCGAAGGCGAGCTGGACGAGGGCTACGATTCCCTCGACGCTTTCCTCTCGCACATGTGGGCGGTTACCGTGATCGGCGCGCCCAAGAAGGCAGCCGCCCAGGCGATCGAGGACCTCGAGAAAGACGCCCGCGGCTGGTATGGCGGCGCCGTCGGCATGCTCTCGCTCAGCGGCGACATCAACACCGGCATCCTCATCCGCACCGTCCACCTGCGTGGCGGCATCGCCCGCTACGGAGCCGGCGCCACCATCCTCTACGACTCCGACCCCGCCGCCGAGGAGCGCGAAACCCGCCTCAAGGCCACCGGCTTCTTCAAGTCCCTCGAGCCGCAGCCGCCCGCGCGCCGCCCGGCGCGGCCCCCGCAACCCTGCCGCGGAATGCGCGTCCTCCTCGTCGATAACGAAGACTGTTTCATTCAGACTTTGGCGAACTATGTCCGGCAAACCGGGGCCGAAGTCACCACATATCGAGCCGGATTCCCTCTCGAATTGCTCGACTCCCTCCAGCCGGACATGGTGCTGATCTCTCCGGGGCCCGGGCGTCCCGCCGATTTCGGCGTGCCGGACGTGGTACGCGCCTGCGCAGCCCGCGGCATCCCCGTCTTCGGCGTCTGCCTCGGGCTGCAGGGCGTCGTCGAGGCCTTCGGCGGCGAACTCGGCGTCCTGCCTTACCCCATGCACGGCAAACCCTCCCGCATCCGCCACGACGGCTGCGGCGTCTTCACCGGCCTGCCCCAGGACGTCAAGGTAGGCCGTTACCACTCCCTCTACGCCCTCCGCGACAAACTCCCCCCGGAGCTTCAGATCACCGCCGAAAGTGACGACGGCATCATGATGGGCGTGCGCCACCGCACCCTGCCCGTCGAAGCAGTCCAGTTCCACCCCGAAAGCCTCCTCTCGCAGGATGAAGGCCACGGGCTCCGCATGATGGAAAACATCGTGCGCCAGTTCCGCTCTGTCAAACGCCGCAACCATCCGGAGCCAGAATAAGGCGGTGCACGCGCTCTTTCTCGGGCATGTCCCCGTCCCTTGTCAGGGAGATTGTCCGCAGTACTGGTACGCGAGCGCCGTTGTCTGGCGCGGGCCGTTCAGGCAGACTGGAATCAGAAGCATGTCGATCTCCGATGCCGTTTACCTCCTGTTCCTGCTCATCTGCGCCTGGCTGGCCTTCGCCTGGGACTCGGAGGGCGGCGGCGGAAAACGGGCGCGCCTGCCGCTGAAGCCCTGAATGGCCACCGTCGCCATCGCCGGCGCCGGCCTGTCGGGCATCGCCGCCGCAGCGGCTCTCTCTTCGGCGGGCTTCCGCGTCATTCTTCTCGAATCCCGCCCCTGGCCCGGCGGACGCGCCGCCTCGTATCCGGCCCCGGGCGGCGAGGAAATCATCGACAATTGCCAGCATATTCTTCTCCGCTGCTGTACAAATCTCCTCGACTTTTACCGCCACATCGGCGTCGAGCATCTGATCGATTTCCATCGCGAATTCCACTATCTCGAGCCCGGCGGCCGCCGCTCCGTCTTCCGTGCGGGCTTGCTGCCGGCGCCGGCGCACTTCGCCGAAAGCTTCGCCGCGCTGCACTTCCTTTCCTTCGGTGAAAAACTCGAAGCCGTCCGCGCCCTCGCCGCGCTGCGCCGCGAGCGCACACGCCGCAAGGACCTCGACCGCATCACCATGGAGCAGTGGCTCGACGAAAAGCGCCAAAGCCCCCGCACGGTGAGCCGCTTCTGGGCGCCTGTCCTCGTCAGCGCCGTCAACGAGGAACTCGGCCGCATGGCCGCCAGCCACGGCTTCCAGGTGTTCCACCTTGCGTTTCTGGCAGCCAAAGACGCTTACCACATGGGCGTCCCGCGCGTGCCTCTCGGCGACCTTGCTTCTGCAGACCGCATCTCGAAACTCCCCGGCGTCGAGCTGCGCCTCCGCTCGAAAGTCGCAGGGATCCGCCTGCAAGGCGCCCGCGTGCAGGCGCTCGCGACCGAAAGCGGAGCCGTGGAAGCGGACGCCTTCGTCTCCGCCCTCCCTTTCGAACCGCTCCGCCGCCTCCTGCCCGGCTTGCTGGACGACTGTTTTCCCTTCGAGCACTCCCCTATCGCCGCCATCCACCTCTGGTTCGACCGGCCCGTTACTTCCCTTCCCCACGGCGTCCTCCTCGACTCGTCCTTCCAGTGGTTCTTCAGCAAACACGAAGGGCGGTACATCCAGCTCGTGGTGAGCGCTGCGCGCTTCCTCGAAGACTGGCCCCGCGAGGTAGCCGCCGCGCGCGCGCACGAGGATCTGGCCCGCTACCTGCCGGATGTCCGCGGCGCCCGCCTGCTCCGCTTTCACGTCGTCAAGGAAATCCGCGCCACGTTTTCGGCTCGCCCCGGCCTCTCCGAAAAACGCCCCCGCGCCCAAACCCGCTACGCCAACCTCTTCCTCGCCGGGGATTGGACCCAGACCGGTTGGCCGTCCACCATGGAGGGCGCCGTCCGCAGCGGCTACCGCGCCGCGGAAGCCGTCTGCCGCCTGTTCGGCAAGGAGCGCACGTTCGTGCTTCCGGACATCGGCTGACCAGACGGCCGCGCGCGCAGCGCCGCACTCGAGCGGCTCACTTTGTCAGGCCGCCAGGAGTCGAATCTCGCGCGCCGGCTCGCATCGAGCCATTCCGCTGCGTCGGGAATTCCCTTTGTGGCATTCCCCCGATCCCGCGATCCGTCCTTGCAGGCTTCTTGAGAGCCGCCGCCCCGGGCGTGCCGGTGCCCCCGCGCAGCAGAAGGAACCGGCGGTCTCCTGGTCAGGCAGAGCCTTTCCGGCCGGACACGGCACAGACTGCCCGCCCCCCGCGATGCTGCCAGCGTTCCAGTCGCCTACAATGGAAGCATGGGAGCGAGATTCCGGCTGTTGCTGCTGGCATCGCTGCTGGTATTGCCGCTGCGGGCGGATCCGCCGATGACCACCCTGCGCGTCGAGGTCAAGAGCCACACCGACCGGCCCATCCCGCAAGCGAGCGTCGTCGTCAAGTTCGTGCGCGGGCGGAACTACGTCAAGCTGGGCAAGAAGGTCTACACCAGTTGGCAAACCCGCACCAACCAGGAAGGCGTGGCCAAGATCCCCCCGCTGCCGCAGGGCGACATCTTGATCCAGGTGATCGCCAAGGGCTACCAGACCTTCGGACAGACCTTTGAAATCAACGAGGAAGAGCGGACCATCGAGGTCAAGCTGAATCCCCCGCAGCCGCCGGTCAGCGTGTATCAGTAGGCGCGGCTAATCTTTCCGCGCAGGAGTGCCGATGGTATGGCCATGAGGTGCTCACTCATCGTGTGGCTCGCCTGCGCCGCCTTGAGCGGGCAGCAGCGGGAGTCGAGGACCTACGTCTTCGACTCCAACGGGCGCAGAACGGAATGGTCCGTCGCCACGCAGGATCAAAGCTCGAGCTCGGAAACCGTCCGGAACCTGAACGGGCGGCAAGTTCCGGTAGAACGGACCGAGGAGCGGGTGACGAAGCGCCCGGATGGCACAGTGGTGACGGAGCGGCTGATCCGGCGCTTCGACTCGAACGGCTCTCCCCTGCCTCCTGAAAAGGTGGTCACGGAAACCGCAACGCGCCCGGACGGAACCCTTGTGGAGGTTTCCACCATTTACCGGGGCGACATCAACGGCAGTCTCCGCCCTGCGGAAAAGGCGGTGCGGGAAGCCCGGAAACAGGGCGATCAGACGGTGAGCGAGACTCGCGTGGAGCGGCCCTCGGTCAACGGAGGCTTCGAGCTGCTGGAGAAGCGCACGGCGACGGAGGTGGTGCGCGAGTCGGACAAGTCGAGCGAGCACGACGAGACCATTTACGTGCGCAACGCCAACGGCGCCTTCGTCCCCGCCCAGCGCAAGGTGACCCGGGCGCGCGAATCCGGCGGAACGCTCCAGCAGCAGGTCGAGGAATACGAGGCCGCCACCTCCGGGGCGCTCCGGCTCAGCCGGCAGGTCTCGAGCGTCACGCAGAGGAACCCGGACGGAACCGAAAGCACCGTGGTGGATGTCTACGGAGTGGCCTCACCCGGCCGCGCCATCGAATCCGGCGTCCCGCAGCTGCGGGAACGGCAGTTCTATTCGTCCCGGCAAAGCGCCGACGGCACTGTGGTCACGGTGTTCTCCGTTCAGCGGCCCAGCCTGAACAGTCCGAAGGAGCTCGGGCGCCCGGAGACGGTGAGTGAGACCATCACGCGCGTGAAAAAGTAGCCCTTCCGGACGCTGGCGCGCAGCCGTCCCACTTCGGAACTGGAGTTGCCCCTCTTGCGGCGGCTTTCTGGCGTTGCGCCGGGGAATGCGCGGTCGCGCCCGGATGCCAATTCTCACGAAAACTCGGGGAAAGTCCGCAGCGCTCAGCGGTGCCCGAGGTACATCAGCCACGCCAGACCGAACACGGTCACCGCGAACCAGCCCAGCGAGCGCATCCCGTAGCGGAAGCGCTCGGCGTCCGTTTTCTTCGTGACCACGGCGAGTACGGCAGAGATGAAAATCGCCAGGATCAGCGTCGCCTCGAAGTGCGTCAGCGTCACCTTCATCGCTTAGTCCTTCCTCCCCGTGGCGATCTCGAAGGCGTCCACCATGGCGAGGATGTTGAACAGCCCGGCGATGACCAGAAACTTGGTGCCGTAATCCACGGAATGCCCCGCCACATCGGGCGCGCTATAGCCGAAGATGCGCGCCAGGATGTAAAGCACCCCCGCGGCCCGGTCGGCGATGGAGCCGCCGACGTAGATGATTGTTGTCAGCAGGTCCCCAGTCATCGGTTCGAACAGGTAGCCGCGCATCAACAGCCCGAGCAGGAACAGGATCACGGTGCAGCCGCACAGAATCGCCCCGCGGTAGTGCCGCTTGAGATAGAAATGGCCCCCGCCGGGCACCAGCCACGCAATCACCAGCGGCGGCAGCCATTGCCGCACCGGGGGCAGCGGCGGCAGCGGCGCTGTCAGCTTCTCGCTCATGTCAATCTCTAGTTTCGCACGCCGCCCCGCACCGGTTGAGACGCCAGCCAGATCATCGCCTCCAGCGCCCGCGCCCGCTGCACCTCATCCACCTTCAGGTGCCGGTGGCGCCCGCCCGCCCCCGGCACAAACCGCGTCACCCCCCGCTCATCCACTTCCACCCTGCCGGGTGCCGACAACGTGAAGTAGCCTTCTTCCGGGCGCGCGGCATACAGAACCGAGGTCAGATCCCACGTCTCGCGGTTGTAGGGGAACGGCATATAGCGCTTGTAGCCGTCGACCACCGGATGCCGCGGCGTCCACGCAAAGTCCCTCTCGATCGACCGCGCCGGGAACTTGATCGTCCGGCCCACCTCGAAGCCACTCCACACCATCTCACCCGGCCACTCCGCCGCCAGCTTCCGCGCGGAAGCGATGTCCTCCTTCACGTTGTACTCCGGGCCTCCGCCCGCGAAGTTGCCTGCCATCAGCGACAACAGCCTCACCTTTCTCGCCACCAGTTCCCTTCCCCCGGGTGCGTCCAGCAGCCGCGCCAGGTTCGTTGAAAAGCCCACCTGAATCACCACCACGCTCCCGTCCGCCGCCTCGCCCAGCGCCCGGCGCAGCAAGCCAACCGCCTCCGGAAACTCCGAATCATGCGGCCAGCGGCCCTCCTCCACCGCCCCGCGCACGTACTTGCCCTCGTCCTTCGTCACTCCATCCCGGACGATTCCGACCGGAACGTCCCCGCCTCCGTAGAAGCGGTTCACCGCGCTCACATAGCGCGCCGCCCAAGGATTGTCCTTCGTCACCGTCACCGCCAGCAGCCGGACCTCGCCGCGCGCCTCCAGCGCGTGCAGCATGGCCAGCGCCAGCGCGTCGTCGATGTCGTTGCCCATGTCGGTGTCATAGATCACCGGCACGGGCGGCGCCGCGGCCGCGCCAAGGGCCAAAAACATTCCCAGTGCAATTTGTTTTCTCATGACCCGTACTCCACGCTCACCAGAAACAGCCCTGAAGCCGGCATCGCCGGCCCCGCCTTCCCGGGAAAGCCCGGCTTCAGCCTCGCCTCCAGACCCTCCCGCCCCAGGTTCCCCTTCCCGGCTTCCACCAGCGCCCCCGTCATCATCCGCACCATGTGCTTCAGAAAACCCGATCCCCGCACGCAGTACACCAGCTCCGCGCCCTCCCGCCGCATCCGCGACTCGAAGATCCGCCGCACCTTGCTCCCTCCCAGCGCGTCCCGCTCGTCCGCCGCCGCAAACGCCGAAAAATCATGCTCCCCCTCGTACAGCGGCGCCAGCTCGATCATCCGCTCCTCATCCAGCGGATACGGGAAATGGCAAAGATACAGGCGGCGGTGCGGGGGACAGACCTCCTCCCTCCAGATGCGGTACTCGTAGGTCTTGCTCACCGCCTCGTAGCGCGGATGGAAATCCTCGCGCGTCTCTTCCGCCTCCAGCACGCGGATCGCGCGCGGCAGCAGCCGGTTCATCGCCTTTCGCAGGTTCGGGCACGGGATCGGATTGCGGATCGAAAACGCAGCCACCTGCCCCAGCGCGTGAACTCCCGCGTCGGTGCGTCCGCTGCCGAGCACCTTCACCGGCGCACCTTCAATCTCCCCCGCCACCTTCTCCAGCCACCCCTGCACCGACGGCAACCCCGGCTGCACCTGCCACCCGTGGAACTCCGTGCCGTCATAGGCCACCACGATCCGGATGCGCCGCATGGCCCTTCACAGCGCGCGCGAGCCGGGCTTGTCCACCGGCATCCCCTGCCGGCACAGCGGGCACTCCTCCGGCTTCCACGCCTCTACCTCCAGCGTCGCCAGCGCCACCCGCGGCACGCCCAAATCCGCGGCGCCCCCGCTTCGGTCGATGATCGAAGCCGCCGCCACCGGCGCCGCTCCCAGCCCGCGCAGCAGCTCCGCCACCTCCAGCGAACTGCATCCCGTCGTGATCACGTCTTCCACGATCACCGCCCGTTCGCCCTCGCGCACCCGGAACCCCCTCCGCAGCGTCATCCGACGCGCCGCATCCCGCTCGGCGAAGATGTGCCTCACCCCCAGCGCCCGCGCCACCTCATGGCCGATGATCAGCCCGCCCATCGCCGGGCTCGCCACCACGTCAGCCTCCGCTCCGATCCGCTCCGCCAGGGCGCGCCCCAGACGCTCCGCATGCCGCGGATGCTGCAGCACGAGCGCGCACTGCAAGTACTTCGAGGAATGCAATCCGCTCGAAAGCTGAAAGTGCCCCTCCAGAAACGCGCCCGTCTCGCGGAAAAGATCCAGAATGGCTTCCGCCGTCTCCGACATCATCGCTCCGCGTTGAGTGTAACAAATGGCGCAGCCGCCGCCCCCGCCCCGCCTCAGCCTCGTTCCCGGATTCCGGCCGCCGCGCGCTCCAGCGCGGCGCGCAGCGCCTGCAGGCTCACCGGCTTGGTGAGGTAATCGCTCATGCCCAATTCCAGACACCGCCTCCGGTCGCTCTCCATCGCATGCGCCGTCAATGCCACAATCGGGATCTGCTCCACCCGCCCGCCCATCTGCCGGATACGCCGCGCCGCCTCATAGCCGTCCATCCGCGGCATCTGGCAGTCCATCAAGATCACGTCAAATCCACCCTGCTTGGCTGCCTCCACGGCTTCCGCTCCGTCCTGCGCCACCGTTACCCGGCACCCTAGCCGCTCCAACAGCCTGAACAGCACTTTCTGGTTGACAGGGTTGTCCTCCGCGACAAGTACGGCCAGCCCCGCCGGCAACTCCGCGCCACCCGCCAGCGCCGCCTGCGGCTCTCCCCGCTCCTCAGCGGCAGGAAGCGGCAGCTCGAACCAGAACAGGCTCCCCTCCCCGGGCTCGCTTTCACAGCCCATTTCGCCTCCCATGATCTCCACCAGCCGCCGGCTGATCGCCAGCCCCAGCCCCGTCCCCTCTCCGCTGCGCCGCGGAAAGCTCGACTGGAAATACGGCTCAAACAGCCGTTTCAGATCCTCCGCACCGATGCCCGGCCCCGTGTCGCGCACCTCGAACCGGAGCTGCGGCAGCGCGCCGCCGCGCCGGACCGAAAACGCCACCACCCCCTGCATGGTGAACTTCGCAGCATTGCTCAACAGGTTCCAGATAATCTGCCGCAGCCTCGTCACATCCCCCTCCACCCACGCCGGCAACCCGTCCTCCGCCTCCACCTTCAGCTGCACGCCCTTCACCTCCACCGCAGGGCGGTAAATCCGCTCGCATTCCCTCAGGAGGGCCGCGAGTTCGAAGGGCTCCTTCTGCAACACGAGCTTCCCCGCCTCGATCTTGGACAGGTCCAGCGTGTCGTTCAGCACGGCCAGCAAGTGCCGGCCGGCACTCAGAATCACCTGTACCGAGTCCCGCTGCTCCGCGCTCAAGCCGCTGTCCAGCAGCAGGTGCGTCATGCCGATGATGCCATTCAGCGGCGTCCGGATCTCATGGCTGATCTTGGCCAGAAACCGGCTCTTGGCTTCCGATCCGGCGCGCGCCAGCCGGATCGCCCGCCGCAACTGGCGGGTTCTCTTCCGCACCTCCTCGTTCACGCGTGCATTCTGGCGCTTCAGACTCGCGATCAGGAGCTGCACCGCCGCCGTGATCAGAATGCAGGTGGCCAGCAGCAGCCACGCTGGCCACGTCCTCGACCAGGGCAGCGGATACGTCCCGGAACAAACCACCCTCCATCTCCTGTCCGCCAAAGGAATTTCCGCCGTCACCGGCGGCGCCTCGACCGTGCGCCATGCAGCCTCAGCTTCCGCTGCAAAACGCCGCGCCGCCAGCAGCGCCGGCTCGTCTCCCCGCTCTCCCTCATCGAAAATCTCCACCGAGAAGCCCGGCCGCGCCGCCGGCAGCCGCGCCGCGTCCAGCAGCGCCTGCCCGCTGATGCCCACTGCCGCCAACCCGGCGGGTTCGTCGCACCGTGCTTCTCCGGGCCTCGTCCGGGGCGCCGGACAAACGGGAGCGTACACCAGCACGCTCGCCTGCCCCGGCGGATCCTGCGCCAGCTTGAACCCTGCGGTTGCCGCCAAGTCCATCCTGCGGCGCGCCAGCCAGAGGGCACGCTGTGTCTGCTCCGAATGTCCCGAATCCAGCCCCCGCACGTGAGCGTGCTCTTCGGACGGCTCGATCATCTCCACGACGTGGTACCAGGGCCGGCCCGTCGCCCGCCGCCGGCCTTGGCGCGCATCTGGCTGCCAGACAAAGAAAGCCGGATCGCCCAGCCGCATGCGCGTGGCCCTCTCGTAAGCGCCCAGGTCCCGCGCCGACACCTGCCGCAGCCACTCCACCAGCCGCACACCGCTCTTGTCCCGCCCCCGCAGCAGCATGACCTCGTAAAACGCCCGGAACGCTTGCGCGTCCACTCCCGGATCGTATTGGGTCAGCCCCTGCAAGGCTCGCAGCGTGCTCAGGCTCGACTCCACCTCCGCAGCGATGGCCGCGATCTGCATCTGCGCCGTACGCTGATGCCCGCGGAGAATCTGCGCCTCCTCGCGCTCGATCATCAAATGAAACAGCAGCCAGCCCAACGCCAGTCCCGCTATCGTGCACGCCGCCACTGACGCGGCCAT
This sequence comes from Acidobacteriota bacterium, assembly GCA_037446555.1. Classification (GTDB taxonomy): domain Bacteria; phylum Acidobacteriota; class Terriglobia; order Bryobacterales; family Bryobacteraceae; genus JANWVO01. The sequence goes on from JBBIIK010000013.1 coordinate 75,157, forward strand.
GCGCAGACGCCACGCCATCGTCCGAACCCGGACGGAAACCAGCCGGCGGCCTGCAGGCCGGCCGCCGCCTCGATCAGATGGCTGATTCCCGGTCATGTGGTGGCGAAGATGCGCCTTCTATTCGTATCGGCTCCGACCAGCCCCGTTTGGATGGCTTATGATACTCCGGTTGGATCGCCTCCGGCCTTTCCCCCGTGCCCGCCCGGTCGAATCCCGATCTCCCGCCCCCGCCTCACAGCGTGTTCTTCATGTTCGCCACCGGCGCCCGCACCTCCTCCCATCCCCCCTTCTCCGTCCATTTCCGCACCAGCATCGGCTCATGCAGGAACGGACATCGCTCGAACGGGTAGCCGATCACCCCCGTCTTCTCGAACTTCCGGTAGCCAAGCTCGCACTGCGAGCTAATGCGAACCGCTTTGGGCCGCAGCGGCGGACCAAACTCCAGATAAACTCGGCACCCCTCGTCCCCCACATCAAACCGCGCCCTGCCCCTGCCGCTGTCCGTCACCTGGATGGCCAGCGCTGCCTGGATGTCCTCCAGATAAGCCGTCGTCAGATCGATCAGCGGCAGGTGATAGTACACCTCCGGCCTCGCCTGCCCGCGCGTCGTAAACCGGTAGCGCGGCGGCCCTCCCTCCGGCGCAATGCTCAGCCCCTTGTCGGGATCGATCTGCGCCACAAACCCTCCCGGCAGCGCGCTGCTCGCACCCCCTGCCAGCAGCCACGTCTTCCCCTCACGCCGCACCGCCGCCAGCGAGTTCACGTGGCCATAATTGGCAAACACCTCCCTCAGCCCGCCATCCGGCATCACCTCCGCTACCACTCCGGGATAGCGAATCGAATGCGACAACCCCACCCACACGCGGACCCGGACGCGCCCCTCGGCCATGGCCATCGCCTGGAGCCCCCACTGCCCCTCAAACGGATCTCCTCCCGCGCCCCGCAATACCGGCCGCGCTGGCCTTTTCCACAGTAGCTGGCCTTCCGGCGAAATACGGAAAATTGTGGCCCCTACCGCCTCCCCCCCTGTCGCATTTAGCCTCCTGCAAGACGCCCCGCCTACCGCCTCCTTCCGCCCGTCCCCGTCCCGGTTCGCCAACATCAGGTACGATTGCTCTTTCACCACCTCCGTTCCGGGTTCCATCGGCTTCAGCGTCAAACGCCACAACCCCCTGCCTTGGGCGCCGGACGCCACCACCGTGTTTCCCTCGAACCGCAGGCTGGCAATCCCCGCGCTGCGGCTGGCCCAGAATCTCCCCCCCAGCCCGGCCGCCGCCACCGGGGCAATCCCTGCCACCCACAACGCCGCGCGCGTCATCCGGCGCTCCCGCGCCTGCCGCCTCCTTTCATGGCTCAACTCGGCCGCCCTCCCCGCCGCCCACGCATCCAGCTCTTCCGTCAGCGCGTAGACTCCGCCCCGCACGCCCGGCAGCCGCCGCACCGGAAGCCCCCGCGTGTCTTCCCACAACTGCACCGTCCGCACGCTCACGCCAAGGTGCCGGGCGATCTCTTTCCACCCCGAAAGCCTTGCCGGAGGCCTTTTGCTCGCGGATTCCTGCACGAGCACGCTTCCGTTATGGAAAATATCCCACGCCGGGAGCTTTTGCAAGCCCCGGTACAGCCGGAGTGTCGGTAGCATGTGAGTTGTCCGGTTGAATTAGCAAGTGAATTGTCCGGTCGAACGGCGGCTGGGGAAGGCTAGAGGATGTGGAAGCGATCCAAGAGCATTTCCCGGCCGCGGAGATGGAACGGGC
>JBBIIK010000014.1:0-76676 GCA_037446555.1 Acidobacteriota bacterium
GCCTGATGGCGGCGACTGCGTGAGGGGCGCCCGGAGAGGGCGAAGAAGCCCCGCGAGGGCCCGATGAGGGCCCACCGCGGGGCGTGGGAAGGCTGCGGAAAGCCGATTCAAAAGCCCGAGAAAACGACAGAGAGCATTTCGGGCAAATTCACAGCGCGTATTTCAGCGACCTGCTAATCTGAAGCTCCCCTGGCTGCCGTTGTCCCAATTGTGGCAGCATACTCAGTACCTCCAATGAGCCGCCGTTGCGCCGCCATCTTCGGGCTGTCTCTCCTCCTCATCCTGCCTGTGCTTCTCCAGAGGCACGTGCAGGCAGGCGACCTCGGCAGCCATTTGTACAACACATGGCTCGTCCTGCTGGTGAAGTCGGGCGAGCCCCTGGGGCTGGAGATTGTCCCGCAGTACTCGAACATTCTGTTCGACTGGTGGCTGGAGGGGCTGTGGCGCCTCGGCGGCCCGGTGTTCGCGGAGAAGACCGCGGTCTCTGCCTCGGTACTGCTCTTTTTCTGGGGGTCGTTCTTTCTCCTGTCCCGGCTCAACGGCAGGCCGGCTTGGCCAAGCGCACCTCTGCTCGCGATGCTCGCCTATGGCTGGGTGTATCACCGGGGTTTCTTCAACTACTACCTTTCTTGTGCTTTCGGCTTTTGGGCCGTCGGACTTGCGGCTTCTCGCGGCTGGCAACGCTGGCTGGCGGCACCGGCGCTTGCCTTTGCAGTACTGGGCCATCTGCTCGGCGCGGTCACTTCAGGCGGCTTCGTCGCATACATACTCCTCTGGGGCCGGTTGCCGGCCCGCCACAGACGCTGGCTCTTCGCCGCGGCGGTGCTGGTTTTGGCAGGCGTGGCGGTGGCGGTCGCCCGGAACCTTCCCTCGGAATGGAGAGACTACCGCTTCATCCATCTGACCGGGGCCACCTCCCTTCTGGTTTTCGGGAGCAAGTATCTGGTCCCCGCCGCGAGCATGATGATCCTCTGGGCGTGGGCCCTTCTTTCGCCCGTTCCCTGCAGTGGCCAGACGGAGGATCGGAGCTTGGCGGCTCATTTGACGGCCTTGGTTGCGGCAGCGCTCGTGCTGTTGCCCACCATGCTCTGGTGGCCAGGTACACTCCACATGCTTTGGTATATCGAGTGGCGCGTGACTCTGTGGTTTTCTCTGTGGGTGCAAGCCTGGCTGGCTGGCCGTCTGCCTCCTCGTGTTCAGCTCTGGACTTGCTCGGGCGTTGCTGTTCTGTACTTCTCCTTTCTGGCTGTCGACTGGTACGCCCTTGGCCGCCAGGAGCAGGCTTTCCACATCGCCGTCCATGCTCTGCCGCCCCGGAGCCGCGTTGTCACCGCCGCCACTTCCCCCCTTGAAAGACTGAGTCCTCTGCTCCACATGATCGACCGCGCCTGCATCGGGCATTGCTTTAGCTACGGGAATTACGAGCCTTCCACCGCACAGTTCCGCCTCCGATCGCGTCCGGGATCTCCCGTCGTCATGGACTCGCCCCGGAGCGTCCTCGCTTTACAGGAAGGCCGCTATGTCGCGCGCCAGGAGGATCTGCCGCTCTATGGTCTCTTCCTGAAGCAGTCGCACCCGTTTTCGCTGGAGGTGCGCGCGCTCCAGGCGGGAGAGAAAGTGAACCGGGTGAAAGTACCCCTGCCGCCGGAATGGTTCTGACCCTGCGGACTCCAGGCGGCACGAATGCGGCCTCAGTGGGAGGCAGACGCCTATATATCGTCGCTCCCTTCGTGACGCGACGACATCTTGGTGTGCCCCTTCGAATTTCTGTTGACATGCCGCCCACTTTCCCGTATCATGAGGCCATCACGGAAGAAAGGAGGTGGTCCAGTCGATATGAGTTCTGGTAGTAAACGTTCGCGCGAGGTGGTCAGCGGATAGGCGCGCTTCTGGTTTCCGTGCCGCTCGCCGCTCGGGCCCATTGAGGCTGGCGAAGGGGGCGCGCCGGATCCAAACCACTTCAGCGCACCCAGTACAGGCCGCAGGCCTGTTACCTTAGGCTACCGAAAGCCCCGCCGCCGGAGTCCGGCCGCGGGGCTTTACATTTCGCGCGCAGACTGCCCGGGTCTGTTATACTGAGAAGAGTCAAGAGGTTCCCTCCACCCATGAAAGCCGGCATCCACCCCGCTTACAACGAAGTGAACGTCATCTGCGCCTGCGGCAATACCTTCAAGACACGTTCCACCCACAAGGGCGACATCCGCGTGGAAATCTGCTCCAGCTGCCACCCCTTCTTCACCGGGCGCCAGAAGCTGGTGGACTCCGAAGGCCGCATCGACCGCTTCCAGCGCAAGCTCCAGCGCACGGCCGCCATCAAGAAAGAGCGCGCCGACAGGAACGCTCCCTCCGCCAACTGATCTCCACCCTCCAGGGCGCGGCTCAACGGCCGCGCTCTTTCTCTTCCCGCTTCCGCTTTTCCTCCCGTTCCTTCCGCATCCGGGAGTACTCTTCCTGCTGGTCCGGCCTCAGGATAGCGTTGATCTTGGCCGTCTGCGCGTCCTGGAGCGCCTTCACCTCTGGCCGCTGCTTCTCCCGCAGCTGGCGGAATTGCTCGCGCGTTTCGTCCAGGATCCGGTTGAGCTCTGCCAGCTGATCCGGGCCCAGCTTCAGACGCCGGTTCATCTCCCCCACATAGGCGCGCCGGTACTCCTCCGGCGAGCGGGGCGCCTTGGCGGCGCGGGCTGGTCCTCCCAGGTAGCGGTCGCCCACCACGCCCACCACAACGCCGCTGGCGAACACAACCAACAGGCTCAGCACCAGAACCAGATTCGACTTCCTCATCGCCCGGGGTGCTCCGCAGGCGCTTCCGGCGCCAGCCCCGCCAGTTCGGCGGGGGCGATCTCGGCCTCGGTCTGCGCCATCAGCGTCTCGACATAAGTTCCCGAATAAAAGTCGGCCTGCTGGCGTGAACCCAGATGCAATGCCACCAGCAGCACGCTGGCAGCGGCTGCCGCCACGGCCAGCCCGTTGGCCCACTTCCACAGCCGCTCTGTCCAGCCTTGCGTGCTTTCGATGCGCGCCCACAGTCGCGGCATGAAGTCCGGCCGCGCCTCGGGCGCTTCGCAAGCATCGCGGTAAGCCTCCAGCAGCCGGTCCAGTTCCCGCTCCAGATCCCGGTTCTCAGCGCTCATCGTCCGATCCTTTCCGGGCCTCGCCGCCGAGCCGCGCCGCGTAGGCCCGTAGCACCCTCTGGCGGGCGCGGAACAGCCTCACCTTCAGGGCGTTTTCGTTCACTCGATAAATCTTTTCCAGCTCTCTCAGAGACAAGCCTTCGACTTCCTTCAGCGTCAGCAGCAGCCGGTCTTCCTCGGAGACGCCGGCGAGCAGCGAATCCACCAGCTCCCGGATCCGCGCTTTTTCCTTCTCATCGACCTGCAGCTTTGATCCGGCTGCCGCATCGGCCATCATCACCTGCTGCTCGCTCAGATCGGCTACCCGGCTCTCCATCTTCCGCTTCCTCCGCTTCCGCAAGTAGTCCAGAGCCGCGTTCACCGTCAGCCGGTACAGCCACGGTTCGAACACTTCCGGGCTGCGGAGCTGATCCAGAGAATAATACAACCGGATGAAAACCTCTTGCGCAACGTCCTCGACATCCTCCGGGCGCCCGATCAGCCGCGACACCGTGCCAAAGATCCTGCGCCGGTACGCCTGGACGATCTCGTTGAACGCCTGGGCGTCGCCGGCCTGCGCCCGCTCGACAATGTCGAATTCCACCAGCATGAACCGAGTGGGAACGGGCGCGGTTTACATTTCTTTACCTTCATTAAAGGCGCGCCCGGCTCAGCCACAGGTTACAACATTTTCGCCGCTTCTCGTCTCTAGCCGTACCCGCATGGTAAAATTGCTACTTACCCCCGCGGAATGGACTTCCTCTCCGGCCTGAATCCCGAACAGCGCCGCGCTGTCGAGCACGTCGAAGGACCCTTGCTGATCCTCGCCGGCGCCGGCAGCGGCAAGACGCGGGTCGTCACCCACCGGATCGCCCACCTGATCGCCCGCCACGGCGTCTACGGACCCTCGATCCTCGCCGTTACCTTCACCAACAAGGCCGCCGGAGAGATGCGCGAGCGCGTCCTGCGCCTCCTCGGCGGCCTGCCCGCTCAGTCCGGCCCCGTCGTCTCCACCTTCCACTCCTTCTGCGTCCGCCTGCTCCGCCGCGACGGCGCCTCGCTCGCCCAACTCCGTCACGGCTTCACCACAGCCTTCCAGATCTACGACGACTCGGACCAGCTCGCCCTGCTCAAGCAGGTCTACAAGAAACTCGGCATCGATGAGAAGGCCACGCCCCCGCGGGGCATCCTCTCCCGCATCAGCCACGCCAAGAACCAGAAGCTCGCCCCCGAGGACATCTACCGCGTTTCGGCCGCTCCCGACGCCGCCCGCCTCGCCGTCCTCTATGAGCACTACCAGCAGGCCCTCCAGGCCGCCAACGCGCTCGACTTCGACGATCTCCTGCTCGAAGCCGTCCGCCTTCTCCGAAACGACTCCCAGGTCCGCGAACTCTGGAACCGCCGCATCCAGTTCTTGATGATCGACGAGTACCAGGACACCAACCGTCCTCAGTACGAACTCATGCGGCTGCTCAGCCAGGCCCACTCCAACGTCGCCGTCGTCGGCGACGAGGACCAGTCCATTTACGGCTGGCGCGGCGCCGACATCCGCAACATCCTCGACTTCGAAAAGGATTTCCCCAGCGCCGCGGTCATCCGCCTGGAGCGCAACTACCGCTCCACAAAGACCATCCTCGAAGCCGCCTCGCGCGTCGTCGAGCACAACACTGCGCGCAAGGGCAAGACGCTTTGGACTGACGGTCCCGAAGGCGATCCCATCTGCTACTTCGAAGCCGAGGACGGCGAGCAGGAAGCCCTCTTCATCGCCGATACCATCCGCAAGATCCTCGCCTCCGATCCGCAGACGCACGTCGCCGTGCTCTACCGCACCAACTTCCAGTCGCGGCAGATCGAAGAGGCGCTGCGCCGCTACGCCCTCCCCTACAAGGTCGTGGGCGGGCTCTCGTTCTACCAGCGCGCCGAGATCAAAGATGCCCTCGCCTACCTGCACCTCGCGCTGAACCCGCGTGACAACATCTCCTTGCTCCGGATTCTGAACGTGCCCGCGCGAGGCATCGGCAAGACCACGGTCGAGCATCTGGAAGCCGCCGCCATGCGCGGCGGCGTCAGCCTGTGGGAAGCCATCGGCGAAGCCGTCGAAAACCATGCCCTCGGCGCCCGCGCCGAGGCTGCTCTCTCCGCCTTCCACCGCATGATGCAGGAGCTGATCGACGCCGCCAGCCGGCTGCCTCCGCAAGAACTGCTCGCCCTCGTGCTCGACCGCACCGGCTACAAGCGCATGCTGGAAGCCGAGGGCACGCCCGAAGCCGAGTCCCGCCTCGGAAACCTGGAGGAACTTATCTCCGCCGCCGCCGACGCCGCCGAGCGTGGCGAAAGGCTCCAGGAATTCCTCGACACCACGGCGCTGCGCTCGGACGCCGACGATGTGGACACCGCCGCGCAGATCTCGCTCCTGACGATGCACAACGCCAAGGGGCTCGAGTTCCCCGTCGTCTTCATCGCCGGCATGGAGGAAGGGCTGTTCCCCCACTCGCGGTCCGTGGACAGCGAATCCATGCTCGAGGAGGAGCGCCGCCTCTGCTATGTAGCGATGACGCGCGCTATGCGCCACCTTTACCTCACCAGCGCCCGGTGGCGGCGCAAGTACGGGGGCGCGCCCATGGACTCCTGCCAGCCCTCGCGCTTCCTCAACGAGATCCCCGCGCGCCTGCTGGAGCCGCTCCATGAGCCACGCGGCGTGCCCGGCGCGCTCGACCTGTTCGGCGAACGCGCCGCGGTGCGCGAAGCCGCGCGCCGCCACACGTTCACAGGCAAGACATACAATTCGATCGACCACATCCAGCAGTTCTTCGCCCAGCGGGGCATGAACGGACCCGCCACGGGCGCCGCCGCGCAGCCTGCCGCCGCACCCAACGCAGCTCCGCCCCGCGCGCCGCACGCAGCCAGACCGTCAGCCGCGCAGCCCGCGCCCCCGCAACCGCCCAAACCCGCCGCGCCACCGCAGAAACAGGCGCCGCGCCGCTCGCTGCGCCCAGGCGCTTCGGTCGTCCACCCGAAGTACGGCCGCGGCACCATCCTGCGCAAGGAGGGCGAAGGCGACGACGCCAAGCTGACCGTGAGTTTCCCTGGCTACGGCCTGAAGAAGCTGGTGGCCCGCTACGCCGGACTCCAGCAGGACGACTGAGTTTTTGTACACTACACAAGGACCTTCACGATGAACACCAAGAACGTCACCGACCGGGCAGAACGCAAGGCCCTCAAGCGCAAGGCGCGCAAGGAAGCCGAGGTGAAGAACCCGCTCCAGCCGCGCGACTACGAGCGCGGGTCGAAGAAGCACAAGATCCGCAAGATGGCCAAGGGGCAGCGCAAGCGCTAGCCGGGCGGGCCGGACCCCTCCGCGCGTCCGGCCGCCGCCGGAAAGGGCCGCTCGGGTGAAGTCCCTCTTTCGCACGAAGAGCATTCCCGAACTCATCGCCGCCGCCGAGGCGCCCGACAAGCGGCTCGCCCGCACGCTCGGCCCGTGGTCGCTGATGGCCCTCGGCATCGGCGCGGTCATCGGCTCCGGCATCTTCATCCTCACCGGCACCGCCGCCGCGGGAGAGGTGCGCACGTACCAGTCGCTGCTCCATGTGCCCCTGCTCGACCTGATCCTGCAGGGGAGCAACTCGAGCTTCACTTTCGGCCGCCCCGGCGCCGGCCCCGGCGTCGCTCTGTCCTTCCTGCTCACGGCGATCGTGTGCGGCTTCGCCGCCCTGTGTTACGCCGAGATGGCCTGCGCCATTCCCGTGGCCGGCTCGGCCTACACTTACGCCTACGCCACGATGGGGGAGTTCATCGCCTGGATGATCGGCTGGAATCTCGTGCTGGAATACGCGGTCTCGAACATGGCCGTGGCGGTGGGCTTCTCCGCCCATGTCACGCATATGATCGAGGGCGTCCTCGGCATCCCCCTGCCCCGCGCCCTCACGACGCCCGCCATCCAGGGCGGCGAATTCACGGGCGCGTGGTTCAATCTGCCCGGCTTCCTTGTCGTCATGGGACTCACCTGGCTGCTGGTCTACGGCATCAAGGAGAGCGCCCGCGCCAACGACATCATGGTGCTCATCAAGATCGCCGCCATCCTCGTCTTCATCCTCGGCGCGGCGCGAGCCATCCAGCCGGACAACTACCGCCCCTTCCTGCCCAACGGCTTCACCGGCGTGCTCACCGGCGCCGCCATCGTCTTCTTCACCTACATCGGCTTCGACTCGGTCTCCACCGCCGCCGAAGAGTGCAAGAACCCGCAGCGCGATCTGCCCATCGGCATCATCGGAACCCTCGTCGTCTGCGGGCTGCTTTACGTGGGCGTCGCCGTCGTGCTGACGGGTATCGCCAAATGGGACACGCTCAACAACGCCGCTCCCATCGTCGGCGCGCTCAAGAACCTTGGCATGAACACGCTGTGGAAGTGGATCGACATCGGCGCCTTGGGCGGCATGGTCTCTTCGCTGCTGGTCTTCCAGTACGGGCAGGCGCGCGTGTGGTTCGCCATGTCACGCGACGGGCTGCTGCCGCGCTTCTTCTCCCAGATCCACCCCGTGCACCGCACGCCGCATGTCTCCACCTGGATCGCCGGCTTCGCCGTCGCCCTCCCCTCTGGCGTGTGGGACGTGGGCACCTTCGCCGACCTGTCCTCCATCGGCACGCTGTTCGCTTTCTTCGTCGTCTCGGCGGGCGTGCTGATCCTGCGCCGCATCCGCCCGGCGCGCGAGGGCGCCTTCCGCGTCCCCTTCGGCCCCGTTTTCCCCGTGCTCTCCATGCTCACCTGCCTGGTGCTGATGATGGCGCTGCCACTGGAGACCTGGGTGCGCTTCGTAGGCTGGTCCATCGCCGGCATCGTGATCTACTTCGCTTTCGGGAGGAAGCACAGTGCCCTGGCGCGCTAGCCTCGCCTTGCTGATCCTCTTCTGCCCCGCATTTCCCCAACCTCTTGGCGGCGCCGCGCCGCATGGATTCCGGATCCTCTGAGCTGTCATGTCCGCCTGGCTTGAGTGGCTTCCCCTGTGGCTCTGGCTTGTCGCCGCCACGCTTTTCTTTCTGGTTTCCGCAGCGGCGTGGCTCGCGCCGCGCATCGTGCATTTGCGCGTGCGCGCCGCCTGGAGGCCCTCCTCGCCAGGACGGTCCGGCCTGCGCTTCGTCTTCCCGACAGGGCTCGCTTTGCTGGCTGCATCGCTCTTGTTCGCAATCAGCGCAGGCGAAACTCTCGCCATCCGCCTCGCCGCCGCGGCCGCCGCCGGCGTCACATTCTGGCTGGCGGCGGACTTCTCATGGCGCGCGGCCCGCTCGGCCGCTTCCCGCCGGGCCGCTCTGCACCGCGAGTGGAGCGATCGCGCCGCCGCAGCCACAAGCGAACTGGCCGCCGTGGCGGCGGAGCCTCTGTTGCCCGCCGCAGCCTGCCGCATCCTCTGTGAGCGTCTCGGCTGCTCCCGCGCAGCTCTCTACTGGACCGCCGAGGGTGAATACCGGCTGCTGGCCGCGCATCCGGGCGCCCCGGGCGATGCCACTCCATGGGATGCGCTCAGCCCGTTGGTCCGTGCGCTCTCTTCATCCTCCGGCGAACCGTTGCTGCTGGCCCATCCGGCTACGGAAGAGCTCCTCTCGCGCGCCAGCGGCGATGGCACTGAAGCACTGGAACAGACCCGGCTGGAGTCCCTCGAGGCCGCCGTGGCCGAGCCGGTCCTGCGCGGCGACAGATTGGAAGGCTTCTTCCTGCTCGGACGCCTGGATTCGGGAGAGCCTTATTCGCACTATCATTTCGCTTTTCTGGAGCGGTTCGGCGCGGCGCACGCCTTGCTGCGCGAATCGCTGGCCTCAGCCGGCAAGCAGGTCGAACAGGCCGCCGAGGAGGCCCGCCAACAGGCGCGCCGCGCCTCCGTCCGGCTCGCCCTTGGGGCTCTCAAGCCGCCGGAAGAGATCACCTTGCCCGACCTTGACTGCGCCGGCATGGCCGAAAACGGCAGCCTGTGCCGCGTGTTTCTCGACATTGTGTCCCTGCCTGGGCGCGCCGCCGCCTTTGCCGCCGTCGAGATGGACTCGGGCTTCGAGGAAGCGGCCATCCGTCTGGTGCAGTTGCAGGCGCTGTTGCGCTCGCGCGTGCGCGCTTATCACGAAGACCTGGCCGAACTGGCCGATTCCACGCGGCGCGCTCTGGAGGGCGCGGGGGCGGGCTGGCCGTCCGCGCGCCTGTTCCTCGCCCGGCACCGCTCCGGCACGCGGCGGCTCCATTACATCAATGCCGGCTTCCTGCCGCCGTTCCTCTTTCGCCGCACAGCCGAGGGAGCAGAAGCTCTGCGCCTCAAGCACACCGGTCCTCCGCTGGATGCGGACGCCGTCTTCCGCTGCGAGGAGGCAGAAATCGAACTCGCACCCGGCGATCTCCTGCTTGCCGTCTCCTCCTCGGTTCCCGGCGCGACCGGCGCGGAGGGCGAGGCGTGGGGCGACGCCCGTATCATCGAGACTCTCGCCGGCTGGCGCCCTGATTCCGCGTGCGCACTGCTGGAACAGGCTTCCGGCGCATGGAAACATCATCTCGGGCCGGGCGCGCAACTCCCGCCGCATTTGTTCCTGCTGCTCCGGCCGAAGACTTGAGCGCGCCTCAGCTCTTGCCCAGCACGACTCGCTCGATCGCCGCCTTCATCTTGAGCACCGCCTCCAGTTCGGCCTGGAAGATCTGCTCCGGCGTGGCGCCATCCGGCGGACGCGCCCCGCTCTCGATTCCCCAGAAGCCGTGGAACCCGCTCGCCATGCACATCCGCAGCTTCTTCTCCAGGTCCCACCCCGGAATGTCCTTCACGCTGATGCCGCGCGCCCAGGGCAGCGTCTTTTCGATCGCGGCGTAATGGTCGTCGCCCTTGTTCCAGTTGCCCAGGTCCACCAGCAGCCCGAACTGCGGATCGTTCACTTCTTTCATCAGACGCGCGAGCACGTCGGGATCGGACGAGGCGCCCCCGTGATTCTCGATCAGAATCTGGATGCCCGATCCGCGCGCATAGGCCAGCAGGTCGCGGAAACTTTCCGCGGCGCGCGCGACCAGGCCGGTGTCCTTGCGCCAGTCGCCTTCGCCGCCACGCATGTTGCAGCGGATGGCGCGGCAGCCCAGATAATGCGCGATGTCCACCCACTTGCGGTGCGCCACCGCCGCCGCGCGCCGCTCGCGCGCGTCCGTTCCGGCTGCCGGGTCCTCGTCGTCCACCATGATCAGCACGGGCGTGACGCCCGCATCGGCGAGGCTCTTTTTCAGCCGCCGCAGATAGCCGAGAGTCGGGTTCTCGAAAAACTGGTTGACGAACTCCAGCGCATCGAGGCCCGCCTTCTCGCGCACAATGCGCGGCATGTCGAGGTTTTTCCACACGCCGGCGCGGAAGCTGCGGTTGAAGGACCATTGCGCCAGCGAAATGCGGTCCTGCGCCTGCCAAACAGCGGCGCTTGCGGCCGTTGCCGCGGCGGCCAGCCATTGTCTCCGGTTCATCTCCATCGGCGTCTCTCCGCAGGGATTCTATCTCGCGCGGCGGCCCGCCGCTTGCAGCCCGGCGCCGTGGTACCGCATCCTATGGGCAGGGACAGAGGGAGGGAGGGGATGCCAGCGCGCCTCGATGATGAGACCCGGGCCATCGAGAAGCTGATCGCCGAGATCAACGCCATCGGCCGCCGCCGCGACCGCACAGGGCGGCAGGTGTTGTGGGCTTTCGGGATCACCTTTACCGCCGCGCTGTGCCTGCTCGCGTGGGTGGCGCTGTTCGCTGGACCTCCGGCACGGATCGTGAAGATGGTCGGCCCGCGCGCCCCCGCCGTGCTGAAACAGGCGCTGCCGCGCCACTCGCCGCCCGCCTCTCCGGCGCGCTGAACCCGTAGCCGCTCACTCGCCCGCTTTGTGCTGTTCGAGCAGCGCGCGGCTGCGGGCGCGCGAATGATTCGTCGCCGTCTCCACCGCCGAGATCAGCATGGCGCGCAGCCCGTGGCGCTCCAGTTCGTGGATCGCCGAGATCGTCACTCCTCCGGGCGTGATCACCTGATCCCGCAGGATGGCAGGGTGGATGCCCGTCTCTTTCACGAGCCTCGCGGCGCCCAGCACGGTTTGCTCCGCCAGCCGCGTCGAGACCTCGTGCGAAAGGCCCATTTTCAGCCCTCCGGCGATCAGCGCCTCGATCACCATGTAGACATAGGCGGGGCCGCTGCCTGACAGCGCCGTCACCGCGTCCATCGCCTCTTCGTCCACAAAGCACACCACGCCAACGGCGCGGAAGATGCGCTCCACGAGAGCACGGGGCTCCTCTGCCGCCACGCTGTTCGAGGAGATCGCCGTGGCCCCCTCCTCGATCACCACCGGGATGTTCGGCATGGCGCGGAACACGGGCATCCGCCGCGCCGTGAGCCGCTCGATCAGCCGGATCGGCGCCACCGCCGCCAGCGAAATCAGAATCTGCCCCTCGCGCAGCACGTCGCGGATCTCTTCCAGCACCCGCGCCAGCACGCCCGGCTTCACGCTGAGCAGGATCAGATCGCTCTCCGCCGCCGCCTCGCGGTTGCCTCCGGCGGTGGCGCGGATGCCGAAGCGCGCCGCCACTTCAGCCGCGCGTTCCGGAGAGCGCGTGGTCGCCACAATGTCATCAGGCGCCGCCACCTGCGCCTTCAGAATCCCGCCGATCATGGCCGCGCCCATGTTGCCGGCGCCCAATACCGCAATCCGCTTTCCGCCTTCCATGGACCTCATTGTAGCCGCCGCGTGGGAGCTGCAAACCGATACGGCCAGCCCTCTCCAGCCGATATTCATACTTCTTGACTTGAAACTTCAGTTGGACAATAATCCTATGCCAGTGCAGCAGATTATCTCTGCACACCAGTTGGAAGAATGCTCAAGGAGGTCCGAATCATGAGCCAAGCCATGGGCCTGATCAGGCTCGGGTGCCTGACCGTATTGGTGGCATCACTGGCGCCCGGCCAGTCCTTCACAGCCAGCATTCGCGGCACGGTGACTGACGCCACCGGCGCCGCCGTTCCCGGCGCGAAAGTGACCGTCACCGAATCGGAGCGCAACATTCCGCGCTCAACCGTCACTGATGAAGCAGGCCGCTATTTCGTCACCGCCCTTCCGCCAGGCAAGTACACGCTCCAGGTCGAAGCCAGCGGCTTCAAGCGACATGTCCAGAGCGAGTTCCCGCTCGCCGTGCAACAGCAGGCCACCATTGACGTGCAGTTGCAGGTGGGCGAAGTGACCACCGCCGTGGAAGTCACCGGAACGGCGCCGCTGCTGAACACCACCATCGCGGCGCTCGGCCAGGTGGTCGAAAACAAGTACATCCTCACGCTGCCCAACCTCGGTCGCGACTCGCTCGTGCTGGCCTACCTGACGCCCGGCGTCGTCGGCTCGGCCGGCCGCCGCGGCGACACCAATACCAACTTCGTCGCCAACGGCGCGCGCAACTCCACCTCGGACGTCCTGGTCGACGGCGTGACCGTCACCACCGTCGAGCAGAACTCCGGCATCACCGACCTGAAATACAAACCCAGCGTCGATGCCGTGCAGGAGTTCAAAATGCAGACCAACTTCTTCCCCGCCGAATACGGCCAGACCGGCGGCGCCGTCATCAACATGGTCACCCGCTCCGGCACCAACGAGTTCCACGGCACTGGCTACTACTTCTTCCGCCACTCCGACCTGAACGCCAATGGCTGGTTCGCCAACCGCGCCGGCAGCAGTCGCCCCTATTACCGCCGCGATCAGCTCGGCGGCGTGCTCGGCGGCCCCATCAAGAAGAACAAAACGTTCTTCTTCGCCAACTACGAGTACACCAAGGCGAAGAGCCCGCTCAGCTATACCGCCACGTTCCCCACGCCGGAACAGCGCCGTGGCGATTTCTCGAAGACATTCTACAGCGACGGCAAGCTGATCCAGATCTACGACCCGTTCGACACGTTCCGCAATGCCAGCGGGCAGCTCGAACGGCGTCCGTTCTCCAACAACTTCATCCCGGAATCGCGATGGGACCCCGTCGCCAAGGCAGCTCTCAAGTTCTTCCCCGAGCAAAACCAGGTCACCAACCCGATTACGAACACCAATAACTGGTTCCAGCAGGGCATCAACGAAAGCCCCAGCCACGGCATGCTTTTCAAGGGCGACCACAACCTCAACGACAAGATGCGCCTGACCGCCCGCTACAGTTACGGACGCAGCAACGGCAATCCGCCGAACCTGTTCGGCAAAGGCAACCCCGCCTTCACGTTCAATGATGGCCCCAGCGGCACCCGCACGCATCAGGGCGTTGTGGACTTCACCCGCACCGAGACGCCGACACTGATCTGGACCGTCCGCTACGGCCACACCTACTCCAGCTACTTCCGCAACCCGATGGAGCCCTTCGACCTGACCACGCTGGGCTTCCCGCAGTACATGAAAGACAACGCCTCCTACCTGGTTTTCCCCACGATTGCGCCCGAAGGCTTCGAAGACATCGGCACTCAGGGCTGGCTCATCATGGACCGCCAGGAAGGCGTCCACCACTTCACCGGATCGGTGACCAAAGTCGTCGGCGGACACAACCTGAAATTCGGCGGCGAGTTCCGCCAGAATTACCTCGACTATCTCCAGCCTGGCTATCCATCGGGGCGCTTCGATTTCAGCCGCCAAGTCACACGCCGCCTCCAGAACGTCGGCAGCAACTATGAAGGCAATGGGCTGGCCACCATGCTACTCGGCTGGGGCACCGGAGGGCAATACCACATCGATCCGAAAGCCTTCACGAGGTCCCGTTACTCGGGCATGTTCATTCAGGACGACTGGAAAGTCACCCGCAAGCTGACACTGAACCTCGGCCTGCGCTATGAGTTCGACATCCCGCGCTGGGAGACGCTCGACCGGCAAAGCTACTGGGATCTCAATGCTCCCGCTCCTTTCTCGGTTCCCGGATACGACCTCCGCGGCGTTTACCGCTTTGCCGGAAAGGACCGCCGCTCGCCCTTCGACGGCGACTACAACAACTTCAGCCCGCGCATCGGCTTCGCCTATGCCGTGGACAGCAAGACGGCGATCCGCGGCGCGTACGGGCTGCTCTACCAGCTGTCCCGCGCCACCGTCTACGGCCACACGGGGTCGGGATTCACAGTCAATTCCACCCCCACTTTCTCGCTCGACTCCAACGCCACGCTTTACGCCCGGCTCAACAATCCGTATCCCGATGGCATGCTGCTGCCTCCGGGCAGCTCGCAAGGCGACTGGACTTTCATCGGGCTGGGCGCCGGCACGATCGTTCCTCAATGGAACCGCAACCCCGAATACTACTCGTGGAACTTCTCCATCCAGCGCGAGGTGGGCTGGCAGTCGCTGGTCGAGATCAACTACACCGGCAGCCGCGGCGCCCACCTGTTCGTGCCCTTCACCAGCCTGACGCCCCTTTACCCCATCTACTGGAGCGAAGGGCGCACCAAGCTCCAGTCCCAGGTGCCCAATCCGTTCTACGGGAAGATCACGGACCCGAAAGCCGTGAACCTGAACCGGCCCACGGTCCAGCTTTACCGCCTCTTCCGCCCGATGCCGCACTTCGACGGCGCATCGAGCGGCACGGCGGAGCCGCCTGTCGGCAACAGCTTCTACCACGCCCTGCAATTCAAGTGGGAGAAGCGGCTCTCGCACGGTGTGACCTTCCTCGGCCACTACACCTGGTCGAAGATGATCGACGACAGCTCGGTCGGCAGCGGCAACTACGCCTGGCTCGGCGGCAGCACGTCGATGCAGAACCCGCTCGACCGGCGCCTGGAGAAGTCCCTCTCCGCGCATGACATCGCCCACCGCGCCGTGATCAGCGGCGCCTGGCAGCTGCCATTCGGCAAGGGCAAGCGGTTCGGCGGTGACGCAAACCGCCTGCTCGATGCCTTCATCGGCGGCTGGGAAGTCTCCGCCTTCTGGCTGCTGCAAGGCGGCAACCCGCTCCAGATCTCGCAGTCGGGCGGCGTGTTGTGGAACGGCACACAGCGGCCGAACCTGATCGGCGATCCCTCCACCTCCGGCAGGATGCAGGACCGCCTGAACGGCTACTTCAACCAGAGCGCCTTCTCGCGCCCCGATCCGGACACCTTCGGCACCGCGCCGCGCTACCTGAACTACCGCGGCCCGGGCATCCGCACGCTGGACGCCGCGCTGCTGAAGAACTGGACCACCAGGGAAGGCCAGCGGCTCGAGTTCCGTCTCGAGGCCACCAACGCCACCAACACGCCCATCTTCAGCGATCCTGCGACCTCCTACGGCGCGGCCAACTTCGGCCAGATCACCGGCACCAAGGTCGGCTCGCGCAACGTCCAGCTCGGATTCAAGTATTATTTCTGAGCCGGATCACCCCAACAACCCTGTCGCCCGCCTCCGGATTCCGCAAACCCGGAGGCGGGCCGTTTCGTTTCCGCAAGGCGCTGAGCAGCAGGTCTCCGCCGCTTCCATCTCACTGCCGGTCAACAAACCCGCGCCAGTGGAATGCCGGAGAAACGGCTGAACTTCTCGATCAGTCCAGTGCAATGGCCGGCGCCCAGCGCAAAGTGATGCGTGGGCGCCTCGGCGCACCAGCGGTTGACGAATTCCACCGGACCCAGCGGGAAGCGCACGCGCGTGTTTGTGTTCCCGATGCGGAGAATCGGCCCCGGGATCGATTCTCCTTCCGCGGTGATCAGCTTCAGTTGGCCCTCCGCGGTCTGCGTCACGGCAAGCAGCGTCACTGGACCGTGCTTCACGCTGAACTCCACGCTCACGCCATGGCCGCGCTTGCCGTGATAGAGCCCCAGGCCGCGCAGCACGGGCCTCTGCGCGCAAAGTGCCAGATGGCCCGGGCCATCGTGCCCGACCAGCACGAACTGATCGACGAAGTCCATGGCGTACAGCTCCGTGAAGGCCCCGCCCGCCCCGAGTGAGTCGAGAATCTTCATCGCCACGAGGTTCTTCAGATCGCCTTCTCCGCTTGCCGGCACGCCGCGTGCTGTCAGCAGCGAGTTGCCGAGGATCATGGCGGCGGCAAGCCGCTCATACTCGTTGCCGTCCAGCCCGCGGTAGTAGTAGGCCAGGCCGTCCAGATCGAACTTCCGCACCAGCCGTTCCAGCGCCGCCGCGACCCGCACGGCCCAGCGCAGGTCTTCCTCATCGCAGTTCTCCAGTCCGAACCGCTCCTGCGTCAGCTCGAGGATCGCTTCCGCCTCCTGCGGCTCTGTGTCACGCAGGCAGCGGTCGAGGTCGCACATCTCGAGGACTTCCACGTGCGCGCAGGTGAGAGCGCTGATCATGGTGAAGTCCGAGTGCATGTCGAGCATCCCCGGGTAGGTGTGACCGAGGAATCCGAAACGCGCAGTGCGCAACGCGCGCCACGCGCGCGCCGCGGCGCACCATTGGCCGATCTCGCTGGCGGCGGCGGCATCGTCGTGCAGCATGCCGCTGACCACGTGAAACGGCACACGCGCGCGGGCGAAGGCGTTGGCGATCTCCGGTACGCAACAGGCCGAACAGTTCGCCAGCCACTCGCCCGTGTCGCACGTCTCGTAATCCAGACGCGGCGCGGGCTGCAGATTCAGCACCACCACCGGCACGTGCGCTCTCTGCACGACAGGCAGCACCTGGCTCGAAGTAGCGTAGGTGGCGGCGTGGCAGAAGATGAGATCGAGATCCGAGGACGAGAACAGCGTTCCGGCTTCCGCGGCGCGAGGCGCAGTATCAACGAGTCCGGCGGAGACCACAGTGGCGCCGGATGCCGCGAGCCGCTGCTCGAGTTCGTGCAAATACCCTTGCAGGCGTTCCCTGAGACCGGGGAACTGCTCCCAGTAGGCTTCCAGTCCGATGGCGAACAGGCCGATGCGCGCCGGGAGGGGCGGCTTGAGCGGAGGCACCGGTTGCATCGACTGCAATATACATGAGCCTGAGCGGGATAGCCCTACCGCCTCGGGCTGCTCCACCCGTGGTGGCGCTCTGAACGGGAACCAGCGGCATTCCCATCGCCCGCGGGCGGCGAATCGGGAAGCTGTCGTTTTGAACGGGAGACGGCGGATGGCGGCGTTGCTGGAGGCGGTACGACCCCATGGTGCCGGACCAATCGCCAGTTTCCTTGGGCATCCGGAAAAAAGGTGCGATTCCCTGAGCCGGTGCCGCCGCCTTTCCCAGTTATACAAATGAGCAGTTTGCCGTCGGCTTGTCTGTCCAGTGTGGAGATGCAAATGACGAATCGACTCATCAAGGCCATTGTCGCCGTGCTATCCATTGCGTGCGCTGAATCCAGCGCAGCGCTCATCACTCTGACGTCGACTTCCGGATGGGAACAGTCAACAGACAATGGCGTCTCATGGACGCCCGCCACCCAGGGAGCCGACACCTCCGCTCCCGGCGGCCAGTCCATGCCGTCCTTGTGGCCCTCCGGCATTGGCGAAGATACGATCGTCCGCTACCGGATCTGCTTCTTCCCGCCGGACGCCCCCGTTTCTGGCACGCTGTGGGTGGCCCAGGACGATGACGGAAGCTTCCGCGTCAATGGGACCACCGTGTTGAACGACACCGACGCGCTCGCATCGGGATACGGCCCGTTCAACATCGCGGGCGACCTGCAAGCAGGCCTCAACACCTTTGAGGCGGACGTGTACAGCATCTGGTGCTGCGGCAGGGGCTTCGCCGCCTATGCGGTTATCCAGGCCGCCGGGAACGGCGGAGAAATTCCCGAGCCCGCCATGTTCGGCCTGCTGGCGTCGGGACTCGGGATCTGCGCCTGGATGACTCGCCGCCGCAAGGGTGCCTGAGCCTGCCGCGGGCGGCCATCTCCCATCGCAGCGTTCACAGCACTTCGCGGAAAATTTCGCGCGCCGGAAGTTGCATTTTTGCAGTGCGTTAGGCTGCAGCCGGCAACGGCAGCCGGCGCTCGTGCTCACAAGCCTGCGCTATTGTATCGCCGGCTGGGAACGTCCCGGCGGAATGGGCGGAGGTGAGCAGGCAAATGCGTGCGGCGCAGCGGACAGGATGGGTTCTGGCTTTCTGGGTTGGATGCGGGTTGGCGGCGGCGGCACCCCCGCTGACGCAGATTCATGACGTGCTTTACAAGGCCGATGGATCGCCGTTCACAGGCACGGCGACCATCAGCTGGCGTTCCTTTACGGCAGCGGATGCTTCCAACATCCCCACCAATCAGGTGACGGTGCAGATCGTCAGCGGCTTGCTGCGCGTGCGTCTCGTGCCCACCACGAACGCCCGCGAAACCGCCTATTACATCGTGAAGTTGAACGCCGAGGGGCGCACGCAGTTCACCGAACTGTGGGCGGTGCCGCCCAGCGCCGTGCCCGTGCGCGTGGCAGACATCCGCATCCCCTCGCCGCCCGGCTCCAACGTGACGCCGCCGCCGAGCGTTGTGCAGATCGCCGACGTGATGGGGCTGACCGAAGCTCTGGCGGCGCGCCCGGTGAAGAGCGTGGCCTACGCGCCGGGGCGGATCGCCTTCATCGACGCGATGGGCGAGCTGGCTGCGGTCAGCGGCAATCCCAACGACTGCGTGAGGGCGAATGGCACCGTAGGCGCCTGCGGCTCGGCCGCCTCCATCGGCTTCGTCGATATGGAAGCGCCGCAGGGCGCCATCAACGGCGTCAACCAGGTGTTCCTGCTCACGCAGGCGCCGGCGCCGGCGTCCAGCCTCCACCTGTTCCGCAACGGCATCTTGCAAAAGCCGGGCGTGGACTTCGTGATCAGCGGCAACACCGTCACCTTCTTGAGCGGCGCGACGCCGCAGCCGGGCGATGAACTCGCCGCCAGCTACCGCATTGGCGGGCAGTGACAGCGGGCGTCAGCGCTCCGGCATCACGGAGTCGACAAGGAACGCCAATGCAGCCTCGATCCGCTCCCACCCGGCTTCAGCACCGGTGGGCACGGTGCAGAAGGCGCTGCCCGGCTCTGAACGCAGGGCAAGCAGCGTGACGCCGGCGGCGAGAATGGCCGCCAGCGCCGGCAAGTCGATGCATAGATCGGCGGGCAAGCGCTCGAGCAGCGAGCGGGCGAACTCCTCCCGGAAGCCGGCCATCGCGGTGGTCAGGTGATTCGATTCGATCAGCTCCCAGCGGAACACGGCGAGCGCGTAGGGATGCCGGCGCAGCCATCGCGCATATTCGACCAGCGCATGCCGCGCCAGCGCGCGAGGCGAGCCGCCCAGCGCGGCAGGCAGCAACAGGGAGAGGTCTGGGAACAGCCCGCCTTCGGAGGCGAGCCTGCGCAAGAGCTGCTCGGCCCCACCGAAATAGCGGTAGATGAGGACCTTGTCGACGCCCGCCTCGCGCGCCACCGCCGAGATCCCGAACCGCTGGAAGCCATCCCGCGCCAGCAGGCGGACGGCCGCCTCCAGAATCGCGCGGCGCGTTTTCTCACTGTCCCGGGGCCGTGTGAGTTCCGGCACTTCTCTGCTCACGGGTCCGCGCCGGCCGTCAGGAAAGCGGCCGGACCGAAACCTCGCGGAAATACACGGTCGAGTTCGGATCGTGGTTCTGAAGGCCGATGAGGCCGGTTTCGGCCCGCGGCCCGCGCACCGGCTCGTACCACATCTTGCGGGGCGGCACGGGCGCGCCCTCGTGGTATTCGTTCACGAGCACGCCGTTCAGGGTGATGCGCGTCACAGGCCCGCGCAGCTCGATTTCCATCACGTTCCACTCGCCTTTCGGCTTCTGCTGCCGCGAGGTGACCTTGGAGATCGAATAGATGGCCCCGCTGGAGTGCCAGTCGTCGCCGCCGGCGTCGATCTGAACCTCGTATCCGTTGTGGACGCCGAACCAGGGATCGGGCGGCGGCTCGGGCAGCCGGATGACGACGCCGGAATTCGCGTGGTCCGACGCCGTCTTGTACACCACGCGCAGAACACAGTTGCCGAGTTTCTCCTTCTCGTAATAGAGCAACCCCATCCCGCCCACAGTCTTCATCATCCCGTCTTCCACCACGAAGCTCCCCGGCCCGACGTGCTTCCAGCCGGAGAGATCCTTTCCGTTGAAAAGCGGCCGGAAGCCCTGCTGCGCGCACAGCGGCAGAGCGGCGAGCGAAGCCAGCATCCAGATGCGGATCATAGCGTGGGCGCCTCCCCAAGAGTCACAGTCACGTTGACGCGCTTTCCGTTGCGGAAGAGCGTGAGTTCCAATTTATCACCGGGGCGCTTCCGCGCCATGGCGCGCGTCAGCGCATCCAGCCGGTCCACGGGCTTGCCGTCCACGGCCATGATCAGGTCGCCGCCGATTCCGATCTGGTAGTTGGCGATGATCACATTGCGGCGCGCTCCCCTGAGCCCCGCCGCCTCGGCCGCCGAGCCCGGCGCCACTGCCTGGACCAGCAGCCCGCCTTCGGCCGGCAGCCCCAGCTCTTCGGCCAGATCGCCGCGCACATAGATGACATCCACGCCAAGCCGGGGCCGCCCATAGCGGCGGTTCGACTGGTAGTCCTCGATCATCGTTTTGGCGCGGTTGATCGGCATGGCAAAACCGATGCCGATGTTCGCCCCGGGTCCGTAAATCGCCGTGTTGATGCCGACCACGGCGCCGATCGAATCCAGCAGCGGGCCGCCCGAATTCCCCGGATTGATGGCAGCGTCGGTCTGGATCATCCCCTGCAGTTCGCGGCCCGACTCGTCGGCGATGTCCCGGCCCAGCGAACTGACGACGCCCGTCGTCAGCGTGCCCTGAAGCCCGAAGGGATTGCCGATCGCGAGAACTTTCTGGCCCACTTGCAGCGTGTCGCTGTCGCCCAACGGCAGGAATTTCACCTGCCCCCGCGGCTCGATCTTCAGCAGCGCCAAATCGTTGGCCTGATCCCGGTACAGCACCGAGGCCCGGAATTTGCGTCCGTCGGCCAGAGTCACCATGATGTCCGGCGCCCGCCCGCTGACCACGTGATTGTTCGTCAAAATGCGGCCCTGATTATCGATGAAAAACCCGGAGCCGGATTCGCGCGACGGGTAAATCTCCAGAAACCAGTTCTGGCGGTACACGGTGGATGTGATGTTGACCGTCGCCTCGTGGGCCCGCTTGTAGATGTCAATGTTGTTCAGCTCGTCCTGCCCGAGGCCGGCGCCCTGCGCGGTCGTTGGCCCGGACCACACTGGCCCCGCCGCATTGCTGGCCAGCCGCAGCGGACCGCCGCCGCGCTTCAATACCGCCATTCCCAGAAAAAACCCGCCCAGAAACAGGGCAGCCAAAACGAGAATTCTTGTTCTCATGAGGCCAGTCTCCGCAATTCCTCGTACAGGCGCCTCACCTGCACGAGTGTCTCTGCTTTATCGCCCGAAGTGTCGATCACATAATTGGCGAATTTCCGCTTCTCCTCCAGCGGCATCTGCCGCCGGAGGCGGGCCAGCGCTTCTTCCCGCGTCAACCCGTCCCGCTTCATCGCGCGTTCGACCTGCTGTTCGTCCGTGCAAACGGCCAGGACGATCTTGTCAAAACGCCTGTAGCTCCCGGTCTCTATCAATATAGCGGCCTCCACAATGGCGATGCCATGCGGGTCCGCGGCCGACGTTGCGCGCATCCACCGCTCTTCTTCTTCGATCACGGCCGGGTGCACGATGGCGTTCAGCGCAGCCAGTCTTTCCGGGTCGTCAAACACCAGCGACGCCAGCTTGCGCCGCACGATCCTCCCCTCTTCATCCAGAATCTCCGGCCCGAACGCCTGCACCACCTGTTCGTGAACCGCTGTGCCGGGCAGCAGAAGGCGGTGCCCCAGCTCGTCGGCCTTGAGCAGATGGCATCCAAGCGCGGCCAGACTCTCGCCCACGAAGCTCTTGCCCGATGCCAGACCGCCCGTGAGGCCGACGCGCAACATGGGAAATCAGAGCAGCCGCCGTTCGGCGCACTCCACCGTATTGGCCATCAGCATTGCGATCGTGAGAGGCCCCACGCCGCCGGGCACGGGCGTGTAGGCCCCGGCCACGGCCCCGGCGTCGCCGGGATGGACGTCGCCCACCAGCACGCTGCCGTTCTTCTCAAACGCGGCGAGCTTGGCCGGCGCGCCGCGCGAAATCCGCTCCGCCTCTGCCCGGTCCGTGATCCGGTTGATGCCGACGTCGATCACCACGGCTCCGGGCCGGATGAAGTCCGCAGTCACGAACGCGGGCCTGCCCATGGCGGCGATCAGGATGTCCGCGCGCCGGCACACGGCGGGCAGGTCCCGCGTTTTCGAATGGCAGATGGTGACGGTGGCGTGCGCGTGCAACAGCAGCAGCGCCATCGGCTTGCCCACGATGTCGGAGCGGCCCACGATCACGGCCTCCGCGCCCGCCGTCTCCACCCCGCTCCGCTTCAACAGTTCCATCACCCCGGCCGGCGTGCACGCCCGCGGCGCCGGCGCGTTGGCTACCAGCTGTCCCACGTTGAACGGGTGAAAGCCGTCCACGTCCTTCTCCGGCCGGATGGCCAGCAGAACAGCCCTCGAATCCACCTGCTTCGGCAGCGGCATCTGCACCAGGATGCCGTCAATCTCCTCGCGCCGGTTCAGCGTCTCGATCCGCGCCAGCAGCTCCGCCGTCGTGATCGTGTCCGGCAGCCGCAACTCCTCGCTGAACATTCCTAACTCCCGGCAGGTCTTCACCTTGCTTGAGACGTAGATCTGGCTGGCCGGATTCTCTCCCACCAGCACTGCCGCCAGCCCCGGTGGGCGATGCGCCGCGGCGAGGCGGGCGATGCGCGGCTTCAGTTCTTCCAGAATCTGCTGCTGAATCGCCTTGCCATCCAGTATCCGGGCCATGACGTATTCACGATAGCAGACGCCGTCCCGCAGCCATAAGATATTTGCATGCGGTTTCACCTGATCCTGCTCGCCCTCCTGCCGGCGCTGGCGCAGCCGCCGGCGCCGCCCTACAAGAATCCCTCGCTGAGCGTCGAACAACGCGTGGCCGACCTGCTGGCCCGCATGACACTCGAAGAAAAAGTCGCCCAGACGCAAGCCCTATGGCAGAAGAAGGCCCTGATCACAGACGCCAACGGCAACTTCGCCCCGGAGAAAGCCGCCGCCGTGCTGCGCCACGGCATGGGCCAGATCACGCGCCCGAGCGAAAAGAAGGGCCCGCGCGAGATGGCCGAGTTCACCAACGCCATCCAGCGCTGGGTCATGACCAATACGCGCCTCGGCATTCCGGTCATGTTCCACGAGGAGTGCCTGCACGGCCACGCCGCTCCAAAGGGCACGCACTTTCCGCAGGCCATCGCAATGGCGAGCTCGTGGAACCCCGTGCTCGTCGAAGAGATCTTCACCGCTGTCGCCCGCGAGGTGCGCGCCCGCGGCGCCCGGCAGGCGTTGACGCCGGTGCTCGATCTGGCGCGCGATCCGCGATGGGGCCGCGTGGAAGAGACCTACGGCGAGGATCCCTGGCTCACCGCGCAGATCGGGCTGGCCTGCATTCGCGGCTTCCAGGGCCAGGGTCCCGCGCTCGCAAAGGACCGCATCTTCGCCACGCTGAAACATTTCGCTGCGCACGGGCAGCCCGAGGCCGGCACCAACGCCGGCCCGGCCAACTTCGGCGAGCGCATCTTGCGTGAGCAGTTCCTATACCCGTTCGAAATCGGCATCCGCGTGGGCAAGGCCATGAGCGTCATGCCGTCCTACAACGAGATCGACGGCGTCCCGTCGCACGCCAACCACTGGCTGCTCGAGCGCGTGCTACGGCAGGAGTGGGGCTTCCAGGGATTCACGGTCTCTGACTATGAAGCCATCGCCCAGCTCGCTACGTTGCACAAAGTGGCCGCCGGCAAGGACGATGCCGCCATCCAGGCCCTCCGCACCGGCGTCGACACCGAATTGCCGGACATCGACGCCTACGGCCGCCTGGCCGATCTCGTCCGCGCCGGCAAAATCTCGATGGAGACGCTGGATCGCGCCGTCGCCCGCATTCTGCGCGCAAAGTTTCTGGCGGGGCTGTTCGACGATCCATACACCGATCCGGCGCTCGCGGAGAAGGTCACGAACAGCCCCGAGCACCGCGCCCTTGCGCTGCGCGCCGCTCTGGAATCGATCATCCTGCTGAAGAACGACCGCAACACGCTGCCGCTCGATCCGGCCCGCATCAGGACGCTGGCGGTCATCGGCCCCAACGCCGACAAGGTGCTGCTCGGCGGTTACAGCGATGATCCCGGCTACTTCGTCACCGTGCTCGATGGCATCCGCGAAAGAGTGGGCGGCCGCGTGAAGGTGCTCCACGCCGAAGGGTGC
Source organism: Acidobacteriota bacterium (assembly GCA_037446555.1). GTDB lineage: Bacteria > Acidobacteriota > Terriglobia > Bryobacterales > Bryobacteraceae > JANWVO01. The sequence continues at coordinate 24,277 of JBBIIK010000014.1, forward strand.
CGGATCACCGAACCCGGCGGCAGTTGGTACAAGGACGAAGTGAAGCTGCCTGATCCCGAAGAGGACGCCCGCCGCGTCGCCCAGGCGGTAGAAACCGCGCGTAACGCCGATGCCGTCGTGCTCGTCCTCGGCGGCAACGAGGAGGTCTCCCGCGAAGCCTGGTCCGCCACACATCTCGGAGACATGGACACGCTCGATCTGGTCGGCCGGCAAAACGAGTTGGCGCAAAAGATCTCCGCACTGGGCAAGCCAGTCGTGGTGGTGCTGCTCGGGGGCCGCCCGTACTCCATCCCGTGGATCGCCGAAAACATTCCGGCGATCCTCAACGGCTGGTATCTCGGCCAGGAGACGGGCCATGCGGTGGCGCAGGTCCTGTTCGGGGACTACAATCCCGCCGGGCGCCTCCCGGTCACCATCGCCCGCAATGTGGGCCAGTTGCCCGTGTATTACTCGCAAAAGCCCAGCGGCAGGCGCGGTTATCTGTTCTCCTCCAAGGAGCCACTCTTCCCGTTCGGATGGGGCCTCAGCTACACATCGTTCGAATACTCGCAACCGCGACTGTCGCGCGCTTCCATCGCCCCGGCGGGCGATACGGAAGTAGAGGTGACGGTCCGCAACGCGGGGCCTCGCGACGGCGACGACGTGGTCCAGCTCTATATCCGCGACGATGCGAGCAGCGTCACTCGGCCCGTGAAAGAACTGCGCGGATTTCAGCGGATCCGTCTCAAGGCGGGAGAATCGAAGACCGTCCGCTTCCGCATCACACCGGCGGAGCTCTCTTTTCTGGACGTGAACCTGCAACGTGTGGTCGAGCCGGGTACGTTCGCCGTGATGACCGGGCCGAATTCGCGCGACCTGAAGAGCGTGACCCTCACGGTCACGCCATGATCGCCTTTCCGGGCGCCGCGCCCGGGACGCCGCGTGGGAGAGTAGTATAAAAGACTTCGAACGTTATGAGCCTCGAAGAAGTCGCCAAACGCGCGGGCGTCTCCACCGCCACCGTGTCGCGCGTGCTGAACAATCTCGAAATTGTGCGCCCCGCCACGAAAGCGCGGGTCCTGAAGGCGATCGCCGAGCTGAACTACCAGCCCAACCTGCATGCGCGCACGCTGGCCGGCGGCCGCAGCAACACCATCGGCATGATCGCCTCCAACCTGGAGAACCCTTTCTTCTTCGACGTGTTCCGCTCGCTCGAGACGCACGCGCGGCAGCGCGGCTACGAGGTGGTGGTCGCCCACACCGAGTACGATCCCGAGCGGCTGGTGCGCAGCGTGCGTCTCATGATCGGACGCCGCGTCGCCGGCCTCGCCGTCGTCGTTTCGGAGATGGATCCGGCGCTGATCAAGGAGTTGCATGCCGCCCGCACTCCGTGCGTCTTCTACGACGTCGGCAAGCCGCAGGAGCGGATGACGAACATCCGCGTCAACTACCGCCACGGCATCGAGCGGCTCGTGGAGTACCTCCACGACCTTGGCCACCGCAGGCTGGCCTTTGTCGGACACCATGCCACGCTTGGCCCGACCAGCGAGCGCGAGGCGGCGTTCGTCGCGGGAGTCAAGAAATTTGCTCCGGAGATCGAATGGCGCACGGAAGCGGACCGCGACGGCTTCGAGGGCGGCCGCATGGCCGCCATGCGCCTCCTCGCCGCGGGCTTCCAGCCCACGGCCATCGTCTGCGTCAACGACATCATGGCCATCGGCGTTCTGCGAGCCTTGCGCGAGAAGGGGCTCCGCATCCCCGACGACGTCTCCGTCACGGGCTTCGACAACATCCGGCTCGCCGAATACTGCGAGCCGCCGCTGACCACGGTCCATATCCCGAGAGACGAGGTCGGCCGACTCGCTTTCGCCGCCCTCGTCCCGGACAAGGAAGTGCCGAACATCTCCGGCCAGGAGATCGTCATCGAGCCCGAGGTCGTGCTGCGGTCCTCCACGGCGCGCTCAAAACGCTGAAGCCCGAGCGATATCAATCGCGCAGGAAGCCGTGGTGCAGCCCCAGGTAATAGGGCAACAGGAACACCGCGCCGTCGGCCAGCAGGCGCCCTTCGCCGCCAGTATCCAGCCTCCACGGATCGTGGTTCCAGTGCGCGAAGAACCGTTCGTCCACGGGAAGCACTTTGCCGTCCGTCCGGCGTCCGAACCTCTCCCTCGCGTTCTCCCTCATTGCTGGGGGCAAGAAAACGATGTCCTTGCGGTGACTGTTGCGGTGCGCCCAGTCGAAGCGGTCCAGCGGAAGCCGCTTCAGCGTGTCGGCTGAGTCCTCCAGCCATCCCGCGGGCGGGTCCAGCGCCGCCACCCCGAACGCGTCCTGGAACCGCTCGCCCATCGCCACCGCCGCATAAAGAAAGTGAAACAGCGGGTTTCTCTCCGGAAATTCATTCTCGTAATGGTTCCGGAATCCCAGCAGGTATTTCATCCGCAGATCCGGGTCTTTTTCGTAACGGATCAGGTTGTAATAGTTCATGAAGATCATCTCGTCGTCGCTCTGGTTTCCCCCGCCCGGCCCTTGGTGCGATTTGACGATCATGGCGTTCATCGCGTAACTGTGCCTATCCACCAGGGCCCGGTACGCCCGCTCATACCGCGCCTCGCCCGTGATGTGGTGCGCCGTGCGCAGGTAGGAAAGGATGCTGAGCGAGTTGAGCCCCCGCTCCTGCCACCAGTCCCGGTTGTCATTCAGCTCGTCGGGCCCGAACACCCCCCACCGCGTCGGCCGCCCGTCGTGATCGACAAGCGAATAATTGTGCACCAGCAGGTGATCCGTCAGCGCCGCCACGTGCTCCCGCACCTCGCGCTTCTCCTCCTCCGTTGCCGCCGCATGATCGAAATACGCCGCATAGAAAAAATAATGTCCGTCCAGTTCATCCGAACTCGTGTCGCTTTTCCAGTACCATTTCCCGTCCGCGCTGAGCGGCCAGCGGGGCGCAATCACCTTCCACAGCCGGTCGCTCTGCTGCCGCCGCCGGTCGCGGTCCGGCGAGTCCCGCAAGTTGGGATCAGGCCCCGAAGCCGGCAGAATCGAGCGCGCCACAAAGCCCTTCGGCGCAGGGTGAGGCCCTCCCTGCGTCACCTGCCCGAGGAACCGTAGCGCCTCGAATGCCTTGCCCGCCCGCCTGCGGGCGGCCTCTTCTCCCGTAGCCGCATAGGCGAAGCACTCGCCCGCGCCGTACATCGCAGTCCAAAGCCCGTCGTTGTCGCTGTCGGTCTGCGACCACCGGGAACTGTCTCCGGGCTCGGCCACATGCACCGGGTGCACGTATTCGTAAGGCGTGCGCCGGTGCCGGCGGTCGATCTCCTCTTCAAAAAACCTCGCCTTCTCGGCCAGTGTCATGGGGCGCCGTCCGATCCGCGAAATCCCGCCAGCCGTGGCGATCCATGCCGTGCCGTCGCGCTGAACCGCTATGTCCCTCACCTCGTCATGCGGCAGCCATCGCCTCCCCTGCCGGTATTCCCACGTCTGCCCGTCAAAGCGGATCGCGCCGATCCGCGTTCCGAACCAGACGGAACCGTCCCCGCCTGCCGCAATCGCCGTGAAATCGTCGTACGGCAGCTCATCCGCGCCCGTGTAAAGCGTCCACCGCCCCTTCTCCAGCACGCCCGCCCCCTGTGGCGAGCAGAACCACAGCCGCCCCTTCGAATCGAACACAACGCCTCGCACGTCCGTAGGAGCCCAGCTCCGCCGCCCGTCGGAGGGAAACAGCCGCTCCGGCTTGCCCCCTCTGCGGCGCAAGAACAGCCCCTCCTCCCTCTCCTGCGCCACCACTCCGCCGGGGCCCGCCGCCACGCGCTTCACCGGAGGCGGCAATGAATCATCCCGTACCCAGCGTTCGCCCTCCAGCCTCGCCGCCCCCGCTGCCGTTGCCGCCCGCACGCGCCCTCCCGCATCCAGCCATACCCGCAGCACGTCGTTCGACGGCAGCCCTTGCTTCACCGTGAATTCCGTCCGGATCTCCGCAGCGAACGTCCCCACGCGGAGCGGTTGCCCCATCAGCGCGCCACACGCGCACAGCACAGGAATGCCCGTCCATTTCACAGTCCGGTCACCTCGAATTCAAAAATGTTTTCCGAGATCCGCCTCCCGTCCGCGCCCGCGGTCTCCACCACCAGCCGGTACATTCCCGGTGTGCCCGCAGGCCATTCCACCACGCCCGCCCGCTTCACCGAATCCGCCTCCAACGCCACCCGGAACACCCCGTTCCCCACTGCCGCCATGCCGCCCCCCTCGATCCTCCACCGCAGTTCCAGCCCAGGCTGCTCCTGCCATAAATCGTTCACCGCCCACACCGCGCATTGCATCACCTCGCCGGCGCGCCACCGGTCGCGGTCGTACTCGAACAGCGCTCCCACGGGCGCGAAGCTCCGCCGCACCGTGTCGTAGACCTTTGTCGGACGCCTTTCGAAATCGATCGCCGCCATGGTCACTGAAGGCCAGATGTCGATGGCGTGGAAGTGCAGAATTCCCCCGGCGCCCTCCGCCTTCCGCCTCCGCATCCGTTCAATGGCCAACTGGAACAGCCGCGCCACGTACGCCTGCGTCCGCGGGATGAACTCCTCCATGGTCGTCCCCTCCGGATCCCCCCACGCCCGCAGCGCCTCCGGCACCTGCAACCGCCGCCATTCCCACTCCTCCCGGTATTTCGTGAACGGCCATTTCCCGTCCATGAAGGCCTTCAGCGTCTCGTAATTCGGCAAAGCCGTGGCACCCAGCTCGGACACAAATTCTTCTTCGAGCTTTGCGTATTCCCAGATGCTGCCCCCATACCAGCCGTAGTACACGTGGCTGTCGCCGAACCGCCCGGTGGAACGCACCACCGGGCGTCGTTGCGGATCCAGAAAATAGGGCCGCGCCGCCAGGTGCTTGGTCAGGTCCCGGTAGTTCTCGAAGTCCTCTTCATCGCTCGCCGCCCACAGCGCCACGCTCGGCCTGTTTCGCACGTAACGGATGTGGTTGTCATACAGCCTCGCCGCCCGTTGCGAAAAGGCCCTGTCGTGCGGATACCAGGCCTCCAGAAAATCTTGCCAGAGCAGTACGCCCTTTTCGTCCGCCAGATCGTAGAATTCCGGATTCGTGAAGTGGCAGTGCAGCCGGATCATGTTCACGTTCATTCCGAGCATCAGCGCCATGTCCCGCTCGTATTTCCGGCGGTCCATCTCGGAAAGAAAGAGGTGATAGTAGTAATTTGTGCCCCGGATGAACAATTTGCGCCCGTTCAGATAGAAATTCCAGCCGATTTTCTCGACTTCCCTGATCCCGATCCGCAGCCTCCGGCCGTCCAGAACGTGGCCCTCCGCCCCCAGCAGCCGCACGTCCAGCCAGTACAGATTGGGCGTCCCTGTGTCCCACGTCCACCACAGCCTCGCCCCTTCGACCGGGATCGTGACACGCCGCGTAAACGGGCGCCGCACCTGCAACGGCCGCCCGTCGAAGTTCGCCGGCTTCAGCGTCAGCTCCCACGCAAGCCCTTCCGTCTCCCCGTCCGCCCCCAGTCCCACATCCACGTCCGCCCCGCCCTCCTTGAGCCGCGTGTTCACCGCCACGTCCGTCACCCGCGCTTCCCCGTACGCCCGCAGCCTCACGGAACGCGTGATCCCCAGGGCCGTGATGTCATCCGGCTTCTGATCCACCGCCCCGTACGACCCCTTCACCGTGTACGGACGGTGCTTCCAGTAGTAGTGCACTGGCGTCCACACGCGCACTGCCAGCTCATTCCGCCCCTCCCGCAGCGCCTCCGGCGGGATTTCCGCCTCCCAGGGGTCGATATAGCCCTCGTGTCTTGCCAGCCAGCGTCCGTTCAGATAGACGTCGGCATAGTAGTCTGTGGCCTCAAATTGCAAGAAAATCCGCTTCCCCAAGAATGCCTTCGGCGCCTCGAATTGCCTGCGGTACCACCACTCTTTCCCGCTGATCCACTCCGCCGCCCGCGTGTAAATCTGCTCTGCCGGAAGCCATTGCGCATGGACGGTGCCGGGCACCCGCACCTTCCGCCAGCCCTTGATCGGCGGCCCCTGCCCCTTCTCCGCCCACGCCAGATCCCATGTTCCGTCCAGGCTCATCACCGCCGGCTCGAACAGGGACGCTTCCGCTTCGCGCACCTCTCCGGGAAGCTCCCTTGGCGCGGGCGCGGTCATGGCAAGCGGCGCCTCCGCCGGCGCCACGTCCGCCAGCACAGGCTGCGTCAACACCCGGTATTCCCGCCGCGCCTCCAGCACCGTCTCGCTGCCTTTCCACAAGGGAAATGTCACGGCGATTTCCGCCACTCCGTCGTTCTTCTCCGCCAGAAACCGCCGCGAACACGCACCGGTCCACTCCAGATCTCTGTCCAGCGCCACAATCCCGAGCGCCCCGTAGTCCTCCGCCCGCTGCCAGTAAACCATGTGCCCGCCCGGCAGGCTCCTCCATTCCCGCGGCGCCACCAGGCTGAAGGGCGGCTCCCCTCCCCCCGGTCCCGTCGGCCAGCGGTACTCACTCCCATCCGCGCACCGGTCAAATGGAACATACGGCGACGCGGAGAGGCTCGCGAACCGGAACCCCTTCCCCGCCCTCCACCGGAATGCCGCGCTCCCTGCGTGCCAAACGATCTCCCACGTCTCTCCTGCCCGGCTCAACCGGATGCGCCCCCGCAGCGGGCCGCTTTCCACAATCTCGACTCCCGCGAACGCCCCGCTTCCGCCCAGCGACGTCCACCCGGTGTTCGGACCCTCCACTCCCGGCACCGGCGGCGGAATCACCCGCGCCGCCTCCGGCGAGTCCTCATGAATGTCGCCTTCCAGCGACTTGCGGTCCTCGGGCGTCAGCTCCACCAGATTCAGCCGCTTGTGTTCCGCCGCGCGCAACACGTACGCCTCCACGATGGCGCCCACGCCTGTGTCGATCACCGCCCGGAACATCTCGTTGCCAAACTCCACCTGCCGCAGCCCCACGCGCCTCGCCACAATCGGATTGGGAAATGCGCCGCTTCCTGAACTGCAGCACGCCACCCTGTACTCTGGCAGTTCCCCGGGCATCACGGACACCGGAAACAACAGCTCCCCCGCCGGCACCTGATGCGGCACTTCCCTGCCCTGCGGATCCAGCACCGTGAATCCCTCACGGTGCAGCGCAAACTTTTCCAGCCCCAGCGCCACCACCTCCGCCGTTCGCCGGTAGAGTCCCGTCGGCTCCTCGATCCTCACTCGCCATTGGGCGCCGCTGGCGGCGCAGACGCCCATCACCGCGAATACAAAAGTCCGCATGCATCCTCCCCGCGCCGGTTGCCGGTTTGCCTTCCCGATCACTATAGCGTATGCTGAACGAAAAACTGAAATTCATTTTCAAATTTCCCCGGAGCCCGTGTGAGCACCCTCGCCATTCTCGGCGGCGAACCCGTCCGCCGCAAGCCTTTCTCTCCCTGGCCGCAGTACGACGAGGCCGACGTCGGCCGCATTCTCCGCACCGTCCAAAGCCGCCGTTGGGGCGGCTTTCCCTACCCCACGCCGCTCGCGCAGGACTTCTGCGCGCGCTTCGCCGAAATGCAGGGCGCCCGCTACGCGTTGCCCGCCGCGAACGGAACCGTCACGCTGACCGCCGCGCTGATCGCCGCCGGCGTGCGCTTTGGTGACGAGGTGATCGTCCCGGCTTACACATGGGACGGCACCGCCACCGCCGTTCTCGCCATGGGCGGCGTCCCGGTGTTCGCCGATGTCGATCCTGACACCTACTGCCTCAGCGTCGAGAGCGCCCGGGCCGCCATCACCCCCCGGACGAAAGCCGTCATCCCCGTGCATCTCGCCATGCGCTTCACGGACATGGACGCGCTGATGCGGCTTGCCCGCGATCACAACCTCAAGGTCATCGAGGACTGCGCCCACGCCCATGGCGGCGCGTGGAAAGGCCGCGGCGCCGGCGCCATCGGCGACATTGGCTCCTTCTCGTTGCAGGAAAGCAAGCTCATGACCAGCGGCGAGGGCGGGCTGCTCACCACGAATTCGCTCGAATATTACGAGGCCCTCCAGACCGTGATCAACTGCGGCCGCGCCTCCCTCACCGATCAGTACGGCCGCCGCCTCCTCGGCCTGAATTACCGCATGACCGACCTGCAAGTCGCGCTGCTGTTCGGCCAGCTCGAACGCCTCCCCGCGCTGAGAGAACTCCGCGCCCGCCGTGCCGCGCTGCTCGAATCTCTCATCGGCGGGCTGCCCGCCGTGCGGCTGCTCCCCGCCCAGCCGCAGATCACCTCCCCGACGATGTACTGCTACGTCTTCCAGTACCGCCCGGCGCCCGGCACGCCCGCCCCACACCGCGATCTCTTCGCTGCCGCCATCGAAGCCGAGGGCGTGCCCTGCGACGGCCGCTTCTACGAGGCCGTCTACCGCAGCGACCTGTTCTACGCCACGCCGGACAATTGGGCGCAGCTCCGCTCCGGCTATGAATCCTGCCGCTGCCCCGCCGCCGAGCGCGCCGCCTATGAAGAGGCCTTGTGGCTTTTTCAGTTTTGCTTCATCGGCGAGGAGGAGGACATCCGCGACGTCGCCCGCGCCATCGAGAAGGTCGCCACGCAGCTCGGCCGGCTCGCCGCCGCCGACCCCACCCTCGCCGGCGTCAAGGCTATGGGCCGCGCACAGCGAGCGCGCCACGAACGCTCAAAGAATTACTGATCCGCCCCGCTCAGCCCAGCTCCGCCTCGATCGCCGCGGCAATCCGCCGCGCCCGGAACTCCACCCGCTCCGCGTCCGGCCCCTCTACCATCACGCGCGCCAGCGGCTCTGTGCCGGAGAAGCGCACAATCACGCGCCCCGCGCCGCCGAACTCGGCTTCCGCCTCACGGATCTCCGCCTGCACACCCGCTAGCCGCTCCAGCGGCTTCTTCTCCCGGAAACGTACGTTCACCAGCCTCTGCGGATACACCGCGAAGTCCCGCGTCAGCTCGTCCAGCGTCGCTTGCGCCTCGCGCGTGATCGAAGCCACCCGCAGCGCCGTCAGCAGCCCATCGCCGGTCGTCGAACAATCCCGGAAGACCACATGTCCGCTCTGCTCGCCGCCCAGAGGCAGGTCCTGCCGCAGCATCTCTTCCAGCACGTACCTGTCTCCGACGGCGGTGCGGATCAATCCGATGCCGTCTTTCGCCAGCGCCCGCTCCAGCCCGAGGTTCGACATCACCGTCGCCACCACGGCGCGCGGGCGGATGTCGCGCCCTGCCACTAGTAGCACGTGGTCGCCGTCGATGATCTTGCCCGATCCACTCACCAGGATGCAGCGGTCCGCATCGCCGTCAAACGCCGCCCCAAGGTCCGCCCCCTCTTCCAATACCCGCCTCCGCAGCCCTTCCAAGTGAAGAGCCCCACAGGCCGCGTTGATGTTGCGCCCGTTGGGCTCGCACGCCGTTTCCGTCACGATCGCTCCCAGGCGCCGGAACAGCGGCGGCGCCAGCCGCCAGGAAGCGCCATGCGCGCAGTCCAGCACAATCCGCAGCCCCCCCAGAGCCGCCTGCGCATTTCCGGCCAGATATTCCAGGTAGCGCCCCGCGAGCGAAAGATCCTCTTCCGGCTCGAGCCCTGCGGGCATCGCCGGGGCTGCTGCGCAGATCTCGAAGATGCGGCCCTCCAGCCGCAACTCCTCCTCGTCCGGCAGTTTCAGCCCGTCGTGTGCGAACACCTTCAGTCCGTTATCCTCATACGGATTGTGCGACGCCGAAATCATCACCCCGGCGGAGAAAGGCCCCGTCCGGGTCAGATACGCCACCGCCGGCGTGGTCACCACGCCCGCGCTCAGCGCCGCCGCGCCTGCTGCTCTCAGCCCCGCCGCCACCAGCGCCGCCAGTTGTGGTCCGGACTCGCGCGTGTCCATCCCGATCAGCACGCGCCGCTCCTCGTGTCTCAGCGCCCACTCGCCCAGAGCCGCGCCAAAGGCGTACACCGTCTGCGGGTCCAGCGGCGCCTGCCCCGCCACGCCCCGGATCCCGTCCGTGCCGAACAGCCTTCTCCCGCTCAATGCTTCTTCTCCTCGGTCCCAGGCGCCGCCGCGTTCGCAGGCCGCAGCAGAAACCGCACCACCACCTGGGGTGACTCCGAAAAATGCACCCGCGGGTCGCCCGCATAGGCCACCGTCTCTACTTGCCCCTGCTCCAGCCGAACATGCAGGTCGATCGGGTCCGTTCGCACTTCGTGGATCGCATCCAGCCGGCCCTGCGGTCCCGACAGCGTCAGCATAGCAGGCGCCACCGACCACGACTCTACGCGGTATCCCTCGGGCACGTTCTCGAACACCGGCACCACTGCCACCTGCTTCACCTCGCGCCTCTCCGTGCGGATCTGGATCTGCGACGGAATCGCCCGTTCCAGCACCACGCCCGACGGGAGATCCACATTCGACCGCTCGATCGAGAAAGTCGTCACCCCCGACCTCCTCACCCGCCCCAGGTCCAGAATCACAGGCGACGGCGACGCCGATACGCGGCTCAGCAGCGGCGACGGTCCGCGCACAATCAGCCGCACCTCTTCCACCAGGTTCGGCCCGATCTCCAGATCCGTGGGAATATTGCGGTACTGCACGGGCACGGACACAGCCGTCGTCAGCTCCCGCGAGCCGCTGTAGAACAGCCACGCCAGAAACGCCAGCGCCAGCGACAGCAGCTTCAGCCCCAGGTTGTGCGTGAGCAGCCGTCTCATGCGCGCCCGCCCTCCTGTGCCGCAGGCTGCGTGCGCGGCGCCGTCTGCGACGGGCGGCTCAGCCGCTCCGCCAGCCGCTCCGGCGTGACGTCGCTCTCCACCTCCCCGCCCCATGCCACCGAAATCGTCCCGCGCTCCTCGCTCACCACGATCGCCAGGCAGTCGGCATCCTCGCTCACGCCGATCGCCGCCCGGTGCCGCGTACCCAGCACGCGCGAAAGCTCCGGATTCATCGTCAGCGGCAGAAAGCAGGACGCCGCCGCCAGCCGCCCGCCCGTCACGATCGCCGCGCCGTCGTGCAGCGGTCCGCCCGGCTCGAAGAGCGCCAGGAGCAGGTCGCGCGTCACTCGTGCATCAATCGGCACGCCGCTCTCGATGAACGTCCGCAGCCCCACCTCCCCCTCGATCACGATCAGCGCCCCGGTCTTGTGCGCCGCCAGATGGCTGACTGCCAGCACGATCTCCTCCGCCACCTCCCGCGACTCTACCCGCGAACCAAATCCCGCCCATTTTCGCTCGCCGATCCGCGTCAGCATCCGCCGGATTTCGCTCTGGAACATTACGATCAGCGCAAACGCCGTGTATGGCGCCAGCGCCTCCAGTATCGTCCGCAAAACCGTCAACCCCGCCGCCACAGACAGTCCGTATGCAGCCACCACAATGACGATCCCCGCCAGGATATGCGCCGCGCGCCGGCCCCGGATCAGCAGCAGCACCTGGTAGATCAGTGCCGCTACCAGCAGAATATCCAGCACGCCAGTCACGCTGAACCGCGGCGCCTGGCTCAGAATTTCCTCGAGGATCTGCGGCAATTGGAGCTCCTTCCGGCGGGTCGGAATTGATCCAAATTACGAGTGTATCCGATGCTCCGGCGCCGCATCCGCATTTTTCTCCGCCTGTGCCAGAGGCAGCCACAGCGTGGCCACCGCCCCGCCTGCTGCGTGGTTGCCCACTTCCACGTCTCCTCCCAGCATCCGCGCCAGCCGCCGGCATATCGCCAGCCCGAGCCCCGTCCCCATGGCCTTGGTCGTCTGGAACGGTTCAAAGGCGCGCCGCAGAGCCTCCTCGGAAAAGCCCAGACCGTTGTCCCGCACTTCGATCCTCGCCCCTCTCTGCTCCACCTGCATCACCACCCGAACCTCCGGCGCCTCGCTGGTCGCCGCCGCCTCCGCCGCGTTGCGCAGCAGGTTGTCCAGAACCTGCCGCAGCAGCTCCGGGTCGGTATCCGTTTCGATCCCCTCCTCGCCCGGTTCCACGCGCCAGTCGATCCGTTTCTCGAATCCCGCCCTCGCGTGCTCTTCCACCGCCTGCGCCACCAGCGGCTGCAACCGTACCCGTCTCATCTGCGGCTCGCGTGGTTTGCCGTAAGCCAGCAGGTCGTTCACCAGCCGCTCCAGCCGCGCCGTCTCCGAAACAATCGGCGCCGCCAGCCGCTTCTGCCCCTCCACAGCGCTTTCCTCGATCAATTGCGCAAACCCCTTGATGGTTCCCAGCGGATTCCGGATCTCATGCGCCAGCACGGACGACATCCTCCCGATCGACGCCAGGTGCTCCATCTCCGCCTGCCGCAACAGCGCCCGCTGCCTCGCCACATGCGCCCGCCACGCCAGCACGCTCAACAGCGCCAGCGCCGCCGCAGCCGCTGCCGACGCCGCCACGTTGCGCCGCGCCGGCATCATCAGGAATTCCGCCGCCTCCGGGCTCACATCCATCCGGGCCACGCACAGCCTGCCGCCGCAGTGAAACGGAATCGAACCGCGCAGCATTCTTCGCCCCTGTAACTCCACCTCCTCCAGCAGGAACAGTTGCCGCCCCTCCCACACGGCTTCCAGTCCGTCGCCCGCCGCCGGCTCCCGCAGGATCTGCAATCCCGCCAGCCCGGGCTCCTCCGCCGAGAGGATCTCGAAGGCGCTCTCCGTCTCCGCGTCGCGGAACGTTTCCAGCCTCGCCGCCAGCGCGCCAAGCCGGCTTCTCAGGTAGATCTCCCGCTGCTGTTCCTGCATCCGGTAGGCGGACCAGGAGCTCCACAGCAGCCAGACTGGCAGCGCAAGGGCGAACGAGATCAAAAGAGCGCCTGTCGCTGCCTGGGGCAGTGCTGGCTTGGGTGGCGGCATGGGCTTCCTGCGGCGCATTCTTTGCAGCGGCGCCAGGCAAATCCTGCGCGCCTGGGCCCCATCGCGCCGCCATCTCATTGCACCACAGCGCGGCGAGCTTGGTCATTGGCTTGCACCGGGAACTCCGGCGGAACAGCCTGCAGGTTGCTCCGACGCTGGACGCCGTACAATGAAGGAGGCGCCATGAATCGCATCGCCTTCGCCGCTTTGGCGCTTCTCACCGGCCTCGCCCTCGCGCAGCCCGGTGACGCCGCTTTCCCCACGCCCGCTGCCTTGGCGGGCGCCGAACGCGTCGAAGTCAAGGGTGTCGTGGAACGGATGGCCGCCGCCCCCGGGCTCGGCTTCCCCGCCATGCTTGTCAAGACCAGCCACGGTTCTGTCCGGGTTCAGCTGGGCTCGCTTCGCTTCCTCATCGAGCAGGACTTCAACCCGCAAGCAGGCGCCGAGGTAGTAGTGCAGGGGTTCCGTTGGAAACAGGACGTGGTCGCCCGATCTGTGGAGCTGCCTGCCCAGAAGAAAACGCTGGCGCTCCGCACCGAGGACGGCACACCCCTGTGGCGAATGGGACGCTACGGAAACAGAAACCGTTGAGAGGCTGGGATGCGAATGAACCGGATCGTTGTCTTGATGATTTTGGCCGTTTCGGCGGTCGCCGCCGCCTGGGGCCAGACGAACATGGACCGCGCCCGCGCCTTGCAGGAGAAGCTCATCGCACCCTGCTGCTGGAGCGAAAGCGTCGCCGCACACCGCAGCGAGATCGCCGCTGAAATGCGCGCCGAGATCGCCCGCATGGTGCAGGAAGGCCGCAGCGACCGCGAAATCCTCGACTTCTACAAGGCCAAGTACGGCACGCGGATCCTGATGGAACCCGAAGGCCAGCTCCGCCTTTGGGCCTACACGATCCCGGTCCTCGCCGTCATCGTCGGCCTCGCCCTCGTCGTCTGGATCATCCGCCGCATGGTGCGCCCGCAGCCGGAAGCCACAGCCTGATCCGATAGGCGCAGCTTGATCCGGCTCTTTTGAACCTTCAACAAACAGACCCGGGAGTGGATTGCCTCCTCCAACCATGCCGCCATTTGGCGGCGCGGAGCCTGAAACGCTCCTCCAAGCCAACTGGTCTGATTTGTCCGGTGCTTGGCGAGAACGGCTGCTGGCAATCCGGCCGTCCGCTGGATGAAGCATCCGCAGCGGGCCGCCGGGCGAATTCTTGCCATGGTCCGGCGTGGCCTGACGCGGCTTTCGTCCAATCGTTCCAGCAAGGTTGCGTCCTCGCGCGAGTCAGCCACGACGCACGTGCCCGAACTGCGCCGTCAGGCTGTTGCCATGAGCGTTCGCACACCGGGAGGAATGAAAATCGGGCCGAGCGTGTGGTCGCGGAGGAGAGAGAACCTCGGCCGCTCGACTTCGCACGGCCGCGGGAGCGCATGGGGAGACTCAAAGCGGAATTCCGCCGCTACGGCTACGAGGCCGCTTTTCAACGCGCCAACGTGGAGTCAATGACTTAGCCAGGGATTTTCGAGAGTGTCCCCTTCGAGTTCGGCCGGACCGGCCGCAGCCTCTTGCGCGCCCTCGCCAGCCGCGCCCGCACCGCCTCCACGCTCACCCCGAGCCTCTCCGCTGTCTGCCGCGTCGTCAGGCCCTCCACCACGCGCATCCGGAACGTCTCTTCCAGCAGCGGCGGCAGCAGCGGCGCCGCCTCCAGAACGTGCCCCAATTCGCGGCGTGCGTCCAGCCGCCTCTCTGCCTCGCATAAGGGCGTGTCCACCTCTGCCGCCAGTGATGCCTGACGCCGCAGCGCACGGCCGCGCTCTTCCATCCGGAACTCGTTCGTGACAATCCGCCTCGCCCACGCCGCGAGCCTATCCGGCTGGCGCAATTCCGTCAGGTGCTCCAGCACCCTCAGCAGCGCCGCCTGGGCGATGTCCTGCGCCATCCCCGCCTCCCCGCACACCTTTCGTGCATGGCGCTCCACAAAAGGGGCCAGCAGTGTGAACAGCCGCTCCCTCGCTTTCTCGTCGCCTTGGCGCGCCGCCGCCACCAGGCAGGCCTTCCCGTTGCAATGGTTCGCTGACTCGCCCATCAGGCAGCCAGCCTCGCAGTATGCCATCCCGCCCCTTTTCTATCACAAGAGTTTCCGTGCTGAAACGGCAAAACGCCGGCGCGTTGCGGGAACGCGCCGGCGCCGGGCCTTTCTGCTTCCGCTCTTACCGCGGCCACACCGGCCGCCCCGTCTCGTCCCGGAATTCCACAGTCACGCCCTCCGCCGTCGTCAGCCGCAGCGCCACCAGCGAATCCGTGCACGACGACACCCCGGCCACAACCGTCACTCGAGCCCCTTCCGCAAGCTCCACATCGTTCCCCAGCAGCACTCGTTCAGGCCCGATCCGGATTGCTGCCAGCTTGCCATCGGCCATCTTCAACACCAGCGTCGGCTGCTGGATCCCCACGCCGGCATTCACGATCGCCACCACTCCCTCGTAGCTCTGCACCGTCGCCGTGTCCAGGCAGGCGCCGCCAGCAACCGGCGCGGCGGTGTTGCCCCCACGCTGTCCGCCAGCGGCCTCGCCCCTTGCCCTCAGCGACCTCACCCACAGCGGAATTCCCAGCGAATCCCGCAGCACGAGCGTCACACCCCCATTCGTGATCTCCACTGCATACCAGGTGTCCTCCGCGCACAGGCAGTGGACTGCCAGGATCTTCACACTGTCGCCCACCGCCAGCTCGAAGTCGTGGTCCAGCAAATACCACACCGGCGCGATCTTCACGACCTTGTCGTCCACCGTGATTGACGGGTACTCGACTCCCGCGGCGATCTTCACTGACGTGATCGTCCCTTCGATCACCACCGTCTGCGTCACATCCAGCGCGCCGCCGGTTCGCAGGGCTTGCCCCGTTTGCGGCCCGCCGCTGCGCGGCCCCTGCGCCAGCATCGCTCCCGCCGCCGCAACCGCAACCACCATCATTCTCCAGTTCATCTTTCTGATCTCCTCAATCTTGAATTCGCCAACCTCGTGGCGCTGTTTTCCAATGCATCCGGACCTCCATCCTCTGCCGGCAGCCAACCCGTTGATCCGCAAGGCCCGCCACCGCGCCACGCCGCGCCGCTTGCGCAGCCCCTGCACTCGCCCCGCGCAATCCCTGCACGCTTCTGGCAAGCTGGAATTCCAGATGCCCGAACGCCCCCGCCTCCTCCTCGGCGCCGACGGACTCCGGCGCTGCGCCTGGTGCGGCAACGCCCCGGACTATGTCGCTTATCACGACCACGAATGGGGCGTTCCCGTTCACGACGACATCCGGCTCTTCGAAAAGATCTGCCTCGAAGGCTTTCAGTCCGGCCTCAGCTGGCTCACCATCCTGCGCAAGCGCGAGGCCTTCCGCCGCGCGTTCTCCGATTTCGATTTCCTGACTCTCGCCGCCTGGAACGACGAGCAGGTCTCAGCCTTGCTCGCCAATCCCGCCATCATCCGCCACCGCGGCAAGATCGCCTCCGTGCTCAACAACGCCCGCCGCGCCTGCGAACTCGTCCGCGAATTCGGCTCCCTCGACCGCTACCTCTGGTCCTTTCATGGCCGCCCTCCGCGGGAACTCGCCCGCGACCTCCGGCGCCGCGGCTGGACATTCGTCGGCCCCGTCACCGTCGAGTCCTTCATGCAGTCCATGGGCATGATCGACGCCCACGAGCCCGGCTGCTGGCGCCGCGGCTCAGCCTCCCCGCCCCCGCGCAAGGGCTGATAAGATGCTCTGTCGTCGGGCCGCCTCCCTGCTCGCGCGGCCCCATGCAAAGTGAGGAGTCCTCAGCCATGAAGCACGCTTTCCTTCCCCTCGTGATCTTCTCCACCCTCGCGCCCGCGGCATCCCTCAGGCCCGTCGATCTCCGCACCGAATACCGCACGAATCCCCTCGGCATCGACGAAACCGCCCCCCGCCTGAGCTGGCTGCTCGCCTCCGCCAACCCCGCTGCCCGCAACCTCCGTCAGACCGGCTACCGCATCGTCGTCGCCAGCTCCGCCTCTCTCGCCCGCGCCGGCAAGGGCGACCTCTGGGACTCCGGCAAGGTCGCTTCCGGGCAAAGCATTCACATCGTCTACGAAGGCAAGCCACTCGCCTCAGGCCAGCCTGTATGGTGGCGCGTCATGGTCTGGGACGAAAACGGCCAGCCCTCTCAATGGAGCGACACCGCCCGTTGGTCCATGGGCTTGTTGAAACCCGAAGACTGGAAAGGCAAATGGATCGGCCGCGATGAAAAGACCTATTACAAGGACCCCAACAGCCCATTCCAGCTTCTCCGTCAGGCCCAATGGATCTGGTTCGATGAAGGCGATCCCGCCCGGCAGGCACCCGCCGAAACACGCCGCTTCCGCGCCACCTTCAACCTCCCCCAGGACCGGCCCCTGAAAACCGCCGTATTCGTCCTCGGCGCCGACAACACATTCGAACTTTCCGTCAACGGCCAGTTCGCCGGCCGCGGCAACAATCCAGCGCTGCCGATGATCTTCCACCTCGAACCGTTCCTCAAGCCAGGCTCGAACGAATTCCTCGTCACCGCCCGCAACACGCGCGAGGACCAGGCCGGCGTCCTCGGCGCCCTCAAGGTCGACTTCGCCTCCGGCGATCCCCTCGTCTTCGCCACCGGCCCCGAATGGCAGGCCCTGCGCAAAGACGACGAGGGCTGGCGCCCCGCGCGCGTTCTCGGCCCTTACGGCATGGACCCTTGGGGCGAAGTCGGCCTCCGCGAAGAACAGGCGCTCCCGGCGCGCATGCTCCGCAAGGAGTTCACCGTCGAGCCACGCCTGCTTCGCGCCACCGCCTACGTCGCCGGACTCGGCCTCAGCGAACTCTACCTGAACGGCGCCAAGGCCGGCGATCACGTCCTCTCCCCCGCCCTCTCCGAGTACGAAAAGCGGGTCTTCTACGTCACGCACGACATCACTTCCATGCTCAAGCCCGGCCGCAACGCCGTTGGCCTCTGGCTCGGCAACGGCCGCTACTGGCAGCCTCGCCGCCGCGTCCCGCTCCCGGCTCGCGGCTACGGCTATCCCAAAGCCATCGCCCAGATCGAACTCGAATACGCCGGCGGACGCAAGGAAACTATCGTCACCGATGAGTCCTGGAAGCTCACCACCGATGGCCCGATCCGCGCCAACAATGAATACGACGGCGAATTCTACGACGCCCGCATGGAAATGCCCGGCTGGGCGCAGCCCGGCTTCGACGACTCCAAGTGGGAGCCCGTCCAGATCGTCGTAGCCCCTCCCGGCGCACTCCGCGCGCAAATGGCGGAACCCCTGCGCGTCATCGAAACCCTCGCCCCGAAAACCTTCAAGGAAATCCGCCCCGGCGTCTACATCTACGACCTCGGCCAGAACATGGTCGGTTGGGTGCGTCTGAAAGCTCAAGGTCCTGCAGGTACACAGGTGCGCATCCGTCTCGCCGAGTCCCTGCGCGGGGACGGCAACCTTTACGTCGACAACCTCCGCGGCGCCCGCGCCACCCTCCACTACGTCCTGAAAGGCGGCGTCCCGGAAACCTGGGAACCCCGCTTCACCTATCACGGCTTCCGCTACGTCGAAATCACCGGCTACCCCGGCAAGCCCGCGCTCGGCTCCTTCGAAGGCCGCGTCGTCCATGACGCCATGGAGCCCGCCGGCGAATGGGAAAGCTCGCACTCCCTGCTCAACCGCATCCACCGCAACATCTACTGGGGCATTCGCGGCAACTACCGCAGCATCCCCACTGATTGCCCCCAGCGTGACGAAAAACAGGGCTGGCTCGGCGACCGCAGCGTCGTCAGCCTGAGCGAAAGCTACCTCTTCGACGTCGCCGCCTTCTATACGAAATGGATCCAGGACATCGCCGACTCCCAGCGTCCCACCGGCAGCATCCCCGACGTCGCCCCCACCTATTGGGTTCTCTACAACGACGGCGTCGTCTGGCCCAGCACCTTCGTCCTCGCGCCGCAGATGGTCTACCGCCAGTACGCCGACCGACGCATCATTGAACGCCACTACGACGGCATGAAGAAGTGGGTCGACTATATGCGGCAATTCCTCAAGGACGGCATCATGCCCCGCAACACATACGGCGATTGGTGCGTCCCGCCCGAAGATCCCAAGCTGATCCACTCCAAGGACCCCGCCCGCATCACCGCCGGCGCTCTCCTCAGCACCGCCTACTACCATCAGATGGTCAAGTACGTCAGCTCCAACGCGCGCATGCTCGGCCGCACGCAGGACGCCGAACAACTCGACCGCCTCGCCGCCGAACTCCGCCAGGCCTTCCTCCGCGCCTGGTACAAGCCCGACGAAGCCCGCTTCGACAACGGTACCCAAACCTCCAGCGTCCTGCCTCTCGCTTTCGACATGGCGCCCCCCGAAGACCGCTCCCGCGTCTTCCAGCGCCTCGTCGAGAAGATCGAGAAGGAGAGCAACAACCACGTCGGCGTCGGCCTGGTCGGCGCGCAGTGGCTCATGCGCACCCTCTCCGACAACGGCCGCCCCGACGTCGCCTTCGCCATCGCCACGCAGACTACCTACCCCGGCTGGGGCTACATGGTTTCCAAAGACGCCACCACCATCTGGGAGCTCTGGAACGGCGACACCGCCGACCCCGCCATGAACTCCATGAACCACGTCATGCAGATCGGCGACCTCGCCGTCTGGATGTACGAGTACCTCGCCGGCATCCGCCCCGACCCCGAAAAACCGGGCTTCCAGCACACCATCATCCAGCCCTTCCCGGTCCCGGGCCTCGACTTCGTGCGTGCCACCCACCGCTCCCTCTTCGGCCCCATCTCCTCTTCCTGGAAACGCTCCGGCAGCGCGCTGCAACTCGAAGTCTCCATCCCGCCCAACACCACCGCAACCATTTACGTCCCGGGCACGGGCAAGGTTGCCGAAGCGGGCGGCCTGAAACCATTGCGCGCCGAACGCGGCTATACCGTCTTCGAAACCGGCTCCGGCAACTACCGCTTCGTGTCCGAATAACCGGATGGAACCGCCGTGGGCCCGCCTCGCGCGGGCCCGCCTCACTCGGCAAAGTAGCCCTCGCGGCAGCGTACCCGCGCGTCTTTTTTCCCGCGCACCCGCACCTCGATCGGCCGCCACTCCCCGTTGCCGGGCTGCGGCCGGTAGGCCAGCAGATACGACGCCAGAAGGTCCCGCCCGATGTGCGCGAAAATCTCCTCGGTCTTCGACAGCTTGTCCAGCCGGAACGCGCTCCCCCCGGTTGCGCCCGCGATCCTCTCCAGCGTCTCCATCAGCTTCGAGGACCGCAACGCGTCCCCTTGCGCCACGCAGTAAATCGGAATCGCCTCCCGCCTCGCTCTCCGCAGCGCCGATTCCATCGTGAGCGAACTTGCATTGTCATTGCCGTCCGTCAGCACCACCAGGGAGCGCTTCCCCTTTCGCCCGGCCGGATGAATCGACGCCCGCGTCAGGGAATCGAACAGCGCCGTCCTGCCCGCCGCCTGCAGCTTGCGGATCGCCGCCGCCGCCCTCCGGTCCGCGGTGAAGTCCTGCACGCATTCGAACCGCTCGTTGAACGCATACACCGCCACCTGGTCCTCGGCGCGCAGCTGATCCAGCATCTCCACACACGCCCGCTTCACCACCGGCAGCGCCTCCGCCATGCTGCCCGTGATGTCCAGCAGAAATCCCAGGGAAATCGGACTCTCCGCGGACTCGAAGATCTCCGCAGCCTGCGCCTGCCCGCCATCCCGAATCAGGAAATCGCCGCCCTTCAGCCCGCTGACGTACCTTCCCCGTCCATCACACACGGTCGCGTGGATCTCAACCAGCCGCGCTTCGGCACGGAACACGGGCGGCTGCCCCGCCAGCCGGAAGGCCGGCTTCACCGCCGCTGCCAGCATCCACAGCATTCTCCGCGTCAGCCTCATGGTCCTTTGCCAGCCTCGTCCTCAAACATCGCCGCCACGTCCTCGGCGCGAACCCGCTTCCACAACTCCACGGCCGGGCGGAAGTCCGCCAGGTCGGACATATGAAGCTCCTTCATCAGCCGTCTCGCAAAAGGCTCTGCGATCAGAGCCAGTGCTTCCGGAGCCAGCCCCGCTTCATCCGCCGCCGAAGCCAGCGCCAGCGAAATCTCAGAAAGCCTCTCTCCTATCCGTGCCGGCAGCAGCTCCTGCCTGTAACTCTCATACGGCGGCAGCGGCGTCAACCTCGGCATGGCGCTCCGCGCATGCTCCAGCGGAATCGCCCCAAGCTCCTGCACCGGGCCTTGCCACGTCTCCGGCGGCACCCGCTGCAGCTCTTTCCACGCCACCGATGCATCCGCCCCCGCCTCCGACTCCTTCCCAGCCTGAAAAGATCGGTCATCGAGAAGCACTCCCACACGGAGCGCCACAGCCCCTCGTACTCGCTCCGGAAGGGGCGCGCCATCCCGATCACCCCGTGAATGTTGCGGAGCCGCCGCAGCAGGCGGCTCGCCCGCCCGAGCCGCTCGAGCGACACCAGCCCCGTCGCGCGCCTCTCCAGCTCTGCTGCCTCCCCCGCATCATATGCCGCTTCCACCCCCCACTCGCGCCCCGCCAGAATCGCCAGCCGCACCGCCCTCAGATCCCCCGCGCGCAGCCTGTGCCACATCGCGCTCCGCGAGGCCGCCACCTGCTTCGCCTCCGCCATCTCCGCAAAGCCTCGCGCGGCGCGCTGCCCGGCCAGCGCAACAAACCCTGAAACCTCTGCAATGCCCCCCACGGATCCCAACGGAAGGCTCCCAGCCCCCTCGCTCTCGGCGCGGAACTCGGGTACCGGGAACACGTCCTCCTGCGTCTGTCTCGCGCCCGCGTACCAGTACTTCCGCAGCAGCCACGGATCCTCGCTCACCGGCAGATCCGAGGGCCGAAAATAGTACCCTGCCGCCAAACCCCGCAGCGCGAGCTCGAGCCACGGAGCAAGCGCCCGGCGCCCCTCCAGGCTCAACCTCTCAAAATCCCTGGCGTTGGGCCTCTTCCTCGCCGCCTTCTGCCGCAGTTCGCGGGCAATTCCTGCGATCCCCTCCTTCTGCCACAGCTCTTGAATTTCCTTCAACCGCGGCGGAGCCTTCATCGATTTTGGCAGCGGCATCTCCTCCAACTGCGGCGCTGCCTTCTCCAGGGCGGCAGCCGCGGCTCGAGCCGCGTCAACGCTCGCCGCGGCGCGGCTCACTGCTTCCAGCGCGCCCAGAATCAGATCTACCGGCGGCGTCTTCTGCGCCGCGAGCGCGGCGCGGAACTCGCGCCTCCTCCTCGATCCCGCCGCTGTCTCCTCCCGCCCCAGCAGAGCGTCTTCCAGCGCCTTCTGCAACCCTCCGGCCGGCGCGCCCAACGCGCCTGCGATCCTCCCAAGGGCCTTCTGCGCCGCGTCCGCCATCCGTCCCGCGTCTTCCACCCCTCGCATCGAGCCGCAAAGCTCCCCGGGAATCGCCGCCGCCTCCCCCGCATCCAGCCTCCCGGCCCGCTGCAGCAGCCCTTCCAGCAGCGCCACGTGGCTCACCAGCCCGATGTTCAGTTTCTTCGCCTTCAACTCCAGGCCGCTGACGCTCTCCGCCCACATGAAGAACTCGAGCAGCTCCTTCTCCCCCAGCCCCGGCAATCCGGTGAGCAGCGGATAGCCCCACTCGTAGCGGCTGAACTGTTGCGTGAGAATCAGCGCCTCCCGCAGTTCCAGTCTCCGGCCCAGCGCCTCCTCCATCCGCACCACCATCAGGAAATTCTCCAGTTGCGAAAACCGTTGCCTCCCTTCGCTATATCTCTCGCGCGCCATACGCTCCAGAATTTCCGCCTCTTCCGCCGGCTTCACCCTCTGCGCTCTGCGCTCCAGCCGCGCGATTCGGTCCACATCGCTTACCCCTCGCGCCACCTGCCACACCTGCGGGCCGCCGGGGAAATGCAGGCTCCCGTCTTCCTCCAGCGGCAGCTCGCGGAACAGCGTCAATATTGGGCTTTCCCTCACCATCCGCCCGCCCTCGCCGTCCGATTCTGGCGCCTCCCGCATGATCCGGTAAAGCTTCCGCGCCCGCTCGGCGTCCCGCAAGAACCACCTCTGCCGCTCCGTCGTCACCCCGTGCATCGCCGCGAAAAACGCCAGCACCATCCCGTCGTCTTTCTTGAGCAGCGCCTCCAGAAATCGCGCCCCTTTCCGCGGACTCACGCCAACCAGCGCCTGCCACACCGCCTCGGCACCCTCCCCGCCCGGCGCCGCGCACTGCCCCCGTTCGTCCAGCGCTATCGCCGCTCCATACAGGTAGAGCAGGAGCCCGTATTCCTCCGCAAGTCGACGAATCTGAATCCGCGCCACCAGCGCCTCCGCGGCCGTTTGCCCTGCTGACACCAGCGCCTCCGCGGCCGATTGCCCTGCTGACACCAGCGCCGCATACAGCCGCGCCAGCGCCGGCTCTTTCAGCAGCATCCCGGCGAACCCCAGCAGATTCGCATGCCGCTTCATCACCTCTGCCCAGGCCCTCTCCCCCGGCGTCACCGGAGCCAGATCGTCCCGGATGCGGAACCGGTACGCCTTGCCCTCCGCCAGCGACTCCTCAATCGCCCGGTCACCCAGATCCAGCCCCGTCGCCAGATTCTGCCGCCGCGCCTCCTCCTGCCCCGTTCTTGCCTCCACCTCCACGCCTCCGCGCCGCGTCCGCAAACGGTATCCCAGCAGGTCCAGCACCCGCTGCGCCTGCCGCCGCTGCGCCGCAGTCTTCGCCTCCAGGACCACTTCCGTCCCCTCGTGCGTCAGCGGATACGGCTCGCGCAGCCTCATCAGCCGCTCGTAGTGCTCGATCGCGCGTTCGCGGTATTCGTTCCACTGCTTCTCGGAAACCGTCAGCGTCCGTTGCGTGATCGCCCTCGCAAACGCCGCCAGATATTCGCGGGGATCGTCCGGTCCTCCTATGCCTGACAAGTACTTCAGCAGCTTCACTCCGCCCGGAATCACCACGCCCCGCTCGCCGTCTGCTCCCGCACCTGCCACGGCCGTTGCCTCCGGGAGTTCCATCAGCCTCGCCGCCTCCTCCACGTCCCCCTCGCGGAGCGCCGTCCGAACCGACTTCTTCCGCACGGACTCGCGCCGCTCCGCCGGCGCGTCCCCTTCCTCCAGCCGCTTCAGCAGCGCCCCCCGTGCGCTCACGGCGCCCTTCCCTTCGAACATCTCTTCCACCCTCGCCCGTACCTCCAGCACCGCCGCATCATCTGTAGCCTTGGCAGCTTCCCTCAGCGCTCTCCTTGCATCCTGAATCCGCCCCAGCCGCTCCAGCGCCCGCGCCCGCGCCAGATGCAGCCCCGGCGACGCAGGCAGTGTTTCCAGGCCTTCCTCCGCAGCCTTCAGGCTCTCCCCCCGGGCCTCTTTCTCCTCCAGCAACCGGCAAACCGCGAGGCGCGCAGGATCATAGCCCGGTGCCGCCCCAATCGTCTCCCTCCAATACTCCAGCGCCTTCTCCCGCTCCCCGAGCTTCTCCCACGAAGACGCATACGACTCCAGCGCCCCCGGCTCCCCCGCCGGCAAAGACTCCGCCTCCAGCAACGCCCTCCGTACCCCCTCGGCATCCCCGGCTCGCAGCGCTAGCTCTATCAGCCGCACCCGCCTGTCGGCCCGCCCGGGCTCCCGGTTCAGCGCCTCTCGCAGCGCCCGCCTCTCTCCCGCTTCATTGCCCAGGTCTTTCGCCGGATTCGCGGCAATCCACCACAGCACATCGGAATCCGGCCGCGCTTCCAGGCTGCGCAGAAACAGCCCATAGGACTCTTTCGCGTCCCCCGCCGCCAGCCTCAGCCGAGCCAGCCTCAGCCGAGCCAGCCACTCCAGCAGCTCGGCGTCCTTCGGCATCGCTTCCACAGCCCGCCGCAGCACGGCCTCCGCGTCCGGCGTCCGCCCCTTCCAGCACGCCGCCGCGCGCCGCCGCAGAACCTGACGATCCCCGGGCCGGGATCTCTCCAGTCGCGCCAGCATCTCCGCCGCCGCGCCATGGTCCTCCAGCCTCTCCGCCGCCGCGCGCCGGCCTCCACCGCCGGCACGTAGTTCGGATACAGCTCCAGCCCCTGACGCAGCGCAAGCAGTTGCCCCGCACCCGCCTGCTCGCCGGAAGCCTCTTCCACCAGATCCAGGAACCTCGCCAGAGCCGCTGCAGGCGGTGCGCGGAAGCCCGGCGCAAGCGCCAGCACCGGCCATGTCTTCCCCGCCACCTCCGCCTCGCGCAGCTCGAACCCCTCCTGCGCCGCCGGCACGTCCCACTCGCTCTCCACCCACTTGTCTTTCTCGACTCCCGCCCAAACCGGCAGCCACTCCGCCTCCTGCTCCGGCCAAACCACCAAGCGTAGCCGCGACTCCCCCAGCACCACCACTGCCGCCGTCAGCCCCAGCTTCGCGGGAGCAATGCGCAGCGGCGCCTCTGTGCCATCCATCCGCACGCTCGTCGGCGTCGGCGGCGCGCCAGGCATGCGCAGCAGCACGCGTTGCCCGGAAGCCGCGACGGCAACCCCCGTCAGGACGGTGAGCAACCAGACAAGCACGGCTCAGCTTGAGAGGGATGGTACCACCAAATCCCGGATTTTACCCTGTCCCCGGTTGAGTGAAATGTCTGGAAGATCCCCGGACATGCGAGTCTCGCTGCCCGCCCCTCCTCTCGCAGCCTCCGCTGTTTCAGAGACCCGTCGCGGCAGCCTTGCCGCCGTCTACCCCGGCCGCGCCCTTATGTCCGCCCCGCCGCCAGGAAGTACAGCGGGTGCTCGTCCTCCGGCACCGGCAGCAGCAGCTTCACCGACGCCCCATCCAGTTTGCCCACGCTCACCGAGCCCAGCCCCAGCGCCGCCGCCGCCAGGTGCCAGTTCTGCCCGATGTGCCCCGCCTCGATCAGCGCCAGCCTCTCCGCCGCCTCCCCGAACTCCCGCCGCAACCGCCCGTACCAAGCCGTCAGCAGCAGCCCCGCCGCGCACTCTTCCACGCACTGCTGATCCCCGCACGCCTTCGCCATCCGCGCCTGCTTGTCCCCCTTCGACAACAGCGACAGCGCCTGCTGCTCCGGATCGAACGCATAGAAACCCGCCCCAAGCCCCTGCACCCGGAACGCCAGCACGTACCCCTTCACCGGATAAATCGCCCCCGCCGACGGCGCCGTCCGCAGCCCGCCCGGCGAGGTGACCCCCTGCGCCGCCCACAACAGCGCCGCCAGTTCCTCCAGCTTCAGCGGCGCATCAGCATACTCCCGCACGCTCCGCCGCTTCTGCAGACACTCGACCAGCCGCAATTCCAGCTTCGCCAGCGGTGGTAGTGAGACCTTACCCGGCACTGCGGCCCGGCGGACGGCCGGCACAGCCTCAGGCGGGCGGTCGTGTGGAGTCGTTCGCGGTTTCATGGCTCGTCCAGACCAGTCTATCCGCGATTATACAATATTTCCAGATCTTTTTCTCTATTTCTGACCGCCCTCAGCCGCTGTAGCGGCAGCCCGCCGTGCAGGTCTCCCGGACCTCCACCGCGCTTAGCTGCGGCAACGCCGCACGCAGCCGCCCCCACAGCCACTCCGCAATCCGCTCGCTCGTCGGGTTTTCCAGTCCTGGAATGTCGTTCAAGTACCGGTGGTCCAGTTCATCGATCACCGGCTGGCACGCGGCCTTGATCTCGCCGAAATCTATCACCCAGCCGGTGCGTTCCTCCACCTCTCCGCTCACCCACACCTTCACCCGGAACGAGTGCCCGTGCAGCCTCGAGCACTTGTGCTCCGGCGGCAGATTCGGCAGACGGTGCGCGGCCTCGAATGTGAACTCCTTGAAAATCTCCATCTCTGGCGTCGGATCTGATTTTAGGGTAGCATCGGCTCGGATCTGCACCCGCAGTCCCACGCCTATGCAGTCCTCCAGAATCAGGCTTCAGGCCGCACTGAACCACCGGGACCCCGGCCGCATCCCCATCGACTTCGGCTCCTCCGCCGTGACCGGAATCCACGTCTCCTGCGTCGCCGCTCTCCGCGACTACTACGGGCTCGAAAAGCGCCCCGTCAAAGTCCACGAACCCTACCAGATGCTCGGCTGGATCGACGAGGATCTGCGCCAAGCCATGGGCATCGGCGTCGTCGGCGTCTTCTCCCGCACCACCCTCTTCGGCTTTGAGAATTCCGGCTGGCGCGAATGGGACTTCCGCGGCCTCACCGTCCTCGTTCCTGAAGACTTCCGCACGACACAGGAGCCCGATGGCACGATCCTCATCTACCCCGAGGGCGACCTCTCCGCCCCGCCCAGCGGCAGAATGCCCGTCGGCAGCGCCTTCTTTGACACCATCATCCGCCAGCCTCCCATGGACGAATCGAACCTCGACCCGGAAGATAATTGCGAGGAGTTCACCGTCGTGTCCGCGGAGGACCTCGCCCATCTCTGCCGCGCGGCAGCGGAGGCGCAGGCGACCGGCTGCGGCGCTCTCGGCTCCTTCGGCGGCGCCGCCTTCGGCGACATCG
The DNA here is from genome assembly GCA_037446555.1 of Acidobacteriota bacterium. Taxonomy (GTDB): domain Bacteria; phylum Acidobacteriota; class Terriglobia; order Bryobacterales; family Bryobacteraceae; genus JANWVO01. Next base: position 51,464 of record JBBIIK010000014.1, read on the forward strand.
CTCTCGTCCCCGCCCCTTTCCTCAAACGTCCCCGCGGCATTCGCGACGTCGCCGAGTGGTACATGAGCACGGTCTCCCGCCGCTGGTACGTCCGCCGCGTCTTCGAACGGCAGTGCGGAACCGCCCTCGAAAACCTTGCCCGCATTCACGCCGCCATCGGCGATTCCGTCGACGCTGTCTTCCTCTGCGGAACCGACTTCGGCACCCAGACCTCGCAGTTCTGCTCCGTCAACACCTTCCGCGAACTCTGGCTCCCCTTCTACCGCGAGGTCTGCTCCTGGGTGCATCGCAATACGCAATGGAAATGTTTCAAACATTCCTGCGGCAGCGTGGAGAAGTTCTTCGAAAGCTTCATCGAGGCCGGCTTCGACATCATCAACCCCGTGCAGTGTTCGGCCGCGGGCATGGACCCTGCGGCGCTCAAGCGGCGCTACGGGGACCGCCTCGTCTTCTGGGGCGGCGGCGTCGACACCCAGAAGACGCTCCCCTTCGGCACGCCCGCGCAGGTGCGCGAGGAGGTCCTGCGCCGCTGCGAGATCTTCGCCCCGGGCGGCGGCTTCGTCTTCAACTCCGTTCACAACATCCAGGCCGGCACGCCCGTGGCCAACATCGCCGCTATGATCGACGCGGCCCATGAATTCAACGGAGCCCGGCCCTGAATGCCCCCTGCATCCATCCGTCCTCTCCTGCTCGAACTCGCCCGCTCCGGCCACCGCCTCCCCATCGGCGCCGACCTCGTCCTCCATGAGCTGCCCGATCCCGAAGCCGTGCGCCTCGACCCCGTCCGCCTCGGCCGCGTCATCGAGGCCGCCGCCCGCCGCTACCGCACACCGCTCGCCTTCCCCCTCATGGACCTCCGCCTTGAGAAGGCCGACCTGCTCGCAGCCCTCGGCATCTCTCGCGATCAAGCCGGTTCGTTCCACTTCCAGGCCCTTCCTGACCAGGACCAACTCGCCCGCGTGCTCGACGCTCCGGACCGTCCCTTCCCTCAGGCCTCGCTCGCCCAGCAGGGCGCCATCCGCTTCATCGCCTCGCTCGACGGCCTCGTCCCCATCGGCATGACTATCGGCCCCTTCTCCCTGATGACCAAACTCCTCGCCGATCCCATCACCCCGCTCGCCCTCGCCGCCTCCGGCTCAGCCGGTTCCGGCGACGAAGCCATCCGCCTCGCCGCCGCCGCGCTCGACATGGCCCTCGCCACCGTCCTTCGCTCCGTCTCCGCGCAGGTCCGCGCCGGCGCCCGCGCCGTCATCGTTTGCGAGCCAGCCGTCAGCGTCACCTACCTCTCGCCGCGGCAGATCGCTCGTGCGCCTCACGTCTTCGAGCAGTTCGCCCTTCACCCGCTCCGCTGCGTCCGCCATCATCTCGAAAGGCTCGGCGCGGATCTCATCCTCCACGATTGCGGCCAGCTTTCCACGAGCCTCGTCCGCACGCTCTCCGCCGAATTGCGTCCCGCCATGTTCAGCCTCGGCTCCAGCCGCAGGCTATGGGAAGATGCCGCCGTCGTCCCTTCAGACACGGTCCTCTACGGCAACCTGCCCACGCGCCAGTTCTACTCGGACTCCGCCATGCCCATCGATCAGGTCCGCCTGATCGCGCGCGAACTCGCCGCCCGCATGCGCGAAACCGGCCACCCCTTCATCCTCGGCTCCGAATGCGACGTGCTCCACGTCCCCGATGCCGCCGGAACCATCCGCCGCAAAGTCGAGGCTATGCTGGAGGAATAGTCGTCCTTCTGATCCCCCCATGCCTGAACTCGCTCCCTGGCAGTGGGCGCTCGGCGCCCTTTGCGCATTCAACGTCGGCCTCGCCAAGACCGGCCTGCCCGGCCTTGGCATCCTTGTTGTCCCAATGATCGTGCTCGCTGTCGGCGACGCCCGCCACGCCGCCGCCTGGCTCCTGCCCATCCTCTGCACCGCCGACGTCTTCGCCGTCGTCTACTGGCGCCGCCACGCCGCTATTCACCGCCTCTGGAGCCTCGCCCCTTGGGCGCTCGCCGGCATGGCCGCCGGCGCCGCCGCTCTCGCTCTCGAAGAACGCATCCTCCGCCCCATGGTCGGCGCCATCGTCCTTCTGATGCTCCTCGCCTACCTCGTCCGCCGCCACGCAAAGAATCCTTCCGCCATCACGCCCCACCCGGCTCTCTACGGCGTCTCCGCCGGTTTCGCCACCACGGTCGCCAATGCCGCCGGTCCGGTGATGAACCTCTACCTGCTCTCCAAACGCCTCCCCAAGGAGGAGTTCATCGCCACCGGGGCTTGGTTCTTCTTTGTCATCAACCTCGCCAAGGTCCCCATCTACGCCTTCCACGGGCTCTTCTCGCGGCAGTCCCTCGTCTTCGATCTCCTCATGGTCCCCGCCGTCGTCGCCGGCGCCGCCGGCGGGCGCCGCATTGTCCAACATATCTCCCCGCAAATGTTTGAATGGCTCGTCGTCGCCCTCACCGCTCTCTCTACATGGTTCCTCTTCCGCTGACCACACGCGCCGTGTCCCGCGCGATCAGCAGCTCCTCGTGCGTCGGCACCACCAGTGTCTCGAACCGCCCCAGCTTCTCGAGCCCCTCCAGAATCCGCTCCCGCACCTCCGCCCTGTTCTCGCCGATGCCCCCGGTGAACACCACCGCATCCGCCCCGCCCAGCACCGCCCAATACGCCCCGATGTACTTCTTCGCCCGGTAGCAGAACACCTCAATCGCCAGCCGCGCCCTCGGTTCCCCCCCTGCCGCCGCTTCCACCAGATCCCGCATGTCGTTCGAGCGCCCGCTCAACCCCAGCAGCCCGCTGTGGCGGATCAACAGCTCCTCCACCTCGTCCACGCCCATCCCCTTCGCCCTCATCAGGTGGAACACAACGCCGGGATCAATGTCCCCGCAGCGCGTGCCCATCACCAGCCCCTCGATCGGCGTGAACCCCAGCGACACGTCCACCGCGCGCCCGCCTCGCACCGCGCAGATCGAACAGCCGTTGCCCAAGTGGCAGGTGATGAGCCGGCACTCTTCCGGCGGCTTGCCCAGTAGCTCCGCCGCCTTCGCGCTCACATACCGGTGCGACGTTCCGTGAAACCCGTACCGGCGGATGTGGTCCCGTTCGTAGTATTCCAGCGCCAGCCCGTAAAGAAACACGTGCGGCTCGAGCGTCTGAAAGAACGCCGTGTCGAACACCGCCACCTGCGGCACGCCGGCCATCTGATCCTTCGCCGCCCGGTAGCACTCGAGGTTCGGCGGATTGTGCAGCGGCGCCAGCGCGCAGCACTCCTCGATCACACGCTCCACCTCTGCGTCGATCTGCACCGCATCCCGGTACTTCTCGCCCCCATGCACCACCCGGTGCCCCACCGCATCCACAGCTCCTGCCCGCGCTAGCGCCTCCCGCACCGCTTCCGGGTGATCCGCCGCCGACCCGGGGCTCCCGATCCGTTCCACCGCGCCCTTCACTTCCACCTTTTCCGCACCGCCCTCCAGCCGGATCACCTGATACTTCAGCGAAGAACTGCCAGCATTCAGCACTAACACGCGCATCGCCTGCCCAGCTTACCATCGCTCCCGCGCCACAAAAATCAGAAGAGCGGTACGCATACCGTACTCCCCGCACGCCCCACACCTCCCACCGACCCAACTAACTCCCCATTCCCGCATTCCCCCGGGCTTCAGCCCGGGGGATCTCCCCAACCCCAGGCCGCCCCCCGCGAAGACGACTGACCCATCAGTCCCGCCCCGGAACTCCGCAACCCTCCACCGCCAGCCCGCCCGTGGGCAGTGCCATCTGCCCCCTTCGCCAACACCCGCTCGCACGCGCAAAGGCCCGCAGCTGTGAAGGAGAGGACGAAGGCACTCCACCCGCCGTCGCTTTCCTCCTTGCCCTCTAATCGGTCAAATTGGTATGATTTAGGACAATGCGGAAAGTTCCACTGAGCCAGTCCCTGCGCATCATCGCGCAAGGCTCCTCCAACTGGCTCGCCGAGCGTCCCATCGTCGTCTCGTTCGAAGTCACCGACTCCTGCACCTGCTACTGCCGCCACTGCGATCACGGCGGCCCCAAGGACGACTCCCGCAACCTCCGCCCCGAGGAGTACCGCAAGTACTCGGAAACCCTCAAGCCGTGCGTCGTCCAAGTCTCCGGGGGCGAACCGCTCATCCGCGAAGATCTCCCCGAGATCGTCCGCAACATCAAACGCCCCGGCGGCCTGCCCTACATCCTGCTGGTCTCCTCCTGGTCCCTCATGACCCCCGAGCGCTACCTCAAACTGCGCGAGGCAGGCGTGGACCAGTTCAACGTCTCGCTCGACTTCCCGGACTCTCGCCACGACGACTTCCGCCTTTATCCCGGACTCTACGCCCACTTGAACGAAGTCGTCCCCCGTTGCGCCGCCTGCGGCTTCGACGACATCGTCCTCAATACCTGCATCACCGCCGCCAATGTCGCCGAAGTAAACCGCGTCGCCGACAAGGCCCGCGAGTGGGGCGTCAACATCTGCATCAGCGCCTACTCCGCCCGCCGCACAGGATGCCGCGAACTCTTCCCCGGCAGCGCGGAGCTGCTCGAAGTCCTCGACCGCGAACTCGACCGCCTCGAATCCCGCCGCGACGAGTCGAACTGGATCGTCTCCGCGCCCACTACCATCGAAGCCACCCGCCGCTACTTCCACACGGGCGGCGCGCCGGGCTGCAAGGCCGGGCTCCGTTTCCTCGTCGTCACCGCTGACGGCAAACTCCAGCCCTGCTCCATGCAGTTCCACCGCTATGAACTCCATGAGCAGCCCCGCATGGTGCGCGAGTTCACCGCCAGCAACAAGTGCGACGAGTGCTACGTCGCCATCCGCTCCAACCTCGACAAGACCTTCCCCCAACTGCTGCGCGAAAACGTCGCCCGCTACCTGAGCTTCTCCGGCGCCGCCAAGTCGCCCGCGCGCCGCGCCGCTGCAGCCGCCGGCGGCTGCTAGCCTCCACAGGACCGCCCCTCTTCTCGCTCACGGCGCCCCAGCGGAAGGGGACTGGCGCATCTGTCCCGCCCCGAGACTCTCCAACCTTCCACGATCAGTCCACCTGTGGACAGTGCCGCCTGCCCCCTTCGCTGGACATCCCAAACCCCGCCCCAACCAGATCCCGCTGCGTTCCCGCGAAGGGCCACAGTTCCCAACCCCGCACAATAACCGCCCCAGCGGATTCCCCTGCGCGCGAGCGCGGGGCCTCAATCGGCAACCCCCACACCCCTCCCGCATCGCACGCCGGCGCTGCGCCTCACTCCCCAACACACCTCGCCCCACTAAAATCCCTCACCCCCCCACTCGCACCAGCACCTTCCCCATCGGCCCCTCGGCCAGCCGCCGGAACGCCTGCTTGAGATCGTCAAACGCGAACACCCGGTCAATCACCGGCCGCAATTTGAATTGCTGCATCCGCCGCACGATCTCCGCCCACGCCGCCTGCGCCCCCTCCGGCGTATAGTCGCCCACAGACACGCCGCCAATGCGGATCCGCCGGAAGAACAGCGTCGCCGTGTTGAAATCCGGTACCGTGCCCCCGCTGCGGCCCACCACGCTCACGCGTCCTCCGTAGCCCAGTACCGCGAGCACGGAATGAAACAGCGGCCCTGCCACGCTGTCCACCACCAGATCCACGCGCTTGCCGCCCAGCGCGCCCAGCACCTGCTGCTTCAGCTCCGGCGACGCCGGATCGAAGACGTGATCGGCCCCCAGCTCCCGGAGCCGCCGCCCCTTTTCAGCGCTCCGCGTCAGCCCCACCACCGTCATCCCCATCGTCCGCCCGAGCATCACCGCCGCCACGCCCACTCCGCCGCTCGCGCCCGTCACCAGCAGCACCTGCCCCGGCGAGGGAAGCCCGCCCCACTGCACCAGCGCCTGCCACGCCGTCAAATACACCAGCGGCGCCGCCGCCATCTCCTCTTCGCTCCAGCCTTCCGGAATCCGCGCCACGCTCGCCGCCGGTACGGCCACTTTCTCTGCGAACGTGCCCCACCGCTCCACGCCCGCCTCGCAGCGCAGAATTCCCATCACCTCTCCCGGCCGCACGCCGTCCGCACTCGGCCCGACGGCCACAACTTCGCCCACGCCGTCCCGACCCAGGATGTGCGGCAGCGCCGGCTTGGCCGGATACTGCGCCTGCGCCAGAAACGCATCCGCCGGGTTCAGCGCCGCATACCGGACCCGCAGCAGAACCTCGCCTTCGCCCGGCGCCGGATCCGCCACCTCGCCCAACCGCAGCCGCTCCACTCCTTCATAGCCGTCCATCAGCCATGCGCGCATGTCTCCATTGTGCGCCAGCCCGGCCCTTACCAGCGCCGGATGCTCAGATACCGCCGCGTCTCGTTGCCCGCTGCATCCACCGCCGTGATCGTCACAGGATTCAATCCCGGAACCAGCGGAATCGGTCCCGCCGTGAAACTCGCCGTCCCCTGCGCCGTGCCGCTCTTCAATGGCGTGGACCACCGCACCTCCCGCACCGCTGTGTTGTCTGTCGCCACCCCCCGGATCGTGATCGTCGCCGCGGCAGTACCATACACCGGCGAATACGGGAACGTCACTGTAACGCTCGGCGCCACCGTGTCGGCTCCCGGCGGATCGCCCCCGGCACCGGGGTCCGTCGGAGGCAATCCCGGCGGAGCCGGCGGCGCCGGATTCTGCGGCGGCGACTCGGGCGTCGTTGGCGGCGAAGGGGGCGGACTCGAGGGCGGAGTGGACGGCGGTGTCGTGGGCGGCGTCTCCGGCGGCTGCGGATTGCCCGGCCCCGCTGTCTCCCTCGCCGCATACAGCTTCCGGATCTCCGCGATATCAGCCTCCTGCAAGCCCTGCGCCCTCCGGTAGTACGGATACATCACCGACGAAGGATCATCGTTGTGCCCCAGGCCCAGCGCGTGCCCCAGCTCGTGCAGCGCCACCGTGAACAGGTTGATGTCCGCGCCGATCCTCCACGGCTCGTCCAGGTCCAGGTGCGTGTCCCCGGCGATCGTCTCCGCATTCGGCGGCGGATAAAACGTGTGCGCCAGCACCCCGCCCCTCCCGTCAAACGCAAAGCCGTCCCCATGCTCCCCCGCTGCCGCCCAGATCTCGATCTGCCGCCGCAGCCGCTTCACGCTTGCCTCGGTGAAGTCCAGCTGCGCCACCGCCGCCCACGCTCCCAGCGCTCTTCGAATCTCCGCGAGCGCCGCGCTCCGGTCCAGCCACCCCGGCAGCTGCCCGAACCACACCGCCAAGGACGCTGCCCCCAGCCCTGGCCCGTCCCAACCCTCTCCAAACCGCGTCGCCAGATTCGACCCGCTCAACTCTCCAACGCCCGCGAGCCCGCCCGCGCACGCCACCGCCGCCTCTCCACGCAGCAGTCCCTCCGCCGCCGGATACACATACGCTACCTCGTCCTGCTCCGCCGCCGCCCGCAACTGATCCACGCGTCCCCGCACCAGCAGCGCATTAGGCAACAAGTCGGGATGTTCGATCACCTCCAGCCCCGCCTCCCGCGCCAGCATCACGCCATCGGCCCGCCCCACGTCGCGGTGCATCTCCAGCACCGCCCATACCTCGCCCTCCTTCTCCAGCGCAGGACTCCACTTCTCCTCCGCCGTCAGCAATCCCGCATAAACCGCTCCCGTCCCAGCCCAGTCCATCTCCACGGGCGCCGACACCAGCAGCCCCTGCTCCGGAACGTACTCAAGCACCCGCACGTCCAGCCAGCCCAGCTGCTCGATCCGCTCCGCGTCCGGCGCCTCGGCGAACTGCACCAGCCAGTGCCCCCGCTCCTGCCACCCGAGCCGCAACCTCGCCGCCGCCCTCTCTTTCGCCTCCGCCGTCTCCAGCAGGTTCGGCGGCACGCGCCCCGCCTTCAGCCGCAGCGGCGGCAGCTCCTGCGCCTGTACGCAGCCCGAAAGCGCCAGCGCGGCGCAAAATGCGACGCGAAGATCCACGCCGCCCTTATCGGCGCGCCGCCCCGCCGTTTTGAAGAAAGCGGAAGTCCGCTTCCCGGTTCCTGACCCGCAATCGCCGTAGCGCCCGCCCCGCCACGCGCGTCAGACCATGTACATCCCGCCGTTGACCTCGATCGTCTGCCCCACGATGTTCCGCGCCGCCTCCGAGCACAGAAACACGATCACGCCGGCCATCTCTTCGTTCGTCGACAGCCGCCCCTGCGGCGTCTGCCGCACCACCGCCTCCAGCATTTCGCGCGTCGAAAAGCGCGCATGAAAGTCGTTGTCCACCGTGCCCGGGCTCACCGCATTCACGCGCACCCCGTGCGGCGCCAGCTCCCTCGCCCAGCCCTTGGTGAACGCCGACACCGCCGCCTTCGCCGCCGCATACGCCGTTGCGCCCGCGCCCCCGCCCGTCCGCGCCGCAATCGAACTCACGTTCACGATCACCCCTCGCCCTCGCGCCGCCATGTGCGGCGCCACGGCCTGCGTCACAAACCACGCGCTCTTCGCGTTTAGATCCATCACCCGGTTGTAGAGCTCGTAACTCATCCCGGCGAGCTTCGCCCGCTCGATCAGCGACCCCGCGTTGTTCACCAGGATGTCCACGTCCCGCGCCCTCCCTCCAAGCGTTTCCACAAACGCGCGGATCCCGGCTTCCGTCGAAAGATCGCCCTCGAGCAGATCCCCCTGCGCCCCGTGTTCCCGCACCCGCCTCGCCGTCTCTTCCGCGCCCGCCCTCGACGCGCAATAGTGAAGCAGCACCCTCGCGCAGCCCGCCCGAGCCAACGCCACAGCCGCCGCCGCGCCGATGCCCCGCGATGCGCCCGTCACCAGCGCCGTCTTGCCGGAAAACTCGCCTTGCATGGCCACCATTCTGCCACCACCGCGCTCGCCTCTCCCGCCGCCCCCTCTCACCCCCGACTGCCCCTAATGCGAAACCGCAAGAGAGGGCAGGTTCGTCCTCCACCACCGCTCGGCGTCTTCCTCGTTCCACGGCGCTTCAGCCGCACACGCCCGCAAGCGCCGCTTCAGCTCCCGCGCCGACGAAGGCCGCTGCTCCGGCGCCTTCGCCAGATTCATTCGCATGCTTCGCGATGCTTCCGGGCCTCCCGCCGCGCTACGGGCTTGCCTCCTGCGGCAGATGCTCCCGGATTGCCGCAACCACCTCTCGCGCAATGGCCAGCGCCTCCGCCGCTTCTTCAGAAGCCGGCTCCTCCGGGTCTCCCGGGTACCGGAAACGCCAGGCGTATTCTGTCAGCGGAGCGGCTTTGCGGAGCAGCGGCTCGAGCGCGGGCTCGATCTGACAGCACGCCTCGCCCAGCTCCACCAGATTGTGCGTCTTGCGGAACGGGACGCCGTGCCAGGCGAGAAATCCCTTCATCGCCTTCTCCGCAGCTTGCTGCGAATGAAACGCGATGTCGCCCGAAAAGGGCGGGTCGGCCCGCAGTTCGTACTCTGCGGTCTCCAGGTCCCGGCAGGCCTTCGACAGCCAGGCCCGCGCCTCGGCCACGCGGGCGGGATCATGCGGCATGGAGAAGTTTTCCCTCCCGCAAAACCGTAGCCGGCAAAGAGGCGGGCAGGTGTTTCCGGCTCTCGAACTGACTTGCTGTCCAGACGAGCACGTCCGCCGCCACGCCGGTTCCCCAGAGCACCTCGTAGGCGAGACGGCTGCGGCGCCGTTCCGGCGGAGAGTCATCCGGCACCACAAGCAGCAGATCGTAATCGCTGTCGGGCCCCGCCTCCCCTCGCGCCACGGACCCGAACAGGTACACGAGCTCGGGCCGGTAGGCATCGACCAGCCGGCGGACCGCCTCGGCCAGCGCCGGATCTCCGGCGTGCAGCACAGCGGAGCTCTCCCTTTCAGCCACGGCTATCTCCGCATTCTGCCACACGCGGACGCCGGTTTCCCGCTCTGCGCGCTGCGGACCGCGCCGCTCCCGCGTCCTTCCGGCCTGCAGCGGGCCGCTCCGGCCGGAAGATCCGCTCAGGGGCTTGCGCCCATTAAATACGAAGCGTACTATGTTAGTACGAGTCGTACTAACAGGATGCGCCGCGCCCTGCTCGACTACGCCATCCTCGGGCTCCTCGCGCAGCAGCCCATGACCGGCTACGGCCTGCGGCGCGTGTTTGCCTCCACCGCCATGGGCGTCTTCAGCGACAGCCCGGGCTCGGTCTACCCCGCTCTAGAGCGGCTTGAAGGCGACGGGCTCGTCCGCGCCACGCCGTCGCCGGACGCGCGCCCCGGCGGGCGCGCGCTTGCGCCCACGCGCGCCGGGCTGGCCGCCCTGCGCCGCTGGCTCTCGGCGGAGATCACGCGCGACGACGTCTCGCGCCGCATGGACGAGCTGCTGCTGCGCTTCGCCTTCATGGACCGCCATCCCGATCCCCGCGCGGCAGACCGCTTGCTCGGCGCCCTCGCCGAGGCCGCAGAGGCATACGCGAAGGAGTTGCGCGCACAAGCGCGGAAGACGGGGTCGCCGGGTTCCGCCGGACGGCTGGCTCTCGAGCACGGTATCGCCTCTTACTTGTCCACTGCCCGATGGGCGCGCCGCGCGCGCGCCGCATGGAGGAAATCCCATGGCCTCGATGTCTCCTAGTGCCGCGTTCGCGGCGCGCATCGTTCTCTGCGGAATTGTCTTCGCCGCCGCGCAGTCGCTATCGGCGCCGCTGGTCGCGGCGCTGGGCCTCAAGATGATCGAGCTGCCCGCAGGCGTGAGCCCGCAGCTCGTGGCAGTGGTCTCGTTGGCGGCATCGCCGCTGCTGCCGCTGGCGCTCGCGCCGCTCGCGCGCCGCCTGCCGGGCACTCTGCTGGCGCGCAGCGCGCGGCTCGCGCTGTTCACTTACACCGCTTTCGGGCTGAACACGATCATCGAGGGCCGCATCTTCTCCACGCTGGTGGGGCCGGGCGCGTTCGCCGGCATGCTCGTCTTCTACGCGCTGCCCTGCGCGGCTCTCTCGCTCGCGGTTGCCGCCGCGTTCCCCGCGCGCGCCGCGCAGCCCGCGCCGCTGCCGCACCGCACACATGCCGCATGGGCGTGGCGTCTCACGCTCGCCTGGCTCGCCTTCCCCGCCGCCTATCTGCTGTTCGGCGGCATCATCAGCCCGCTGGTCGTAGACGATTACCGGCAGGGCATCGCCGGGCTCGTGCTGCCGCCTATCGAAGTCATCCTGGGCACGCAGCTCGGCCGCAGCGCCCTGTACCTGGCCACCGTGCTGCCCGTCATCCTGCGCTGGGGCGGGGATTGGCGATCGCTCGCGGTGCGGCTCGGGTGGGCCTACTGGGTGCTGGTCGGCCTCTACGGGCTGATCACGGGCTTCTGGATGCCGGCTCATCTGCGCGTGATCCACTCTCTTGAGATCAGCGCGGACTCATTCGCCTACGCGCTCGTTCTCGCGTGGGCGCTGCGGGCGCCCGCGCGCCGCGCTGCGGCCGCTGCCGCGCCGCACGCCGGCTGAAGCAGATCTACAGCAGCAGCGCGAAGGGCCGCAGCGGCGAGCCGGTCGCGCCTTCGACCCGCAAGGGCGCGGCGACACAGAGGAATTCGCGCGCGCCCGTCTCGGACAGCTCTTCCAGATTCAGGCATTCGAGAATGTGCACGCCCGCCTCGACAAGCAGATGGACGTGCACGGGCATCTCCGGCGCGGGGATGCGCTCGAGCGCCACGTTGTCGGCGCCGATGGCGAGAACGCCGCGCGACGACAGCCACTGCGCGGCATCGAGCGCGAGTCCCGGCTGACGCTGTTCGTTCAGGAAGCGGCGCGCGGCGCGCCACCGCCGCCCCCAGCCGGTGCGCACGAGCACGACGTCGCCTGCGCGCGGCTCGAGCGGCGCCAGCCCCGCCTCCAGTTGCGCTGCGGGGATTTCGGCGTCTTCGGCGAGCTCGCCGCCGGGCGCCGCGTCGAAAAGCAAGCCGCGCGTGACGATGGGCCGCAACGTGTCGATGCCAAGGGAGCGCTCCTCGCGCCCGCCGTGCAAGCGCCCGTCCAGCGAGAAGTGGCAAAGAGCGTCGATGTGCGTGCCGACATGCGTGCCGAGCGCGACGAGCTCCGCAGCGCTCGATGCGCCGCCCGGAAGTACGTAATCGCCGTGCTCCTTGGTGCGCGCGCAGGCGAACGGCGGATGCGCAGGCCAATGCGGCATGCCCGGGAAATAAGGCTGCGCGAGGTCGACGATGCGCGCGGCGCGCAGAGTTCTGATCCAATCGTCCGGCGTCAGCATGGTCCGAACGCCTCGCGCACGCGCTCGAGCAGCCGGGCGAGCTTCTGGCGCGGGTCGCCCGCTCCAAGCGTCTCGAGCGGCAGCCAGCCGCGCCAGCCGTGGCGGTCGATAATCGACTTGATCCGCTTCATGTCGGCGGGCTCTTCCTTGCCGCCGGACGCGACGTTTTCCTTGAGCTGCCACGTGACGGCATAAGGAATGAGCCGTTCGATCTCCTCGTAGGGATCGCCCTGCCGCAGGCTGCCGATGTCGAGGATGACGCCAAACCACTCATGATTCACCTCATCGACCAGCCGGATGGTCTGCGCTGCGGTCTTCAGGAAATCGTCGTGGTTCTGCACGCCGACGATCACGCCATGCCGCGCGCCGCAGTCGGCGCACTCGCGCATGAGGGGCGCCATCCATTCGAGCGCCTCGTCGAACGTGCGCCCTTCGGGCGCGGCGCGTCCGCTGAAGACGCGCAGGATGCCGGCGCCCAGCGAGGCAGCAACTTCGATCCAGTCTTTCACCAACTGCACGTCGCGGCGCCGCGCGGCGGCGTCGGGCTGCGAGAAATCGTTGCGTACGCCGGTGCCGAAGACCGTCACACCGTGGAGGAACGCCTCGCGTTTCAGGCGGCGCACGAAATCCTCGGGCGGCTTTGCCGGATAGCCGGGGAAGTAGTAGCCGGTCGTGTCGATTCCCGCGATGCGGTGTTCGGCGCAGAACCGCACGGCGTCGAACAGCGTCATCGAGCCGTCGCGCAGCGGCTGGTTGAACGAGTAGACGTTGAGCCCCAGGCGCACGCCCGCGCCCGGAAGGCGTTGCGGCAGCGGCGGGGCGGCAGCGGCGGGCAGCGCTGCGGCGGCGCCCAGCCACGCGCGGCGCGAAAGCCCAGATTGAGTTTCATGGTCTGCCGGCATGACGCCGAGTCTAGCAAACAGCGCCGGCAAGACAGGCGTCAGCGCAGCTCTTCGAGCCGCAGCCGCGCTTCCAGCAGGTAAGGATTCAACTCCAGCGCCTTCTTCAGCTCCTCGCGGGCTGAATTGCGGTCTCCGAGCCCGAGGAAGGCGAGTCCGGCGGCGAGGCGCGCGTTGGCCTCCCGCATCCACGGCGGGCGGCCTTCGCCGAACTTGGCGAAGAAGGCGCTCTCGCTGCGGCCCTCGAGAGCCTGCCGCGCGGCGGCAAGCAGCGCTTCACACAACTGCCGCGCGCGGGCGTTCTGGCCGAGCTTCTCGAGCGAGCGCGCCTGGTAATACAGCAGCGCGGCGCCGGCATCGACGCTCGGGTGCGGCTCTTCGTCCGAGCCGAGCAGCGCACCGGCAGACTGCTTCCACATCTGCTCCGCTTCCGACTTGCGGCCGGCAGCCTCGGCGGCGACCCCTGCCCAGGAGTAAGCCTCCGGCAGGCGCGAGCCGCGGTAGCCGCGCGTGACTTCGAGGTTTTCTGGAAAATCGACGGCCGCGATGTAGTCCTTCCGCGCGGCTTCATAGTCTTTGGCCGCCATGCGCGAATGGCCGCGTAGCAAGTGCGCGTCGGTCCAGGCGTCCTGCACATTGAAGCGGGCGCCGCCTTCCCAAAGGTGGAAATGGCGCTTCTCCATGATGCGGATGGCCTCGTCGTGGCGGCCGGCGAGCGTGAGCAGCGTGACGAGGCGGCTCATCGAGTCGTCGCGCTGTTCGGCCGTGCGGCGGTGTTTCTCGAAAAGCGCGAGGCGTTTTTCGAGGGGCGCGCGGGCGAACTCGTAGAGCCGGTCGAGTTCGAACAGGTATAGCGCGTCGTCCTGCTTGAGAGAGATGGCCTTTTCGAGCGCCTCGATGGCGCGCGGCACGCCGCCGTCCTGGCGCGAGAAGGCGACGGCGAGGTTGCGCCATGCGATGGCGAAGCCGGGCTCGAGAGAGACGGTCCGCTGCCAGAGCCGCACGGCTTCTTCAGGCTGGCGGTCGTAGAGCAGGAGTCCGAGATAGTAGGGAGCGCGCGGGTCTTGCGGCTGCACCTCAATGGCGGCGCGCAACACGCGGATCATTTCGATCTGGAAGGGGAAGACGTAGTTGTGCGGCAGAGACGAGGCAAGCCGGTAATGGGCGGCGGCGGTTTCCGGCTGTCCGAAGCGTTGCATGAGCCAGCCGCGAAGGTAGCGCGCCTGGACGTTAGTTTGGGGCATGCGGTCGAGAATCCAGTTGGCCTCGAGCAGCATGCCGGCTTCGAGGCATTCGGTCGCCATTTCGAGCCCTTCGGCGGGCTGTTCGCGGAAGATGCGCGCCAGCTCTGCGCCGTCGCGCGCGGCGCGCGGATCGATGGGGTCGATGGCGCCGATCAGCTGGCGCGCCTGCGCGGCTTCGGCGCCGCGGCCTTCGCGTTCGAGCAGCATGGACTTCAGGAACAGCGCAGGCGTGTGGCGCGCGTTGGTTTCGAGCGCCCGCTCGCAGTGATCGAGCGCTCCTTCCAGATCGCCGGCAGCGGCGCGGATCTGCGCGATGCGGTAGTGGGAGGCGGCCTTCCAGGCGTGGTTCCACGCGGCGCGCTGAAACCAATCTTCGGCTTCGCGCGTGCGCCCCTGGTGCTGAAGCGCGAGTCCCAGGTAGTACAGCGCGTCACCGTCCTTCGGGCTCGTGTAGTTGGCTGTGACACGGGCAACAGCGCGGCGCAGGTGCGTTTCGGCGTCTGCGAAGCGGCCGCGCTTGATGCAGAGAATGGCCAGTGCGGTGTTGTTGCGGACGTCGTTGGGATCGCGGCGCAGGGCTTCTTCGTAGTAGGGATCCGGTTCGAGCGCGGGGTTGTGGAATTGTTCGAGCCGGAGCCCGGTGAGATAGAGCCCCTCGGTGGTGGCGACGTCTTTCGGCGGCTTCGGGGGAACGACGGCGGGAGGCAGGGGCGGTTTGGCGCCCGGCGCCGGCTCCGGTTCGGGCTGCCAGGAGACGAGTTCGCGCCCGGCGGCGTCGGTGAGCGAAGCGCGGAGTTCGTGGGGCTTCGTGCCCGCGGGGAGCGGAACGGAGTGTTTGAGCGGGCGGGCAGGATCGAGATCGCCTCTCCATTCCCAGAGCGGCTGGCCGTTGCGCGAGAGCACCGCGCGGGCGTTGCGCGCGGGGCGGGTGACGAAGAAGCCGGCCTCTGCCGCGGCGCCGCGCAGCTCGAGATTCAACGCCGCTTCGCGCGTGGCGTTTTTCACGCCGCCGATGGAGTGGAAGGGATACCAATACTGGGTGACGGATTTGACTTCGTAAGGCTGAAGCCAGGAGTAGTCCGGCTGGTTGTCGCTCCACGCTCCGACCATGAGTTCGAGATAGGGCCCGTCGGTATCGGAGAGGATTTTGTCCCAAAGCTTGCCCGGCGGCCCGGCGCCCCATGTGAAGAATTTCTTGCCAGGGACCTGGTGGTGATCGGCGACGTGCAGGGTGCCGGCGTGGCGGCCGTGATCATAGCCCGCGAGCCAGTCATCGGAGTCGTTCCAGGCGAACATGGAGATGGGGCTGGGGTGGTTTTTCCACCAGGAAACGTCCACGCCGCGGGTGAAATCCACGCCTCCATAAATCGTGTCGGCGATGGGCCAGCGCGCGAATTCCCGCTTGGCATGTTGCGTGGCGAACTTTGTGGAGGGCGGAAAAATCACCTGGTAATTTTCATTTGTATGAACGGCGACGTTGGCGAAATAGAGCAGCGAATTTTGCACCGGGGATGTGTTGAGTGCCACAACGCGCGCTTCGAGCAGGGACGCGCCGGGGCGGAGGGTGAGGGTGACGGCCCAGCGCATGCGGTCGCGGAGTTCGAGTTCGCCGACGCTGACGGACTTCGAGCCGTCCTTGTGCTCGTGGGTGCGGTAGAGCACGGGCATGAACGAGGTGGCGCGGTGGTGGTGCGGAATATTCCATTCGACGCCGCCGGAGATCCACGCGCCGAGCATGCCGATCAACGCCGGCTTGATGACGGACTGTTTGTAAAAGAAGTTGTAACCGTTGGTCTTGTCGACGGCTTCGAAGATGCGCCCGCCAAGTTCGGGCAGGACGCAGACGCGGAGGTACTCGTTTTCGAGGCAGACGCGGCGGTAAGAGACATCACGCTTTTCGTCGGCAAGGGCATCCTGCATCGGGTAGGGATACACCATGCCCTTGGCGCCCTGGTAGACGCGGCCGGTGTAAAAGACAGGATTCTTGTCCGGCGGACCGGCAACGTAGGTCGGGATGACGACCGTGTCCTCGGTGAGCCGCACCTTGGCGGCGAGCGGCGCGGCGAGCAGGGCGAGGGTGAGAAAGAGGCGAATCATGAAGGAAATCCTCGGTGGCAGTATATTCCTGCCGGACGCGGCCGTAGTCTTGCGCCGGGGGATGGGAGGATCAGGGAAGCCTGTGGAGTCCCTCCCAGCGGACGGTCCATTTGCCGTCCTGGGGGAAGCCGGGAGCGTGGCGCGGCGGGGCGCCGTCCCATCCGGCGGCCATCATGGCGGCGGCGGCGAGCAGGCCGCCGTTGCCTGGCAGGTAGATGGTGAGCCCGGGTCTCTGGTAGTTGTGGCCGTTGGGATGGTAGCGGTTCTTGGGCGTGTCCATCAGGAGCAGATCGAGGGCGAGGGCGGGTTCGCCGACGCGGGCGGCGGTCATGGCGGCGAGGGGGTAGTCCCAGCCCCAGGTCTGGTCCCATTGCCAGGACTCGCGGACGCGGAGCAGAGTGCGGCGCATGGTCTCGCGGTCGGCCAACTTGCCGGGGAGAAGCCCGAGAGCGCCGAGGAGGCTCGGGTGATCGCGGCGTTTGGAGGGATCGCGGAAGGTGTCCGGGTCGGATTCGGCGTTGACGTAAAGACCATCGACGACCGCGAGAGGCGAGAGACGCTCGAGGACGCGGTCCCACTCCGGGTTGCGGGGCATGCCGAGGCGCTGCCGCCAGGCCTGTGCGGTTTCGAGCCCCCAGCGCCAGTATTCGAGTTCGAACGCGGGATTGCGGGTGGTGCGAGGAGGGTGGAGTTCCTGGGCGGGGATCAGGGGCGGGCCCAGAACGTACCGGTCCTGCGACGGATCGAGGGAGGCGAAGGACGCCATGAAGTCGGCCGTTTCTGAGACGAGATCGATCCATTCGCGCAAGATCCGCTGGTCGTTGCGGACACGGTAGAGAAGTTCGAGCAGGTGGATGAGGTGCGGCTGCTGCCAGATGAGGAGCGGGCCGATGGGGGAGGGGCTTTCGCGCCCGTCCGGGCCCACCATCTTGGGCCAGCGGAGTCCGCGGTAGCCCTGGCGCGCCGCGGTCTGGCGGGCGAGCGGAGCAATTCTGCGGTACCACGAGAGGCTTTTCTCGAGCAATTCCGGGCGGCCCCAAAGCGCAAAATGGGCGGCGTGCCACCAGTGCATTTCAAGGTGGAATTTTCCATGCCAACTGTTGAAAGTGAGGCCGGTTTCCTGCGGCGGCAGGGAGCCGGAGCACTGGATGGCGGTGAGGTACTGCGAGAGCACGATACGGCGTTCGAGTTCGCGGGCGCGGGGATCGGAGCTGTGAGAGAGGTCGATGGCGCCCCCGGAAGACCAGAACGCCGCCCAATGCCGCTGCGCGGCGGATTCAGTTTCGGCCGCGGAAGGGAGCGGATCCTTGCGGGAATCGGGAGAAAATTCGGCAGAAAATTCGGCACGATTTCCAGCAAACTCGAGAACGTAAACATGACCGGAAATCCTTTGGAGGCGGGCGCCGGAGAAGCGGAGGCGGACGAAGTAGCGGTCCGAGTCGAGCGCGCGCTCGAAGCGGGCGCCGGAGCGGGACTGTTCGAGCAGGCGCGTGGAGTGCCTGTCCGGGCTGTTCCAATCGCCGGGGTCGCCGGTATGGGTGGGGCTGCCGTAGGGGAACTCGATGCGGAGGGAGAGAGGAGAGGAAGCATCTCCGGAGCGCAGGATGCGGACGGCGAGGAGATCGCGCGAAGGGTGGACGCAAGTGACGACGGAATATGAGGCGCCGCCGATTTGAAAGCGGCTGTGGAGGGTTCCGGACCAGAGATCGAGGCGCTGATCGATGGAGGACAGGGCGGAGATGGACGGTTCTTGCCGATCGAAATGGAAGCCGATGCGGGCGAGTGCGAGGCGGTGGGGATTCTGGCGGAGCCACTGGCCGGCTTCCGAGCGCGTGTTGGTGGGATATGGAACGGGGCGGCCGCCTGTGTCGTAGGGTTCAAATGTGTCCTCGAGGCGGTGGTTGTCCGGGTTGGGGAAAGAGTGCCAAGCCCATTGGGAGAGAGTCGAGAGGGGGATGGTTTCGCGGTAGAAGGCGGGGAAGGTCTGGAGACCGGTGACGTCGGCGGTGAAGGCGAACTCGCCGTTGCCGACCGTGAGAGGCGCCCACGGATCGGGTGCGTGGAGGCGGACGTCGTGGCGGCGGACGAGCGCCTTGCGGTCGATGGCCTGGGCACGGGAGGGCAGAGGGGCGGCCAACGCTGCCAGAGCAAGAAGAGCGACGGGCCTGAGGGTCATGCCATAGACATGATTTCACGGCCCACCGGGCCAGCGGGCGCAGCCACGGCGCAAGTGCTGGGGGAACAGCGCTGTGCCGGACGGCACGGTGCTAGGCGAGGGCTTCTGCTTTGACGATGCCGTCGAGCAGGGGGAAGCTCGCGTCGAGGTAACGGTTGCCGTGGAGGCGGATCTGTCCCTGGTGGGGTTGTTCGCCGTAGCCGGGATAGATCTGGTCGACGACTTCCATGCCCTCGATCACTTCCGCGAAGGGGGCGAAGCCCTGGCTGTCGAGGAATGTGTTGTCGCCGAGGTTGATGAACAGTTGCGTCGTGCGCGTGTTGGGACCGGCGGTGGCGAAGGTGAGCCTGCCGCGGCGGTTGGATTCTTTCACGGGATCGTCGGGGATCGGCTTCGAGCCGAGCCTGGCGGTGACCTCCGGATCGGCGGCGAGGCCGAACTGGACGACAAATCCGGGCACAACGCGGAAGAACTTCGCTCCGTCGTAGAAACCCGCCTCGACGAAGGAGCGGAACTGCGCGGCGCCGAGGGGCGCCCATTCGGGGTTCACGTGGACGACAAAATCGCCCTTGGTTGTTTGAAACTTCACGCGGAAGCTCTGTGACATGAGTGCTTTTATTGTCGCACGGCGCGAGGCGGCGTTCGGCCGCCGGCGCGGAGCCTGGGCGGGCTGCGCCGGTCCGGCGGCCGATGATACTGCGTTGCAGAATATTCGATTAATAGAATATACTCGATCTCAGACAAGGATCCCGCTCAAGCCGCTGCCACGGCCTATCTGCTGGCTCTCTCGCTGTTCGCCGCGGGCTGGCTCCTCAGCCTGCCCTTGCACGTCTGACGCGGAGCGAGCCTGAGACTGGCGGCGGTTCTGAACGGTTTTGCGCTGGCCGGATCGGTGGCTGCGGCGGCGGCCGATGCCTTTGCCCTGGCAGCACCGGCGCCCTGGCGGTGGGCGGCGCCGGAGACGGTGGCGGGCTTCCGATTCTCGATCGGCCTGGACGCGCTGTCGGCCTTCTTCCTTCTGTCACTGGCGGCGCTGGCGGCGCCTGTGTCGGTGTATGGCTTCGGCTACATCCGGCACGGCGTGTACGGGCGGAGCCCGGTGATGCGCAGCGGCCTGTTGAACGCGTTGCTGGGCGCGCTGGCGCTGATCTTCACGGCCGGCCACGTGGTGCTGTTCCTGGCCGCGTGGGAAGCGGGGGGGGCGAGCTACTTCCTGGTGACGGCATCGCACGAGGAGGAGACCCGGCACGGCGGCTGGCTGTTCATTCTGATGTCGAGAGCCGGCGCCGGCATGATGTACGCCGGGCTGCTGTTGCTGGCGGAGTTCGCCGGATCGCTCGATTTCGACAAGCTCTCCGGCACGGGCAATGCAATGCCGGGCGCGGCGGCGGCAGCGGCGTTTCTGTTGCTGTTTTTCGGCTTCGGAATCAAGGCGGGCATCATTCCGCTGCACGCCTGGCTGCCGGCGGCGCACCCGGTGGCGCCGAGCCACGTCTCCGCGCTGCTGTCCGGCATCGTGATCAAGACCGGCATTTACGGCATTGCGCGGGTCTGTTTCGACTTCTACCTGGAGATGCCGCCGTGGGCGGGGCTGGTGGTGCTGGCGGCCGGCGTCGTGTCGGGGCTGCTGGGCGTGCTGTATGCGTTGATGGAGCATGACCTGAAGAGGCTGCTCGCTTTCCACAGCATCGAGAACATCGGCATCATCCTGATGGGGTTCGGCGGCAGCCTGCTGCTGCGGTCCTACGGCTATCCGAAGCTGGCGGCGCTGGCCCTGGTGGCGGGGCTTTTTCACACGCTGAACCACGCGTTGTTCAAGGGTCTGCTGTTTCTTGGCGCGGGCGCGGTGGTGCATGCCTCACACACGCGCAACATGGAAGAGATGGGCGGCCTGATCCGCGGGATGCCGCGGACGGCGATGTATTTTCTGGCGGGCGCGGCGGCCATTTCGGGGTTGCTCCCGCTGAACGGCTTCGTGAGCGAGTGGCTCACCTGCCAGGCGCCGCTGGCGGGCTTCGGCACCACGAAGGAGATCACGCGAGTCGCCTTCCCGGTGGCAGGGGCGCTGCTGGCGCTGACGGCGGCGCTGGCGGCAGCGTGCTTCGTGAAGGCGTTCGGGATCACGTTTCTGGCAATGCCGCGTTCGGAGCACGCGCGGGATGCGAAGGAGTGCTGCCCATCGATGCGGGCGGGAATGGCGTGGCTGGCGCTGGCGTGCGTGGTGCTGAGGCTCGGCGCGCAGTGGATGATTCCGGCGTTCGACGGCGCCACACTCGAGCTGCTGCAGACGCGGATTTCGCTGTCGGCGGTGTCCTGGAGCACAGCGGCTTTGTAGGCGCCGCCGCCGCGCACCGGTTCGGCCTCTCCGCTGGCGCTGGGGCTTCTGCTGGCGGCGTTCAGCCTGGCTCCCTGGATTCTGCGGCGGCTGCGAAGGAGGCGCGTGAGTCATCGGGTGGGTCCGGTGTGGGACTGCGGGCTGCCCGCGCTCACGGCTTCCAACGAATACACTGCCACGGGCTTTTCCAAGTCGATCCGGATGATCTTCAGCGCTGTGTTCCGGCCGCGAAGGGAGATCCAGCCGCAGTTTGAAGTCTCGCCCTACTTCCCCAGCCAGATCCGCTTTGAATCCGAGATCCGCCCCGCACCGGGCGCGTCGCTGCTGGCTGCGGCGCAGGAGTTCCTGCTGCGCGTAGCGATGCGGGCGCGGCAGATCCAGGCGGGGAGCCTGCACGCCTATCTGGCCTACATTTTCGTCACGCTGATTCTGCTGCTGCTGTTCGGGGTGCGGCCATGACCGTTTCCGCAACCGCCGCCATGTTGCAAGGGCTGCTGCTGTTGCTGGCGAGCCCGCTGATCACGGGTTTGATCCGGACGGCCAAGGCGCGTCTGCAAAACAGGCGCGGCCCTTCGCCCTTGCAGCCGTACCGGGATCTGCACAAGCTGCTGCGGAAAGGCGTTGTGGAGCCGGAGACCGCATCGGCGGTCTTCACGGCGGCGCCGTTCGTGCTGTTTGCGGCCACGCTGCTGGCGGGGCTGCTGATTCCGGCGGTGGCGGCCAGCGCGCCTCTGAGCCAGTTTGGCGGCGTGCTGGCGCTGGTGTACCTGCTGGCCCTGGGGCGGTTCTTTCTGGCCCTGGCCGCACTGGACACGGGCAGTTCGTTTGGAGGGATGGGATCGAGCCGCGAGATGACGATCTCCGCTTTGGCCGAGCCCGCTTTGCTGCTGGCCGTGTTCACGGCCGCGCTCAGCGCCGGGTCCACCGATCCGGGGCGCATGGCGCGGGTGGCGATCTTCGAGGGCTGGCGGTTTCTGGCGCCCTCGCAGATGCTGGCCTTCGCGGCGCTGTTCATCGTGCTGCTGGCGGAGACGGGACGGATTCCGGTGGACAATCCGGCCACGCACCTGGAACTGACGATGATCCATGAGGCGATGATCCTCGAGTATTCAGGCCCGTGGCTGGCGCTGATCGAATGGAGCGCCTCGGTCAAGCAAATGGTGCTGCTGACGCTGCTGGCGAACCTTTTCTTTCCGTTCACGCTGGCATCGGGGCCGGGCGTGATGGAGCTGCTGGCGGCGGCGGGTCTGTATTTGCTGAAGATCCTTGTGCTGGCGGGGGCCGTGGTGCTGGTGGAGACGACGAACGCAAAGATGCGCCTGTTCCGCGTTCCCGAACTGCTGGCGGTCGCCTTTGTCCTGGGGGCCCTGGCGCTGATTTCGACCTTCTTGTTCGGGGCGCGGTAGGAGGAGCCATATGCCGTTGTGGAGCGATCCCCATTTCGGGCAAACGATGATCACGCTGATGACGGCTGCGGTGCTGGTGCTGCAGATCACGCTGGTGGCGCAGAAATCGCTGGTCGCGAGCATCCGGGTGTTCGGCGTGCAGTCATTGCTGCTGGCCGGCATCGCCGGGACGATCGCCTGGTTCACAGGCGCGGGCCACATTTATGTGGCCGCGGCGCTGACGCTGCTGCTGAAGTCGCTTCTTCTGCCGGCGATCCTGCTGCGGCTGGTTGAGAAGATCCAGATCGAGCACGAGTTGAAGCCGTTGTTGAACGTTCCGATTTCGGTGTTGATCTCTGTCCTGCTGACGCTGCTGGCCTATGTGGTGGCCGAGCCGTTGCAGCACGGCATGAGCTACGGGGGCCCGGCGGAGGTGGGGCACAACACGCTGCCGTTGGCGGTGGCGTTGTTCCTGACCGGGTTCTTTCTGATGGCCAACCGCGCAAGGCGCTTTCGCAGGTCTTGGCCCTGCTTTCGCTGGAAAACGGCCTTTTTCTGGCGGCGATTTCGCTTACCTACGGGATGCCCATGATCCCGGAAATCGGCGTGTTTTTCGATGTGATTGTGGCCGTGCTGGTGCTGGCGATTCTGGTGGGCCGGATCCGCGAGGCGTTCGACTCGATGGATGTGACCCGGCTGAGCCGGCTGCGAGGGTAGGAGGAGGCTGCCGGTGCCGCTTGCATTTCTGATCGCCATCCCGCTGGCCGGCGCGGCCGCGACCTTCCTGGCCCGGCGGCGCGCGTTTTTCGAATTTGTCTTTTGCGCCGGCGCGGGCGCGGCGCTGCTGGCTGCGGTGCTGCTGGCGGGCAGTGCGCTGGCCGGCGGGCCGGTGAGCTTCCTGAACGGGTTTTTGTATGCGGATGCGCTCTCGGCGCTGGTGACCCTGCTGACGAGTTTCGTTTGGGCGGTGACGGCGCCCTGCACGGTGGGCTTCCTGCGGGGCCGGCAGCCCGTGGAGGACGAGCGGGCGGGGCTGGGCATTCGGGATCTGCGCCTGTACTACACGCTCTCGCACCTGTTTGTGTTCACGCTGCTAGCGGTTCCCTTGACCGGGAACCTGGGCCTGATGTGGGTGGCGCTGGATGGCGCCACGCTGGCTTCGGTGTTCCTGGTGGCCTTTTACGGGAAACCGACCTCGCTGGAGGCGGCGTGGAAATACGCGATTCTGGGCGGCGCCGGCCTGGCGATGGCGTTGTTCGGAACGATTCTGACCTACTACGCGGCCTATGAGGCAACAGGTCTGGAGACGTGGGGAGCGTTGAACTGGCCGTTCTTGGCCGCGGCATCGCCTCAATTCAATCCGCTGTTGATGCGCTTGGCGTTCATCCTGATTCTTCTCGGCTACGGGACGAAGGCAGGCCTGGCGCCGATGCACACCTGGAAGCCGGACGCCTACAGCGAGGCGCCGGCGCCGGCGGCGGCGATGATGGCCACGGCGATGCTGAATTGCGCGCTGTACGGGCTGGGGCGCTTCTACCTGTTGTCGGCGGGGGCCACGGGACCGGCGATGCCGTCGAAGCTGCTGATGCTGTTCGGGCTGCTGTCGATCGGAGTGGCCACACCGTTCATCCTGGTGCAGAAGTCGTACCGGCGCCTGCTGGCGTACTCGTCGATCGACCATTGCGGCATCATCGCTCTGAGCCTCGGCTTCGGCGGGCCGCTGGGGTCGCTGGGGTCGGTGCTGCACATGATGCACCATTCGCTTGCCAAGCCGGTGCTGTTTTTCTGCGCCGGCAACGCGCAACAGCACACGGGGGAGGATTCCCTCAGGAAGACCCCGGGGGGGCTGATCCACGTGCTGCCGGCGAGCGGGGCGGCATTTTTCGCCGCCGTGCTGGCGGTGACCGGCACACCGCCGTTTCCGCTCTTCCTGAGCGAGTTCACGGTTCTCCGAGCGGGGTTCGCGCAGGGCCACGGCTGGGCGGCGGGCGCCGCGATTTCGCTGCTGGTGCTGATTTTCGCAGGAATGTTCGCGCACGTTTCGCGGCTGATGCTGGGGCCGACGCCGGATTTGCCTGCGGGCGACCGCAACGGCTGGACCGTGTATCCACTGGCGCCGGTGCTGGTGCTCCTGGTGGCGCTGACGTTCTGGATGCCGGGGTCTCTGTCGTCGCTGCTCGCGCAAGCCGCCGCACTGCTGGAGGTGAAGCCATGACGCGGACTGACAGGGTTGCGTTCGACTCCGTGCTTGCGGACGTGCGTGCTCTGGCTTCTGCGGTCGCCGGACAAGCGCCTGGCGAGGTTCGCGTGGCGCTCGAGGACGTCCTGCGCCGGGGGGAGATCGCCGCGGCGTTGCTGGAGCGCGGCTGCCGCTTCGCCTCCGTCTTTGCAGAAGGCCGCCGGGACGCGGAGGGATCGTTCTACCTCTACGACGTCGTAGAGCATCCTGAAGACCGCCGTTATCTGGTCTTGCGGTACCGCATCGCTCCAGAACGGCCGCATTTTCCTTCGATTTCGCTTCTGACTCCCGCCGCCAATTGGATGGAGCGCGAGGTTCAGGACTGGTTCGGGCTGGATGCGACGGGCCATCCGAACCCGCGCCGCGTGGCACTGCACGACCACTGGCCGGATGTCCACCCGCTGCGGAAGGACTTCGCGATCGACACGGTGCTTCCTCCGTTTGAAGGCGAGCCGCACGTATTCAGTGAAATCATCGGTGAAGGGGTTTTCTACGTTCCTGTGGGCCCGGTGCACGCCGGCATCATCGAACCCGGGCATTTCCATTTCGCGGTGGCCGGCGAGCCGGTGATCAATCTCCAGCTCCGCCTGTATTACACGCATAATACTACTGGGGCATAAACGTCTCGCCCCACAAAAAGGGCAGCGCGGAAGCTGCCGGATCAGCCAGCCGACCATCTGAGTCCGGATGCTGCCGATCGAGG
>JBBIIK010000015.1:0-76580 GCA_037446555.1 Acidobacteriota bacterium
CGAGGTCCGCTCCTGGACTCGTCGAGCCAACCGCACCCAGGCCACCATCAAGTGGACCTTTGATCGCAAAGCCGCCCGAAAGACATTCGGCTACAAAAGCAAAAACGTAACGCGGTCAAAGCACTAGACTTCCCGATATAAGCGCAGCACCTTCTCCAGATCTGCCACCGGAACCCGCTTCGGGCTTGGCCGCCGCTTGCGGTAATCCCACAGGCCGCTGTAGCCGTGCTCTTCATACTTCTCCCGCCAGCGGCGCATCGTCCGGTCGCTCACGCCGAGGATCTCGGCCGCCTCCCACCACTTCAGCTTGCCGGCCATCGCCTTCAGAATGACCTCTTGTATCTTCATTGCCCGTTCCATCTCCGCGGCCGGGAAATGCTCTTGGATCGCTTCCACATCCTCTAGCCTTCCCCAGCCGCCGTTCGACCGGACAATTCACTTGCTAATTCAACCGGACAACTCACATGCTACCGACAGCACCATAGACGCCTCCCGGAAGGCCGCCGCACCATGCGGTATCCTCATCTGCTCAGAGAGAATGAACCTTTGGCCAGATCTCTCTGGATCCGCTGGTTCAGGCCCGGCTCACTTCGCCGCCAACAATCCCCGCAGCGCCTTCCGCGCCGGCCACTCCTCGCCGCGCTCGGTCACTCTCACCCACGCCCGCGGCCACTCTGCCGCAGCGCTTCTCCCTCCTCCCGGCGTCCGTGGATCCACCAAAAGAATGGGCCGCGGCGCAATCAGGTTCACCAGGTCCGGCAGGTCGAAGTCGCGCAGCACGCCGGGCACGAGGATCTCCGCCGTGCCCTCGTGGAGCTTCGCCTGTGTCACTGCGTGCCAGCTCGTGATGGAGCGCTCGGCCGCCAGCCCGGCCACCTGCTCATCCAGTCCTGCGGCGATCAGCGCCGCCACCCCGCCCGCATCGCGTCCCCACAAATACACGCGCCTCGCGTCCACCGCTGCATCCGCCCTCAGTTCGGCAACTGCTCGCAACACCGCCTCCACGTGCCGCTTGAGTAGGCTGCGCCCGTGGAGCCACTCGCGCGCCGCCGCCTGATACGCCGCGGAGTAGCCGCTCCGGCCCTCCGGCAGCACGCCCAAGTCTGCCTCGCGCACAACAAACCCGGCCTGCCGCAGATCCTCGACGTCCGCCTTCGGCACGCCTGCCGTCACCACGCCGACCGCCTTGCCGCCAGAACCCGCCGCCGGCGCCGCCGCTATCTCGCCCAGCCGCAGCCGCTCCCTCACCAGCGCCCGCAGTTCCTCCGGCCTCCGGATGGACAGCGCGCGCCGCTTCGGATAAATCTCCGCCACCACCGCGCGGTTCAGCGTAAACACTGTCTCGCTGCCGAAAGACGTCGCCAGATACCCTGTGGGCGTCGCCCACAGCCGCGGTTCGGGCTCTGTTTCGATCTCCGGCTCCTCGTATGGCTCCTCCACTCCGCGCAGGTGCTTGTCGAAGAAGCGCACCGCCGCCTCCCGCAGCGGCTTCGACCAGCCATGCGGGCCGTCGTGCTCCGCCATCTCCACTCGCCCGGGCGCGTCGATCCGCCGGTAATGTTCCGCGGCGGCCTCAAACGTCGCCCGCGCGCCTGCAAACGGAAAGTAATCCCGAATTGCGGAGGAAATCAGAAATGGTTTCGGCGCAAACGCCTTGATAAAATCCACGAAATCCAACTGCGAGGAAAGATACCCCGGCCACGTCTGCTCAGCATCCTGCGGCCCCGGACCGTCCCACAATTCCTTCCATCGCGTGATGTAGCAGGAAGAAACCGCCGCCGCCAGCCGGGGCTCGAACACCGCCAGATACGCCGCCTGCGTCCCGCCACCCGAGTTCCCCGCCACGCCGATGCGCTTCGCGTCCACCTCCGGCCGCGTCGTCAGGTAATCGAAAGCCCGGATTCCGTCCCACACCAAATACCGTGCGATGGAATGCCCGGCGAGCAGGCATTGCAGCCCCGCCATGATGTGCTCATCCACGCCGCCCGGGCGCAGCCTCGGCTTCCCGGCGTCGGGATCGAAGTACTCGACCCGCTCCCCCTGCCCCGGCGGATCATAAGCCAGCACCACATACCCGCGCCGCGCCAGAGAAATCCACATCCGCTGATACGTCGCCCCCGCCTTCCCCGCCGGGCTGTGCCCCGCCGTTCCGAGCACTGCCGGAAATGGCCCCGGCTTGCCCAGCGGCACATAAAGGTTCGCTGTCACATGAAAGCCCGGCAGCGAATCGAACAGCAGCTTCTCTACGCGGTATCCCGGCCGCTCGAACACTCCGGTGACCCGCGCGTTCAGCGGCGTGCGGATCTGCGGCAGCCCCCCGATCAAATCCAGCATTTTCGCGCGCAGTTCTTCGGAAGGCTGCGCGAAGGCCAGCAGCAATACGAGTGCGGTCATGTCGAGCCGATTCTACCGCCGCACTGCCGTCACCGCAGCCGCCCCGGCAGGGGCGCGTGCACGTCCAGCCGGATCTCCTTCAGCCGCCGCGTGCGCATGTCGCCGAGCCACGGATCGGTGTACCGCCGTGCGAGATCAATCTCCGCCACGGCCACCTCGCCCCGCTGCGGCGCCTGCGCCACGCGCTTTCCGTCCGGATCCATGATGTAGGTCGGGTGATCGTAACCGGAGGCTGCCAGGAACACCTTGTTCTCGATGGCGCGCGCCGCAGCCAGCGCCTCGTCGCCGCCCCAGATCGGCAGCAGGATCAGATCCGCGCCCTGCGCCGCCAGCGCCCGCGCCGGATCGGGGAAGAACACGTCGTAGCAGATCATCATCCCCACCCGCCCGAAGTCAGTCTCAAACACCGGATACGAGCTGCCCGGCGTCAACCCGCGCTCCACCTCCTCGCGCGGCAAATAGACCTTGCGGTACTTGCCCGCCACCCGCCCCTCGCGATCCATCAGCACCGCCGTGTTGTATACCGCCCGCCCGTCGCGCTCGTAGATCCCCGCCGCCACCCAGGCCTTGCGCCGCCGCGCCAGCTCCCCGAGCCTCTCCGTCGTCGGCCCCGGCACGCTCTCGGCCACGTCCACGTACGTCTTGCCCGTGCCCACGACCGTGATCCCCTCGGGCAGCACGATCAGATCCACCCGTTCCGCCAGCCGCTCCTCAACAACACGGAGAAACTGCTCCACGCTCTCTTCCCGGCCGGCCGTCCGCTCCGGCTTCAGGTTCACCGCCGCCACGCGAATCCTTCGCGGCGCCGGCGCGGGCGTCTCCTCCAGACGCACGTTCCGCCAGCGCACCTCACCCGCGGGCGCATTCGCCAGCAGCAGCTCCAGCGTCGCCGCCACAGCGTCCGGCGGCGCGGGCGCCTCGACCCAAAGCCGCGCGACGCCAGAACTCTTCTCGATCCACGCCGCGTACTCCGGCTGCCCCGCGCGCCGCCCTGCGGCATTCAGCCAGTCGATCCGCGCCACCACCTGCCAGTTCTCCGCCGCAACGCCGGCAACGCGGTATTCCGCTGAAAACCGGTACCACGCCCCGCCGCGGATCCCTTCCACGCGCTTCACCCACCCGCCATATGTTTCCGGACGCCCGCCGCTGCGGATCACCAGCCACTCGCCCTCGCGCGCCGTACCAGGACGCAACTCCTCGCGCGCGCTCCACACGCTCCATTCGCCGCTCTGCGCCAGCGCAGCGGACACGCACAAAATCGCACACGCCGCACACTTCATGCGTGGGATCTTATCAGCACTCGCGGACCGTGGCTACAGGTTCTCGTCCAGCCGGGCTGCCAGCTCCTGAAAATACGGGTGCCGCGCGTTCTCCTTCAGCCGTGCCACGAACCGCTCCGCCCAGCGCAGGTGCTCGTTCTCGAACCTCTCCAGCACCTCCGCCGGCTCGCCGCCGGCCAGCAGCTTCGCGTAGAACAGCAGCAGCAGGCCGAGATGGTCTGCAGGCTCGTTCTTCGACGAAGGCTCGAATCCGTAACGGCGATACCAAGCCAGCGCACTGTGGTGCGCGTCGCCGAACAGCTGCGGCGGCTTGCCTTCCTCGTGTTCGTAGACTGACTGCCAGAGCGGGCAGGGCGATCCCAGCGGGTTGAAGAAGAGCCGGTAATACTCGATCGCCGCGTCCTGCTCTTCCGGCGGTTTCAGGAGCGCCTGGCCCAGCTCCGCGTAGAGTTGGGCCAGGTGCTTGCGCATTTCGCTCATAAGGGTTCGATACTACAGACGGCATCCATGATGCAGGAGGCGCCGCCGTAGTTGCCCGCCGCGAGGAAGTCGTCGATCGACGCCCCCGCGATCAGATCCCCGTCGCGCGCGCCCTTTCCGCCCGCCAGGGTCAAGGCCGCGCTCGCGTGCCCGAAGCCGTGCGCCACCATCACCACGTCCGGCGGCACCGTTTCGCTCAGGTGCGCCGGCAGCTCGATCTGGCCCGCGCGCGAACGCAGCAGCACCTTCTGCCCCTGCACGATGCCATGCTTCTTCGCCATCGCCGGATTGATGATGGCGTGATTGGTCGGCATGATCTCGTTCAGGATGGCCATGTTCTGCGTCGTGTTCCGCTTGTGGATGGCCGGAATGAACGTCATGTAGTAGTACGGATAGTGCTCGTTGGGCTCGTCCCGCTTCGGAATCCACCGCGGCAGCGGATCGACGCCCTTGGCTGCGAACTGCGGCACGGAAATCTGGCACTTCCCCTCCGCCCCCGCCACGCTCACGAAGCTCGTGCGCGGCGTGAACGGCTGCTTCGTCTCCACGCTGCCCTTCGCCTTGAACTCGGCAAAGTTCTGGCCCAGCCCTGCGCGCTTCACCTTCTCGTCCAGCAGCACGGGGGGGTTGATCCAGCTGCCGTCCGGCGTCTTGAAGTAGTCCGGGCACAGCCGCTTGCCGAGTTCGATCGCCACCCAGCCGATCGAGCGCGTCTCGAACGCCGGCGCGGTAATCGCCGTCCTCGCCACCGTCTGCGGATACTTCGCGTTGTAGTCCCGCGCCACCGCGTCGTTCACTTCCAGGAACATCGTCGAGGGCAGCACGATGTCCGCCATGCTGACGGTGTCCGTCGGGATGAAGTCCATCACCACGGTGAAGTCCACCGCCTTCATCGCCTCTTCCATCGTCCTCGGATTCGGGAACGCCAGGATCGTGTACGCGTTCCAGAAGGCGAACTTGATCATCCCCGGATACTTGTTCAGCATCCCGTCTGCCAGCGTGGAGAACATCCCGGAGTCGACTTCCTGCACGAACGGCAGCTTGTCCCGCCCGTCCACCCGGCGCCCCTTCTTCGCCGGATAGGCCGGCGGCGGATAGATGGCGTCCACGCCCGGAATGTTGTGCGTCCGCGGGAAGTAGCGCCCGCCGGGACGGTCGATCGTGCCTGCCAGAATGTTCAGGATCGAAATGGCGTGCACCATCTGCGTGCCGTTCATGTAGTTGGCGCACAGCGTCTTCTTGTGCGCCGGCGCAATTGCCGGCCCGTTGGTGGCGAACTCGCGCGCAACCCGCCGGATCACGTCCGCCTTCACGACGCTGATCTTCTCCGCCCACTCCGGCGTGTACTGCGCAAAGTGCGTGCGGATCTCGGTCTCGTACTTGGCGAAGTTCGTGTAGTTGTCCACGAATTCCTTGTTGTAGAGGTTCTCGCTCAGGATCACCTGGATCATCGCCAGCGCCACCGCAAGGTCTGTGCCCGGCCTGATGGTGATCCACTCGTTCGAAAACCGGCTCGTCGCCGTGTAGGTCGGCGAGAAATGCACCACCTTGGCGCCGTTCTGCCTCGCCTTCACAATCCCGTTGGCATACACCAGCTTCGCCTTGGCAACGATGTCCCACCCGAACAGAAGGATGTACTTCGAGTTCTCGAAGTCGTTGCACCACGTCTTGCGTCCGGTGGTGTATCTCTGGATCACCATGTCCGTCTGGAAACACTCGTCGCGGTGATCCACGCGGTTCACCACGCCCATCGCGTTCATGAACCGCAACCACAGATCGGGCGCCGGCAGCGTCACGAACAGCAGCGCCTCCGTTCCGTAGGCGTTGATCGTCTGCTTCATCCGCAGCGCGATCTCGTCCAGCGCCTCCTGCCACGAAATCCGCACCCAGCCCGGATCCTCGCCGAATCCCTTCCGCGGGTTCGTGCGCCTCATCGGGTACTTCAGCCGGTCCGGATCATACAGGTAGTTCAGGCTCGCCGCGCCCTTCCCGCACAGGTGCCCTTCTCCGTGCGCGTCGCCCGGCAGCCCTTCCACGAACCGCACCACCCCGTCCTGGATCGTCGCCTGCAGCCCGCAGGCCGGCGAACAAATCCCGCAGCAGGAAATCGCCTTCGATACCGCCGGCGCCCCCGTCGACGCCGCCTGGAAATACTCCTCGAACCCCGCCAGCGCCGCCGGCGCCGCCGCCAGCCCCGCGCCTGCCGTCTTCAAAAGGTTTCTTCTCGTCAGTGCCATGGCTGCCTCCTTCTTACTTCGCTGCAGGGAACCCTTCCCGGATGAACCGCACCTTCGGCCGCGTCTGCCGCGGAGGAGCGAAGTTCTCCGTCGTCTCCGACCCCCTGCCCTTCACCTCGTCCCACGAGCCGTACCGCAGCGCCCCCGTCGGGCACAGCGTCACGCACGCCGGATCCAGCCCCTGGTCCAGACGGTCGAAACACATCGTGCACTTGTCCATCTTCCGCGTCCTCAAATTGAACTGCGGCGCCCCGTACGGGCAGAACATGGCGCACTGCTGGCAGCCCACGCACTTCTCCTGGTCGATCAGCACCACCCCGTCTTCGTCCCGGCGCCAGATCGCCTTCACCGGGCAGACCTTCATGCACCACGCGTTCTCGCAGTGGTAGCAGGCCCCGGTCAACGCCTGCTGCCTCACCTGCGGGAATACGCCGATCGTCGCTACCCTTACCTGCCGGCGCCGCACCCCGACGCCGGTCTCCACCTGGTTCCACATCTTGCAGGCCGATTCGCACGCCCTGCATTCGATGCACAGCTTTTCGTCTATCAGCCAGCCGTATGCATGCATAAAATGACTCCGTCAGTACAGTCTGAGCCGCCAAGTCCGGATGCAATTCAGTGCCCTAAACAGAGAAACAGGTCGGATGAGCTTGTTCTGTGGCAAGATTCGTCAGCGCAGGCTCAATCCGTCGCGAAGCGCGCAAAAACTGCACACCCGTGGGGGGAGAATCAGGCAAGAAGCAGAAATCTCGCTGGGTGAAGATTCCCACCAGTCAGATCGTCATAGCCAAAAATCCCCCATCCACCCGGAGAATCGACCCCGTGACAAAGCTCGACGCTTTGTCCGACGCCAGGTAGATTACCGCGCCCACCAGCTCCCTCGGCTCGCCGAACCTCCCCATCGGCGTATGCCGCATGATATCGGCCACCCGCTCCTCGGTCAGGAGCTTGCGGTTCTGCTCGGCCGGGAAGAAGCCGGGCACAATGGCATTCACCCGCACGCCCTTCTGCGCCCACTCCCTTGCAAGAAATTGCGTGATCTGGTTCACTCCCGCCTTGGCCACCGAGTACGTAAACACTTTCGACAGCGGCGGCCCGGAAGACGCAGAGCTGATATTGATGATCGACCCGCCGCGCCCCGGCTGAGTCATCCACGCCCCGAACACCTGGCAAGCGAAAAACACGCTCTTCAGGTCCACGTCGAGGATGCGCTGCCACTCCTCCTCGGTGATATCGAAGAACGGCGTGCCGCTGTTGATGCCGGCGGCGTTGATCAGGATCTCCACGTGGCCGAACTGCGCCACAATCCGCTCAAGCGCAGCTTCCAGGTCCGCCTTGCTCGTTGCGTCCGTGCGCACGGCCAGCCCCCGGCGGCTCATCGCCTCCACCTGCGCCGCCCGCTGCTGCGCCGCCGCCTCGTTAAAGTCGAGGACCGCCACGTCGGCGCCTGCGGCTGCCAGCCCCAGCGCCATCTCGCCTGCCAGCACGCCCCCGCCCCCGATCACCGCCGCCGCCTTGCCCGTCAGATCGAACATCTCCTGCATGACGCGCTTCCCTCCCTCTTTCGGATGCCGTGATCCGTTATAACATCTCCGCACCCGCGGCGTCGCGGCCGCCGCGGTCGCGAAATGCAATTGAAACGTGGGTTCGGTTTCTTTCCATTCCCTCTTGACGTCCTGCCGGAATGGTGATTGAATCAGGAAGCACGCCGCTGGCAGCAAATCGGGGCGTGCCCAGGAGGTCTTTCTCAGTCATGAAGAAGAGACTCGCTATGGGGATCGGTCTCTCATTGTTGATCCCTGCGTTGCTTGCCGCGCAGGAGTCCCGCGGCGCCATTACCGGGCGCGTCTCCGACCCGCAAGGCGCCGTGGTTCCCAACGCGCAAGTCCTCATTACCAACACCCAGACCAACGACACCCGCCGCTCCGTCACGAATGAAACGGGTTACTACGAGGTGAACTTCCTCGAGCCGTCCACCTACACGGTGGCGGTGGAGGCGCCCGGATTCAAGAAGCTGGTACGCTCCGGCATCACGGTGAACGTCGGCGCGCGCCTCGAGATCAATCTCGCGCTGGAAATCGGCGCGGTGGCGGAAACCGTCCAGGTGACCGCCGAAGCTCCCCTGCTGGAAACCACAACAGCCAGCGGCGGGCGCGTGCTCGACCAGCAGCAACTCATCAATTTGCCTTTTTCCGACCTGAACCCCTTCGCGCTGGCAACGCTCGCCCCGGGCATGCAGTGGACCGGGCAGCCCGAATACCGCCGCCCGTTCGACAACGCCGGCACCTCTTCGTTCAACACCATGGGCGGCGTCGGGCAGAACGAGTACACCATCGACGGCATGACAGTCACCGGCTCCGGGCGCCGCGTCGGCTTCGTGCCGCCCGCCGACTCGGTGACCGAGTTCAAGCTGGAGACTTCCAACTTCGACGCCAGCCAGGGATTCACTTCCGGCGCCTCCGTCAATGTCAGCTCCCGGTCCGGCACCAACACCCTGCACGGCTCGGTATTCAACCAGCACTGGCAGCAGCGCTGGAACGCCACGCCCTTCTTCCAGCGCGAATCCTACGACGCCAAGGTCCGTGCGGGCCTCATCGACCCCAGCGTCACCCAGAAGCAGGCGCCCGGGCGCTCCAACAACTACGGACTCTCGGCTTCGGGTCCCATCTGGATCCCCAAGATCATCAACGGCAAGGACAAGCTGTTCTGGACCTTCACCTGGAACGGCATCCGCCAGTCTAAGGCCGAAACCACCAGCTCCACCGACGTCACCGTGCCCACCATGGACATGCGCCAGGGTGATTTCTCCTACTTCCTCAACGTTCCCAATGGCGCCCGCCTCTACACTATTTACGATCCGCGTTCCGCACGGCTGGAAGGCAACACCGTCGTCCGCACCCCCTTCCCCGGCAACAAGGGCGTGCCCATCCTGAACCCCACTTATAACTACTACGTCAAGCTCTTCCCGGCGCCCAACAATGTCCCCGGCAAGGTCACTCCGGAGATGTTCTACAACTACTACGCCTTCGCCATGCCGAAGGACGAGAAGTTCAACTCCATCGTCAACCGGTATGACTGGGTGATCAACCAGAACATGCGCTTCAACTTCCGCTGGCAGTGGAACGACCGCCTCGCCGACGAGTACGACTGGACCTATGAAACCGTCCGCGGGCTGCACTCCAACGGGCTCACCCGCATCAACCGCGGCGGCAACATCGGCTACCTGTGGACGATCAACGCCAGCAACATCCTCGACACAAGCTTCGGCATCTCCCGCTGGGAAGAGGGCAGCCGCAACCAGACCCGCACCCGCGTCAAGGCCGCCGACACCGGCCTGCCCGCCTATATCGATCAGCGGGCCGGCCGCTTCACACAGCTCCCTCGCGTCGACTTCAACAACATCACCGACATCGGCGGCAGCTACCCCGTCATCGGCACGCTGCTCACCAACGGCGAACTCCGCGCCAGCATGACCAGCATCCGCGGCAGCCACACCTTCAAGTACGGCTGGCAGGAGCGCCGCCACTACTTCGCCGGCGCCGGCCCTGGCTCCAGCACGGGTTACTTCACCTTCCGCAACAACTGGACCCGCGCCTCCAACGTGGACAACCAGGCCTCCAACCACGTCCATGACTGGGCCGCGTTCCTCATGGGCATGCCCACGGGCGCCTCCATCGACTACAACGACACCTTCTACTGGCGCACGCCCCGGCGCGCGCTCTACTTCCAGGACGACTGGCGCGTCACCACGAAGCTCCGCCTCTCGCTCGGACTCCGCTACGAGCGCGAAGGCGGCACGGACGAGAAGCTGAACCGGGGCCTCTCCTGGGCCCTGCTCGACCAGAAGAGCCCGATCTCGGATCTCGTGGAGGCGGCCTATGCCGCCAACCCGATCCCCGAGGTCGCCGCCACCCAGTTCCGCGTCACCGGCATTCCCACCTTCTTCGGCCAGGAAGGATACAAGTACGCCACCAAGGGCACGCACGTCTTCCTGCCCAAGTTCGGGCTCGTCTACTCGCTCAACAACAAAACCGTCATCCGCGGCGGTTGGGGCATGTACCAGGACACGCTCAATGTCTCCAACGACAGGCCCTACACCGACGGCTACTCGCAGCCTACTTCCACCCCGATCACCAATGACGCCGGGCTCAGCTTCTGCTGCGGCGTCGGCAGCGCCGCCGGCATCGCCCAGGGCCGCACGATCATGAACGATCCGTTCCCGGTGCGCCCCGAGGTTAACAACACCCGCTTCAACGAGCCGTTCCGGACGGTACTCCAGGGCGTCGCCCGCTTTGGCACCAACTTCAGCTCCCGCCCCTGGGCCTTCAAGCCCGCGCTCCAGCACCGCTGGCGCATCGGCTTCCAGCGGGAGGTCCTTTCCAACACGATGGTGGACTTCTCCTACAACGGCGCCTATTCCTACATCCCCGTCACGCGCCGCCTCAACGCGCTGCCCGAGCAGTACTGGACCAAGGGCATGGCCCGCGACCAGACCAATGACAACTACCTGAACGCCAACCTTCCCAATCCGTTCAACATCAAGTACCTCGCCCCCATCCAGCAGTCGAATCCCGAGCTCTACAAGTATCTGGCCAGCACCGGATTCTTCACTTCCGGCAACCTCCAGCGGAACCGCTTCCTGCGCCCGTACCCGCAGTTCACCACGCTGAGCACGGTGGGCGACCGCGAGAATTCGCGCCAGGGCTATGTCACCTACCACGATATGCAGCTGCTGGTGGACCGCCGCATGACGCGCGGCCTGCAAGCCACTTTCATGTACACGTGGGCGTCCAGCTACGTCGCCGATTACTACTTCAACGAGTTCGACGCGTTCCCGTCGGAGCGCGTCAGCAACAACATCCGCCCGCACCGCATCGCCCTCAGCGCGGTCTATCAACTGCCCTTCGGCAAGGGCCGCGACCTGGTCAAGGAGGGCTTCGCCAGTTACCTGATCGGCAACTGGAACGTCTCCGGCGTCTGGCAGCTTCAATCGGGTCCCGCGCTCGACTGGAGCAACCGCTTCTTCTACGGCGACCTGAAGCAGCTCGCGGCGCTGATGAAGAGCGAGCAGACCCGCAGCAAGGACATGCTCCAGTGGTTCGACGGCTCCATCGCCTGGCGCGGCTCCACGGCGCCTCCGGCCGATTTTGTCGGCTTCGAAGGGCGCACCGCCGCGCAGCCCGGCAGCTACCACGTGCGCGTGTTCCCCTACCGCACCGACGAGGTCCGCGCCGACGGCATCAATAACCTTGACCTCAAGATCGAGCGCCTGTTCCCCATCAAGCAGGAGCGGGGCGTGCAGGCGCGCTTCTCGGTGGACCTGCTGAACGCCATAAACCACACCAACCTCAGTGGACCCAGCACGGATCCCACCAGCGCGGCCTTTGGCCGTGTCACTTCGCAGCGCGGCCTGTCGCGCGTCATCCAGTTCAACCTGCGCGTGGAATTCTGACGCATTCCACCCCCTTTCACCTCCTGGCCCGGGCCGCCCGCGCGGCAGCCCGGGCCTCTTTTTGCCCCTGTCGCCGGACCGCGCCGACGGTCTGCTGAAATGGAAACTGCGGAGAAATCTTCCCCACGTGTCCACTCTCTTCCTTATCCGCCACGGCCAGGCCGGCCTGCGCGACGATTACGACCGCCTCTCCCCGCTCGGGCAGGAGCAGGCATCGCGGCTGGCGCAATGGTTCCTGCGAGAGGGCATCGCCTTCGACCGCCTGATCTCCGGCGGGCTGCGCCGACAGAAGGAGACCGCGGCCATCGTGGCCGAGATCCTTTCTGGAGGCGCGGCCGTCGAAGAGGACCCGCGCTGGAGCGAGTTCGATCTCGACGCCGTCTATGCCGGCCACGCGCCCCGCATCGCCGCCGAAGACGCGGCCTTCCGCCGGCAGTACGAAGAGCTCCTCGCGCGCATGCGCTCCGGCGAGGACGGCATCCACAGGCAGTGGACGCCCGCCGACACGCAAGTCGTGAAGGCCTGGATCGAGGGCCGCTATCCGTTCGAGGGCGAATCCTGGCCCGTGTTCGTCGCCCGCGTCCATGCGGCGCTCGAGGATGCCGCTCGCCATGCGGCCGGGCGCACCGCCATCTTCACCTCCGCCACGCCCGCCGCCATCGCCGTCGCCTCCGCCTTCGGCAGCCGCGAGCCGGCGCACATCATGCGGCTGGCCGGCGCTGCCGTCAACACCAACTTCACGATCCTTGAAGTCCGCGGCGCCGGGCCTGCGCTCGCCTGCTTCAATGCCATCCCCCATCTCGACGAGGCGCGCCTGCGCACGCACCGCTGAACCCCCGCGGCAAGCCCCGCAACGCGCTACAATCCGAAGCTTGAAGCGCCGCGCCAAGGCCGCCGCCCCGCAGAAGAAGTCCGAGCCGCGCGTTCAGAAGACGCTCGACCGCGCCCTCTCGCGGCTCGGCTTCTGCTCGCGCACTGAAGCCGCTGGATGGATTCGCTCCGGCCGCGTACGCGTCAACGGCCGGCCTCAAACCGACCCGGAGACTTGGGTCGAAATCGGGCGCGACCGCATCGCCGTCGACGGCAAGCCGCTATTCGAGGGCCGCAAGCGATACCTGCTGCTCTACAAGCCCAAGGGCTATCTCACCACCTGGCGGGACCCGCAGGGCCGCCCCACCGTGTACGACCTGCTGGGACGGCAGCGAGAGTGGATCTTCCCCGTCGGACGCCTCGACCTCGACACCTCCGGGCTGTTGATCCTGACCAACGACAGCGAGTTCGCCGAACGCATCACGAATCCCGCCTACCACGTCCCCAAGACTTACCTCGTCAAGACCGCCACGCTGCTCGACGATGCGCAGGTGGCGTCATTGCGCCAGGGCGTTGAACTGAAGGACGGCCTCACGCGGCCCGCCGAGGTCGTGCGCTTGCGCGACTCGAGCGGGCGCACGTTTCTCGAGATCACGATCACCGAAGGGCGCAACCGCCAAGTGCGGCGCATGATCGAAGCCGTGGGCAGCAAGGTGCTCAAGCTTGTGCGCACCGCCATCGGCCCGGTACGGATCGGCAAGCTCGGCATCGGACAGTGGCGCGAGCTCACGGCCAAGGAAGTGCAAATGCTGCTCCAGTGCGCCCGCAGCAGCGCGCGGAAGGCCGCCCGCGAGGCCTCACGCCGCGCCGGTCCGCCCCAGGCGGTCTGACAGCGCCGTCCAGCCTAGCGTCATCGCCAGCACCTCGCTGTCACCGAGGTTGTACTCGAACAGCCCGGTCACCAGCACCGCCACCAGCACCGCCGCCGCGGCGTGATGCACCCACCGCGTCTCTGCCGCCGCAGCGCAGGCGCGCCGCCAGGCGGCCGCCAACTGCCAAAGGAAGAACAGCACCACCGCCAGCGCCGCCGGGATCCCGCGCTCGGCGGCCCAGTGCAGGTAGATGTTATGCAAATGCGCGTAGTAGCCGGGCGGCGGTTCCGGCGGCAGGTCCGCAGGGATGTGCTCGCGGAAACGCGTGCCCACGCGCTCTGGCCCCACGCCGAACCACGGATGGCTGCGGATCATCTCCAGCCCCGTGCGCCACGTGTAAATGCGGTGCAAGTTCGAGTCGGCGACCCCGTGCGGCTTGACGATCGACACCGCACGCTTCCGGATAGAGGCGGGGCCAAGAAGCAGCACCAGCGCCGCCGCCACGGGCAGCGCCGCTGCCGCCTGCTTCCGCCACTGCCAGAGCAGATAGAACGCGCCGGCGAAGGCGCCGATCCACACTCCGCGTGTCATCGCCAGCACCAGCGCCGCCGCCATCAGCGCCCCGCACAGCCACGCCGCCGCCCGCAGCCGCCCGCGCGGCAGCGCCCACAGCGCCAGAGCCAAGCCCGCCAGCAGCGCAATCATCATCTGCCCGCTGAAGGTCATCCAGTGGCTGTTGAACCCGGTGATCCGGCTGCCGACGTAGTCGAGATAAAAGTCCGCGCCCGCGCGCTGGGCGGCCATGTACTTCCAGACGAATTGCCCGCAGCCCCACAGCGCCGAGGCGGCGCCGCCGGCCAGCCACCCCCAGGCAAGCCAACGCGCCTCCCGCACCGTGCTGACAGTGGAAAGCACGGCGAACAAGGTCAGCCAGGCGTAGAATTTCCGGACCTGCGGCCAGCCGGCGGCGGGTGAGTCGCTCAGCGCGAGCGAGGCCAGCGTCCACAGGAAGAAGGCGAGCAGCAGCGGCCAGCCCTGCGGCAGCCGCCAGCGCAGGCGCGCAACCAGCAGGCACAGCAGCGCCGCGCCCAGCAGAATTTGCGACGCGGCGATGGAGACCACGGCCGCCGCCGCAGCGCCCACGGCGCATCGCACGGCGCCTTCCTGCCAGAATCCGGGCTCGCGGAAGCCGGTCATTCGCGGGGAGTATGACACAATACGGACAAAGGGCACAAGACGTGGAGATCCTGTTGATGCGGCACGGCATCGCGGCCGACGCGCGTCCCGGGCGGCCGGACTCCGAGCGCGCGCTCACGGGCGAAGGAAAACAAAAGCTTCGCAGTTTGTTCCGGCGTCTGCACAAGGCCGGCGTTCGCCCGGCGCTGATCCTGTCGAGCCCCTACCTTCGCGCGCGCCAGACGGCGGAGATCGCGCGCGACGAATTGGCGCCGCAGGCGATGATCGTGCCCGCGCGCGAGCTCTCGCCCGCCGCCATCGCGGAAGAAGCCTGGGAGGAGATCCGCCTGTATTCGAACCAGCCCTCCGTGCTGTGCGCCTCCCATGAGCCGCTGTGCAGCGAACTCTCCGCCTTCCTGCTCGGCGCGCCCGAGCTTCAGATCGACTTCAAGAAGGGCGCCATGATCCGCATCGACGTCAATGGCGCTGCCGCGCGCCCGCGCGGCGTGCTCAAGTGGCTGGTGTCCCCAAAACTCTCCTGACAAACTCCTCCGCCTCTTCGCGCCGGGTCACCCGTCCGGCGAGCTGTTCTTCCTCGAGCGCCTTCAGTGCGCGCGAGAACTCCGGCCCCGGCGCGTAGCCCATCCGCACGAGGTCCCACCCTCGCAGCAGCGGCGGCGGATGCAGCGCTTCCGGAGGCAACTCCTCCAGCCGGCGGCGCACCGCCTCGTAAATGGCCAGCGGACGGCGGCTCGACGCCAGATCGATACGGTACAGCTCGAGCAGAGTATCGAACCCCGGCTGCCGCACGAAGCGCTTGAAGGTCGCCTCCGACATCTTCTCCGCATCTTTGAAGCGCATGTGCTGCGCCACCAGCCACGCCACGCGCTCCACGAATTCGCGCGGGTAGCGGAGCCGCCCGAGAATCTCGCGCGCCATCTCCGCGCCGGCCTTCTCGTGGCCGGAGAAGCGGATGCGGTCCTCGAACGTCTGCGCCACGGGCTTGCCGATATCGTGCAGAAGGCAGCCCCAGGCAAGGTCGAGCGGCGCATGGCTGAGTTGTCCGAGCATCAGCAGCGTGTGCGTCCATACGTCGCCTTCCGGGTGGTAGTCTGGCGGCTGCTCGACGCCCTTCATCCGCGCCGCCTCGGGCAGGATGGGCTCGAGCAGCCCTGTGGCTTCGAGAAGCTCGAAGCCGCGCCACGGCGCTTCGCCGGCGAGGATGCGGGACAGTTCGTCGCGGATGCGCTCCGGCGAGATGCGGGTGATCGACGGCGCAAGATCGCGGATGGCTTCGAACGTGCGTAGCTCGATCTCAAAGCCCAGCGCCGCGGCGAAGCGCACGGCGCGCAGCATGCGCAAGTGATCTTCGGCGAAGCGCTCGCGCGGATCGCCGATGGCGCGCACGAGCCGCGCCTCCAGATCCGCACGCCCGCCCACGTGGTCGATCACCTCCCCGGTGAAGGGATCCTCGAGCAGCGCGTTGATGGTGAAGTCGCGCCGGGCGAGATCGGCGCGCACATCTTTCACGAACCGCACCTCGTCCGGGTGGCGCCCGTCACGGTAACTCGACTCGCTGCGGTATGTGGCCACTTGCAGTTCGGCGCCTTCGCGCCGGATCAGCACGACGCCGAAGTGCGCGCCCACTTCGAGCGCGTCGGGGAACAGGCGGCGCAGCTCGCGCGGAGTGGCGCCGGTGGCCAGGTCGCGGTCATGCACGGGGCGCCCCAGCAGCCGGTCGCGCACGCATCCTCCCACCAGGTACGCCTCGTGCCCGGCGCTGCGGAGCGCTACGGCCACTTCCCGCGCCAGCCGGGCGCCGCAGTCTTCGCTCATGTCTTGATCGTAAGATAGGGAATGCGGCCGCCACCGGCTGCCGCCCAGATGCCGGACTCTGAACAACCCTCGGCTGGTCTCCCGAAGAGCCTCCCCAAGATCGTGGTCGCCACCACGGTGGCGTTGACCTTTATCTCCTTCTGGCGCGGCGCGGCCATCGTGCTCAGCGACCTGGCCTCCACCATGTTCTACGTGGGCGGCATCGCCGAGCACGCCCTCGGCAAGTCCGCCCCGTGGTTCGTGCTGGCAGTGCTGCTGTTCGGCTTCGCCATCCGCTCCATCTACCTCGAAAGCTGCGGCATGTTCGTCCGCGGCGGCGTCTACGTGGTGGTGCGCGACGCCATGGGCCCGCTCGTGGCCAAGCTCTCCGTCTCCGCCCTCGTGGTGGACTACGTCCTCACCGGACCCATCTCGTCCGTCTCCGCCGGGCACTATCTCGGGCGGCTGGTGAACGAGCTGTCGGCCCAGTTGCACTCCGATTTCCGCCTGCCGCCGGACTGGTTCGCCGTCGCCTTCGGTGTCGCCGTGACGCTCTATTTCTGGTGGCAGAACGTCAAGGGCATCCATGAAAGCTCCGGCAAGGCGCTGCGCATCATGCAAGTGACGACCGTGATGGTGGGCGTGCTCATCGTCTGGTCGCTCCTCACGCTGCTCCTGCGCGGGCGCGCCGAGCTGCCGCCGGCGCCGACCCTGGACAACATCAAGTTTGATTCGCACTCCCTTGGATGGCTGGAGGGCACCTTCTGGCCCACCCTCTGGCCCGCGGCGCTGGTCATCGGCTTCGGGCACACGCTGCTGGCGATGAGCGGCTTCGAGACGCTGGCGCAGGTCTACCGCGAGATCGCCGCGCCCAAGATGCGCAATCTGCAGCGCGCGGCCAACATCGTCTGCACCTACGCGCTGCTGTCGACCGGCTTCGTGACGTTCGCCGCCGTGATGATCATCCCCGACAAGGTGCGGCCGGAGTACTTCGAGAACCTCATCGGCGGCCTCGCCATGTACCTCGCGGGCCCGGAGGTGCTGCGGCTCGCCTTCCACATCTTCGTCGTCATCGTCGGCGCCCTGATCCTCTCCGGCGCCGTGAACACGTCCATCATCGGCGCCAACGGCGTTCTGAACCGCGTGGCCGAGGACGGCGTGCTCACCGGGTGGTTCCGCAAGCCGCACCGGCGCTACGGCACCTCCTACCGCCTCGTCGGCCTGATCACCGCGGCGCAGCTGCTCACCATCCTCGCCTCGCGCGGCGACGTCTATTTGCTGGGCGAGGCCTACGCCTTCGGCGTCGTCTGGAGTTTCGCGCTCAAGGGGCTGGGCGTGCTCGCCCTGCGCTTCCGGCGTTTCGACCAGGAGTACAAGTTCCCGCTGAACTTCCGCTTCGGCAAAGTGGAGATCCCCTTCGGGCTCGCCGTCACCACTCTGGCCCTGCTGCTGGTGGCGGTCACCAACCTGCTCACCAAGCAGGTGGCCACCATTTACGGCGTCAGCTTCACGGTGCTGCTGTTCGCCGTGTTCACCATCTCCGAGCGGATGAATGCGAAGGCGCGCGCGCATGCGGCGGGCCACGCGCTCGAGGAGTTCCAGCTCGACCACGAGCCCGACGTCGATCCGGACCGCGTGCAGGCGCGTCCGGGCTGCATTCTGGTGGCCATCCGCGACTACAACCGCATGGACCATCTCAAGTCCGTGCTGCGGAAGACGAATCTCCGCCGCCACGACATCGTGGTGATGACCGTGCGCCCGGTGGATGCGGGCTCCGGCGAGCACGAGCTTGCCGAGGATCAGCTGTTCACCGACTACGAGCGGGAGCTGTTCTCGCGCGTCGTGGAGCTCGCCGAAAAAGAGGGCAAGCCGGTGGAGCTTCTGGTGGTGCCCGCCACGGATCCCTTCATGGCCATGGTGCACACGGCGCAGAAGCTGAAGGCGTCGCGGCTGGTGACGGGCGTCTCCCGCGCCATGCCGAGCGAGGAGCTGGCGAGGCGCATCGGGCTCGCCTGGGAACAGCTGCCGGAGCCGCGGCACGCCTTCTCGCTGGAGATCATCGCGCCGGACCGGCCTTCCACCTACGTCAACCTCGGCCCGCACCCGCCGCGGCTGTGGCCCGAAGACGTCGAGCGCCTGCATGATCTCTGGCTGCGTCTCACCACCAAAGAAGGCTTCACCGCCGCCCTGCACCATCGCGACGTGGTGGGCGCTGCGCTTCGCTATCTGGAGAAGAATCTCGACGGGGAACGCCGCCGGGAGGTGCTGGGCGAGATCCGCAAACAGATTCCGGGAGCCTAGGGCCGCAACCGCCTCAGGACTTCTTGCCGCGCGCCTTCTTCGCCGGCGGAGGCGCAGGCGGCGCCTGCTCGAGCATCTGCTTCATCAGAGCAGCCTTCTGGAGTTCCCGCTTCGACGGCGGCGCAACGCAATTGCGGAAAGGCCCCTCGTTGTAGCAAGTGCGGCACCGCACCTTCACAGCCTCGCCGTCGACGATCGCCAGAATCGAGTGGTTGGTGACGCGCTTGCACTTGATGCAGTAATCGTCGATGTCGTCGCCTAGCCGAAAGGCTGCCATGCGGAGCCTCCTCCTCGCTGAGGCTATCACTGGCGGCGGGCCGCCATCAATCCCGGCCGTGGCGGTTGGCCTATGATCGAATCAGGATGCGCGGCAAGTGGATCCTGTTCGCGGGCGTGGTACTGCTGGGCGCAATCGGCGCCGGCGCCTACGTCTGGCACCGCAAACAGTCCCAGCCGCCGCCCGCGGCGAAAGCGCCGGCGGAGCTTCCCGCCGGAACGGAGATTTCCCTGGAGGGCGAGATACGCGCGGTGGAGCGGATTCCGATCGACGCGCCCGTGTCCGGCGTGCTCGAGGAATTCGCCGTCGCCCCGGGCGACGAAGTGAGCGAAGGGCAGGTAATCGGGCGCATCGCCAACGACGCGATCCGAGAAGACGAGGTGGAGGCGCGCCTGGAGCTGGAGCGCGCCGAGGCGCGCGCCCGCGCCGTGGAGGCGGAG
This sequence comes from Acidobacteriota bacterium, assembly GCA_037446555.1. Classification (GTDB taxonomy): domain Bacteria; phylum Acidobacteriota; class Terriglobia; order Bryobacterales; family Bryobacteraceae; genus JANWVO01. Next base: position 19,535 of record JBBIIK010000015.1, read on the forward strand.
CTGACGGCGGTACGCCTGGAAGAGTCGCGTCTGGCGGCGGAAGCGTCGCGGGCCCGCGGCGAGCTGGCGCGCGCCGAGAAGATCTATCAGCGGCAGTCGGTGCTCATCCGCGAGGGCGCCACGCCTCGCCTCGTCTTTCAGCGGGCGGAAGAGGACTTCCAGCAGGCGCTGAAGGAGCGGGACCGCGTGGAGGAGCTGCTCGCGGCGGCGCAGGAGCGAGTGCGCGCCGTCGCCGCCGATTTTGAAAACGCCCGCCGGAACGTCTCCGACAAGCAGGCGCATCTCCAAGAAGCGCGCAGCCGCGTGGAAAGCTGCAATCTCGTTGCGCCGGTGGACGGCATCGTGGCGCGCATCCGCAAGAGCGCGGGCGAGACCGTCGAGCAGGGCTTCCAGGGGCTGGTGGAGATCGCCGCCGACTGGACGGAACTCGAGCTGGTGGCCGACGCCCCGGAGGCGTATGCGAAGCGCCTGGCGCCCGGCGACGAAGCCCGCATCGTGCTCGCCGAACTGCCGCAGGGCGCGCTGACGGCGCAGGTGAAGAGCGTGGACAAGCAGCAGGTGGTGATTGCCTTCACCAGCCCCTCCACGCTCGTGCGCCCCGGCATGACTGCCATCGCGCAGCTGAAGCTGCGCTGAGCCGGGCGCGCGGCGCGGGCGCTAGGATGGTTACGAACAGCCTGAAAGGAGCCGCTCCCATGGAATTCCTCCGCGACAGCCTCATCGAACTCATCACGCAGACCTCCGTGAATCTCCCGCCCGACGTGCGCGCCGCCATGGGCATGGCGCTCGGGAGCGAGCAGCCCGGCACGCAGTCGCATCAAGCGCTCTCCATCATGGCGCTGAACACCGACATGGCTTACGAGGCCGAAGGGCCCATCTGCCAGGACACCGGCATGCCCACCTTCTTCGTGCACACACCCGTGGGCGTCAACCAGATGGAGCTGGCCAGGGCGATCCGCGAGGCTGTGGCGGAGGCCACGCGCCGCGGCAAGCTGCGCCCCAACAGCGTGGACTCGATCACCGGCAAGAACTCCGGCGACAACCTCGGCCCCGAAACCCCGGTGATCCATTTCGAACAGCACGAGCGCAGCGACATCGAGATCCGGCTCATCCTGAAGGGCGGCGGCTGCGAGAACAAGAACATCCAGTACTCGCTGCCCTGCGAGCTGCCGCGCCTTGGGCGCGCCAACCGCGATCTGGAGGGCGTCAAGAAGTGCATCCTGCACGCCGTGTGGCAAGCGCAGGGGCAGGGCTGCGCGCCCGGCGCTCTGGGCGTCTGCATCGGCTCGGACCGCGCCCATGGTTACCACCTGGCCAAGATGCAGCTGCTGCGGACGCTGGACGAGACGAACCCGGACCCGGCGCTGGCGAAGCTCGAAGGCGAGGTGATGGAAGAGGCCAACAAGCTCGGCGTGGGCGCCATGGGGCTGGGCGGGCAGGTGGCGCTGATCGGTTGCAAGATCTGTGCGGCGAACCGCCTGCCTGCGTCGTTCTTCGTCTCGGTCGCCTATGATTGCTGGGCGTTCCGGCGGCTGGGCGTGCGACTGGACGCTTCGAGTGGCGCGATCACCGAGTGGCTTTACCGTGATCCTTCCCGCCCTGTGGAGAAGCTGGCGCGAGAAAGCGGCTTCCCGCTCACCGGGCGCGAGATCGTGCTGGCGCCGCCGCTCACGGCGGAGCGGATGCGCGCGTTGAGGGTGGGCGATGTGGTGCTGATTCGCGGCGAGATGTTCACCGGGCGGGACGCAGTGCACGCCCACCTGATGAAGAACGCGCCGCCGGTGAGCCTGGAGGGGGCGGTCCTCTACCACTGCGGACCGGTGATGCTGAAGCAGGGCGACACGTGGTATGTGAAGGCGGCGGGACCGACGACGTCGATCCGCGAGGAGCCCTACCAGGCGGAGATCCTGCGCCGCTACGGCGTCAAGGCGGTGGTGGGCAAGGGCGGCATGGGCAAGAAGACGCTCGACGGGCTGAAGGAGTGCGGCGCCGTGTATCTGCACGCCATCGGCGGCGCGGCGCAGTTCTACGCTCGCACAGTGAAAAAGGTGATGGGCGTGCACCTGCTCGAGTTCGGCATCCCGGAGGCGATGTGGCACTTGTTGGTGGAGGACTTCCTCGCCGTGGTCACCATGGACGCCAACGGCGACTCGCTGCACGCGGAGGTGGAGGAAGCCACCGCAGCCAGGCTCGCCGAAGCCCGCATCTGAACCGGCGCCGCCGCCATCAGGCGGCTTCGTCGATGATCGCCTTGACGACGGACTCGACCTCCTGGGCGACGTCGGAAAGCCCTGCCGTCCGGAACAGCTCCATCATCGCCGTGGGCAGGAGCGTGGAGACCACTTTCTCCTCGCCGCGCTGGTAGACGGCGATGCGGCAAGGAAGGACCGTGGAGATGGCGGGGTTGGCTTCAAGCGCACGCTTGGCCTGCTGCGGGTTGCAGACCTCGAAGATCATGCACTCGCCGCTGTAATCCACCCCTTTTTCCTTCATCGTTTTCTGGAGATCGTGGACGTGAATCACCCCGAAGCGGTGCCGCGCGGCGGCGTCGCGCAGCGCCAGTTCGATTTCCGCGGCGCTCTTCTGGGAAGTCTTTTCGTACAACATGGACGAGTTCACCTGCCCCTAGGATAATCCGGGCAGGTGCGCGTCACTCGTCAGACGGAATCTCGAAGCGGATGATGTCCCGTCGGAAGCCACCCGTCTTCCACGCTCCGTAGGCGACGCCGAAGGCGAGCCACGCGAAGCCGGCGATCTTGGCGATCCAGCTCAGGCTGAGCCAGAGGTAAAGGCAGACGAGGAAGCCCGCCGCGGGTCCCACGAGGTGCGACCAGTGCCGGTCGCGCTCCCGGATGTAGTAATGCACGAGGCTCGAGACGTTGACGCCCATGAAGCCGATCAGCGCTCCGAAGTTCAGCAGCTCCGCGCCCGTCTGATACGAGATGGCGAAGGCGCCCAGCAGCGCCAGCGCGCCCATCAGAATCACGTTGCGGCTGGGCACGCGCGATTTCGGGTGCAGGTAGCCGAAGAAGGATTTCGGGATGGCGTTGTCGCGCCCCATCCCGTAGAGCAGCCGCGCGCCTGCCAAAAGGGCGCCCGAGGCAGAGCCGATGGTGGCGACGACAAGAGTCCAGGAAAGTGTTTGAAACAGAATCTCGCCTCCGGCACGGCGCGCCACGGCGAGATAGGCCGTGTCGGGGTCGGGATACGGCTCAGCAGCGGGCCAGACCAGCTGCGCGGCGTAGACCTCGATCGCCGAGAGCACGCCGATGACGAAGCAGGTGGCCACCATGGCGCGCAGCACGTTGCGGCGCGGGTCCTTCACCTCTTCCGACAGGGTGGCGATACCGTCGTAGCCGATGTAGGTGAGCACGGCGATGGAGGCGCCGTTCGACAGCGAGCGCCATGAGAACCGCTCCGGATCGTAAAAGGGCGTCAGGAAACGCTGCGCGTCGAGATCCGGCAGCTGGAGGAGGTAACGCGCGCAGGCGCCGAGCGTCCACAGGATCACCACGCCCATCAGGACGGTGAGCACCTCGTTGGTGCGCGCCGTGGCGGTGATGCGGCGCAGGTTCAGCACCGTGAAAATCGAGGCGAACGCGCACGCCCACATCCAGTAAGGCGTGCCGGGAAACAGTCCCATCAGCGCCTTCGAGCACCAGATGACGCAGATGAGCGGGTTCACCATGTAGTCGAGCAGCATGCTCCAACCGGTGAAATAGCCGAGCGCGGGGTGGAGTTCGCGGGCGACGTACGTATAGGCGCTGCCCGCCGCCGGGTAGGCGCGCGCCATGCGCCCGTAGCTGAGCGCCGTCAGCATCATGGCGAACATGGCGATGAGCACCGTGGTGACCACGTGCCCGTTGGCGCCGGCGCTGATGGCGCCGAACGGCGGCATGGGCGCGGTGGGCTGCACCATGATGACGCCCATCACGATGAGCTGGAACAGCCCCAGCGAGCGCATCAGGCGCACGGGCTGCGCGGGTTGGGTCGGCATAAGAAAACGGCCATTATGACAGAATGAGGGCAACCGCATGATGGAATGGCTGCGCAATCCGGCGGCGGGCGTGCGCCGGTGGCTCGAGAGCCGCGTGCGCGAGCGCATCACCACGCGCGGGTTGCTGTACCTCTCCGCCTCGCTGCTGGTGGGCGGCGCAGGCTTCGCCTCCGGCAACAACCTGCTGTTCCTGCTGCTGGCGGCGATGCTCAGCCTGCTGCTGGTGAGCAGCTTCATCAGCCGCATTGGCATCGCCGGGCTGGAGCTGGAGATCCGCCTGCCGGAGCACGTCAGTGCTCGGCAGCCCGTGCCGGCGCGCCTCGTGTTGCGAAACATGAAAAAGCGTATGCCCTCGTTTTCCATCAGGCTGTCGGGCGCCGGCTCGGAGGTGTTTTCAAGCGACCTGTATTTCCCGGTCGTGCCGGGCGGCGCGGCGGTAGAGACCACCGTCGAGGCGCGCTTCCCGAGGCGCGGCGTACATGCCGAGGACAGCTTTCTGTTCTCCAGCGCGTTTCCGTTTGGCTTCGCAGAGCGGCGGGCGCGCGTCACCATGCGGCAGGATGTGCTCGTCTATCCCTCCATCGAGCCGCAGCCCGGATTCGAACTGCTGCTGGCAGAAGTGCAGGGCGACGCGGAGGCGCTGTTCCGCGGGCTCGGGCACGACTTTTACCGCATCCGCCCTTACATCCCGTTCGAAAGCGCGCGCCACGTCGACTGGCGCGCCACTGCGCACACGGGCTCGCTCCAGGTGCGCGAGTTCGCGCGCGAGCAGGAGCATCTGATCACGCTCGTTCTCGACCTGGAAGCCGATGAGACGCACCGAGAATGGTTCGAGCGTGCGGTGGAATGCTGTGCGTACCTGGCATGGCGCATGGCGGAGCGCGGCGCCCGCATCCGCTTCCGCGCGCAGAGCTGGGAGACGCTCGTGCCGGTGGAGAACGACGTCTACGCTATCCTGAAATATCTGGCGCTGGTCGAGCCCCGCCGCCGCGCCGCCCCCCTGCGTCCCCTCGATGAGCCGGCTGTCTCGGTTGTCTTCAGCGCTTCGCCCGCGCGGCTGCAAGAGTGCGGCTGGGTGGATGCTCGCATCGTGTCTCCTGGCCACTGGGCAACCGGCGAGTCCTCCGCGCCCCGAACCGCTTGAGACCTCCATCACCGTCACCGCAGCCGTTTCCGCCGAGGCCCCCGCCAGCGTCACTCTCCTGGACAAGACGCGCAGCGAGGCGCTCGCGGGCGTCAATCTCGACGACCGCCTGCGCATGGTGCCCGGCTTCACGCTCTTCCGCCGCACGTCGTCCCTGACGGCGAACCCCACAACGCAGGGCGTGAGCCTGCGCGGGCTGGGCTCCACCGGCGCGAGCCGCACGCTCCTGCTGTGGGACGGCGCGCCCGCCAACAGCCCCTTTGGCGGGTGGATCTACTGGACGCGGCTCGATCCGGAGCTGATCGACCAGATCGAAGTGACTCGCGGCGCGCCGGTGAGCGTCTTCGGCGACAAGAGCCTGGGCGGAACCATCGCGCTGTTCAGCCGCGAGCCCGCCGCGCGCGCCGCCTGGCTCGGATACGAGGGCGGGAACGCGGGTACGCACCAGCTGTCGGGCGGCGCCGAGACGCGGCTCACGCCAGGGTGGACGGCGGGAGCAAGCCTGCGCGCGCTGCACACGAATGGCTTCTTCGTGGTGCCGGAGGAGTCCCGCGGCCCGGTCGACAAGCGCGCCTGCGTCCGCTTCGCCGCAGGCGCCGTGCGCGCCTCCTACAACAACGGCTCGCGGCGCATCTTCCTGCGCACCGACGCGCTGGCCGAGGAGCGCGCCAACGGCACCCTGCTGACGAGCAACTCCACCGGCGCGGGCGCGCTGGCAGCGAACTGGTGGCAGCAGGCCGGCCGCGGCGCTATCAACTTTCTGGCATGGCATGCGCGCGAGGAGTACCGCGCGACGTTCAGCGCCATCGGCGCGGGGCGGCAAACCGAACGGCTCACATCGCGGCAGAGCGTGCCCGCCGATGCCACCGGCGGCGCCCTGTTATGGCAGCGCGCCGGCGCGCGCTGGAGCCTGACTGCCGGAGGCGATGCCATGCGCGCGTGGGGCGAGTCGCGCGAGACGCTGTATCCCTCGGGCTCGCGCACCGGCGGTGGCCCGCAGACGCAGCACGGTTTGTTCGCGCAGGCGAGCGCTGCCGCGGGTCCGCTGCGGTTGTTCGGAGGCCTGCGGCGCCATGATCCCGGCGGCGGCGCGGCGTTCTGGATGCCGAGCGCCGGCGCGGCAGCGGGCGGCGAACGCTGGCGCGCACGCATCTCCGCCTACCGCGCTCTGAGAGCGCCCACGCTGAACGAGCTGTACCGCGAGTTCCGCGTCGGCAACACGGTCACGCTCGCCAATCCGGCGCTCGAACCCGAGTCGCTGCGCGGCGTCGAAGCGGGCTGGGACTACACGGCTGGCATGTGGCGCGTGAGCGTCACTGCGTTTCACCAACGGCTGGGAGATCTGATCGCGAATGTCACGCGCAGCGTCACGCCGCAATTGATCACGCGGCAGCGGGACAACGCCGGTGCGGCGCGCGTGCGCGGTGCGGAGGCGCTCGCCCGGTGGCGGCGCGGCGCGGCGTTCGCCGAAGCCGCATGGTTGATGGCGGACGCCCGCTTCGATGCGGGCGAAAGGATCCCGCAAACGCCGCGCCATCAGGGCTCGTTCCTCGCCGGGTGGCAGCGCGGCGGCACGGCATTGACTGTTGGGCTGCGCGCCTCCGCCGCGCAGTTCGAGGACGACCGCAATCTGTTCCTGCTGCCGGGATTCGCCGTCTGGCAAGCCACCGCGCGGCAGCAAGTTCTGGATGACGTCGAGTTGTACGGCGGCATCGAGAACGCCGCCAACCGCCGCGTCATTGCAGGATTCAGCCCCTCGCCGCTGCTGGCGAGCCCGCGCCTGTGGCGCCTCGGGCTTCGCTGGCGTCTGCATTGATTTCCGGCAGGAATCCGCCGCCGATTTTTTGCATCCGCGTGACTTTTCCGCGCACCTAGATGGGCGTTAGCGGATCTTACCCAGAATCCGGTTAGCGAATTCCCATCAAAGACGAGGTGTGGAGATGAAACGTTTGTTGTTTGCCCTGGCAGCCGTGTGTGCGGTTGCGGGACTGACTTTTGCCCAGAGCAGCGGCGCGCGCGTACGCATCGTGCACGCTTCGCCCGACGCTCCTGCGGTCGACATTTACGTCAACGGCGGAATGGTTCTGGAGAACCTGCCCTTCCGTGAGTATTCCGAGTACCTGAGCCTTCCCGCCGGCACCTACGACGTGGAGATCAAGGTCACAGGCACCAACACCGTGGTGAAGCAGCTGAGCGTGCCGGTCATGGCCGGCAGGGACTACACGGCGGTCGCGGTGGGCTACGCCGGCGGCGGACAGCCCGGCTTCGACGTGATGCTGCTCGAAGACGATAACAGCGCTCCCGCCGACGGACGCGTGAAGATCCGCGTCGCCCACACCGCTCCTGGCGCGCCTGCGGTGGATATCTATGTGACCACGCCGTTCGAGACGTTGACGGGCAAGGAGCCGGTGCTGACCAACGTGCCATTCAAGGCCGCTTCCGGCTACCTCTCGGTTCCGATCGGCATGTACCAGGCGCGCGTGGCAGTGACGGGCACGAAGACTATCGCCATTGACAGCCACCGCCTGGTGACGTGGGGCGGCATGATCCGTACCATCATCGCGGTGGACAACAAGGGCGGCGGCGCGCCGTTCGACCTGGTCCTCCTTCCGGACCGTAACTAGGTCTGCTTTCTGCTTCCCTCTTGCGGCGCGGGCGCGAGCCCGCGCCTCTTTTCATTTCAGGGAAGGCCAGCACGGCTTGCGGCGCTCGCGGGCGGCTGCAAGGGCCTCCTGAAAGTCGGGCATATGGCTCGCTGTTTGCCACCATTCCCGCACGGAACAATCCGGCCCCGAGCCGGCCAGCTCGAGGCCGGTGGCCACGGCCGCGGGGCTGAGCGAGGCCAGCCCCGCGGCCATTCGCAGAGCCCGCTCTTCCAGTTCGAATGCGGGGACAAGCTCATGAACAAGCCCCCACGCCTGAGCGTCCGCCGCGGAGAAGACCCGCCCCGTCAGCGATAGCTCGCAGGCCCGCCGGGGGCCGAATGCGCTGACGAGGGAATCCCAAAACAGCGCCGGCCAGGCGGCGGAGTGAATGTCGGTGACGGCGAATTTCGTCCCCTGCGCGGCCACGACGAAGTGGCATTGCAGAAGCAGCCCGACGCCTGCTCCTGCACACGCTCCGTGCACGGCGCCCACCAGCGGCTTGCGAAGCTCTCCGCGCAAGCGGAACAGGCGCGCGGCGAGGTCGAGCCATTCGCCGCCGGATGCGGCGAGCGAATCGTAGTCGATGCCGGAGCAAAAGACTTCGCCACGCTGTTCCAGCACGAGGCAGCCGGTGGTGGAGTCGCGCGCGGCTTGATCGATGGCTTCAAGTAGCGCGCCCGCCAGCGCGGCGGATAAACGGTTTCGGTCTTCACCGCGGTTCAGTGCGATTCGCAGGACGCGGTGCTCGCGCAAAATCGTCACTGGAGTGTTGAAGTTTCCTTCAATTGACATGCGAATGCCTGCCGGAAACATATCATGCCGCGCCCGTGAATCGGAGTGGAGCGGCAAAGATTCTTGCACCTCAGGGGCGGGCAACCGAGTCTTTTCAGGTAGCAGGCTGCGAGTCTCCGGCCGCGCCGGAGGAGTTCTTACCCACCGGAGGGGATCCCCGTTTGACTGGCAGGGCTGCAATTGCGCAAGGATTGACGATCCCATCAGGAGTTGAAGTTGTGAAGGAAAAGGGTGTTGTGAAGTGGTTCAACGCCGCCAAGGGCTACGGCTTTATTCAGCGAAGCACGGGTGAAGACGTGTTTGTGCATTTCTCCGCCATCCAGATGCAGGGCTACCGCACGCTGGAAGAGGGCGCTGAGGTCGAGTTCGAGGTGAAGACGGGACCCAAGGGACTCCAGGCGGAGAACGTCGTCCTCGTGCAATAGCCCGCCGCCATTGGCGCCGCGGCCGCGGTATGTTGAGCCCATGCGGCCGTGGCTCTTTCTGGCGTACCTTCCGATTCTCGCTCTCGCGCAGGCGCCGGCACCGCGCTGCCGGGATCTGGGCATCGCCCCCGGGCGCCTGCCTCCGGGCGAGTGGAACGCGATCACCGACGTTGCGGGCGTGATGGTCGGGCACAGCACGCTGATCCGCGGCGGCGCGGTGCGCACGGGCGTCACTGCGGTTCTTCCGCACAGCGGCAATCTGTTCCGCGAAAGAGTCCCCGGCGCCGTTTTCGTCTTCAACGGCTTCGGCAAGCTCGCCGGCTCCACGCAGGTGGAAGAGCTTGGCGAGATCGAGACTCCAATCCTCCTCACCTCCACGCTGAACGTGCCGCGTGTGGCGGATGCCCTGCTCGACTACATGCTGTCGCTTCCCGGCAACGAGAACGTCCGCAGCGTGAATCCTCTGGTGGCTGAAACCAACGACGGGCTGTTGAACGACATCCGCGGACGGGACGTGGGTCGCGAGGAAGTGTTTGCAGCAATCCGGAATGCCCGCGGCGGACCCGTGGAAGAGGGCGCCGTCGGCGCGGGCACAGGCACGGTGGCCTTCGGATGGAAAGGCGGCATCGGCACTTCAAGCCGCAAGGCGGGCCCGTGGACGGTGGGCGCGCTGGTGCAGACCAACTACGGCGGCGACCTGCAAATTCTGGGCGTTCCCGTGGGGCGGCTGCTGCGCGGCGGCGAGGACTCTCGGGACGGCAGCGTGATTGTCGTGATCGCCACCGACGCGCCCGTGGACGCGCGCAACCTGAAACGCATGGCCGCCCGCAGCGCGCTGGGCCTGGGGCGCACCGGCGCGGCCGGTTCCAACGGCAGCGGGGATTACGCCATCGCCTTTACCACCGCGCGGCAGCCAGAGAGGCTGCTGCCGAACGACGCCATGTCACCGCTGTTTGAAGCCGTGATCGAAGCCACCGAAGAAGCCGTCTACAATTCGCTGTTCCTCGCGCGCACGATGGAGGGCAACGGCCGCAAGGTGGAGGCGCTGCCGGTGCGGCGCGTGGTGGAGATCCTGAAAGAGCGCAAGGCCATCCGCTGAGCGGCGCAGGTCCCTGCTCTATTCGAGGTCGCGCACGTTGCGGGGCGGCGTGCGCCCGCACTGGATGGTGTCCGTCATGCCGGACGCCAGCAGGGCGCAGGCGTTGTCAGTGGCCGTGCGGATGGCCTCCTCGCGCGTCGGACCGGCCGCCGTGCGGCACGCCGACTGGCCGCGGAACTCCATGCAGACCTCCACGCGGTGGCGCCGGCCGGAGAGCATCATCCACGTCAGGACGCCCGCCAGCAGCAGGAAGCCGGCGGCGGCAAGCAGTGCGAGCTTGCGGGAATTCACGGAGCCGCCTCGGTGAAGAAGTTGCCCATACGGCGGAACTTCTCGACACGTTGCGCGATGAGCTGCTCCGGCGTCATGCCCTGGAATTCGGCAATGGACGCATTCAGCGCCTGAAGCAGCAGCTCGGCGGCGCGGTCGTAGTGCTCGTGCGCGCCCTCGCCCGGTTCGGGAATGATGCCGTCGATCAGCTCGAGCCGCAGCAGGTCTGGAGCGGTCAGCTTCAAAGCGGAGGCGGCGCGCTCGCCCTTGCTGGCGTCGCGGTAGATGATGGCGGCGCAGCTCTCCGGGCTGATGACGCTGTAGATGGCGTTTTCGAGCATCAGCACCTTGTTGCCGATGCCGAGCGCGAGCGCGCCGCCGGAGCCGCCTTCGCCGATCACCACGACGATCACGGGCGAGGCGAGCCGCGACATCTCGCGCAGGTTCCAGGCGATGGCCTCCGCCTGCCCGCGCTCTTCGGCGTCGATGCCGGGATACGCGCCGGGCGTGTCGAGGAACGTGACGACAGGGCGGCGGAACTTGGCGGCAAGCTCCATGACCCGCATGGCCTTGCGGTAGCCCTCGGGCTTGGGCATGCCGAAGTTGCGGTAGAGCTTTTGCTTGGTGTCGCGCCCTTTCTGCTGGCCGATGATCATGGCGGGCCCGCCGCCGGCCAGCGTGCCGAACCCCGTGACGATGGCCGGATCGTCGCCGAAGCAGCGGTCGCCGTGGATTTCGGTGAAGTCCGGCATGATGCGCTGGATGTAGTCCAGAGAATGGGGCCGCCTGGGGTGGCGCGCCAGCTTGACGCGCTGCCACGCGAGGTTGACGCCCTGCTCGCCGCGCAAAGACCGGAGCTGCTCCTGCAGCTCCTGGAGGCGGGCGTGATCGCCGGTGGATTTCATCTGCAACTGGGCGATCTCGCGTTCGAGCTCCGGGATCCGGTCGGGCGATGGGCCGCTCATGGCGTGGGTACCTCTTCTTTCGAGTCTATCGTGAGGCGCGAGCCAGGATCAGCCGAGCGGCTCATAGGCGCCGCTGCCGCAGATCCGCTCGATCTCCTCTCGGAACTCGCGGTCTGGCGTGACCTTCTCGGCGAGGTCGAGGAATAAGACGAAGTCGCGCGGGCGCTCCAGCCGAAGCCGCACGCCCGCCGTTCCCGGCTTGCGGCGCACGAGTTCGCGCAGTTCGGCGGCGCGCGGATCGTCGTCGCCGTTCAGGCGCAGCCGGATCTGCACGAGCGAAGGCAGGTCGACGCGCGCCTTGTCCAGCGGGATGATGTCCTGCGCGTTGATCCGCACCGTGCCGTCCTCTTCCGGCATGGGTTTGCCGCGGACCAGGACGGCGCGGTCCGGTTCCAGTTCGTTTTGCAAAGCTTCGTAGCGGCTGGAGAACAGCAGCACCTCCACCGCGCCGAGGCGGTCCTCGATCTGGAAGGACGCCCAGGGCTTCAGTTCCTTGTTGCGGCGTCGCTGGACGTTGGCGATGATGCCGCACAGCGCCACGTCGGTGCCGCGCTCCAGCCCGGAGAGCGTGGAGGTGTCCAGCGCGGTGAGCTCGCGCACCTTCCAGGTGAACTCATCCAGGGGATGCCCGCTGACATAGAAGCCGATGGTCTCCTTCTCGCCGCGGAGCTTTTCCTGCTGCGTCCAGTCCTGCACCTTCGGCAGGGCCCGCGCGGGTGCCGTGCCCACCGCCGCGCTGAAGCCGCCGAACAGTCCAGCCTGACCGCTGATGCGGTCTTTCTGCGCGCGCTGGCCGGACTCGATGCAGTCCTCGACGATGGCGAACCGCTGCGCCCGCGTGCCGGGCAGCGAGTCCATGGCGCCGGCGCGGATCAGGCTTTCGATCACGCGGCGGTTGACGGCCGCCAGATCGACGCGCTCGCAAAAATCGTCCAGCGAAGTGAACGGGCCGCCTTCGCGGCGCGCGGCCACGATGGCATCCACGGCGGACTGGCCGACGTTGCGCACCGCGCCCAGGCCGAAGCGGATGCGGTCGCGGCCCAGGGGCGTGAAATTGCAGTCCGACTGGTTCACGTCCGGGGGCAGCACCTCGATGCCGAGCTCGCGGCACTCGTTGATGTACTTCACCACCTTGTCGGTGTTGCCCGTTTCCGAGGTGAGAAGCGCCGCCATAAATTCGACCGAGTAGTGCGCCTTCAGGTATCCGGTGATGTAGGCGAGATAGCTGTAGGCGGCCGAGTGCGACTTGTTGAAGCCGTACTCGGCGAAGCGGGCGAGCGTGTCGAACAGCGCATTGGCCTTGCGCTCCGGGATGCCGCGCTGCCGCGCGCCCGCCAGGAAACGCGCGCGCTGGCTGTCCATCTCTTCTTTTTTCTTCTTGCCCATCGCTCGGCGCAGCAGATCGGCCTCGCCCAGCGAATACCCGGCCACGGCTTGCGCGATCTGCATCACCTGCTCCTGGTAGATGGGCAGACCGAAGGTCTCCTTCAGGATGGGTTCCAGTTGCGGCAGGTCGTAGCTGACAGGCTTGCGGCCGTGCTTGCGGTCGATGTAGTCGTCGATAAACTGCATCGGACCAGGACGGTAGAGCGCGTTCAGCGCGATGAGGTCCTCGATCCGCTCCGGGCGCGCGCGCCGCAGCATGTCCTTCATGCCCGGCGACTCGAACTGGAACACGCCGTCGGTGAGCCCGTGCGCGAAGATGCGCTCATAAGTTTCCGCGTCGTCGAGCGGCAGGTCTTCCACGCGGAGCTCCTCGCCGCGGTTGCGGCGGATCAGCTCGAGCGTGTCGTGGATGATCGTAAGCGTCGTCAGCCCGAGGAAGTCCATCTTCAACAGGCCGAGCTTGTCCAGCCGGTCCATGTCGAACTGCGTGACGACTTCGTTTTTCGCCGTGCGGTGCAGCGGAACGAGCTCCACCAGCGGCACGGGCGAGATGACGACGCCGGCGGCGTGCACGCCGACGTTGCGCGCCATGCCCTCGATGCGGCGGGCGATGTCGATCACCTCGCGCACTCGCGGGTCCTTTTCCGTCATGGCGGCAAGGTCGGGCTCCTCCTGCAGCGCGCGCTCGAGCGTCATCTTGGGATCGGCGGGCACGAGCTTCGAGATCCGGTCGGTCTCCGCGAAGCTCAGTTCCAGGACGCGCCCGACGTCTTTGATGGCGGCCTTGGCGGCGAGCGAGCCGAACGTAATGATCTGCGCCACTTGGTCGCGGCCGTATTTTTCGGTGACGTACTGGATCACCTCGCCGCGTCGGTTGGTGCAGAAGTCGATGTCGATGTCGGGCATGCTGACGCGCTCGGGGTTCAGGAAGCGCTCGAACAGGAGCCCGTATTCGAGGGGATCGATGTCGGTGATGCCGAGGCAGTAGCCCGCCAGCGAGCCGGCGGCGGAGCCGCGCCCCGGCCCCACGGGGATGCCACGCGACTTGGCGTAGCGGATGAAGTCCCAGACGATCAGGAAGTAGCCTGAGAACTTCATCTGCTGGATCAGCCGGATCTCGCGCTCCAGCCGCTCTTCATATTCGGGAATCGCGTGGCGGAGGCGCCCCTGCGCGGCCAGCCGCTCCAGCCGCGCGCGGCGGCGTACCCATCCTTGACGCGTCACGTATTCGAAGTAGGTGTCGGTGGTGTGCTCCGGCGGAACGTCGAAGCGGGGAAAGCTGTCCTTGACTTTCTCCAGGCGCACGCGGCAGCGTTCCGCGATTTCCCAGGTTCGGTCCAGCGCGTCTTCCACCTCGCGGAAGATGGCCAACATCTCCTCGCGCGACTTGAGGTAAAACTCCTGCGTCCGGAAGCTGAGGCGGTCCGTGTCGCTGGCCTTGGCGCCGGAGTTGATGCAGGTGAGGATGTCCTGCGCGCGGTGATCTTCCTTTTCGAGATAGTGCGTGTCGTTGGTGGCGACCAGAGGGATGCCGGTTTCGGCCGAGAGGCGGCAGGTGAGCGGCATCACCTTGCGGTCTTCTTCGAGCTCGTGGTGCTGGATTTCGAGGAAAAAGTTGCCGCGGCCGAAGATGTCCAGGTATTCGTAGGCGAGGCGGCGGGCCTCTTCGTAGCGGTCGGCGGCCAGCGTTTCGCTGATGTCGCCTTTCAGGCAGCCGGACAACGCGATGAGCCCCTTGCTGTGCTGCGCCAGCAGCGTCTTGTCGATGCGGGGCTTGTAATAGAAGCCTTCCAGGCTGGCGGTCGTGGTCAGGCGGACGAGGTTGCGATAGCCTTCCTGGGTTTCGCACAGCAGCGTCAGGTGGTTGTAGGCTCGGTTGGTTTCGTCCTTGACCCGGCAGTCGTGGCGCGTGACGTAGACTTCGCAGCCGATGACAGGGTGCACGCCGTGCTCCTGGGCGGAGAAGAAGAACTCCGCGGCGCCGAAGAGATTGCCGTGATCGGTGATCGCCACCGCAGGCTGCTCCAGGCGCTGAACGAGCTTCATCAGGCGGGAAATCTCGCAGGCGCCGTCGAGCAGCGAGTAGTCGGTGTGACAGTGCAGGTGGACGAACGGCTTCTGGGGCACGGGAGGAGCGGGTGGTAGGGAAGGGCAGATTCGAACTGCCGACCTTCCGCTTAGGAGGCGGACGCTCTATCCTGCTGAGCTACTTCCCCACGCCTTCTCGTATTGTACCCCCGGCCGCCTGGACGGGCGCGGATCACTGCCAGCGGCGCAGCCCTTTGCGGCCGATGTCGCGGCGGTACTGCATACCTTCAAAATGGATGGCCTCGCAGGCGCGGTAGGCCGCGCCGATCGCCTCGCCGAGCGTGGATCCGGAAGCCGTGACGCCGAGCACGCGCCCGCCGGCGGTCACCAGCCGCCCGCCTTCCAGTTTGGTTCCGGCGTGGAACACCACCGCGCCGCGCCCTTCAGCCTCTTCGGTGCCAGTGATTTCATCACCGGTGCTCGGCTTGCCAGGATATCCGGCGGCGGCGAGCACGACGCACACGCTCGGATCGGATCGGAATTTCAGGTGCGAGGGGTCGACCCGGCCGGCGGCGGCAGAGGCGACCAGCGCGCCGAAATCGCCCTCCATGCGGTGCAGGAGCGCCTGCGTTTCGGGATCTCCAAGGCGGACGTTGTATTCGAGCACCATCGGTCCGCGGGCGGTCATCATCAGACCGGCGTACAGGAATCCGCGGAACGGCGTCCCTTCCTCGCGCATGCAGTCGATGGTGCGCTGCATGATGGCGGTCTCGATGTGCGCACGCTCCCCGGGCGTGAGCAGGCGGGAGTCGGAATAGGTGCCCATGCCGCCGGTGTTCGGACCTTCGTCATCGTCGAAGATCCGTTTGTGGTCCTGCGACGGCTCCAGGGAGACGATGCGCTCGCCGTCGCTCACGCCGATGAAACTGATTTCCTCGCCTTCGAGGCATTCCTCCAGGACGACGCGCGATCCGGCGGCGCCGACGAGCTGTCCGGCGAACATGGATTCCAGGGTGATCTCGGCGGCGCGGCGATCTTCGCAGATGACGACCCCCTTGCCGGCGGCGAGGCCGTCTGCTTTGACTACTACAGGATAAGTAAATTGATCCAGCGCGGCACGTGCCTCGTCCAACGATTCAGTGGCTGCGAAGCGGGCTGTGGGGATGGCGGCACGCTGCATGAACTGTTTGGCGAAGATCTTGCTGCCCTCGAGACGGGCGGCGGCACGGGTCGGTCCGAAAAACGGAATACCTTCATTTGCAAAGAGATCCGCAGCTCCGTCCACCAGCGGGGCTTCCGGTCCGGAGAGAACCAGGTCGGCCTGGCAGGCGCGGGCTGCTTTAATAAATTCTACTGGTGTAGTTGGTTGGACAGGGGTGCACTTGGCAACGGTAGCGCAGCCGGGATTGCCCGGAGCGGCGAAGACTTGCGTGACGGAGGGAGAGCGGCTGAGCCGCCATGCGATGGCGTGTTCCCGCCCGCCGCTGCCAAGGACAAGGACTTTCACGGTGCGACCTCCTGACCGATAGAATCAATAGCATATCGAGGTTCCTTCCCTGCTGACAATGAGGACGGCTGCATTTGACGTGATCGTGATCGGGGCCGGGCACGCCGGGTGCGAGGCGGCGCACGCCTGCGCCCGGATGGGGCTGGAGACGGCGATGGTGACGATGAACCTGGATCTGATCGCGCAGATGTCTTGCAATCCGGCGATCGGGGGAATTGCGAAGGGCCACCTGGTGCGCGAGGTGGATGCGCTGGGAGGGATCATGGGGCAGGTAGCGGATGCGGTGGGAATCCAGTTCCGGCTGCTGAATACGAGCCGCGGGCCGGCGGTTTGGAGTCCGCGGGCGCAAATGGACAAGAAGCAGTACCGGGTGCGGATGCGGCAAGTGCTGGAAGACGTGGAAAACCTGCGCATCTTGCAGGCGGAGGTGGCGGAGATCGAGTATGAAGCGCTCGACGGGGGCCGGCGCAAGGTGCGAGGCGTGCGGTTGGCCGACGGACGGCGGTATGTTGCCGAGGCAGTGGTGGTGACGACGGGGACGTTTCTGAATGGAGTAGCCCATGTGGGGGAGTCGAAGTACGCCTGTGGGCGGAGCGGCGAGCCCCCCGCGAATCTGTTGGGGCTGCACTTGAGGACGCTCGGACTGGCGTGGACGCGTCTGAAAACGGGCACGCCACCAAGGCTCGACGGGCGCACGATCGAATGGAGCCGGTTTGAGCGGCAAGACGGAGATCCAAGCCCAACGCCTTTTTCATTTCTGACGGAGCGGATCGAGCGCGAGCAAGTTCCCTGCCATATCGCTTTCACCACGGACGAGACGCACCGAATCTTGCGCGAGGCGATTCCGCGCTCGCCGCTTTACAGCGGGCAGATTGAGGGAATCGGTCCGCGGTATTGCCCCTCGATCGAAGACAAGATCGTGAAGTTCCCGGACAAGATTAGGCACCAGATCTTCCTTGAGCCGGAGGGACTGGACACGTACGAAGTGTATGTGAATGGCATGTCCACGTCGATGCCGGTGGATGTGCAGGAGGCGATGATCGCGTCCATTCCGGGACTGGAGAGGGCGGAAATGATTCGTCCGGGCTACGCGATCGAATATGACGCGATCGATCCGCGGGAGCTGTGGCACACGCTGGAGGTGAAGCGGATCGAAGGACTGTTCCTGGCAGGGCAGATCAACGGGACTTCGGGGTACGAGGAAGCGGCGGGTCAGGGGCTGCTGGCAGGGATCAATGCGGGTTGCAAGGTGAAAGGGGTGGAGCCGCTGGTGCTGGGGAGGACGGATGCCTACATTGGGATCATGGTGGATGATCTGGTGACGAAGGGGGCGGACGAGCCATACCGGATGTTCACGTCGCGAGCGGAATACCGGCTGCAACTGCGGATCGACAACGCTGATGAGCGGCTGACACCGGTGGGGCGGCGCGTCGCGCTGGCGAGCGATGAGCGCTGGGGGCTGCTGGAGAAGAAGCTTGAGCAGAAAGAGCGCCTGCGGCGCCTGCTGGGAGGGAAGCGGCAATCGTGGCTGCGGAAACCGGAGGCGCGGATCGAGGCGATCCGGGAGGAACTGGAGAGGGAGATCGGGGAGCCGCTGGGGCCGGCGGTGCTGGCGACAGTAGAAACGGAGATCAAGTACGACGGCTATTTGAGGCAACAGGAGCGGATGGTGGAGCGGCTGCGGGAGGCGGAGAGCCGGAAGATCCCGAAGGAATTCGACTATCGGAGCGTGCCGGGGCTGAGCCGGGAGATCCGGGAGAAGCTGGAGCGCGTCCGTCCTGAGACGCTGGGGCAGGCAGGGAGGATTCCGGGCGTCACGCCTGCCGCGGTGGCGGTGCTGGACTGCTATCTGAGCCTGCGGGGGAAACAGGGATGAGGCGGCGTGAGTTTGAGCAGCGGCTGGTAGCATCGGCGCCGTTCGCCCGGCTTGCTCCCGAGCAGCTTGAGGCGCTGTGGCGGCACTACGAACTGATGGAGAGGTGGAACGCGAGGATCAACTTGACGAGGGTGGTAGAGCTGGAGGAGGCTGTGCGGGTGCATTATGCGGAGTCGTTGTTTGTGGCGGGGAGGGTGCCTACGGAAGTGCGAACGGTGGTGGATGTGGGGAGCGGGGCAGGATTTCCGGGATTGGTGATCGCGGTGGCGAAACCTGGTGTACAGGTAACCCTGCTGGAGCCGGACGTGCGGAAGGCGGCGTTCCTGCGGGAGGCGAGCGACTGGGTGCCGAACATCCGGGTGGAGGCGAAGCGGAGCCGGGCAGTGGAGGGGCATTGGGACGCCGTGGTTTCGCGGGCGGTGCGCGCGGAGGATGTGGTGGAACTGGGCGAGCGGGTGGCAAGGTGGATCCTGTTGGTGGGCACTGCACAGCTTGGGGAGCGATCTGGGTGGAGTTGGCGGCGGGAGGAGTTGCCTGGCGGCAGGGGAAAGCTTTGGCTGGGGGAGCGGATGGGGAGGTAGACGCGCTTGGGCTCGAAGGAGAGGAGTTGGCCTGAGGGCAAGCCGGCGGATGGGTGGGCCATGTTCCACGTGGAACATCGTGCCGGTGCTGACTGAGGGTCTCGACTCACCCCATCCCTGTTCCACGTGAAACATCGCGTGATAGGATAATCATTTCTTACCCACTTCTTCGTGAGGGCACGCCCCATGGGCAAAGTGATCGCCGTCGCCAATCAGAAAGGTGGTGTGGGCAAAACGACCACCGCCATCAACCTCGCCGCCTCGCTGGCGGCGAATGACCTCAAGGTTCTCCTCGTGGACATGGATCCTCAAGGAAACTGCACGACTGGCGTCGGGATCACCAAGTCTGCAGCCCTGACCACAACATATCGTATTCTACTCGGCGAGGCTCCTATAAATAGCGCTATACTTGCCACCGAATTCGACGGCCTTCACATTATTCCGGCCGACAGGAATCTGGTCGCCGCCAATCTTGAGCTGGTGGACCTGCCGCGCCGCGAGTTCAGGCTCCGTGAGGCTCTCGAACCCGTCCGCAACAGTTTCGACTACATCCTGATCGATTGCCCCCCGGCGCTCGACTTGCTGACGCTGAACGCCCTGGTTGCCGCCGACTCGGTTCTTGTTCCCATCCAGTGCGAGTTCTTCGCCCTGGAGGGGATTTCCCAGCTTCTGGACACAATCGACCGGGTCCGCGAGTCCTTCCAGCCCTCTCTCCGGGTAGAAGGCGTGCTGCTCACCATGTTCGACGACCGCACGAATCTGACACGCCAGGTGGCAGCCGATCTGAAGGAGTTTTTCCAGGACGAAGTCTTTGAAACCGTAATCCCGCGCAGCATCCGGCTCGCGGAGGCGCCCAGCTTCGGCAAGCCGATCCTGACTTACGACGTACGCTCCCGCGGAGCGGAAAGCTACATCAAGCTGGCCAAGGAAATCCTTTCTCATGACCAACGCCAAGGATTCGTCGCGTAAAGCATTGGGCAGGGGGCTCTCCACTCTGATCCCCTCCAATCGAACGGCACCCCCACCGGCGGGTGCCGTTCCCCCTCCGGCCGCCCCGGCCCCCGGCCCACTCCACGTCGCCATCGACGCCATCCACCCCAATCCTCTCCAGCCCCGTTCGACATTCTCACCGGAGGCCCTGCAAGAGCTGGCCCAGTCCATTCGCGAGAACGGGATCATCCAGCCTCTGGTGGTTCGCCGCTCCGGAGACGGCTATCAGTTGGTCGCTGGCGAGCGCCGTCTCCGCGCCGCGCGCCTGGCAGGGCTGCATGAGGTCCCGGTCGTGGTGCAGGAGTTCGCCGACGACCGCCTCATGGAGATCACGCTGATCGAGAACATCCAGCGTGAGGACCTCAATCCGATCGAAGTAGCGCACGCTTTCGACCGGCTCCACCGCGAATTCCGGCTCTCGCACGAACAGATCGCGCAGCGGACCGGCAAGGACCGCTCGACAGTGACCAATATGCTGCGGCTGTTGCGGCTGCCGCTCGAAGTCCAGCAGTTGTTGGCGGAGCAGCGCCTCTCCATGGGGCACGCGCGGGCGCTTCTGGGGCTGGAATCGGCTCAGCAGCAGGTCACTCTTGCCCAAAAGGCGGCGGACGGCGCGATGTCAGTACGGCAGGTGGAAAGAACCGTTCAGAAACTTCTCACAGCGCCGCCGGAGGGGCCCGCCGAGCCTCCCGCAGCCGCGAGCGACCCCAACGTGCGCGCAGCCATCGCGGAGCTCGAGCGCGTCCTTGGCACCCGCGTGCGGATTGTGGCGAAGAACGAGCAGCGGGGGCGGATCGAAATCGAGTACTACTCGGCGCAAGATCTGGCGCGGATCTACGACGTGATCGTGGGAGAACCGGAGGGTGGTGCCGGCGGTAGGATTTGAACCTACGACCTACGGATTATGAGACCGTCGCTCTAACCACTGAGCTACACCGGCACTCTCAATTCCAGATTAGGGGCTGAACTCCGCCTCTGTCAACGCGCCGCGGCTCACTCACCTGCCGCTGTGCAACCCGGAGAAAAGACTCTTGACTCCCGTGCCCGGCAGGTGCATATTGGAGCCAGAGAAAGGTTCCTTCATGGAGCCGCACTCGCCCGGCGCAGGCCGCAGCAGGCGGCGGGCCGGCAATTGCCTGATCCGGAGATCAGGCTTACCGAGGAGGTTACATCATCGAAGTAGACCACAAGACAGGGCGGCTACCGGCTAGCTGACCCGCCCGTGCGGGCGCCTCCAGCGCAAATCAGGCTCGTGTGGTGTAGCCCAGGCGCGCGGAACTTGCACCGCTTGATACGAGGCTCAACGCGCACGGCGATTCAGGCCGCCCCAAAATGGGGCGAACCGGCGGGGAAGGAGCAGGCGGCCGCCCTTTGTTTGTCTCCCCAATGTGAGCCACTCCAGATATCGTTGGGTATCTGCCTGCAAAGACTTGCCCTCGCCCGCCAAGTCCCGCCTCTCGAGTTGAAAGTCCCAAATGCCGACCAACAGGGAATCCGGATCTTGCCCGGGATTCCCGAGAGTGTCCCCCTCAAATCGAGAATTGCGATACAGTCAGAGATGTGCGCGCCACCCGAGTGGGAGAGCGCGCCCCGCACGCTGTTGTGAGCCTCATCTCTTTCCAGGGCGTTTCGAAGAGCTACCCGATTTACGCCTCGCCACGCGACCGGCTGAAGGAGCTGCTCACGTTCCACCGCCGCCGCTACCACGAGGACTTCTGGGCGCTGCGCGACGTCACGTTCGAAGTCGAGCGCGGAGAGACGTTCTGCATCGTGGGGGAGAACGGGTCCGGCAAGAGCACGCTGTTGCAGATCGTCGCGGGAATCCTCGCGCCAAGCCACGGGACGGTGGACGTGCGCGGGCGGGTTTCCGCGCTGCTCGAGCTCGGCTCAGGCTTCAACCCCGAATTCACAGGACGCGACAACGTCTACCTGAACGCCGCCATTCTGGGCTTCTCCACGGCGGACATCGACCGGATGTTCCCACAGATCGAAGCCTTCGCCGAGATCGGACCGTTCATCGACCAGCCGGTGAAAACGTATTCCAGCGGCATGCTGGTGCGGCTGGCTTTCTCGGTGGCCATTCACACCGAACCGGAGATCCTGATTGTGGACGAGGCGCTCGCCGTGGGCGACATCTACTTCCGGCAGCGCTGCATGCGCAAGGTGCACGAGCTGCGGAACCGCGGCATCACGATCCTGTTCGTCTCCCATGCGGCGGGAGACGTGAAAGCGCTGGGGGACCGCACGATGTGGCTGGACGGCGGGCGCATCCGCGCCATCGGCGAAACCGATCACGTGGTGGCGCAATACCTCGCGGCGATGGTGGAGAAGGACACGGCCTACCTTCGGCTGAAACAGCTGGAGGCGCCCAAACGCGATGAGCAGGTCATCGCACCAGAGGTGGCGACGGAGATCCCGAACATCGACCACCGCTATGGGGACGGGCGGGCGGAGATCCTCGGCATCGCGATCCTCGACCCCTACGGGCGCAAGGTCGGGCTGCTGCTGCCGGGCGAGCCCGTGGTGGTGCGGATTTCGGCGCGGGCGCGCGAGCCTCTGGCGCAGCCGAACATCGGATTCATGTTCCGCAACCACCTGGGCATGGACTTCGCGGGCACGAATACGACACGAGAAGGCTTCGTGCTGCCACGGATGTCGCCCGGCGATGTCTACACGGTGGACTTTCACTGGCAACTGCCGGTGCTGTATCCGGCGTCCTTTTCCTTTTCGCCGGCAATTGCGGACGGCGATCTGCTGAGTTACCGCATGTGCGACTGGATCGACAACGCGGTGACGCTGCAAATGGGCCACGCGGACGGGCCCGTGTATGGATACATGCACCTGCCGTGCAAGGTGGAGCTGAACAGCCGGCTGATGAAGCGCCCGGCGCAGGAGCCGCAACGTGCCTGAACACGGCCTCGAGTTCACCGGCGAGCGCATTGTCCCCGGGCAGGTGGACGCAGATCTGTTTCACGAGCACATGGCGCGTTATGCCTTCGCTTGCCGGCTGGCACGGCAAAAGCGCGTGCTGGACGCGGCGTGCGGAGCGGGGTACGGCACCGCGGCGCTGGCGGCGCAGGCGTCATTCGTGGCCGGCCTGGACGTCTCGCTCGAGGCAGTGGAGGCGGCGCGGAAGACTTACGCACGCGGCAATCTCGCTTTTCTGGCGGGGCGCGCCGAGCAGATGCCCTTCCGGGACGGTTCGTTCGACCTGATCGTGGCGTTCGAGGTGATCGAGCACCTCGAGGACTGGCGGGCCCTGCTCGCCGAGGCTCGGCGCCTGCTGGCCGCCGGCGGGCAGTTCATCGTGTCGACGCCGAACCGCCTCTATTACGCCGAGACGCGGGAAAAGGCGGGGCCCAACCCCTATCATGTGAAGGAATTCGATTTCGCCGAATTTCGCGCCGCGCTGGAGGAGTTCTTCCCTCACACGGCGATTTACCTGCAAAACCATTCCGGGGCGATTACGTTTTCGCCGGCCGGAACGGCCGCCGCAGCGGCGGCGGAACTTGCGCCGGGCTGGGCGCCGCCCGAGGCGCAGGCGAGCCACTTTTTCGTGGCGGTGTGCGCGGCGGCGCCGCAGACGGGCTCTCCCCTGTATGTCTACCTGCCGTCGTCGGCCAACGCGCTGAAGGAACGCGAAGACCACATCCGCAAGCTGGAGGGGGAGCTGCAACAGAAAGACGCGTGGCTCGAGGAGCTGAAGCAGGCGCACGCGAAGCTGCACGCCGAGCATGAGAAGACGCTTGCCGAAATGCGCCAGCAAACGGAATGGGCGGTGAGGCTGGAGGGGGAGCTGGGCGAGGCGCGGCAGCGGATCGTTGAGTTGCAGGGCGAGCTGGAAGAGCAGCAGGGCGCCGCGCAGCAGGCCGTGGAGGCCTATGAGGCGCAGATCCGCAGATCGCAGCAGACGCTGGAGGAGCTGGCGGCGGAGCACAAGGCGAAGATCGAGGAGCTGGCGAACTGCGTGAAGCTGCTGGATGAGGCGGAGGCGTGCGTGGTGGAGCGCACCGAGTGGGCGCAGGCACTCGATGCGCGAGTGCAGGAGCTGGAGGCGGCGCTGGGCATGGTGCAGTCATCGCGGTGGGTGCGGCTGGGGCGAAAGTTGGGCGTGGGTCCGCGAATCGGGTAGTCCATGCTCGGCAGTCTGTGGCGCATCGTTGTGCAGTTGCCGCTGGCGGCAGCGTCCTTGCTGTTCGCGCCCCTGGCGTGGATGGCGCTGCTGGCGGCGGACGGTTGTTGGAAGCTCTTCGGGACACGGCAGCCGAGGCAGGACACGGCGCCGCGCCGCGAGTCGGCGAGCGTGGTGATCCCGAACTGGAACGGGCGGGACCTGCTCGAGAAGTATCTGCCGCCGCTGATCCGGGCGATGAGCGGGCACCCGGAAAACGAGATCATTGTGGTCGACAACGGATCGGCGGATGGCAGCGCCGAGTTCGTGCGAGAGCGGTATCCCGAGGTGCGCGTGCTGGCGCTGCCGCGGAACCTGGGCTTCGGGGGCGGGTCCAACGCCGGCTTCCGCGCGGCGAAGAACGACATCGTGGTGCTTCTGAACAGCGACATGCGGGTGGCGGAGGACTTTCTGTCGCCGCTGTTGGAGGGCTTCACCGATCCGCAGGTGTTCGCGGTCAGCTGCCAGATCTTTTTCAGCGATCCGGAGAAGAGGCGCGAGGAGACGGGGCTCACGCAGGGGTGGTGGTCGCACGGGATGCTGCGGGTGCGGCACCGGGAAGACGAGACGGTGGACCGGCTGTTTCCCTGCTTCTACGGGGGCGGGGGTTCGTGCGCGTTCGACCGCAGGAAGTTCCTGGAGCTGGGCGGCTTCGACGAGCTGCTGCGTCCCTTTTATCTGGAAGACACGGATCTGGGCTACCGGGCATGGAAGCGGGGCTGGAAGGTGCTGTACCAGCCGGCGAGCCATGTATGGCATGAGCACCGGGGCACGATCGGCAAGACGTTCCGGCGCCGGTACATCGAGGACGTGATCCGGCGGAACTTCGTGCTGTTCGCGTGGAAGAACATCCACGCGCCGGGGTGGCTGGCGGGCCATTTCCTGCATGCGTGGGCGGGGGCACTGGCAAGCTGGCTGGGGGGCGAATCCCTGGAGCGGGCGAGCCTGATGGCGCTGTGGGGGGCGTTCTTGCGATTGCCAGAGGCGGTGCGGGCGCGGTGGCGGGCGCGCGCGCAAGCGGAGATCGACGATACGGAAGCATTCCGGCGCCCGCTGGGGGCGTGGTTCCGCGACCGGTTTTGCGGCGAGCCTGCGGGAGAACCCTTCCGCGTGCTGATGGTGTCGCCGTACGCGATCCTCCCCCCAATCCATGGCGGCGGCGTGTTCATGCATCACACGGTGGAGCAGTTGAGGCGGCTGGCGGAGCTGCACCTGATCGTGATGCTGGACGGGGAACACGAGAAGGCAGCGCACGAGCCGTTGCGCGAGCGGGTGGCTTCGCTCGAGTTGCTGGTGCGGCGGCAGGGAAAGACTCGCGGGGCGGGTTCGGCGATTCCGTTCGCCGTGCGCGAGTTCGCCGACGGCGAGCTGGAATGGCTGCTGCACCGGCAGGCGTATTTGCGCGGCGTGGACGTGATCCAGCTGGAATACACGCAGATGGCGCAGTATGGTGGCGAGAGCCGGCGCCTGGTGTTGGCGCTGTTCGAGCACGACATTTACTTCCAGTCGATCGCGCGGGCGATGAAGACGCTGGGCGGGGCGTCTTGGCTGAAGGCGGGCTTCGAGTATCTGCGGGCGTTGCGGTGGGAGCTGGGGACCCTGCCGCGGCTGGATCTTGTCCAGACGTGCACGGAGGAAAACACTCGCTATCTGCTGTCTTTTCTGCCGGGGCTGGACGGTCGGGTGCGGCACGACCTGCGCGCGGGAATCGACGTTTCGACCTACGAGTTCCGCGCGGGCGGGCGCGAGCCCGAGAGCATCCTGTTTCTGGGGAGCTTCCGGCACCGCCCGAACGTGGAAGCACTGGAGTGGCTGGTGGAGGGAGTGATGCCGGAGGTGCTGCGGGAGGCGCCGGGGGCGCGGCTGTATGTGGCGGGGTCGGACGCGCCGGAGGGGCACACGGTGCCGGACCTGGGCGGGGCGGTGCGCGTGCTGGGCTTCGTGCCGGACGTGCGCGACACGCTGGCGCGCTACGCGGTGTTCGCGTGTCCGATCCTGAGCGGATCGGGAGTGAGGGTGAAGCTGCTGGAGGCGTTTGCGGCGGGGATTCCGTGCGTGTCGACGGCGCTCGGCGCGGAGGGGCTGGCGCGGGAGGACGGCGCGGTCTGCCGGCTCGCGGACGATCCGCGCGAGTTCGCACAAAAGATCGTGGAATTGTTCCGGCGCCCGGAAGAGGCGGAGGCGATGGCGCGGCGGGCGCGCCAGTATGTGGAACAGCACCACGACGCGCGCGTAATGGCGGGGCGGCTGGTGGAGAGCTACCGCGAGGCGCTGCAGAGAAAGGCGGGGAAGGGATGAGCCGGTTGGAGCGGGCGAGGGCGGCGGACCGGACGCTGGTGCGGATCGTGGACCAGGCGATGGCGGAGGCGGCGCGGCTGAGCGGCGAGTGGCTGGCCTGCCGGCCGGGGTGCACGCAGTGCTGCCTGGGCACGTTTCCGATCACGCAACTGGACGCGCTGCGGCTGCGGGACGGGCTGAGGCAGCTTAGCGAGACGGACGCGGCGCGGGCGCAGAGGGTGCTGGAAAGGGCGCGCAAAGCAGCGGAGCGCTACCGGGGACGGTTTCCCGGAGACGCGGAAGCGGGCCTGTTTACGGGGACTGAAGAAGAGCAGGAGGCGTTCCACGACAGCACGGGAGACGATCCGTGTCCGGCTCTCGACCCGGAGACGGGCCTCTGCGGCTTGTATGAATGGCGGCCGGTGACGTGCCGCACGTTCGGACCAGCGGTGCGGGCCGGAGGGGACGCTCTGGGCCATTGC
This sequence comes from Acidobacteriota bacterium, assembly GCA_037446555.1. GTDB lineage: Bacteria > Acidobacteriota > Terriglobia > Bryobacterales > Bryobacteraceae > JANWVO01. Next base: position 46,170 of record JBBIIK010000015.1, read on the forward strand.
GAACTGTGCTACGAGGGCGCGACGGTGGAGCAGATCGAGGCCTGTCAGGTGGACTTCGACCCGGACGGTGTGGAGGCGCTGGCGCTCGTGGAACTGGAGCGGGCGGCGGGAGCGAAGGGGCAGACGCTGGTGGCGTTCGCTCTGGAGCGCAAGGGCGAGGAGGAATGAATCACGGGCGCCCGGGGCGGGCGATGCGGATGTCGAGAGCGGCGGGGATCACTTCGATCTCGACCGAGGAGACGGGGCCGAGGAGTTCGCCGTCGATCATGAGTTCCATGGGGTGTTGGGGCGTGATGCGGCACCGCCGCACAGCGGTCACGCGCGCGGGTTCGTAACAGTGGAGCCCCGTAATGACAGAGAGATTGTGGGCCAGCTGGCGCAACCAGCCAGCGGAGAGTTCCAGCAATTCGGCCACGCCATCCCGGGAGGAGGCACGCGGCAAGGCCTCGAAGCCGCCGGTGAAGCGGGTGTTGTTGACGAGCACGCCGCGGAGGCGGGCAGAGCGGGGCGGACCGGCGCCGCAGGAGATTTCGAAGCCGCTCCGGCGGGGCAGCGTGAACAGCGCCGCAGCGGCATAACTCAAGCGGCGCAAGAAACGCAGCGGGAGGGCTCGGCGGGTGACCTGCGAAGGATAGCCGAGGCCGACGGAGGAGAACGAGCAACACTGCAAGATCTCGCCGGAGGGACGCGTGGCGTTGACGAGCAGGGCATTCACGCGAGCGCGCCGCCCCATGCCGACGTCGCGGGCGAGAGCGTTGCCGCGGCCTTGCGGCACCAGGACTATCGGTGGCCAAGTAGGGAAGAGGCGGCAGAGGAGATGGAACAACGTGCCGTCGCCACCGGCGATCGTGAGGGCGGGCGGCAAATTCATCAGTTTCTTCCTGCCGCGGAATGTCCCGGCGTGCCTGTGATTCGGGCCGCCTTTCCATTCTGATTCGATCCAGACTTGCCGGGCAAAAGGCGACAGGGGCTTGCGGCATCCCATCGGGGCGGGAGGCGAACGTGACCGCAGCGCGGCCGCCCTTCCCGGAGTTGCGGAAGAAGTCGAGGGCCGCTGCCGAGCGGGGAGCGCTGGGCCAGGTTGCGGAGTCAGGCCCTGTGCCTGCGCAGAGGGGAATCGGTGGGATGTGGGAGGGATGGGAAGAGTATGGGGATTGCGGAGTTTCCCCCGGGCTGAAGCCCGGGGGAATGGGACTCGGGGACGTTCAAGGGGGCAAACCAGGTCTTAGCTGGAGTAGGCGGAGACGAGGCGTTTGATGTTGTCCTCGTAGATTTTGATCTTCTTCTTGCGCGTCAGCTCATCGACGATGCCGGCGCGGAGGATCTCGCTGCGGTCGCGGGCTCGCTGGCCCTTGAGCTCCTGGAGGATTCCCTCCTTCTGGGCAGCGAACTGGGTCATGTCGGGCGGGCGCTTCTCCAGAACCCTGGCGAAGAAAACGCCGCCGGCGGCGCGCACCGGGCCAACGATCGAGCCGGGTTCCTTGTGGAACGCGTCTTCGAAGAGCGTGGCGGGGCCGACGCCGCGGACGCTCATGGTGCGGGTCATGAAGTCCGTGGTCTGCACCTCTAAGCCGAACTCCTTGCCAAGCACGGCGAGGTCTGTGACTCCACTCTTGAAGCGGGACTCGAGGTCGCCCGCGATTTTACGGGCGAGTTCGGCCGCTTTTTCGGCGATGGCGCCTTCGCGAACCTGATTAAGGACTTCCTTCAGTTCCGCCGGGCGCGCGGGCTGGATGGCAGTCACTTGGGCGAGAACGAGTTTCGAGGGAGAGATCTGCAAAACGGGGGTGACCCCGTTCACAGGCAGTGCCTGGGCCGCGGCGTTGAACTCCTGGTTGACGCCGATCTCCTGGACGGGATCGCCGGCGCCGACGTCTTCCGACCGGACGACAGCCACGCCGTTCTCGCGCGCGATCTTTTCCGCCTCCTCGCGGGAACGGACGAGCACGGAGCGGATCTGGTCGGAGAGGCGCTGCATCCGGTCGTAGACCTGTGCGCGGCGGGCCTCGGTGGACAGCTCCTGGCGAACCTCTTCGAACGGCTTCAGGCGCGCCTGCTCGCGCTCGAGCACCTGGATGATGTGGAAGCCGTACTGCGTCTTGATGACGCCGCTGTGTTCGCGGGGCTTGAGGGAGAAGGCGGCCTGCTCGAATTCGGGGACGGTCTGGCCGCGGGTGATCCAGTCGAGGTCGCCTCCCTTGGCGGCAGAGCCGGGGTCCTCGGAGTTCTTCTTGGCAAGCTCGGCGAAGTCGGCGCCGCCTTTCAGCTGCTTCAGCAAGTCCTCGGCCTTCTTCTGCAGTGCGGGGATGTCTGAGGCGGGGCTGAAATCGGGCCCAAAGTGGCAGTGCCGGGCGCGCACACGCTCGGGTGTGCGGAAGCGGTCCTGCTGCTGGGCGTACATCTGGCGGAGCTGCTCGTCGGGCACCTGGACAGCGGCGCCGATCTGCTGCTCGTCGAAAGCGAAGATGAGATAGGAACGCTTTTCGGGGACGCGGTAGGCGGACTTGTTCTTCTCGAAGTAGGCAGCGAGGTCGGCGTCGCTCACCGTGACGCGGCCGCGGACCATAGCGGGGTTGACGCCGACGGTCTGGAGTTTGACGGCTTCATTGCGGCGGCGGAACTCCTGTTCGACTTCCTGGGGGGTGACAATGGTGCCTTCGAGGGCGAGGATGTCGAGGCGCGCCTGGAGCATCTGGGTGCGGAGAGCCTCTTCAAACTCGGGGATGGTGAGGTTCTGCGAAGCGAGGAACTGGGCGTAGGCTTCCCGGCCGGCGAAGGTGCCGCCGGGCCAAAGTTGGGGATACAGTTCGCGGACCGTCTGGGCGAGTTCCTCGTCAGTGACGCGGAATCCCATGCGTTCGGCCTGGAGCGCTGTAGCGCGGAGCGCGACGAGCTGCTGGACGATCGAGGGAACATAGACGGAGGCCATGCCTTCGGGGATACTGCCCTTCACCTCGCGCTGGATGATCTTGCGCACGTCCTGCACGGTGATGCGGTGGTCGCCGACTTCAGCCAGCACTGTGGGATCGGAGGCGCCCGCCCAGCCGGTACCATAGCCCGGCACGAGGGTGATGACCATGGAGGCGGCCACGAGCAAAAGCAAAGCGCCGAGCAGATAGCGCACACTGCGCTCCCGGCTGCGGAACAGGTCAAACATGGGAAAACTCCTGACTCCGGACGAAACACCTATTATAGCGCCGGGCGCGGATCAGCGGCCCAGGGAGCACTCTTCATGGACCGCCTGGACGGCCTTTTCGACGCCGTCTTTGCGGACGACGATGGCGATGGTGAGCTCGCTGGAGCCCTGGGCGATGGCGATGATGTTTACCATCTGGCGGGAGATGGCGGTGAAAATGCGGCCGGCGAGGCCGGGATGCCCGCGCATGCCTTCGCCGACGATGGCGAGGAGGCCTACGTCAAGGTCAACATCAATGGGGTGGAGGTAGCCATGGGCGAGTTCGAGGGAGAAAGTCTCCTCAAGCTTTTCAATGACGTGGGGCAGCTCGGTGGTGCGGATGAGGAAGCAGAAGTTCTGGCGGTAAGAGGAAGAGGTGAGTGCGAGGACCTCGGCATTGGCGGCAGCGAGGGCCTCAAGGCTGCGGGCCATGACGCGCGTGCCGCTGAGGACGGCGCTGGCGGGATCGACGCTGACAAGGGCGACGTTGGTCATGGAGGTGACGGCGCGCGGTCCGACGGGGCCGTTCTTGGTTTCGGGGACGATCCTGGTGCCCGGGAAAGAGGGGTTGAAGCTGTTGCGGCTCCAGACAGGGATGCCCTTTTCCATGAGGGGGGCGAGGGTGCGGGGGTGGAGCACCTTGGCCCCGTTATAGGCGAGTTCGGCGGCCTCGCGGTAGGTGATCTCTTCGAGGACGCGGGCGCTGGGGACGAGGCGCGGATCGGCGGACATGATGCCATCGACGTCGCTCCAGATCCAGAGTTCGGCGGCGTCGAGCACGGAGGCGAGGACCGAGGCGGAGAAGTCGCTGCCGCCGCGGCCGAGCGTGGTGGGGCGCCCGTCGAGGGTGGCGCCGTTGAAGCCCGTCACGACGGGCAGGCGGCGCTGTTCGAGGGCGGGCAAAAGGAGGGCGGCGGCTTTTTCGCGCGTTTGGGGCAGCAGGGGGCTGGCGTTGCCGAAGACGGCGTCGGTGACGATGACGTCCCAGGCATTGACGGCGAGGGCGTCGACGCCGCGGGACTGGAGGAACGCCGCCATGAGGGTGGCGCTGAGGCGCTCGCCGGCGGCGATGGCCTCATCTACGGAGCGGGGCGGGCGCTCGCCAAGCATGAGGACGCCGCGGGCGATGCGGGAGAATTCTTCGAGGATCGAGTCGAGGGTGGACTGGGTGCGCTGGCGGGCGTCTCCTTCGAGCAGTTCGGAGCAGCACTGGCGGTGTTTCTCGGCGAGCTGGGCGAGGACGCGGTTCAAGCCAGCCTCGTCGCCGCCTTCGGCGTGGCGGAGGGCCTCGAGCAGCATGTCGGTGACCTTGGCCATGGCGGAGGCGACGACGACGACGGGGCGTTCGCGCCAGGACTGTTCGCAGAGGCCGGCGGCGGAGCGGATACGTTCGGCGGAGCCCATGCTGGTGCCGCCGAATTTCATCACAAGCAGCTCTTTCAACTGGTGACTTCCTTTCCGTTGCTGGTGCGTTCGCGCACGATTTTGAGAAGAGCCTGTTCGACCTCGTCCTCGTTCATGCCGGTGGAGTCGAGGTAGATGGCATCTGGGGCCTGGCAGAGAGGGGAGTCGGCGCGGGTGGAGTCGCGCTGATCGCGGCGCTGGATCTCGGCGAGCACCTGATCGAAGTCGGCGGGGGCGCCGCGCGCGGCCAAGTCCTTGAGGCGGCGGCGGGTGCGCTCTTCAGGGGTGGCGTCGAGATAGATTTTGACTTCGGCGTTGGGGAAGACAACGGTGCCGATGTCGCGGCCTTCCATGACCACGCTGGAGTCGCGGCCCATTTGCTGCTGCTTTTCGACCAGGGCACGGCGCACGCCGGGAATGGCGGAGACGCGAGAGGCGCCTTCGGAGATTTCGGGATCGCGGATGGCCTGGGAGACGTCCTCGCCGTTGAGGAGAACTTGGCCTTCGGGCGTGAGTTCGATGCGGGACTCGCGGGCGAGCTGTTCGAGGCGGTGGGCGTCGTCCCAAGAGACGCCGAGGCGGCGGGCCCAGAGGGCGACAGCGCGGTACATGGCGCCGGTGTCGATGTAGAGGAAGCCGAGGCGCGAGGCCAGTCGTCGGGCGAGCGTGCTCTTGCCCGCGCCGGCGGGGCCGTCGATGGCGATGGTAATGGTCTTGCCCACCGTTGGTGTTTCTCCCAGTCTAGCGCGGCTCCGAAGGGGGGCCGCCGCAGGAGAGGGGATCGCGGCAGATGACGAACTCCTCGACGGGCTTGCCGCCGATCAGGTGCTCGTCGACGATGCGGGCCAGCACTTCGGCAGTGGCGCCGCGGTACCAGACGCCGTCGGGGTAGACGACGGCCACGGGCCCCTGTTCGCAGAGCCGGAGGCAGTTGGCCTTCGTTCGGTAGATGCCGGTCTCGGTCCGGAGGCGCTTCTTGAGGAACTCCCACGCGCGGAGGCTCTCTTCGCGGGAGCAGCACTTGGGCTCGGACTGATCGGCGCAGAGGAAGATGTGACGGCACAGGGCGCCGATGCCGAGCGCTTGGGCCTTTGAGGCCAGCTTTGCGTCGCCCATGAATTCCAAGTTAACTGAAACAGGGAGGGCCGCACGTGTCGCCGAGGGAGTTCGACCGCCTGGTGGAAGAGTGCATGGACGTGATTCCGCCCCGGTTCCGGCGGCTGCTGGACAACGTGGTGTTCGTAGTCGAGGCTGAGCCGCGGAGGCCGGGGCTGCTGGGGCTGTACGAGGGCCGGCCGCTGACCGAACGAAGCGTGGCCGAGCCGGTGCGGATGCCCGACCGGATCGTGATCTATCAGGGGCCGCACGAGAGGCTGGCACGGGACCTGGAAGACTTGCGCAGGCTGGTGCGGGAGACGATCTGGCACGAAGTGGCACACTACTTCGGCATGGACGAGCGGCATGTGCGGCGGGCCGAGCGCAGGCGCAGCCGGCTGCTGGGGAGGAGGCCCAGGTAGCGGGCAGGGCCTAGGCCGGCGGCATACGGTCGGTAAAGAAGCCGGCGACGCTGGAGGCGGCGGGCGGATCGAAGTTGGACAGGGCCGCCACAAGCACGCCCGATTGGGGGTAGATGAAGAGCTCGCCGTTCATGCCGGGCGCGCCTCCGCCATGCCCGAAGCGGGGCATGTCACCCTCTTCGACCATAAACCCGTAGCCGTACGCCGTTCCGGGACGGGGGGTTTTCGCCTGCGGAGAAACAGCCAGGTCCCGGAGGCTGCGGGAGAGCAGTTTTCCTGAGTGCAGGGCGAGACCGAAGCGGAAGAGGTCGCCGACCGTGGAGTAGCCGCCGCCAGCAGCGGTGCCGCGCCAGGGCAATGTGTCCGCGTTGCTGACCCAGCGGTCATCCTTCCGCATATAACCCTTGGCGCGGCCTTCCACGGCGGTGCTCTCCGGCTCGGAGCCGGTTCGCGTCATGCCGGCGGGCGAGCAGACGCTGTTCTGCACGAAGTCGTAGTAGCTCTGGCCGGTGACCTTTTCGATGACTGCGCCCAGAAGAACGAAGCCGTAGTTGGAATAGGCCCACCGGCTGCCGGGCTCGAAGCGCAGGGGGCGCTCGCCGTAGAGCTTCAGATAGTCGGCGTGGGTGCGCAGCTGGAGCCGGTTTTCGTCGAACTGGCGCCCGAAAATGTCGCCGGTGCCTCCCGTGTGGGTGAGCAGGTGGCGGATGGTGACCTTCGAGACCAAATCGCGGTTGGGGTAGCCGGGCAGGTATTGAGCAAGTGGCGCGTCGAGGGCGATTCGCTTCCTTTCCACAAGCTGGAGAGTAGCCACGGCGGTGAACATCTTGTTCATGGAGCCGATGCGGAAGCGCGTATCGACGGTGTTGGGAACTTTGGATTCCCTGTCGGCAAGCCCCCAGGCCTTTTCGAGCACCACGTTGCCGTCGCGGGCGATGAGGAGGGCGCCCGAGAAGCGGTCCGCGGCGGCTTCGGCTGCGGCGTGAGCGTCTGCGAGGCGGACCGCCTCTTCGAAGGAGACGCGCGCCGGTTTGGGCCGCGTCTCTTCGCGGTTGAGGGGACCCAGATTCGCGCCGGACACCACCGGCGGATCGCCAGGCTCCGCCTGGAGCCAGAACCGCATCTTCTGGCCGCCTTTGCGTGCCGTGACGATCACCGCGATCTCGTCCGGCTCCGCGCGTTCGATCTGGTGGAGATCGAATCCGCCGAACCTGGCCGCGATGCCGAGCAGCATGTCCACATGGTCCGCACCAGCTTCCGGCTCATGCCGCTTGCAGTAGGCGGCGATGGCGCCACGGTTGCCGGAATTGACAGCGGCGATCCAGGCCTCAAGGACACGGCCGGCAGGCGTGGCAGGGATCGATGGCGTCTGCCCCAGCACTCGGGCGGCGGCCGGAACCGCGAGGAGGAGAGTTCGTCTGTCAAAGCTGTTCATGCCTCAAGAGACGGATTCTTCTGAAATTCGATCCATTCATAATAAGCATAGGCAACATGAAGACTGTGCATTTAAGGAACCTGGATCTGAATCTGCTGCCCGTCTTTCAGGCGGTCTATGAAAGCGGCAGCGTGGCGGTGGCGGCGCGCCGCCTCGGGTTGAGCCAGCCCGCGCTCAGCCATGCGCTGCGGAGGCTGCGGGATGCGCTTGGCGACGAGCTGTTTGTTCGCTCCGGGCGCGGCATGCGGCCGACGCCTTTGGCGGACCGTCTGGCAGGACCTGTCCGGCAGGGTCTCACGGAGCTGGGCTCGGCGCTGAGCGGCCCGGCGGCATTCGACGCCTCGAGCAGTGACAGGCTGTTCCGGCTGGCCATGGCCGACCACGCCGAGTGGCTGCTCATGCCGGGCTTGCTGGAAAGACTGCGGCGGGAGGCACCGCGGATGCGGGTGCAGGCGAGGCGGCTGGAGGCGCTGTTCGTCCCGCCGTCTGAAGCGCTGCGGCGCGGGACTCTGGATGCAGCAGTCAGCTATTTTCCCGACATGCGGGGCATCGACGGGAGCCTGCTTCAGGACACCCTATGGAAGGAGTGGAATGTGGTGGTGGGGCGGCGGGGCCAGCCGGCGTTGCGCCGGCGGATCACGCTGGAGGCGTTTGCGGAGGCAGGACACGCGGCAGTCATCTACGGAGAAGACGCCCAGGGCTTCATCGACCGGGAACTGGCGGCGCGGGGGCTGCGGCGCAAGCTGGTCTACGCCTCGCCGTCGTTCAGCGCCGTGCTGCGCGTGGTGGCGTCGACGGATCTGCTGGCCTGCCTGCCGCGAAGTGTGGTCCTGAGCGCCGGAGCGGGAATGGAGGTGCGCTGGCAAGCGCCGCCGCTCGAGTTGCCGGAGTTCTCGATGCGCGTGGTTTGGGCGCGCGTCACAGCGGAAGATGGCGCGTGGGAATGGTTCCGAAGCCGCCTGGCGGGAGAGGCAAAGCGGCTGCGGCTGGGTTGAAGGGGGGACAGGCTCCAGGCAATTGCCATGAGCGAGTCGACGGTGGTCTGCCCAGTTGGATGGAAGTCAGCGGCGCGAAGGGGCTTCAGGAGGCCCGGAAGGGTGAACAATGAAAGGGGAGCACGTGGTGGTGGAATGGAGCGGGAGACGGGATTCGAACCCGCGACATCAACCTTGGCAAGGTTGCACTCTACCAGCTGAGTTACTCCCGCCCGGGGAGTTCATTTCCATTGTGCCGCAGGCAGGGCAGGCTGTCAAATGCGCAGACGGGCGGGGTGGGGACGGGGTTCCATACGACGTTGCAGGTCAGAAATTTGCGGAGGCTCCAGAACAAAAACAGGTACAAATGACAGCGTTGGAAAAGGCTTTCTGTTTTGTAGTAAGTGACTTTAGTTCAATCTGTTACAAATATGTGTCGATGGCGGCGAAGCCTCCGGCCAACTGTGCTATTCTGAACAACGCCGGTGCGGCTGCGTGGCCCCGGGAAGGACACTTCCTATCGGGCTGCCTCGCCTCGTGAGGAGCCACAGCCGGATCATGGACATGGTGAATTGTTCAGGTTTCCCTCCTGTGGAAATCGTGTGGGCAACTTGTGGAGATCAGGCAGTGGTAACAGTCACAGAGAACCCATGGGAAAGCATCAAGCAGCAGTTGTCGAGGACTTTGCCGGAGGAGGCATTCCAGAACTGGGTTGCCAGAACGGAGCTGCTGGAGGGAACAGGCGAGTGTCTTCAGGTTGCGGTGCCTGACGATTATTCGCGGATGTGGCTGGAGAAGCAGCTGGCGCCGGCGGTGGAGCAGGCACGCAAGGCGGTAGGGCTGGCGAATGTAACTATCCGGTACGTAGCGGCGCTGCGAGAGAGCGAACGAACGACTTCCGCGGCTGCGGGAGCTGTGGCTCCTTCCGGGGGAGTGTCCCGGGAAGCGACGCCCTTTCCTGACACGGCAAGCCAGCTGAATCCACGGTTCACGTTCGAGACTTTCGTGGTGGGTTCCTGCAACCAGTTCGCTCACGCGGCGGCGTGCGCGGTGGTGCGCGAGCCGGCGGCGAGGTACAACCCCCTGTTCATTTACGGCAGCAGCGGGATGGGGAAGACGCACCTGATCCAGGCGGTGGGGCGGGCGCTCCTTGACAGCCATCCTCGAATGCGGGTGGTATACACGACGGGCGAGCAATTCATGAACGAAATGATCCAGTGCCTGCGCACGGGCAGGATGGCGTCGTTCCAGCAGCATTACCGCAGCGCAGATGCGCTGCTAATCGATGATGTCCACGTGCTGGGAGGCAAGGAGCGCACCCAAGAGGAGTTCTTCCACACATTCAACTCGCTCTACGACCACCAGAAACAGATCGTAATCTCCAGCGACCAGATCCCGAAGAACATTCCGGGGCTGGTGGAGAGGCTGCGAACTCGTTTCGAGTGGGGTCTGATGGTGGACGTACAGCCGCCCGATCTGGAAACGAAGATGGCGATCCTCGACAAGAAGGCGGAGGCGGAGGGCATGGAACTCCCCGAGGACGTGAGGATTCTCCTGGCGACGCGCATCCGCTCGAGCGTACGGGAGTTGGAGGGCGCGCTCACGAAGCTGCTGGCGTACTCATCTGTGACGGGCGCCCCGATCAGCGTGCCGATGGCGCAGCAGGCGCTCCGGTACCTGTTGCACACGAGCGAGAAGCGGATCACCGTGGACGCCGTCATGCGGGCCGTGGCAGAACGGTTTGGTTTGCAGCCCGCGCAGCTGAAGCAGAAGACGAACGCTCATGAGATCAGCCGCCCGCGGCAGATTGCGATGGCGCTCTGCAAGGAACTGACCGGCGCGTCGCTCCCCGAGATCGGACGCCACTTTGGCGGCAAGCATCACACAACGGTGCTCCATGCCATCCGCAGGGTAGAGGCGATGCGCAGGGGAGATCCCGAGATCAACAGACTGATCCACAGTCTGATCGACACATTCCATTAGGCTTCCGCCGTTTTTCACAGTGCCCCCCGGAATGGAGAATGTGCGGCTGTGGAAAGACACAAGCAAGAGCGGGAGCCCAGATCCGCTGATGCCAGAAGTCACAGGATGCGAAGCGAGGAAGGCATCGAGTTTTGTATAATTTAGGTTGGATACTGACATTTTCACAGCCCCTACGAATCCGGTAGACAGGCTTTCTTGAGTTCATTCTGAAAGATCCGAAGAAATGCGTTGAAGCGCTGAAGCCAGAAGAAGGACGTCACGTATGGAGTTCACCGTCAGCAAGGCCGATCTCGTTCGCGAGCTGGCCCTTTCCCAAGGCGTGGTGGAGAAGAAGGCAACGCTGCCTGTGCTGTCGAACGTGCTGCTGGAGGCCGCTGACGATACAGTCACGATCTCGGCGACGGACCTGGAGCTGAACATCCGCTGCATGGCGTCGGCGCGGGTAAGCATGGCCGGGGGAGGCACGCTGCCCGCAAAGAAGCTGCTGGATTATGTCCGCCTGCTTCCGGACGATGACATCCGGGTGAAGTTCAGCGAGACGCACTGGGCGACGCTGACCTGCGGGCGGTCAAAGACGCGGATTGCCGGGATGCCGCGGGACAGCTATCCGGAGATGCCGGAGATGCCGGAGCCGCTGGCGCAGCTGCCTGTGGGCCTGCTGACGGCGATGATCGGGAAGACGATCTTCGCCATTGCGGCGGAAGAGTCTCGCTTCACTCTGAACGGGGCGCTGCTGCTGATGCGTTCGGGGACGTTGACGATGGTGTCAACCGACGGGCACCGCCTGGCGATGGTGGAGTATCCGAATCCGGTGGAGGTGGCCGGAGAGCACCGCGCGCTGATTCCGCGCAAGGCGATGCAGGAGCTGCAGCGGCTGGCGGCGGACGCCGGGGAGGACGGAGCGGCGCTGGACTTCGCGATGGACGACAACCACCTGTACTTCCGGCTGGGGCGGCGTCTGCTATCTGCCAGGAAGCTGTCGGGGAACTTTCCCGAGTACGAGCGCGTGTTGCCGAAGGCGCATGCGCACACGGTGACGCTCCAGCGTGAGGATTTCCGGGCGGCGATCGAGCGCGTGTCACAGTTTTCGGACGAGCGCTCGCGGGCGGTGAAGATCCGCTTCGCCGACAACGAGGCGACCATTCACTCCTCGCTTTCCGAGAGCGGCGAGAGCGAGGAGAGCCTGGCGGTGGAGTATGCCGGTCCATCGACCGAGATCGGCTTCAATGCCACCTACCTGCTCGACTTCCTGAGGGCGACGTCCGAACACCAGATCCAGTTCCACTTCAAGGACGCGCAGAGCGCGGGCGAGCTGACCCCTGCTGACGAGGAAGCGGGCTACCGCTACCGCTACGTCGTGATGCCCATGAGGATCTGAAGCGCGGCAAGCGGATGAACACCCCTGAAGAGGACGGCAAGGATTTGAACCAAGCGGAAACGTACGACGGCGCGAGCATCAAGGTGCTCGAGGGGCTGGAGGCAGTACGGCTGCGTCCGGCGATGTACATCGGGTCGACGGGAGAGGCCGGGCTTCACCACCTGGTCTACGAGGTAGTGGACAACTCGGTAGACGAGGCGATGGCGGGCTTCTGCACCGACATCAAGGTGACGATCCACATTGACGACTCGGTGACGGTGGTCGACAACGGCCGAGGCATTCCCGTGGACATGCACCCGACTGAAGGCGTGTCGGCGGCGGAAGTGGTGATGACAAAGCTCCACGCGGGGGGCAAGTTCGACTCGAACACGTACAAGGTGTCGGGCGGGCTGCACGGCGTCGGGGTGAGCTGCGTGAACGCCCTGTCAGAGTGGCTGCACCTGGAGATCTGGCGCAACGCGCACACCTGGGAGCAGGACTACGAGCGGGGCATGCCGAAGGCGCCGCTCGCACAGACGGGCAAGGCGGGCCGCAAGACGGGCACGAAGGTGACATTCAAGCCCGACCCGACGATCATGGAGGCGACGCAGTTCAATTTCGACACGCTGGCGACGCGGCTGCGCGAGCTGGCGTTTCTCAACAAGGGGCTGCGAATCACTTTGACCGACGAGCGGGTGGATCCGCCCAAGGCGCACGAGTTCTACTATTCGGGCGGAATTGCGGAATTCATCAAACACCTGAACCGGGGCAAGAACGTTCTTCATGACAAGCCGATCGTGATCGAGGGGGAGCGGGAGCTGCCAGGCGGCGGCAAGCTCACCATCGAGATCGCCCTGCAGTGGAACGACAGCTACAGCGACCAGATTTTCAGCTTTGCGAACAACATCAACACGCGGGACGGCGGCACGCACCTGACCGGGTTCCGCACCGCGCTAACGAGAACGTTGAACGCGTGCGCGCGCTCGGCAGGGCTGCTGAAGGACATCAAGGACAGCAACCTCTCCGGCGATGACGTGATCGAGGGGCTGACGGCGGTGGTGAGCGTGAAACTGCCGCAACCGCAGTTCGAAGGGCAGACGAAGGGGAAGCTGAACTCCGACATCGGCGGCTACGTGACGCAGGTGGTGAACGAGAAGCTCACCGAGCACTTCGACAAGAACCCGGCGGTGATGAAGCGCATCATCGGGAAGGCGGTGGAGGCAGCCCGGGCGCGCGAGGCGGCGCGCAAGGCGCGTGAGCTGACGCGCCGCAAAGGGGCCCTGGATTCGGGCGGGCTGCCAGGCAAGCTCGCCGACTGCCAGGAGAAGGATCCGTCGCTGTGCGAGCTGTTCCTGGTGGAGGGCGAGAGCGCGGGAGGCACGGCAAAGAGCGGGCGCGACCGGCGGTACCAGGCGATCCTGCCGCTGAAGGGCAAGATCCTGAACGTGGAGAAGGCGCGGTATGACAAGATGCTCAGCCACGACGAGATCCGCGCGATGATCACGGCCATCGGCACTGGGATCGGCAAGGAAGACTTCGACATCACGAAGCTGCGGTATCACAAGATCATCCTGATGACCGATGCCGACGTGGACGGCAGCCACATCCGCACGCTGCTGCTGACGTTCTTTTTCCGGCACATGCAGGATCTGATCACGCGCGGACATGTGTTCGTGGCGCAGCCGCCGCTGTACCGGATCAAGAAAGGGCGCAGCGAGAAGTACATCAAGAACGACCAGGAGTTTGTGCGGGAGATCCTGCGGCGCGCGACGGAGAACGTGCAGGTATTGGTGGGAGAGAACGGGGAGCACGGCAGGCTGGAGGGCGGCGAGCTGCGGAGCTTCCTGATGTCCCTGGACGAGCTGCAACAGATCTTCACGCGGCTGGAGAAGCGGCTGAGGGAGCCGCGCGTGGTGGAGGTGCTGGCGGATCCCAGCTACCCGCTGGATACCAAGGCGGATTTCGCGCACATGACGGAGCTGGAGCGGGCGGCGCAGGCGATGAGGGAAGGCGGGAAGATCCAGACTCGCGTGGAGCCGGACGAGGAACACTCGGCGTGGTGCATTGTTTACCACGACGAGTCCCACGGGGACCGCGCCATCGGCGTGGAGCTGGCCCAGCAGCCCGAATACAAGAAACTGCGGGCGCTGGCGCGCAGCACGCAGAAGTACAACAAGCCTCCGTTTACGGTCGTGAAAGAGGCGCGGCGGGAGCGGATCGAGACGTGGCGCGAGCTGATCGGCTATCTGAAGGCGGAAGGCACGCGCGACTGCACGGTGCAGCGTTACAAAGGGCTGGGCGAGATGAACCCGGAGCAACTCTGGGAGACGACGATGAACGCCGAGACGCGAACGCTGCTGGAGGTGCGGCTGGAAGACGCGGTAGAAAGCGAGGAGATCTTCACAACGCTGATGGGCGAGGACGTGGAGGCGCGGCGGAAGTTCATCGAAGACAATGCGCTGGATGTGCGCAACCTGGACGTGTAGGCGGGCGGGTCAGAGATAGACGCGCGCGACGCGGTTGCCGAGCCCGCAGAGTATCACATAGGGGATGACGCCGGCTTCGCGGGCGAAATCCGCGGCGTCGTGCGAGACTGGGCCGTCGTTTCCGATCAGGGTGACGGCATCGCCGCGCCGGAGCGGCGGGCAGGCGGTGACGTCGACAGTGATGACATCCATGGAGACGGCGCCGACGATCGGCGCGCGGCAACCGGCGGCGACAACATGGCCGCGGCCGGCCAGGGTGTGAGGGACGCCGTCGGCGTATCCGGCGGCGACGACGGCGATGCGCGACGGGCGCGGGGCGCGCCAGCGGGCGTTGTAGCCGACGGGAGCGCCGGCGGGGATCTCCTTGATCTCGACGATTCGAGCGCGCCAGTTGAGCGCGGGGCGCACTTGTACCTGAAGCTGGGGCGCGGCGCCTTGCGGCTCGGGCACGTATCCGTACAAGGACAGGCCAGCGCGGACCATGCGGTGAAACATGGCAGAGAGCCCGTAGCAGAGGGGCGCGCTGCTGGCCAGGTGGACGAGCGGCGGGCGCAGCCCGACGTGCGCGAGTGCGGCGAGCACCTGTTCGAAGGCGGCGCACTGTTCGCGGGTCTGCCCCGAATCGAAGTCAGCGGCTGAGGCCAGGTGCGACATGACGCCTTCCAGAGAGACATGGTGCAGTGCCTTGACGGCAGCGACGATTTCGGCGGCTTCGTCGCGAGAGCCGAGGCGGCCCATGCCTGTGTCGAGCTTGAAGTGCGCTGCGAGGCGGAGGCCAAGCGCGGCGGAGCGCTGATCGAGATCCCGCAACGCCTCGATGGAGTGCGCGGCGGGTGTGAGGCCGTGCTCGAAGAACAGATCGATCTCGGAGGGAACGAAGCCGCCCATGACGAGAATGCGGCCGCGGATGCCGGCGCGGCGGAGTTCGGCGCCTTCCGCGGCATTGCTGACGGCGAACCAGGAGGCGCCCTCCTGCTCCAGGCGCTTGGCCACCGGGACGGCGCCGTGGCCGTAGGCGTTGGCCTTCACGACGGCGCAAATTTCGGCGCCGGCGGCGGCGCGGCGAAGCTCGTGCCAGTTGGCGGCAATCTGCGTGAGCGAGACTTCAGCCCAGGTGCGGAGCGCCGGCGAGCATTCGTTCGAAGAGCCGTTCATAGGCGTCGGTGACAGCCTCCCAACTGTATCGTTCCTCCACGCGGCGCATGGCTGCCTCGCCGAGACGGCGGCGTTCCGGCTCGGGCATGGCGAGTGTTTCGGAAATGAGAGCGGCCAGCGAAGCTTCGTCGTGAAAAGGGAGGGCTACGCCGCCCGCCACTTCTTCATTCTCGGGCGTGGAGAGGTAGAGAACGAGGGCGCCGCGCCCCATGGCCTCGATGAGCGCAGGATGCGTGCCGCCGACCTCTGTAGCGTGGATGTAAGCAAAGCAGTGCGACTGCAGTTCGCGATAGCCCTGGCCGTAGATGGCGCCGGGGAAGAGGATGCGGGGATCGCGGGTATCCCGGACCTGACGGATGTAATCTTGCGCGTAGGGGGCGTCGCCGACGAGGGCCAGGCGGCGGTCCGTCCGGGCGCGCTCGTAGGCGCGGCGGACCATCAGGGGGTTGTTTTCCGGCTCGAAGCGGGTGACGTAGAGGAAGTAGCCCTCCGGCTGTAGCCCGAGTTCTCCGAGAATGGTGCGAGAAAAGACTTTGCCGGTTTCGGCGCCGTAGGGAATGAAGACGGAATTCGCGCCGTAATTTTCCCGGTAATAGCGCTGAATTTCTGCGGCGTCAGTGACAATTACGTCAGGGCAAAACGTGGAGAGTCCCTCGGAGACGTGATACCAGAGACGGGCGAGGGCGTTCCACTTCTTGCGCTTGCGCTCGAGGCCGTCGACGTTGAGGGCGACACGGGCGCCGGCCCGGCGGGCCAGTGGCGTGAAGAGCGCGTTGGCGGCATTGCAGTACAGCGCTGCTCCGGGAGGATTGCGCATGAGATCGAAGGTCGACAGGAAGGTGTGGGCGACGGTCTCAAGATACTTGTGGCGCACGGGCGGGATGTAGCGGAGGCGGACGCCGCGCCAGAATGGCTCGGGATGCGGAGCGCGGCAGTAGACGGTGACGTCATGGCCGCGGCGGGCGAGCCGGGTGGAGAGTTCTTCGGCGAAGGTTTCGAAGCCGCCGTAGGAGGCGGGGATGCCGCGGGTGCCGAGGATGGCGATGCGCATGAGCACCGTCTTTCAGTAAAGCGAAAGACGCACGGGGCCGCCAAGTCCGGAGAAAGGCCAGGGCTGGAACTGCCGGTCGCGTCCGAAGGCCCTGACAAGCTGCGGCGGAGGCGGATCGAGGAGTTCGTCGCGGGGCGGGTAGCGGTCCCACTTCTGAATCGCGGGCATAAGGGGCGTGGCGACGCGGACGAGGAGGCGATTGAAGCCGTTGCGGAAGAAGCGGGCGGGGATTTCGTAGCGGAATGGAGACATCCAACGGGAGCCCAGCGGGACATCGTTCAGGAAGGCTTCGCAGGCGCAGCCGACCTGGCCCAAATCAAGAGAGGCGTCGCGGCGGGGGCAGGTGAAATCGATGGAGTATTCGAGCACGCCTGCCGTGCGGGCGTCGCCGAGGGGGCGCGACCAGCCGGTGTCGAGCGTGATCACCTGCCGCGGCTCGCGGCGCCTGCGCTTGGCCGGCTTGGCGCTGCCCGGGCGGAAGAGGAGGAAGCACGAGTGCCAGGGTTCGAGGTCGACTTCCACCTCGACTCCGGAGGCTGTTTCGCGCCACGCTCGGGCGGGGCGGATGGCGCCGGTGAGCGGATCCCAGATTTCGGGCCATTTGGCGCGGACGCGGAAGGTGACGGGAGTGCGCGCGGGCTCGGGCTGGAGATTGGTGACGAAGAAGAGCGTGAGTCCGCCGTCGAGTTCACGCTGATGGAAAGTGAGGCCGTCGCTTTGCACGCCGGCGCCGATGACGAACTGCGGATGCGCGGCGAAGCGCAAAGTTTCCAGAAGGCGGATCTGTCCGGGGCGCAGGGGCGGAGTCTTTGCGTAAGGCTGTTCTTGGGGGGAGAACTGGTTGGGGGTGAAGCCGTAGTCAACGACGCGCGCATCGAGGCCCTGCGGAGCGCGGTCGAGGGCGAGAAGCAATCCGCCGCCGGCGGCGAAACGGTTGAGCACTGCGCGAGTGGCATCGGGGACGAAATCGCGCGGGGTGAGGATGAGGGCGCGGTAGCGGTGGCCGTTGATTTCGAGCGAGCCGTCCGCGATGCTGGCGCGCGTCTGGAGGAGATGGTCGTTGACAAGGTCGTAGTCGTATCCGTTGGCCAGCAGGGTCTTGGGCACGTCGCCGTATTTCATGACGCGCTGTGCAACGCCGAACAAGGCGGTCTCGCGCCAAACCTGGGCCTGCGGAGAATACAGCAGCACGTCGGCGGTGAAACGTCCCTGGCGCAGGAGAGCGCACGAGCGGGCGATATAGGCTGCCAGCCCTTTGTAGTGGGGCCACCATGGCGCCCACGGGCTGATGCGTTCGGCGGCGGGCATGACATCGCGCGCGGGGTCGAGTCCGGGCTCTTCCGAGTAGACCCAGCCGTGGTTGTAGAAGCGGGTGACGCCGTCGCGGAGGAAGGCGTCGGTGGCGCGTTTCAACTCTTCGGGCGTGGCGCGGTAGCGTTCACGGTGGATGAAGGTGTAGGCCTCGGCGGAGACGACTTCGCGGCCGTAGAAGCGGGCGCCGCTGACGGTGGCCTTGCGGGGATCGGCGACGGTTTCAAAGCGGGCGGTCGTGACCTCGGTTTCCGGCACGTGCGCGAGGCCGGCGCCTTGGATGATCTCTTCATTGAAGCGGTAGTGGGGCTGCATGCGGGCGCGGACGCCGATGTCGCGGCAGGCGTCCAGGAAAGGCTGGAAGACGAATTCGAGCGCGAGCTGGTGGAGGACTTCGTTGACGTCGTAGCGGATGCGCGGGGTGTCCGGGCCGATGTCGAACCAGAGGGCGGGAAGCCACCGGCGGAGGTCGTAGCCCTTGCGGCGGCGGAACTCGGCGAGCGTGCCGGAGCTCCACAGGAGCGTGTTGGCGAGGGGCACGACCTCGAAGCTGTCGGCGAAGATGGAGTCGACGGCGCGGCCGAGGGCGGGGCCGAAGGCGAGCTGGTAGGCGCGCGTGGCCTGGCGGATGCACTGCTCCATGGCGCGGCGGTCGAGGTGATCGGCGACCCAACTGGGCTCTTCGTCGTTCTGCGCGGCGGTGCGCTGCCCGGTGTAAAGGAGGCGGAAGGCGAAGAGGCGCCACCGGCCTTCTTCGACGCGCCAGCGTCCTGCCTCGCCGTGAAATTCTTCCGTGAGATCGACCAGCGTGGCGCTGTCGAGCCGGGTGTCGGAGAGAAGGCGCGCGCCGGTAACGGCGACGACGCTCATGTGGCCCGGCGGGCGTCCTTCGACGGGCGAGAGGAATTCGAAGAGGCCGGTCTTCGGGGTTCCGAAGTCGCGGAACGGGGGCAAAGGGCCTTCGTACTGGAAGGGGCCCTGAAGGTCGAGCCACGCGGGCGCGAGGCACTTGCTGCGGTTTTCGGGAGGGACCCATGGGCCGCCGAAATCCCAGCCGGGCGAAGGAGTGAGGGCGATCTTCATATCGAGGCGCGCCGCCTCGCTGATGGCGTGGCGGAGCAGCTCAATTCGTTCGTGCGAGAGGAAAGCGTGGTTGCCTCGGCGGTAAAGGCGGAACGTATGGACGATTTCGGCGCCGCCGATGCCGCCCGAGCGCATCTGCTCGAGCTGCCGCGTGATGCCCTCGCGGGTGGCGCGGCTGCCGGGCCACCACCACCGCGTGCGGGGCATGAAGAGGTTGTCGGCCGGGGCGCGGGTCCAAAGAGCGGTGAGGTCCGCCGGCTGCTGGGCGCGGAGCGAGAGGGCTCCGCCCAGAGCGGGGAGCAGCTCACGGCGGTTGGGGCGCCACATGGGCGGCTCACCCCTCGGCGATCTGGGCCTGAGAGCGGGCTGGGCTGAGAGCGGAGACAGCCTTCTTGGGGGCGGGGCGGCTGACCGGGTCGTAGTGGAACCAGGCGGCCATGTAGTCGTCGGAGACGCGCTTGCGGGCCATAATCCAGTGGCGCTTGGCCAGCAGGCGTGGCCAGGAGCGGAGGACGTGCCAGAAAGCCTTGAGCGAGTAATGCTCGTAAAGGAGGCAGCAGCCGAGGACGACGAGGTCGCGGAATGTGATGGGCAGCCAGTAGCGGAGGTAGAGATCCCCGGTGATGTTCTTGATCCGCATCAGAAAGCGGTTTTTCACCGAGTGCATGTTGATTTCTTTGGGCAGGGCGCGCCGGTTGCCGGGCAGTACGGCGCGGACGTGGTAGCCGCGGGCGTAGGGGGTATAGAGGCAGCGCCAGCCCATGAGCTGGGCGCGCCAGGCCACGTCGGCATCCTCGCGGTAGACGAAGAAATCGGAGTCGAAGAATTCGCCGTCAATGGAAATGTCGTCGATCATCTCGCGGCGGTACAGCGCGGCGGCGGCGGTGGCGCCGAAGACGTATTCGCGCTTGAGGTAATGGCCGTTGTCGATCTGGCGGCTGCCGCGGTCGAGGTGGCGCAGGTAAGGGGTGAAGTAGATGCCGGTGGAATCGACGCGGGGCTTGGCGTCGATGTTGAAGTCCGGACTCATGACGAGCAGCTTGCCGCAGACGGTGCCGATGCGGTTGTCGAGGCGGCCGGCTTCGAGCAGGGCCTGAATGAAGTAGGGCATCAACAGGACGTCGGGGTTGAGCGTGAGGACCCAGTTGCCGCGGGAGAGGCGGATGGCCTGGTTCTGGGCGGCGGCGAAACCGGCGTTGCGGCCATTGTAGAGGATGGTGCAGCGGTCTTCGTAACGTTCAAGGATGTCGCGGGTGCCATCGGTGGAGTTGTTGTCGATGACAATGACCTCGAACTGGGGCCCCTTTTGCGCCAGCACCGATTCCAGGCAGCGTTTGATGTAGCGCCCGCTGTTGTAGGTGACGATGGTCACCGAGACAAAGTCGTTTGATGCCATGGGAAAGAGCAGCCTGAATCAAATGCCGGGCCGGCCCGGCGCGCGCGCCGGGTCCCGCAGTTCCTCCTCCGGTTGGCAGACAGCGAGCCGCTGCACGGGGGCAACGGCCGCGGCAAATGCCAGCCGAACCAATCTAGCATACAATCGCAGGGGCCCACGAGATCGCTTCCAGAGCATTCCCGTTACGACTCTCGGCAAGGTTCCTACAACGATCGACAAGCAGACCAGGATGCGGCCAGGGGTCTGGAAGTGCTTGGAAACGTATCGTATTAAACCACTATACCAGTTTCTTTGACGCTGCTCCCAGTCCATCTGAAGGACGGAGTGGCCGCCGTGGTGCGCGGCGCGGAAGGCGGGCGTGTAGGCGGTGTCCCAGCCAGCTTGGAGCAGGCGGCAAATGAAATCGACGTCTTCAAACCAGACAGGGTGGAAGGACTCGTCGAAGCCGGAGATGGCCGCCCAGGCCGAGCGGCGGACGAGCAGGCAGGCGCCCGGGGGTTGAAGCCCGGTGGCGGGAAGGTCCACAGAAAGGTCGAGCGCGCGGTAGCGGCGGTTGACGGGGTTGGAGGGCCAGAGGCGGTTCAGGCCGAGGATTTCGAAGCAGAGCGAGGCGGGGGTGGGCAGCCGTCGCAGGAAGAAGCCGCGTTGGGGCTGGCCATCCGGTCCGAGCAGGAGACCTCCGGCGGCGCCCGCGCGCGGATGCGATTCGAGGGCTTTGGCGAGTACGCCGGGAGGGGAGGCGAGTTCGACGTCGGGATTGAGCAGGAGCACGGCGCCGGCGCGGGCGAGGTCGCGCATGCCCTGATTCACGGCGCCGGCGAAGCCGCGGTTCTCCGGATTGGCGATGAGGCGCACGCGCGGGAGTTCTTCGACGGCGGCGCAGGTGGAGTCCGTGCTTGCGTTGTCGATGACGAGGATGCCTTCCGGGAATTGATCCGCGTGTCGCAGGCAGGATTCGAGGCAGGCGCGCACCCAGCCTTGGGAGTTGTGGGTGATGACGAGAGCCGCGAGCCTCATGGCGCTACCGCGAAGTAGAGCCGCCAGTAAGGCTCGGTTCGTGTCGCCTTCTGGAGGCGGCGGATTTCGTTTTCGCACTCGACGAGCAGGGGCTCGATCCGGGTGCGGGGCGAGCACAGATGGGCGCGGCGCAGAGCGGGCGCGGCGGAGATGCCGCGCGCCTTGCCCCGCAGCCAGGCGAAAAAGCGTCCGCGGCGCGCCGCCAGAGACCCCCAGAGGAGTTGACCGGCGGCGATGCGCCACCACCAGGCGGCGGGGAAGTGCTTGGCGGCGAGCAGCAACTGGTTGCGTGCCACAAGCTCCACCATGGAAGCGCTCCACGGACCGTGGGTGGCGCCGCCGTGGTGGAGCGCCGTGGCCTCCGGCACGTAGACGCCGTGGAAGCCGAGCAAAGCGCAGCGGAGGCAGAACTCGACGTCTTCGTAGTAAGAGCCAAACCGCTCGTCGAGCGCGCCCGCGCGCTGGAAGAGTTCACGCCGCACGAGCGCAGCGGTGAAGGGAGCGAAACGGATGCGGCGGGGCCGGGCGAACAGGGCGCCGTCGGGAGCGCCCGCGCCGGCGCGCCATGCGCAGCCGCTGCGAGCGAGCAGATCGTAGCAACCGTCAATGCGGGAAGGATCGGCGTGGCTAAGGAGGCGCGGGGCGGCGAACGAGGCTTGTGCTTCGGAAGCGCCGTCAAGCAGCGCTTGCAGGCAGCCCGGGTCGGCTTCGACGTCGTTGTTCAGGATCCACACCCAGGGCGTGGAGGCGGCAGCCACGCCGGCGTTGACGGCGGCGGCGAAGCCCGGATTGGAGGGCAGCGCGATCACTTCGGCGCCGGAGCGGCGCGCGGTTTCGCGGCTCGAATCCGTGCTGCCGCCATCGACGACGAGAAGGCGGGCGCAGCGCCGCGTCTGGCGGGACAGGCTCTCCAGCGCGCGCGCCAGAAGCTCCGCGCGGTTCCAGTTCGGGATGACGGCGGTGACCTCTTCCACGGTTCGGGACAACTTTCTCGCGGCAGCGGTCAGGGGATGGGAACCAAGGCGGGAAATACCAGTATAACACTGGATCAGCGCCGTGAAAAGCGCTTTTTGAGCAGGAACCAGAGATTATAGAAACCGTCGCGCCAGGGGTTGAGCTTGATTTCGCCGAGGCGGGACGAGTAAAGGATGGAAATCTCCTCGAAGCGCACGCCGGGCTGGCGGAGGGCCTCGATCTTGATTTCCTCGGAGAAGGCCATGCCGTCGCTTTCCAGACGCATGCGGCCAAGGATGCTGCGGCGGAAGACCCACATGCCGCTCTGGGAGTCGCGCACCCAGCGGAA
The DNA here is from genome assembly GCA_037446555.1 of Acidobacteriota bacterium. GTDB lineage: Bacteria > Acidobacteriota > Terriglobia > Bryobacterales > Bryobacteraceae > JANWVO01. The sequence continues at coordinate 68,817 of JBBIIK010000015.1, forward strand.
ATACAGCAGCGACATGGCCAGGCTGAGGATCAGGTTGCCAACCTTGTGCTTGAAGCTCATGGCGCGGCGGTCGCGCACCGGGAAGCGGCTGGCGTTGAGGAAGTCGGCTTCGAGGTGCAGGAAGGCTTCGAGCAGGTAGCTGATGGCGTCGGGCGGATAGCTGTGGTCGCCATCGAGAGTGACGATGATGTCGCCGGTGGCCATGCTGAAGCCCTTCTTGTAGCTGCGCCCGTAGCCGCGCACGTCCTCACGGATGACCTGCGCGCCGAGGCTGCGGGCCACCTCGGCGGTGCGGTCGGTGGAGGCGTTGTCGACCACGATCACCTCGTCCACGAAGGCGGGCATGCGGCGCAGAACTTCGGCGATGCCCTGCTCCTCGTTCAGGCAGGGGATGACGACCGTGATTTTCTGGTCCTTGTACAAGCGATCGACTTTCCGGCTTCCGAAACCGTCTATTGTATAGTTGCAGAGTTCAGGAGAGACGGCATTGACAAGGCTGGCACTGCTGCTGATGGCGATGAGCGGCGCGCAGGCGGGCGCTCAGGAGGGGGCTGCCGGGCCGCAGGCGGCGGCGCTCCTCCAGATCCACCACGTGTATTTGCTGCCGATGGCCAACGGGCTGGACCAGCATCTCGCGAATCACCTCACGCGCCAGAGGCTGGTGCAGGTGGTGGCCGATCCGGCGCGGGCGGACGCGATTCTGACAGACCGTCTGGGCAAGCCCTTCGAGCAGAAGCTGGACGAGCTGTATCCGGAGGCGAAGCCCGTGGCTGAGGCCAAGCCGAAGGAGGAGGCCGACGACACAGGAGTGGCGGGGATGGACCTGAAAGTGACACCGCTCGAGCGGCCAAGCAGCTTCGGACGCGGCAAGGGCACCGTGTTTCTGGTACACAGGGGATCGCGGGCGGTGGTGTGGTCGACGTACGAGCGGCCGAGGAGGACCACGCCGGACGAACTGGACCGCTCGGCGCGGCGTGTGACGGAACAGTTGGGCAAGGCGATCCGCGAGGCGGGCAAGCCGCGGCAGTAGGCAGCGGACGGGCTCAGTTCTCGATGAGCCTCTTCGCGGCGCCGCTCTTCTCGATGCGAAAGCTGTCTGCGACGTCTCCGCGGGCAGTGCGCGCCTCGAAGGAAAGCACGCCTCCGTTGACGCGGATCACCTGGAACAACTGCGTGCGCCCGAGAGTGCGGGCGAACATGGGGCGCTGATCGAGCTCGTACATCTTGGCGCCGCTGACAGAGACGACGTAGACGGCGCCGCCTGGCTTGCCGTCAGCGCGGAGCAGCCGGGTGCGGGCGTAGACATGGTCGTGCCCGTTGAGGACGAGATCCACGCCGCCACGGTCCAAGACCGGCTGCCAGAGTTCGCGCAGTTCCTTGTTGTCACGTTTGCGCGCGCCGGAGTAGATGGGGTGATGGAAGAAGACGACCGTCCAAAGGTTCGGGTTGTTGGCGAGCAAGCGCTCGAGCCACTCCGCCTGTTCCTTCTGCTTCTCGTTCGAGTTCAAAGCGACGAAGCGCACGCCCTGGAAGTCGATGAAGTAGCAGGTCTCCTCGATGCCGGGGACTCCGTTGAGGGGGAGAGTGAACTGGGGGCGCCAGTTGACGGTGATGCGGCGCTTGCCTTCGGAGCCGCGCCCGTGCTCGTGGTTGCCGGGTACGGGCACGGCGGGCATGGAGCGGTGCAGCCACGAACTGGCTTCGTGCCATTCGCCCCACTGCGAATCGCGGTTGTGGTTGTTAATGAGATCGCCGGCATGGATGACGAGGCGGGCATCGGGCGCGGTCTGCCACGCGCGGCGCACGAGGCGAGACCAGTGGGAGCGGATCTGGTTCTGTGCGTCGCCGAAGTAAAGAAACGCGAAGGGCTCGGCGGAGGCGGCAGCGGTGCGGAAGTGGATCCACTCGCTCCATGCATCCTTGCCGTCGCCGACGCGGTAGAGGTATTCGGTGGAGGGCTTGAGATCCCGGAATGTAACGCTATGGGCGTGGGCGGATCCCTGATCGGTATCGTAAGCTTCGGTGGCGGCTGACACGCGGCGGGAGCCTTTCTCGAAATCCGGACCGGCGGCGGATTCGACGATCTCTGCGAACGCTTCGGAGACGGTTGTATCGGTGCGCCAGGCGACGCTGAACGAGGTGGAAGGCGCAGCAGTCCAGTTGGCGACGATGCGGTCCGGCAGCCGGGATGGAGGGTAAGGCGTGGGACCGCCTTGCAGAGCGAGCAGCGAGACTGCGGGCAGGAGGGATGCGGCAAGCAGCAGACGGCGCCGGGAGAGCGTGGGGAAGAGAGGCATGACGAGGCCCTGAACCCAGTCTATCGCGGGCCGGATGAGCGCCCGGGACGATGCGCGGGCTAGAACTGGAGCCACGAGCCGGCGATGTGGCGGGTACCGTTGCCGGTCTGGAAGTAGTAGACCACGAGCGCGCGGCGGCCGGGCATTGCCACGGCCCAAGGGTAGCCGAGATCCGTGCCGCCGCCGTCGCTGCGGAGAACGATCTCAGCCGCTGCGCCGGCGTTGGTGCATTCGGCATCGAGGATGCGCGCGCGAATGCCGAAGGGAGGATGACGGTATCCGTAGACGAGCAGGACGCGGTTGTCCTCCAGGCGCGCGGCGTGATGCGGGTGGCCTTGCCAGCCCGTGTCCTGCCACGGCTCGAAAGAGCGGCCGCCGTCGCGAGAGCGGGTGATGACGGTGTGGTCGTCCAGCCCGGCCGTGCGGAGGAAGGCGACGAGATCCCCGGCGGGGGTTTCATAGAGCGACGTTTCATTGAAGGACGCGCGCGGGTCCGAGGCGATGACGCATTGATATCGCCACGTCACGCCGGAGTCGGTGGAGGTAAGCAGGTGGACGTCAGTGCCCGAGTTCCGCTCCACGCCCTTGGGATAGGCTACAGCCCAGTGGAGGCGGCCATCCCGCGCCTGGCACATGGCGCCGCGGTTGTAGGCGGGGAGCGGGGCGGCGGAGGCGTCGAGGGCCTCTCTGCCGGGAACGGGAGGAGGAGTGAATGGCCCTTCCCAAGTGCGCCCGCCGTTTCGAGAGCGCAGCAAATATCCGCCGTGAAATGCGTATTCTCCCAGCCGCACCGTTGCAGGAGAGGACTGGCGCGCCGATTCGTCGAGCCAGATCCAGAGATAGGAGGCGCACAGCAGCGTGCCGTCGTGGAGCTCGATGAGGCAGGGGTCCTGGCTGCCGCCGAGCGGGTGGGCGTGGATCAGCTCCAGCTGGCGGCTCCACGTGCGGCCGTCATCGGACGAGCGCACAAGGACGAGCTGGCTGTTGGGATCGGTGTGCGAAACGCCCTTCGCGCCGAGGCGGCGGCGCTCGGGCGCGCGGCGGAAAGCGACGAGCAGCTCGCCGTTGCGGAAGTAGACAGCGGAGGGGAAGGCCGAGTAGAAGCGATCGTCGGAATAGATCACCGTGTCGGAGAGCTTGCGCAGGGCGGAGGCGGGTGCGGCGCAACAGGCGAGGAACGATCTGCGGGTGAGCGGATGCATTGCCCGGATTCTACCGGAGCCGTTACGAAATGTTCACAGTGCGTGGCGGGTTCGAATGGATAGAATCGGAACCATGCGGAAGACTGCAACCCTTGCGATCGCCCTCCTGCTTGCGCTGCTGCCGGCTGCCGCGCAAAGAAGGGCGAAGAACGTGATAGTGTTTCTGGCGGACGCGGGCGGCGTCTCCACGGTGAGCGCGGCCAGCCTGCACGGTTATGGGGAGCCGCTGAAGCTGTTTGTGCAAAGCTGGCCGAACATGGGGCTGTCGGACACGACCACCGCGACGAACTATGTGAGCGATTCCGCAGCGGGGATGACGGCGATCGTCACAGGCGTGAAGACACAGAACGGGGTCATCAGCATGGGGCCGGACACGGAACGCGGGAAGAAGGACGGGCGGATTCTGAAGACGCTGCTCGAGTACGCGGAGGAAAAGGGCCTCTCCACGGGCGTGGTGTCGAACATGTCGATTGCGGACGCAACGCCGGCAGCGTGTTACGGGCATGCGAACGACCGGCGCAAGCAGGGAGAGCTATTCCTGCAGATCTTCCGGCCACGCTTCGGCGACGGTCCCGATGTCGTGATCGGTGCGGGGCGCAAGACCATCTGGGGACAGGCAGGGACAGAGATCGAGCAGGCGGCGCAAAAGGCTGGCCGCAGGATCTATGATTCGCTGGAGGCGGCTCCAGAGGCGGACAAGCGGCCTGTGGTGGTGATCGACGGGGACCTGGATGTGGCCGCGGCGTCGCGGCGCGCGCTGGAGCTTGTCTCGGCCAACCGCAAGGGCTACTTCCTGATGATCGAGTGGGACGCGCACACGGACAATCCGCGCAAGGGGCTGGATAGCCTGGTGAACTTCGACAAGTTGATCCGCGAGATCGCGGCGAAGGTGGATCCGAAGGAGACGCTGCTTGTGTTCACGGCGGACCATTCGTTTGAACTGCGAATCACAGGCGGGCGGCGGGGTGTGCCGCTGCTGGAAGGGCTGGACGAGTGGATGGCGAAGAACAGCCCCAAGGACGAGATCCGCATTCCGGCGTTGCGGGTGGGCCATTCGCACACGGGCGAGGAGGTGTTGGTGACGGCGATGGGCGCGGGCGCGGAGCGGGTTCGCGGCTATATGCCGAACACGCGCATCTTCGACATCGTGATGCAGGCGTGGGGCTGGCGCGCCGAGCCGCGGTAAGGACCGCTGGGATCAGCGACGGCAGTCTCGAGAGCGCCGGATCAGGCTGCCTGCCTCGCTAGTAGATGAGCGGCTTGCGGTCGTAGGGGGGCGATTTGCCAAACTTGACGTCGTAGAGGCGACGGTGGGCCTCGCGCGCGTATTCGACCAGCGGCTTGTAGGGCAGGTCGAGGACGTTGAGGAAGCCGTAGTTGAGGCGTTCGAGATCCGAGGGGCGGCCCGTGGGAAGGTCGTCGACAAGCTGGAACCAGTGGGCGCCGATCATGGCCGGATGCGCGGCGGCGTTCTCGACATAGTAACGGTAGGCGATGCCACGCTGGGTTTGGTCTTTCACCTTGTGAGTCCAGTAGAAGAGCCCCTGGAGGCCGCGTCCGGGTGCGCAGGCGGTGAATTCGCCTATCAGGATGGGTTTGCCGGAGAGGTGTGCGTAGTGGTCGAGTTTCGCCGGATCGGGGCGGAAGCCGGCGTCGTAGATGTTGATGGAGAAGACGTCGAACAGCGAGGACATCTTCACCCATTCGTCAAGCGGCGCGCCGGCGTAGCGGATGCCGAGGATCAGATGGTTGGGGCCGTGCCGGCGGATGGCGGCGGTGATCGTCTCGAAGTACTTCCTCCCGCAGGTGAACACCCAGCCGCGCTTGATCTCATCCGCCTGTGACGGGTTCTCGCGGAGGCGGCGCAAGAGTTCGTCTTTGGTGGCGGAGGGTTCGGGATCTTCGAGCAGCATGTCCGCCCACGGCTTGAGCGAACCGAACTCGCGCGCCCAGTGGGGCTCGTTGCCGATGAACCAGCCGATGAGGTTCGGATCGTTTGCGAGCGGGGCGCACTGGCGGCGCGCGGCTTCATCGACGTTGCGGGCGAATTCCTCGCTGAAGACGTCGGGGAAGTCCCACGGGAAGGGGAAGGTTTTCTTCGTGGTCCAGCCGCCCAGGGGGATGACGTAGGGCATGCTGGCGGTGGTGGCGATGTCGTGGTCCGACCAGTTGCCGATTGCGTTGAAGCCCCAGTTTTTCAGGCGTTCCACGATGGCCTTTTGCCAGCGCTGCTGCCAGGCGTCTCCGTAACGCAGCATGATGTTGGAGACATGGAAGGAGACGTCCCTGCCAGGCGAGAGCCACGCAGGACCGGGCGGGGGGAGCTTTTCAAAGAGGAATTCGCGTCCGGTGACGCGGGTGGCGAAAGAGCCCTGTTTCCAGCCCACCAGATCCATGCCGGCGGAGAAGAAGGGGTGCCCGTGCGGATCGAGGAGGAACCAGCGCCCGTCGATCTGCGCCACGCGGAAGAAGCCCGGCTTGCCGGTGGCGCCCGGCGGGTTCACGGTGCGATGGCGGTAGCCGCCGAGCGGGCAGTAGTCGGGATAACGGGCAGAAGGCAGGCGGTCCTCGTCCCAGAGCTTGCGGAGTTCATCGAGTGAGCGCGCCTTGCCGGGCCAGTCTTCAGGAATCCACTGGCCGAAGGCGTCGATGAGGGGCTTGCGGTCGAGGATGTCATCCTTGCCGGCAGTGGGCGTGAGGCCGAGGTTGGAGATCGTCAGGGTGGAATCGGCTGCGGGGTACTTCATGCGGATGACGATCTCCTCAACGCGTTCAAAGGTGAAGAGCCGCTCCGGCCAGACCTTGTAGCCGAGAGGGAGCAGAGGAGTCATGGCGCGCGTTTGATAGAACGTGTCGAACGGGAGGACGGCGCGGATTCGCACGCCGGGGAAGGGTTCGATGATGGCGCTTTTCACCTGGCGGCCGTCGGAGAAGCCGAAGGAGAAGGGCTCCAGCGAGGAAGCCACAAACTCGAACTCGATGGCCTGCCAGCTTCTCCAGTCGTGCGGCCAGCGCAATTGCGCCACTTGGACGCGGCGCTCGGGGAGCGCTTCGCCGGCGGGGAAGCGAAGCACGAAGGGCCCGGCGGCGGGAGGAGGCGTGGGGGCGCGGTAATTCCACAGAAGCTCGATGTTCGTGCCGCCCACCGAGTGAACGTCGACATAGGCGAAGCGGCCGCTGCCGGCCCGGCCGGGCTCGCCCCACGAGCCGGACATGGTGAGCGGGTAGCCGAGCGACTCCCACCTGCGGATGGCCGCGTCCATGTCCTCGACGTCAAAGGCGAGATGGTGGAAGCCCTCGCCGTGCTGCCTGAGATGGTCCTCGTAAACGTTGGGCCCGCGGAGCGGCTGGATCCATTCGAACGGCATCTGCGCATGGCGCTGCCAGCCCAGGCGCATGTCGAACTCCGCAGGGCGGCGGTGGTACGTCTTGTCGCCGAGTTCGGGATGAGTGAACGTGAAGGGCGCAAACCCGAGCCTGGCCCAGAATGCCGACACGGGTTCGGGATCGCGCACGACGAAGGCGAGCTGCGAGACGCGCATGGAAGCGCCGGAGGGGCGCGAGTTGCCCGATGGCGTCATGAGTCCGAGCACGACTTTGCCGGCCGGCGCCGTGTCGAACCAGACGTATTCGGAGCGCTCCGCGCCAAGCAGAAAGACGCCCCGCTCAAGCGGGCGGAGTCCGAGCGATTCCAGCCGCGCCGTTTCCAGGCGCAGGGACGCGGCATCGGGCAGTTCGTAGACAAGGGCGAAGACGCCCTGGCCACGCTCGCGGAGGAAGCCGCCGAGCGGGCTGGCGGGACTCGAAGGCTGCACCCAATCGACGCGGAGATTCGCGAAATACCCCGTGGCGCACAATCCCCCGTGCGCTGCGCCGGAGGGTTGGCGAAATTCGGCGGAAGAGGCTTCGTCAACGGGCACGCCGATTCTGCGCCAGGCTTCCGCGGTGCGCTCCACGTCGGAGACCGTCCAGAGAAGGCGTGCGACGCGCTTGTAGGAGCCCGCGGGCTGCCCGCTGGAGGAGAGCGCCGCGAGGGAAAGAACGAGCGCGAGATTTCGCATAACGGCCTCCTTCCGGATTGAAACCGCAGATATTCTAGCAGCGGCCCGCTGGCAGGAAAAACCCGAGGGGGCGGCGCTGTCGGTAGCATGTGAGTTGTCCGGTTGAATTAGCAAGTGAATTGTCCGGTCGAACGGCGGCTGGGGAAGGCTAGAGGATGTGGAAGCGATCCAAGAGCATTTCCCGGCCGCGGAGATGGAACGGGC
>JBBIIK010000016.1:0-72778 GCA_037446555.1 Acidobacteriota bacterium
CCGCGGCCTTAGCCAAGCCCTCCAAATAGGCCGCGAAGCGCGCACCTCGCGGGCTTGGCCCCGATTGGGCGGTTCGCACGAAACAATTCTAGCATAATTTGTTTCATTTATGACCCAGTAGTATTAGACGGGGAGAGATTGGTGACCGAGCCGGGGCCTGTCCAAATCGTCGGGCTGCCGTAATAGTTGGTCAACGTGTAGGACTGGGTCCCTTGGCTGTTGCTGGTGATGGTCACCTTGGCGACCTCCTGCACGTCGTTGAATTCCGGCCCGTCGAACAGGAAGCCGAGCCTGAACGAAGACACGCGGAAGGTGAGGCCAGAGCTGATGGTTCCCGTCAGGAATTCCTGGATGTCGATTTCACCGGAGGTACCACCGGAAATTCCGACACCCTGCCAGCCGGCGACGGTCTTCATCTGGAAGTTGCCGGGACTGGAGGTCCAGGTGATGTCGTTGATGGTCTGGTTGTTCAGACCGTTGGTGAACTGGCTGGCATTGATGGTGATCACAGCGGCGTGCGCTGGCAGCGAAGCCGCTAGGCACGCCAGCGCGACGATGGCCAAAAGGGTCTTGCTCATGTACTGCTCCTCCTCGAGCGGTGGACGGTGACGCCGTCTCGGCCTGCGGGCCCCCAATGAGGCTTTGCTCAGGCAGTACGGCATCCCGCCGTTTACCAGCTTCGGGCTGCGTCGCGTATCCGCCAATAGACCGTCCGGCGAGCAAATATTAGCCGTGAGAGTGTGAAGGACCAGTACCAGCAAATGGAACTGGCTTGCTTCACAATCCGGCGGGGTTGTCATGAAGCGGCCGCGTGATCTAAAAGGGGAATGATATGCGGAAACGGAATCCTGGGATCAGCCGGAGGGCGCTGCTGGCGGCGGCGCCGTGGGCCGGGGTGGCGCGGGCGGCGGCGCGGGCGGACGACTCGTGGCAGGTGGCGGAGGAGATCGCGGGAAGGATCCGCGCGCCGCAGTTTCCGCAGCGCGATTTCGAGGTGCTGCGCTACGGGGCGCGCGGCGACGGAGAGCAGGACTGCACGGAGGCGTTCGCTGCGGCCATCCGCGCCTGCCACGAGGCGGGAGGCGGCAGGGTGGTGGTGCCGAAGGGCGTGTATGAGACGGGAGCGGTGCGTCTGCTGTCGCGCGTAAATCTGCATCTGGAAGAGGGCGCCACGCTGCGGTTTTTCCCCGACCCGAAGCGATATCTGCCGGTGGTCCCGTCTTTCTGGGAGGGCATGGAGTGCCGGAATTACTCGGCGCTGATTTATGCGCTGGGGCAGACAGACATTGCGGTCACCGGAGCGGGCACGCTGGACGGAAGAGCGGACTGCGGGCACTGGTGGCCGTGGAAGGGGCGGACCGAGTGCGGCTGGTCGAAGGGGGAGCCGCATCAGGGGCCGGCGCGGGACCGGCTGATGAAGATGGTGGAGGAGGGCGTGCCGCCGGAGCAGCGCGTGTTCGGAGAAGGCGCGTTTCTGCGGCCGAATTTCGTGCAGTTCCTGAGGTGCCGGAACGTGCTGTTGGAGGGGGTGACGATCCGCAACTCGCCGATGTGGGAGGTCCACCCGGTGCTGTGCGAGAACGTCGTGGTGCGGGGCGTGAAGGTGATCTCGCACGGGCCGAATAACGACGGTTGCGATCCGGAGTGCTCGCGCGGCGTGCTGATCGAGAACTGCCTGTTCGACACGGGCGACGACTGCATCGCCATCAAGAGCGGGCGCAACGCGGACGGGCGGCGGCTGGCGGCGCCGAGCGAAAACATTTTGATCCGGAATTGTGTGATGCGGGACGGTCACGGGGGCGTGACGATCGGCAGCGAAATCAGCGGGGGCGCGCGGCGGATCTTCGCCGAGCGGTGCCGGATGGACAGCCCGAACCTCGACCGGGTGCTCCGGCTGAAGACGAACGCGATGCGCGGCGGCGTGATCGAGGACGTCTATATGAGGGACATCGAAGTGGGGCAGGTGGCGGACGCGCTGCTGCACATCGACTTTTACTATGAAGAGGGGGCGCGCGGACATTACCTGCCCGTCGTCAGGCGGATCGGGATGCAGAACATCCGCTGCCGCAAGACGCGTTACGCCGTGTACATCCGGGGATTCGAGAAGAGTCCGGTCAGCGATGTCAGCCTGCGCGACTGGGAAGTGGGCGAAGCGCCCGGCGGCAACGTGATTCAACACGCCCGGGGGGTGCAAGCTGAGCGGCTGCGGATCGCCGGACAGCAGATCCGGCTGTAGCCGCGGGCGTCAGATGTTGTCGCCGAAGGGCTCCGATTCCCGCTTCCTCTCCAGGTAGCGCTCGCGCGCGTCGAGGATCGCCCGGCGCGCCTCGCGCGGACCGCCCCATCCCTGCGTGGTGGCCACTCGCCCTTCGAGTTCTTTGTAGATGCTGAAGAAGTGTTCGAGCTCGCGGCGCACGTGGGGGAACACCTGGTCGATGGTATGGATCTCGTCGTAGCGCGGGTTGCGCGTGGGCACGGCGATGATCTTCTCGTCCATCTCGTCGCGATCCACCATGCGGAGCAGCCCGATGGGGCGGACCTCAATGAGACAGCCGGTGAAGCTCGGTTCGTTCACCAGGGCGAGCACGTCGAGGGGGTCCCCGTCTTCGGCCAGCGTGCCCGGAATAAAGCCGTAGTCTCCTGGATAGTGCATGGGCGAATACAGGGCACGGTCCAACCGGAAAACGCCCAGCTTGCCATCGTACTCGACCTTGTTGGCGGAGTTCTTCGGGATCTCGACGATCATCCGGACCAGCTCGGGGGATTCGGGCCCCGGATCGAGGTCATAAAGCTTCGGATACACAAAAGTCAATGTAGCAAAGACCAAGAGGGGCGTCCACGGATGCTTGGGGCGAAGAAAAGGAAAACAAAGGAGATAGCGCAAAATTGTTGGTGGAAATCTCTTGCATTGCCGGGGCGAATGGACGTAGGATCATTACACGGTGGCCCAAAAAGGCCTATCGGTGACCGATTCGGACCGAAATGGAAGGACAGAATTCAGTCCCGCCGTCCCCTACGCCGCCTCCGGCGCAGGGGAGTCTGCGCGCCCCGCTCGGCTTCTATACGGGCAAGGTGGACTCGGCGGGCAGGCTGAAGCTGCCGGCGCGGTATCAAGATTACCTGGGCAAGCTGGCGGACCGGTGCCTGTTTGTGACGGAGCACAAGGGTCTGGCGCGAATCTTCACGAACGGGAGTTGGGAAAAGACGCTGGAGCGGATCACCGACCCGGCGATGAAGCGGCGGTTTGCGTTTCGGGCGGAGGCGAAAGGCGGCGAGGTCGACATCGACCCGCAGGGCCGGATCACGCTGCCCCAGCAGTTGCGCAAGCAGATGGGGCTGGAGGAGAAGGCCGTCCAATTGCGGTTTTACGAAGACGTGATCACGATCTACCCGCAGGAGCAGTACGAAGAGGAACTGAACCGGGTGAAGCAGTTCGAGGCCAGCGACCTCGAGAGGCTGGCCGAAATGGGCATCGATTTCTGATGTGGCATGGAACACACGCCGGTATTGCTGCGCGAGACGCTGGAGTGGCTCGCGGTGCGGTCGGACGGCGTGTATGTGGACTGCACGTGCGGGCTGGGCGGTCATACGGCGGCGGTCGCGGAGCGGCTGGAGACGGGCCGCGTGGTGGCGCTGGACAGGGACGCGGAGTCGCTGGAAGAGGCGCGGCGGCGCTGCATGGCGGTGGCGGGCAGGATCGTTTTCGCACAGAGCAGTTTTTCGGAGCTTTCGTCCACTCTCGACTCTCTCCTCGTGGCGCATGTGGACGGAATCCTGGCCGATCTGGGCGTGAGCCGTTATCAGCTCACCTCACCGGAGCGAGGCTTCTCGCTACAGGCGGCGGGACCGCTGGACATGCGCATGGACAGGCGGCAGAGCCTCACCGCTGCCGCCATTGTCAATCATTATCCGGAACGGGAACTCGCCCGGATCTTCGAGGAACTGGGCGAAGAAAGGAGGCGCCTAGCGGAAAAGACAGCCAGAGCAGTTGTGCGGGCGCGGCCGATCGCCGACACAGCGCAACTGGCGCGCGTGGTGGCATCGGTTGCGCCCCGTACCGGGAAGATTCATCCCGCGACGCGGGTATTCCAGGCGTTGCGGATGGCGGTGAACGACGAGCCGGGGCAACTGGAGGCGTTGCTCCAGCAGGCGCCCGCGCGGCTGAAAGCGGGCGGGCGGCTGGTGGTGATCGCGTTTCACTCGCTCGACGACCGCAAGGTGAAGCAGCGGTTCCGGGAACTTGCCCGGCAAGGCGGATACCGGATTTTGACGAAGCACGTGGTTCGGCCCGGGGAGGCGGAGAGAAGAGCCAACCCGGCAAGCCGCAGCGCCGTTCTGCGGGCGGTGGAGCGGACGGGGGAATGATGGGCATGCTGGAAGAATTCTGGAGGAATGTCAGATGAGCGGCCTGGAAGCGTTGCTGGACTGGTTTGCGGCCGGCAAGGAGGCAGCGGCCGAAGCCGAGCGCCGCGCGGAATGCGATGCGCGCCTGCGCACGCTGCCTCGCGAAGAGATCTTTCTTTACATCAAGCCGATCGACAATTCGCGCGTGCCGTGCGTGGCGCACCGCGGCGAGGTGATGTCGTGGGTGATGACCGCCGTGGTTGTCGTGTTTGGAGCGATGGCGCTGACAGCCGCCATCCTGCCGTCGATGTCGAGCCTGACGACGAGCCACCGGCTCGAGAGCCTGAAGCAGGAGCGCGCCGAGTTGCTGAACGAACTGCGGGAACTGCGCAGCCAGGAGGCGAGCCTGCGCAGCGCGGAGCAGCTGGAGCAGTACGCGGGCGAGCGGTTTGTCGCGCCGGCGCCAAAGGCGCTGGTATTCGCGCCGCCGACGAAGAGCACGGTGGCGGCGCTCGAAGCGCGCGAGTGAGGCGCCGGGCGGGGCGCCGGAGCGGGCGGGAAGGTGGAAGCGATGGGCGATGAATTACCAACACGACAGGCCGCAATCCCTCCGTCGCGCGCGCATCGCCGCGGGTATTCTCGGCGTGATGGCGCTGGCGGTGCTGGTTCGCCTGTTCGAGCTGCAGGTGCTGCGCCACGCGGAGTATGTGGAGACGGCGCAGCGGCAGCAAATCCATGAGGTGACCGTGCCCGCCTTGCGCGGAGAGCTGCTGGCGCGGGACGGCTACCCGCTGGCGATCAGCGTGCGGACGGAATCCGCCGTAGTAAATCCCAGACAGATCCAGAATCCGGAGTTCTTCGCTGAAGTCGTGGCGCCGGCTCTGGGGCTGAGGGCGAACGATCTTGCGGCTGTCCTGAAAGAGAAGAAGCAGGGGGCGCGCCGCAGCTCTCAATACTTCAAACTGGCGCAGCACTTGACGCCGGAGCAGCGCCGGCGCCTGCGTGCGCTGGGCCAGACGTTTCCCATCCACTTCGTGCCGGACGTGCGCCGGGACTATCCGAACGGACTGACGGGCGCGCACGTAGTGGGAGCGATAGACGCCGGCGGCGACGGCAATGCCGGCGTGGAGCAGAAGCTCAACGGCGAACTGAAGGGGCGGCCTGGCAAGCTTGCCTTCCTGGCCGGGGCGCGGATGGACCGGTACCTCAGCTGGACCAAAGAGGAAAGCGTTCCGGGCATGAACGTGAAGCTCGCGATCGACCGGGTGATCCAGTACGACGCGGAGCGGTTCCTGGCCGAGGGCATCCGCGAATCGAACGCCGAAAGCGGAACGGTGGTGGTGATGGACCCGCGAAATGGCGAGATTCTGGCGCTCGCCAACTATCCGACCTTCGATCCCCGCCGCACCACTCCTACGCCGGCCGAGGCCGCGGTGCGGCACAGCAACATCGCCGTGCAGATTCCGTGCGAACCGGGCTCGGTGATGAAGATGATCACCGTCACGATGGGGCTCGACACGGGGCTGTTCCGCCCGGAATCTTTGATTTACTGCGAGAACGGGGCGTTTCCGCGCCCGGGGCGGCGGGCCATTCATGACGTGCACCGCTACGGGACGCTGGACGTCAGCGGCGTGCTGATCAAGAGCAGCAACATCGGGGTGGCGAAGATCAGCCTGGCGGCGGGGCCGGCGAAGCTGTACGCGTACCTGAGGAAGTTTGGTATCGGCGACCGCACAGGGATCGAGCTGCCCGCCGAGTCGCGCGGCATCCTGCGGCCGCAGGCCTGCCGCGACTCCCGGGACCGCAACTGCTGGACGCCCGCGTCGCACGAGTACATCGCCTTCGGCCACGAGGTGAGCGCCACGGCGGTGCAACTGGCGCGCGCCGTATCGGTGATCGCCAACGGCGGGCTGCTGGTGCAGCCGCACCTGGTGACCGGCAAGAGCCGTCCGACGCCCGAGGGACACGAGGTTGCGGAGCCGGTGCAGATCGAGCCGCCGCGCCGCGTTCTGCGGCCCGAAACGGCGTTCACTGTCCGCCGCATCATGGAGCGGGTGGTGGAGGAAGGAACGGGGAAGGCGGCGCGGATCCCGGGTTATTCTGCAGGCGGGAAGACGGGCTCGGCGGAGATCTTCGAGAACGGGCGATGGCTGGACCGCCACAACTCCTCCTTCATCGGATTCGCGCCGGTGGCCAATCCGCGCATTGTCGTGGTGGTGACGTTGAACCGCACCCCCAAACTGGGCGGCGCCTCGGCTGCGCCGGTGTTCCGCAAGGTGGCCGAGACGGCGCTGCGCGTGTTGCAGGTGCCGATGGACCAGCCGGAATCGGCGCCGGAAGAGAAGAAACCAGAGGAAACAAAACCGGCGGTGCTTCTGACGAAAGAGGCTGAGGAGGAAGAAGAGACGCCTGCCGGTCCCGTGCCGACGCCGGCGCTGGTCGGACCTCGGGTGCCGGATTTCCGCGGCAGGCCGCTGGTGGCCGTGCTGCGGGAGGCCGCCTCGATGGGCCTGCCGTTGGAGACCACGGGGCGAGGCAAGGCGCGGGCGCAGTCGCCGCCGCCCGGAACCATCCTGGCGCCGGGCATGCGCGTGCAGGTGCGTTTCTCGGTGACGCCATGAATCTCGCCGTTCTCTTCCGCGGAATCCCGTGCCGGGCGGCGGACGCCGCGTGGGAGCGGATCGAGGTGCGCGGGCTGGAATATGACAGCCGCCGCGTGGAGCCGGGCTTCGTCTTCTTCGCCTTTCCCGGCAGCCGAACGAGCGGGGCGCTGTATGCCATGCAGGCGCTGGAGCGCGGCGCCGTGGCGGTGGCGAGCGAGCTGCCGGCGCCCGCGGGCTTCCCTGCCCCGTGGATCGAAGTGGAGCACGGACGGCGCGCGCTGGCGGCGGCAAGCCTGCGGTTTTACGGGCATCCGGATGCAAAGCTGCGGCTGACGGGCGTGACGGGAACCAACGGGAAGACGACCACGGTGTTCGCCATCGACTCCATGCTGCGGCATGCGGGGCGCCACAGCGGCATGGCGGGCACGGTGGTGTACCGCATCGGCGGGCGCGAGTCGATGGCGGTGAATACGACGCCCGAATCGCTCGACCTGGTGCGCATGATGGACGAGCAGGCGCGCGCTGGCGGCACGGACTTCGTCTTCGAGGTCTCCTCGCATGCGCTGGCGCTGGAGCGTGTCTACGGATTCTCGTTCCACACAGCCGTCTTCACGAACTTCACGCAGGATCACCTCGACTTCCACGGCACGATGGAGGATTATTTCGCGGCCAAACACAGGTTGTTCGAGGGCGCGGGCGGCCCGCCGCCGAAAATTGCCGTGATCAACTGCGACGATCCGTGGTCGGAGCGGATCGTGACCGGCGGCGGCACCGAGCGCTGGACCTACGGCGCAAGCCACGACGCGGTGTTCCGCGTGAAAGACATGGACGCGGGGTTCCACGGCGTGCGGTTCACGGTCGTCCATCCGCGGGGCGAGACGGTGATTCGCTCGCCGCTGTGCGGGCGGTTCAACGTCTACAATCTGGCCGCTGCCTTCACCGCGGGCGTGGCGCTCGGGCTCGAGCCGGAAGAGGCAGCGGCGGGGCTCGCCGTGTGCCGCAGCGTACCGGGGCGGTTCGAGCGCGTGGATGCGGGGCAGCCGTTCCTGGTGATCGTCGACTACGCCCACACCGAAGATGCGCTGAAGAACCTGATCGAGGCGGCGCGGGCGCTGGATCCGAAGCGGGTGATCACGGTGTTCGGCTGCGGGGGCGACCGGGACAAGTCCAAGCGGCCGCGAATGGGAGAAACGGCTGCGGTGTTGAGCGATGTGGTGGTGGCCACGAGTGACAATCCGCGCAGCGAAAATCCGCTGGACATCCTCAATGACATCCTTGTGGGGCTGCGCAAGCACGACACGCCGCACTTGGTGGAGCCCGACCGCCGCAACGCAATCCGCCTCGCCATCGGCCGCGCCGCTCCGGGCGACATTGTTCTGATCGCTGGCAAGGGCCACGAGACCTACCAGGTGCTGGCCGAGGGCACGATTCCCTTCGACGACCGGCAGGTGGCGCGCGAGGTGCTGGAGAGCTACGGATACGGCGGGCAGGAGCGCGCGTCATGACGATCACGGTGGCCGGGCGCCGCTGCACGTCGGCGAGCGTGGACACGCGGACGCTGGAGCCGGGCGCGGTGTTCGTGGCTCTGCGGGGGCCCAACCACGACGGGCACGACTATGTGGCGGCGGCGTTCGAGAAGGGCGCAGCGGCGGCGGTTGTGGAAAGACCGGTGGAGGGCTGCGGGCCGCAGGAGATCGTGCCGTCGGCTCTTGGTTGGCTCCAGAGCACGGCCGCCGAGGCGCGCCGCCGGTGGGACGGGCTCGTGGTGGGCATCACCGGCAGCGCCGGCAAGACCACGGCGAAAGAGGCCGTGGCCGCGGTGCTTTCGGCGCAGTTGCGCACCGGCAAGACGCAGGGCAATTACAACAACCACATCGGCGTGCCGCTGACCATTCTGAATCTGCCGGACGAGGCCGAAGCGGCGGTGGTCGAGATCGGCATGAACCACGCGGGCGAGATCCGGGAGCTTGCGAAGATCGCGCGGCCGCAGGTGGGCGTGGTGACCAACGTGGGCACGGCGCATATCGAGAACCTGGGCTCGATCGACGCCATCGCGGCGTCCAAGCGCGAGCTGGTCGAGTCGCTCCCGGCCGATGGCGTGGCGGTTTTGAACGCTGACGACGCGCGCGTGCGAGCCATGGCCGGAGCGTTCTCCGGCCGGACGGTGTTTTACGGTTCGTCTTCCTTTGTTCCTTCCGAGGCACCCCACGTCCGGGCCTCGAACGTCGTCTGGCTTTCGGACGGCGTGCAGTTCGAGGTTCCGGACGTGGGCTCTTTTTTCTGTCCGCTCGCCGGGCGCGGGGGGCTGATGGCGGCGCTGGCGGCTCTGGCCGTGGCGCGCGCTCTCGGCCTGGATTCGGGACAATGGAAGGAGACGATCGCCCGCCTGAAGACCGTTCCCATGCGGCTGGAACGGATCGAACACAACGGCGTTGTGGTGTGGAATGACTGTTACAATTCGAACCCCGAGGCGGCCATGATGATGCTGGACCTGCTGGCGGAGACGCCCGCGTCGCGGCGCATCGCCGTCCTCGGCGAGATGCTGGAGCTGGGCGCGTGGAGCGCGCCCCTGCACCGCGAAGTGGGCCGCCACGCGGCCGCTCGAGGCGTGGACCTGCTGGTGGGCGTCCGCGGGTACGCGCGCGAGATGCTGGCCGGCGCCGTGGAGGCGGGCCTGCCGGTGCAGAAGACGGCGTATTTCGACGATCCTGCCGGGGCCGGGGCTTTCGTCAAAGGGTTTGCGCGCGAAGGCGACGCGATGCTGTTCAAGGGTTCGCGTGGAGTGCGCCTGGAGCGGGCGCTGGAAGCGTTCCTGGGCTAGCCATGTTTTACTGGCTCTTTTACGAGATTCTGTTCCCGCACTTCTCCCCCTTTCGTGTCTTCGGATACGTCACGTTCCGCACGTTTGCGGCCAGCCTGTTTGCTTTTCTGCTGGGAGTTGCGCTGGGGCCCTGGTTCATCCGCAAGATGCGAGAACTCGAGATCGGCCAGCCGATCCGGGAAGACGGGCCCGAAAGCCACCAGAAGAAGGCGGGCACACCGAGCATGGGCGGCCTGTTGATTCTGTTCTGCGCGCTGGTTCCCACGCTGCTGTTCACGCATCTGGCCAACCCGTATGTATGGGTGGCGATGTTCGCCTGCGCGGGCTACGCCGCCATCGGTTTCGCCGACGACTATCTGAAGGTCCGGCGCGGCCGCAACCTGGGACTCACGGGACGGCAGAAGATGGCCATGCAGGCGCTGATGATGGTGGCCCTGGGCATCTGGCTCCTGGGGCTGCACCGCCGCGGGCTGTACAGCACGGAGATGAACGTGCCCTTCTTCAAGAACGTGCGGCCGGACCTGCTGATCGACGCGCTGCTCGAAAACCCTTGGACCTACCCTCTGGGCTTCTCCGTCTTTTTCGCGTTCCTGCTGCTGGTGATTGTCGGATCGTCAAACGCGGTGAACCTGACCGACGGGCTGGACGGCCTGGCCGCCGGGCTGATGGTGATCGCCGGGGGGGCGATGACGGTGCTGTGTTACGTCAGCGGGCACGCGCAGTTCGCCCGCTACCTGGAGCTGGCGCGTCTGCCGGGCGCGGGCGAGCTGACGATCTTCTGCGCCTCGCTCACCGGAGCCGTGCTGGCCTTCCTTTGGTACAACGCGCACCCGGCGGAGATTTTCATGGGCGACGTGGGCTCGCTGGCGCTCGGCGGCAGCCTGGGCGTGGTGGCGGTGCTGATCAAACAGGAATTGATGCTTTTGTTTATCGGAGGCGTTTACGTGATCGAGGCCCTGAGCGTGATGATCCAGGTGGCGAGCTACAAGATGCGCGGAAAGCGCGTGTTCCTGATGGCGCCGCTGCACCACCATTTCGAGAAGCTGGGATGGGACGAGACGAAGGTGGTGGTGCGGTTCTGGATCGCCGGGCTGGTGTGGGCGCTGTTCGCGCTGACGACGCTGAAACTGAGATAGCCATGGACGTGCGCGGCAAGAGGATCACGGTGTTCGGCATGGGCGCCTCGGGCGTGGCCGTGGTGGATCTGCTGCGCCGTCACGGGGCGCAGGTGCGCGCGTCCGACGTGAAGCCCCGCGAGGCGCTGCCGGAGTTCGACGCGCCGTTCGTGCCGCAGTCTCCGGAGGCGCTGGAAGGCTGCGACATCGCCGTGCTGAGCCCCGGCGTGCCTGCGGACCTGCCGATGTTCGAGCACGCCCGGTCGCGCGGTACGCTGGTCGTGGGGGACGTGGAAGCGGCGTCTTGGTTCCTGCAAGGACCGGTGATGGGGATCACCGGCTCAAACGGCAAAACGACGACCACGGCGCTCGCCGGGCACCTGTTGCGCGCGGCGGGCGTCGCTTGCCAGGTGGGCGGCAACATCGGCCGGCCACTGGCTGCGATGGTGGAGACCTCGCGCAAGGACCAGTGGAACGTGCTCGAGCTTTCCAGCTTTCAGCTGGAAACCACGCACACGCTGCGCGTGCACATCGCCGCTGTGCTCAACATCACGCAGAATCACCTCGACCGGCACCACACGTTCGAGGCCTATGCGGCGGCGAAAGCGAAGATCCTCGCCGGCCAGCAGCCGGAGGACCACGCGGTGCTGAACGCCGAGAACTCGGCCAGCGCGGCGCTCGCCGGGCAGGCGCGGGGCCGCGTGTGGTGGTTCTGCGCGGGCGCCGCGCGCGAGCCGGGCTTCTGGCAGCAGGAGGGCATGCTGTGGGCGGGCGGCGAGCCGTTCATGCCCGCGTCCGAGATTCCGCTGCGAGGGCGGCACAACCTGGAGAACGTGCTCGCCGCGGCTTGCTGCGCCCGTCTGGCGGGCGCGCCGCTGGAAGCGATCCGGCGGGGCGTGCAGACGTTCGAGGGCGTGGAGCACCGCATCGAGTTCGTGCGCGAGCTGGGCGGCGTGCGCTATTACAACGACTCGAAGGCGACGAGCGTCGACGCCACGCGTAAGGCTCTGGAATCCTTTGAGGGGCGGCTCTGGGTGATTCTTGGCGGAAAGGACAAGGGCAGCGACTACCGCGAATTGCGCCCGCTGCTCGCCGAACGGGCCCGCGCCGCGCTGCTGATCGGCGCCGCGGCGGAGAAGATCGCCTCCCACCTGGAAGGCGCGCTGCCCCTGATCCACTGCGGCGACCTGCGCTCGGCTGTGGAAACAGCATGGCGAAAGGCCGAACCCGGCGACACGGTGCTGCTGGCGCCCGCCTGCGCCAGCTTCGACCAGTTCTCCGGCTACGAGGAGCGCGGGCGCGCCTTCAAGTCGCTGGTGCAGGCGCTGGAGGGACGTCCATGAACGCCATTCGCACGCGAACCGACTGGTGGCTTCTTTCGACGACGCTGGGGCTGGCGGCATTCGGACTGGTGATGGTATACAGCGCCACCGCGGTGCCGGCGGAGGTCTACTCGCAAAAGCCCGGCTGGGAATTTGCGGTGCGGCAGCTGGCGGCGATGGCGCTGGGGCTGGCGCTGATGTTCTGGATCAAGTACGGCGACTACCGCCGGCTGCGCAGCGCCGCCGCCGTGGTGGCGCCGTTGTGCGTGGTGTTGATCCTGCTGGGAGCAGCCGTGTTCACAGACCGTACCGCGCACCGCTGGATCCGGCTGCCCGGCTTCGGGCAGTTGCAGCCGAGCGAGCTGGCCAAGCCGATGATCGTGCTCTATCTGGCATGGTTTGTCGCCTGGCGCGGGGGCAACGTCAACAGCCGCTACTCGATTGTTCCCACGCTGCTGGTAGTGGGACTGACCACCGGGCTGGTGGCCAAAGGGGACCTGGGAACAGCGCTGATCCTGCTGGTTCCCGCGCTGGTTGTGTATTCGGTGGCAGGAATCCACCGCAAGCACTTCTTTGTGGCGCTGGCGATGACGGTGATCGTGATGACCGGGCTGATCGTGCAGAAGCCCTACCGCCTGATCCGCGTGACGTCCTACTTCGGGTTGACGGAACAAAGGATCGCCGCCACGCCGTGGTTGCAGTGGCTGGCCGTGCGGACGGCGTCGAGCGGCGCGGCGCGGGACGCCGACTATCAGGCGCGGCAGTCGCGTATTGCCATCGGGAGCGGCGGGCTGACGGGAGTAGGTCTGGGGCAGTCGAACCAGAAGCTCGGCTTCCTGCCGCTGGCGCACAACGACTTTATCTTTGGCGTCGTCGGCGAAGAGACGGGCTTCGTGGGCTGCGTGCTGCTGCTGGGCGCCTATCTGGTGTTTCTGTGGCGGGGATGGCGGGCGTGGCATCTGCTGGAGGATCCGTTCGGCCGCTACCTGGCGCTGGGCGCATCGTCGGTGATCGTGTCCCAAGCGCTCTTCCACATGCTGGTCACGCTAGATGCGGTACCCACAAAGGGCATTCCGTTTCCGCTCATCAGCTATGGCGGCAGTGCGATGGTTGGGACGCTGATCACCGCCGGGTTGCTGATGAGCGTCAGCGACCGC
Source organism: Acidobacteriota bacterium (assembly GCA_037446555.1). GTDB lineage: Bacteria > Acidobacteriota > Terriglobia > Bryobacterales > Bryobacteraceae > JANWVO01. The sequence goes on from JBBIIK010000016.1 coordinate 13,363, forward strand.
GTTCCCGACCCATGAGGAGGCGCGCATGCTGTTCGTGATGGCGGGCGGAGGCACGGGGGGCCATGTGGTGCCGCTGCTCGCCGTGGCGCAGGAACTGCGGGCGATAGGGCACAGCTGCCTGTTCATCGGGACGAGGGAAGGGATCGAGTCACGCATGGCGCCGCAGGCGGGCTTCCCGCTGGAGTGGATTCCGGCGGCGGGTTTCCAGCGCGCCGGGCTGCGCGGCAAGGCGAGAGCGGCAGCGCGGCTTCCTGTGGCGCTCTCGCGTTGCCTGAGGCTGATGCGCTCGCTGCGTCCGGCGGCGGTGTTTTCGCTGGGCGGGTATGTGGCGGCGGCGCCGGTGGCGGCGGCGGCGCTCATGCGCGTGCCCGTGGTGCTGATGGAGCCGAACGCGGCGCCCGGTCTGGCCAACCGCCTGGCGGCGCCGTTTGCCGCCGCGGCGTTGCTCGGCTTTGAAGAGACGCTGGGGCGCTTTCCGCGCGGGAAAGCGGCGGTGACGGGAATGCCGGTGCGGGAGGAGTTCTTCCGGATCCGCTGGCAACCGCCGCAGGGCTGGCTCCGGCTACTGGCGACCGGCGGCAGCCGCGGAGCGCGGGCGTTGAACCGCGCCGTGCTGGAGAGCCTGCCGCATTTCCGCGAAAGCGGTCTGCGCGTGAGCATTACGCTGCAGGCCGGTGCGCCTTGGGCGGAGGAGATGAGCGGCGCCATGGCGGGGTGCGGGGTGGACGCGCGCGCGGTGGCGTTTCTCGACGACATGGCGGCGGCCTACGCGCAGGCGCACCTGGTGGTGAGCCGCGCAGGCGCGGGGGCGGTGGCCGAGCTAGCCGCCGCGGGCATGCCGTCGGTGCTTGTGCCCTTCCCGTTCGCCGCGGACAACCACCAGTTGCGAAATGCGGAGGCGATGCAGCGCGCCGGAGCGGCGGTGCTGATCGAGGAGAGCTCGCTGAGCGGGCGGCAGCTGTTCGAGACCGTGGCGCGGCTGGCCGCCGCGCCGGAAGAGCTGGAGAGGATGAGCCGGGCGGCCCGCGCGGCAGCGCGGCCCGGCGCGGCGAGGCGCGCGGCGGAGGCGCTGCTGGAAGCGGCGCGGCGCGGAGGACGCGGCGCGCTTTCGTTGACACAGGAGCCGAAGGCCTAAACAATAAAGAGGCAGAATGTTTTTTCTGGCGCAGGCGCTTCACTTCACCGGCATCGGCGGCATCGGCATGAGCGGCCTGGCTCTGCTGTGCCGGGAGCTGGGCTGCGGGGTTTCGGGCTCGGACCTCCGGTCGACGCCGCTGACGCGCCGCCTGGAGGCCCTCGGCATCCGCGTGGCGCAGGGGCACGCGGCGGAGAATGTGCCCGCCGAAGCACGGGCGGTGGTGGCGACTTCGGCGGTGGGCCCGGACAACCCGGAGCTGGCCGAAGCGCGCCGCCGCGGGCTGCCGCTGGCCACGCGGGGCGAGCTGCTGGCTGAGCTGATGCGCGGGCGGCGCGGCATCGCCGTGGCGGGCAGCCACGGCAAGACCACCACCACCGCGATGCTCGCCTGCGCCGCTCTGGAAGCAGGGCTCGACCCCACGGTCTACGTGGGCACTCTGGCGCCCTTTCTCGGCGGCTGGAACGCGAGGCTCGGCGGAGAGCTGTTCATTGCCGAGTCGGACGAAAGCGACGGATCCTTCCTTGAATTGGCGCCGGAGTGCGCCGTCATCACCAACATCGACCGCGAGCATCTGGATCACTGGAAGACCTTCGAAGCCGAGCGCGAGGCGTTCCTGCGGTTCGCCAACAGGATCTCGATCGGCGGCATCGTGGCGTTCTGCGCCGACGACCGCCATGCGCGCTCCCTTCTTCCGGAGATGCGGCGCAAGGCGGTCAGCTACGGACTTGCGCCGGACGCGCAGATGCGGGTGGAGCGGCAGGAGCTGCACGGCAGCGGCAGCCGCTTCCGTCTGAGTTCCGGCGGAGAGGATCTGGGCGAGTTCGAGCTGCGCGTGCCCGGCGCGCACAACGTGCTGAACGCCGCCGCCTGCGCGGCGGTGCTGCTGCATCTTGGCGTGGACCCGGAACGCATCCGCGCGGGGCTGGCCGCCTACAGCGGCGCCGGGCGCAGGATGGAGTACAAGGGCAGCGCGGCCGGCGTCACGGTGATCGACGACTACGGCCACCATCCGGCGGAGATCCGCGCCACGCTGGTCGCGCTGCGGCTGCGCGCGCCGCGCCGGCTGGTGGTGCTGTTCCAGCCGCACCGCTACTCGCGGACCGAGTTGCTGTTCGGCGAATTCGCGCAAGCCTTCGCCGCTGCCGATGCGGTTCTGGTCGCCGACATCTACGCGGCCTCGGAGCCGCCGCGGGAGGGCGTGACCGCGGGCGCGCTGGCCGAAGCCATCCGTAAAGCGGGCCATCCGAGGTGCCGTTACGCAGGGCCGCTGGACGAAGCGGTGCGCCAGGTGGCGGCGGAGCTCAAAGAAGGCGACCTGCTGCTGACGCTCGGGGCGGGCGACGTGACGTCGGCGGGCGGGCGCGTGCTGGAACTGCTCAGGGAGACGAGTGATGTCTCGCAGGAAACAGAAAGAGAACGGCGCTGAAGAGCCGCGGCGCGAACTGCCGGTGCGGCGTTGGCTGCAATGGGCAGGCTGGATCCTTGCCCTGTCCGGCGCGGCTGCCGGGACCGCCTTCTTCCTGCTCGAGTGGAACCGGTTCCTTTCGCACGACCCGCGCTTCTTCCTGGCCGAAGAGGACTCCCCCCGTTCCGGGATTTCCATCGAGGGCGCGCGCCGCGTGCCACGCGCCACCGTGCTGAAGGTGTTCGCCGCCGACCGCGGCCGCAGCATCGCCGACATCGACATCGACCGCCGCCGCGAGGAGCTGCGCCGCCTGGACTGGGTGCGCGACGCCACGGTGCGCCGGGTGTGGCCGGACCGCCTGCTGGTGAGGATCGAGGAACGCGAGCCGGTGGCGCTGATCCAGGCGCCGGCGGGCATTTCGGGCAGCTTCGGCGAGCCGCTCCGCATGCGTCCCATGCTGATCGACGCCGATGGCGTCATTCTGCCCCTGACGGGCCCGGCGCCGGGCTCGCTGCCGCTCCTGCTGGGCGTGCGGCCCGAGCAGGACGTGGAACACCGCAGGAAGCTCGTGCGGCTGATGCAGCGCGTGCTGGACGAGCTGCGCCCCGCGGCCTCCAGCATTCCGGAAGTCGACGTGACAGACCCGGAAAACGTCCGCATCGGATACCAGACAGGGGACCAAATGGTGGTGCTGGTGCTGGGCAACGAGAAATTTCTTGAACGGCTGAACGTGTTCCTCGGGCACCTGGATGCGATCCGGGACCGGCTCTCGCACCGCGCCGTGCTCGACCTGACGACGGAAGGCCGAATTACACTGGTGGAAGCTTCCCCGGAGGACAGGCACTGAACCGTGGCCAAGAGAGCGCAGTACGCCGCCGGACTGGACTTGGGCAGCGCATGGACGCGGCTGGTGGTCGTGTCGCTGGAAAACGGGCTGGTCCGCTATCTCACGCATGCAGCCGAAGTCTCGCGCGGGTGGCACCGCGGCCAGATCGCGGACCAGAACGCGGTGGCCGGCTGCGTGCGGCGCGTCTTCGAACAGTGCGTGCGGCGGCTGCATGAGCCGGTGGGTTCGGCCGTAGTGGGCGTGGGCGGGCCGGGCGTGCGGTGCCGGCAGGGGCGCGGTGTGTACGACTTCGGGCCGCGGCGGCGCGTTCAACAGGACGACATCGTACAGGCGCTGAAGCTGGCGGCGCAGTCGCCGCTCGAGCCGGACCGGATGCTGCTGCAGGTGCTGCCGCAGGATTTCACGCTGGACGGCCGTCCCCCCATCCCGCATCCGCTCAACGTGGAGTGCGAGCGGTTCGAGGCGCACGCGCTGATGATTACAGCCTCGCGGCAGGAGCACCAGACCGTGGTGAGCGCCGTGCAGCAGGCGGGCGTGCAGGTGGAAGAGACGGTGTTCGAGGCGATGGCCGCGGCTTACGCCTGCATCCTGCCCGAAGAGCGGGCCAGCGGCGTGGCGTTGCTCGACATCGGCGCGCACAGTTCGAACCTCGTCTTCTACGACGGCGATTCGATGCTGTTCGCCGCGGGGCTGCCGGTTTCCGGCGATCACTTCACGCGCGACATCAGCACCGTGCATGGCGTCTCCTACGAGGAGGCGGAGCGGTTGAAGCTGGCCTACGGCTGCGCGCACACAGCGCCTTCCGGCGACAACATCATCATCGAGCTGCCCGCCGAGGGCGGGCGGACGGGCCGGGAAGTGAGCCGCCGGGCCCTGGTGGAGACGCTGGAGGCGCGCGCCGGACAGGTATTCGAGATTGTAGAGACCTGCCGGCAGCGCCAGGCGCGGGACATGCATCTGGGCGAAGGGCTGGTGCTGTGCGGCGGCGCGCTGCTGGAGGGCATGGTGCAGGAAGCCGAGCGGCTGCTGCGCTGTCCGGCGCGTCTCGGCCTGACGCGCGGAGTTCTGGAATGGCCCGAGGAGCTTTGTTCGCCGGCATGGACGGCGGCCGCCGGGCTGGCAATGTATTCGGCAAGGCTGCAGTCCCGCCGCGAAGGCGCAGGCAGCACGGGACTGTTCGGCCTGTTTCGGGGAAAATGAGGAGAACGCGCCGTCGCCAGGCGCGAGGCGATTGAGGTCACCATGGCAGAACTGGATTCGCTGAAGTTCGAGATTCAGGACGAGCAGCTCGGCGGCACGCGCATCAAGGTGGTGGGCGTGGGCGGCGGCGGCTCGAACGCGGTCAGCCGGATGATCGATGCCGGCGTGCGCGGTGTTGAGTTCTTCGTGATGAACACCGACGCGCAGGCGCTGCGCTCGTCGCCGGTGCCGAACAAGATCGCGCTGGGCGCGCGCATCACGCACGGGCTGGGCGCCGGTTCGGATCCGGAAATCGGCCGCCAGGCGGCGCTGGAGGACACCGAGCGGATCCTGGATGTGCTGGAGGGCGCCGACATGGTGTTCATCGCCGCGGGACTCGGCGGCGGCACGGGCACGGGCGCGGCGCCGGTGGTGGCGGCACTGGCCAAACAACTGGAGGCGCTCACCGTCGCGGTGGTCACCCGGCCGTTCGCGTTCGAAGGGCCGCGGCGCATGAAGCAGGCCGAGCGCGGGCTGGCCGAGCTGCACGCCACGGTGGATTGCGTCATCTCGATTCCCAACGACCGGCTGATCGAGCTGGTGCCGCCGGGCACTTCTTTCTTTGAAGCGTTCCGGCTGGCGGACGACGTGCTGCGGCAGGGCGTGCAGGGCATTAGCGACATCATCACGACACCTGGCCTGATCAACCGCGACTTCGCCGACGTGCGGGCCATCATGCTGGGCATGGGCTTCGCCATCATGGGGACGGCATCAGCGCGCGGGCCGCAGGCGGCCGTGGAGGCCGCGCGCGGCGCCATCGCCTGTCCGCTGCTGGAGGAAGGCGGCCTGCAGGGCGCGCGCGCTATCCTGCTCAACATCACTGCCCCGCCGTCGCTGAGCCTGCACGAGATGCACGAGGCCTGCAAGCTGATCCGCGAGGCCACGGGCAACCCGGATGTGCAGATCAACTTCGGTTTGGTGCCGGACGCGTCGCTCGACGACGAGGTGCGCATCACCGTGATCGCCACCGGTTTCCAGCGGGAGGGGCTGCCGCAGGTGGAGCGTACGCAAGTGCCGGTGCTGCGACGCGCGGCTGCCGCGACCGAGGCCGAAGCGCCGTCTGCGCCGCTGATTGTGGAATCGCCCTCTCCCGCGCCGGCTGCGGCGGCGCGCCGGTTCGAACCCGAACCGGAGCCCGAGTTTGTCGCCGGGCCGGAACCCCTGGACGAGACGGTCTTCGATCTCGAACCGGCGCCGGAAGAAACGGCGCCCGTGGCGGGGCCGCCGCCTCAGGCCGCTCCGCCGGCCGCAGGCCCGCCCGACGAGATTCTGCCCTTTGACGACATCGAGACCCCTCCGGTCCTGCGCCGCGAGAGAAAATTGTTTTCGTAGATGAGCGTTCCGGGAGCCGCGCTAAAAGCCGATCCGATGATTCTTCGCGGCGGCAAGCCGCTGGCGGGCGAGGTGTCGTTGCGCGGGGCGAAGAACGCCCTGCCAAAAATCATGGTGGCCGCTCTGCTGACCGACGAGAAATGCGTGCTGCGCAATGTCGCCCGCATCCTCGACGTCAGCATCACGGCAGAGCTGATCCACGCCCTCGGCGGTGAGGTCAGCGAGCCCGAGCCCGGGACGCTCGAGATCTGCGCCGCCAATCTGCGCCCCATGGAGCGCACCGTACTGCGCGAGTTCTCCGGCAAGAGCCGCATCCCGATCCTGACTTGCGGCCCGCTGCTGGCGCGTTTCGGAACGGCGCCCGTGCCGTCGCTGGGGGGCTGCCGCATCGGGTCGAGGCCCGTGGACTTCCACCTTCGGGCGCTGCAGGATCTCGGCGCCGTGCTCCACGACGAAACTCACGACGCGCACCTGACGGCGGCGCGGCTCCAGGGCAACAAGATCCGGCTCGACTATCCCAGCGTCGGCGCCACCGAGCAGGTCATCCTCGCCGCGGTCCTCGCCGACGGAGTGACCGAGCTTTCCAACGCCGCCGTCGAGCCCGAGATCATGGACCTGATCATGGTGCTCCAGAAGATGGGCGCCATCATCAGCGTCGACGTCGACCGCGTGATCAAGATCATCGGCGTGCGGCAGCTGCGCGGCTACGACCACGAGGCCATTCCCGACCGGCTGGAAGCCGCCAGCTGGGCTTGCGCCGCCGTGGCCACGAACGGGCGCATCTTTGTGCGCCATGCGCAGCAGGCCCCCATGATGACGTTCCTCAACCGGCTGCGCCAGATCGGCGGCGACTTCCGCGTGGCCGCCGATGGAATCGAGTTCTGGCGCGCCGGCCAGCGGCTGCGCTCCACCGCCGTCGAGACGGACGTCTACCCAGGCTTCTCCACAGACTACCAGCAGCCCTTCGTTATCGCGCTTACACAGGCCGAGGGCGTCTCCATCGTGCATGAAACCGTCTACGAGGACCGGTTCGGCTACGTGGAGGCGCTGCGCCGGATGGGCGCGCAAATCCAGCTCTACCGCGAATGCCTGGGCGGGCTGCGCTGCCGCTTCGGGCAGCGCAACTACCGCCATTCGGCCGTGATCGTGGGCCCCACGCCTCTGCGTGGCGCCGACATCGAGATCCCGGACTTGCGCGCCGGTTTCAGCTACGTCATCGCCGCGCTCGCCGCCGAGGGGGAGTCCCGGCTGTCAAACACCGGCCTGATCGAGCGCGGTTACGAGAACCTGAACGGCAAGCTCCGCGCCCTCGGCGCGGAACTCCTTTGAGCCGTCTCCGCGACAGGCAACCCGCCACGCCTCAGGCCACTCTTTCTCGCGGGAACCGCCTCCGCGGCGCCTCCGGCCTTGACGGCAGCCCCGGTTCCTCATCGATGTTGCGCCACGGATTCTCGGTTCGCCCGTGGAAGTACTCGTCGATCGGGTAAAGCGAGTACGGCTGGAGTTCGCGAAAGACCTTGCCCAGCTTGGCCTCGATCCGGTACACCATGTGGAAAAACTGCCCGCGGTCGATTTTCAGTTTGTGCACGCACAGGCGGGAGTCGGCGCCGAGCAGGAAGTGGTAACGAAACAAATCCCACTCTTCCGGCGTCAGGTGGCGGCGGCTGACGAGGTAGAAGTCTGCGATGTATTCTTCATTTTTCATGCCCCAGGTAATCCGCCGGCTGCCGCGCGGCGAATATTCGAGGCTCACCCGGCTGAATCTCTTTTCCTGCTCCACACATTTCCGGAACCGCGCGTAGCAAGCGCGGAAAATGCTGCGAAACACGCAGGCGCAGGGCACCATCCGGCCGCGGGCCTCCCGGAGGCCGAGTCCGCGGCAGTGCACACATTTCATCGAGGCCAGGCCGATTGTTTCGGAACGGGTCCACTCCATGTTGGTTCAATCCTCTTCTGATTCGGGCCTCCGGCCTCACCCCGGACGCCCGGAATTCCTGCCTCTCATCTTCCCCTTGCCGTGCAGATCGTCAACAAATTCCCTGCGCATGCTGGCAGTTCTCCGGCCGCTTCATTTCTGTGTGCCCATAAGTCATTGAAATAACACATGATAACCTGTAAGCGCAGTTGCGTTAAATATCTTTCATTGTAGCTCCTGAACTTGAGTACTAGGTGTACTAGTACTATCCTATTTCAAGGAGAAATCACGTGCGCCCCGCTCCAGGGCCCGGATTTGAGCGGCTGCTTCAGCGCCTGGTGCGCCGCCTCGGGTTGCTGTTGAGCAACGGCGAATACACCGAGCGCGGACTGGCGCGTTTGACCGGAATTTCCCAGCCTCATCTGCACCATATTCTGGCCGGGAAGCGGACGCTGACACCGCATGTGGCGGATTCGATTCTCGCCAATCTGGGCTGGGCGGCTGGGGAATTGTTCACGGAAGAGGAAGTGGATCAGGTTCTGCTGGCAAGGCGGATCGGGAAGGAGAACCGCCGCAGGATTCCGGTGATTTCGGGCAAAATCGGGCCTGGTTCGCCGTGGCCGGATACGGGCAAGGTGGAGGAATGGCTGGCAGTCCGTTCCATTCCCTGGCAGGGAGTACGAAGGTTGTTTCTGGCTGGGCTGGAACCGGATCCACTGCTGCCATTCGCCCAGCGCGCGGGGGAATTCGCGCTGGTGGCCGAGGACGAGGAGTTGCGGCTGTACGTCTCCGAGGGGTGCTGGCACGTCTTGCGGTGGGGCGGCGCGGGGTTGGTGCGCCGGATCCGGATGGAAATGGGCTGCCTCTGGATTCTTGGACAAGGCTCGCTGAACGAACCTGCGGGCCCGCAGGTCATCCCGCTGGAGGGGCAATCGCTGCTGTCGGTGATCCGGGGCCGTCTGTTATGGGCTGGGCCCGATCCGCGGAAAGTCGATCCTTTCACTCACTCCGGCAGCGGGTTCCCCATCACCACGGCCTCGTAGATCGCCAGCACGCGGGCGGCGGTGGTTTCCCAGCGGAATTCGCGGCAGCGGCGCGCGCCGCGTTCGATGAGCTGGCGGCGCCGTTCCTCGTTGAGCAGCACTTCGAGGATGCCGCGGGAGATGTCGAAGACGTTGTCCGGACTCACCATCTCGGCGGCGTCGCCCACGGCTTCCGGCAGGGAGGTGGCAGAGGAACAGACCACCGGAGTGCCGCAGGCCATCGCTTCGAGCGGGGGAAGCCCGAAACCTTCGTACAGCGAGGGGAACACGAAAGCCGCGGCGGACTCGTAGAAGATGCGCAGGGTATCGGCCGGCACGAATCCGAGGAAGCGCACATAGGGTTCGACGCGGGACTGGATGACGGCCTGGCGAACGGCCGGGTACTTCGAGATTTCGTCGCCGATGATAATGAGCCGGAGGTCCTTCCACCGCGGTTCGTTCTGGAGCTTGCCGCGAACCAGGGCGAAGGCTTCCACCAGGCGCGGTATATTTTTCTGGGGGCGGATGGTGCCGGCGTAGAGCAGGTAAGGGTAGTGCACCTGGTAGCGCTCCAGCTCGCGGCGCCGTTCGTGTTCGCGCGCTTCGGGCCCGGCGGCGCGCGCCCAGCGCGGGGGGCGGGGATCGAGGAAGCTGGGATCGACGGCGCCGTAGATGCGGCGGATCTTTTCCGCCGGAACCCCGACCAGCGAGACGAGGTCGTTGCGGGTCCACTCGCTGACGGCGATCACGCAGGCCGCCTCCACAAGCGAACGCCGCAACAGCGATTGCTGGAGGGCGCCCTGCCATCCGGCGGCCTTTTCGATCACGAGGCTCGAGATGTCGTGGACGGTGACGATGTACGGGCGGGGCAGAAAGAGAGGCACGCGCGCCAGCGGGATGTGGACCGCAGAGGGAAGGTGCTTCCGGGCGAAAAGTGAGAACAGCACGCGGTCGCGCGGCTCGGTGTCCGGCCTCTCGTAGGGAAGGAAGTGAAAGTTGGGCGGCAGGTTCGCGAGTTCTCCCTGGTCGGACGGCCGGACGGCGAGCAGGAACTCATGGGGTGCTCCGATTGCGGAAAGACCGCGCACAATGTTGCGGATATAGGTGCCGTAGCCGAAATCGCGCACGTGGCGGGCGTCGATCAGGATCCGCAAAGGCACCTGGACTCCCCGTGGCTACGCCCGCACGGCGGCGCGCCTCCATTCATAGAGCGGGAACCGCTCGGTGAGTTCCTGGACGCGCCGGCGGACGGCGGCGAGATTGCCTGCATCGGCGGGCGCCTCCAGCACGCGGGCGATGAGCTCGGCCACCAGCCGCATCTCCGCCTCGCCGAATCCGCGCGTGGTCACCGCCGGGCTTCCCAGGCGGATGCCGCTGGGGTTGAGCGGCGGATTCTGGTCGAAGGGGATCGAGTTCTTGTTCACCGTGATCCACGCCTCGTCCAGAGCCTTCTCGGCCTCCCTGCCCCGCAGCCCTTTCGAGAAAACGTCCACCAGCATGACGTGCGTGTCCGTGCCGCCGCTGACGACCCGATAGCCCGCCTCGCTCATGCCCGACGCCAGCGCCTGAGCATTGGCCACCACGCGGCGCTGATACTCGACGAACTCCGGCTGCATAGCCTCCAGGAAGCAGACGGCCTTCGCGGCGATCACATGAACCAGCGGGCCGCCCTGCACGCCCGGAAAGACGGTCTTGTCGATGGCCTGCGCGTATTGCGCGCGGCAGAGGATCAACCCGGAGCGCGGCCCGCGCAGGGTCTTGTGGGTGGTGGTGGTGACGATGTCGGCCCACTGGCAAGGGTTCGGATACAGGCCGGCTGCCACCATTCCGCTAAAGTGGGCCATGTCGACCAGCAGCAGGGCGCCGGTTTCATCGCAGATCTCGCGCAGGCGGGCGAAGTCGATGATGCGCGAAAACGCGCTGGCGCCAGCCACCACCATCTTCGGCCTGTGCTCGCGGGCGAGCCGGGCCACTTCGTCGTAGTCGATCCGCTCGTCCTCGCGGCGCACGCCATACGGCACCACCTTGTAGGTCTTGCCCGAGAAGTTCAGCGGGTGGCCATGCGTGAGATGCCCGCCGTGGGCCAAATTCATTCCGAGGATCGTGTCCCCGGGCGAGAGCACGGCGGCGTAGGCGGCCTCGTTGGCCTGAGAGCCCGAGTGCGGCTGCACGTTGGCGTGCTCGGCGCCGAACAGCTTCTTTGCCCGCTCGCGCGCCAAGTTCTCCACAACATCGGTAAACTCGCAGCCGCCGTAATAGCGCTTGCCCGGATAGCCTTCGGCGTACTTGTTGGTAAATACGCTGCCGGTGGCTTCCAGCACAGCCTCGGAAGTGAAATTTTCGCTGGCGATCAGCTCCAGCCGCGAGTGCTGCCGCTCGGCCTCGTCGCGAATCGCCTGCGCGACGTCGGGATCGACGTCGGCCAGGGGCCTCGCCATGCGCTGCTGTTCCGTCATCCGTTGCAACCCTCCTCGCCCGCGTCCATTTTGCGGACGCGCCGCTCGTGCCGCCCGCCGTCGAATGGTGTTTCCAGGAAGATCCTGACCCGCTCGCGCGCCTGCGCCGGGCTGGTGTATTTGGCGCCGAGGGCCAGGATGTTGGCGGCGTTGTGGCGCCGTGTCAGTTCTACGGCGTCGGAGTTGAAGCCCAGAGCGGCGCGCACGCCGCGCGTGCGGTTGGCGGCGATCGACATGCCCACGCCGGTGGAACAGACCAGGATGCCGCGTTCGCACCGCCCTTCGGCGACCGCGCGGGCCACCTGCTGCGCGTAGTCGGGATAATCAGTGGATTCGGCGGAGTGCGTGCCGAAGTCCGTGACCTCGTGTCCTGCCAATGCCAGTTCGCGGCGCAGAATCTCTTTCAGGGAAAAACCGGCGTGATCCGCACCAAGCGCGATCTTCATGGGGGGAAGCTATGAGTTTAGCACGCGGCCGCGCTTCACTCCCCGCCCGGCGCGTGCTCGCCGCGGTTTTGCACGTATTCCACCGGATCGAAGGGCTTCACCGCCTTGCCGTGAATGGCGTCGACGGCATCCTGTTCGGACGAAAAGAGGTGGAATACACCGCTGAGCTTGGTGAGTAGCATCAGGTCCACCACGCGGTCGGTGAGGTTGAACATGGCCAGCATACCCCCGGCGTCGCGCGCCACTTTGTGAGCCACGACGAGGAATCCCATCCCGCTTGAGTCGATGTACTCGGTTCCCTTCAGGTCCAGCGCCAGGCGAGTCTGGCCGCCCTTGATCGCGGCATCGATCCTGCGGCGGAACTCCTCCACTGCGTCGCCGATGGCAAGCCGCCCGTCGAGGGCAAGCAGAAGCACGTCGCCGTTTTTCCGTTCAGTCACTCGCAGGCTCATAAGGAACTTCCCACTCTACCCGATGCACGGGACGTGCGCCACTGCGACGGGGCCGCCCGGCTGTGATGAAATCGGAGCATGTCCGGCGAACTTCCTCCGCCCGCCTCGATTCTCGATTCCGGCAACGCCTCGCTCTGGGACGTCCGCACCAAGGCGCCTGGGCCGCAGGGGCGTCTCCCCTACACGGAGCAAATGTTGCGCGAGCGGCCCTCGGGCGACCTCTATGGCTGGACGATGAACGCCGCCATGGGCTGGGAACCCGCGCGCATGAGCGCCGATGAGGTGCTGATCCTGTCCACGCACGGCGGGCTGCGCGCGCCGGACGGGCCGCCCATCGCGCTGGGCTATCACACGGGGCACTGGGAGGTTTCTCTGCAGGTGGAAGCCGCGGCACGGGAGCTGAAGGAGTTGGGCGCCATGCCCTTCGCTGCTTACTGCTCCGATCCCTGCGACGGGCGTTCGCAGGGCACGCCGGCGATGTTCGATTCGCTGCCCTACCGCAACGACGCGGCCACGGTGTTCCGCCGCCTGATCCGCTCGCTTCCGAACCGCGCCGCCGTGCTTGGAGTAGCCACCTGCGACAAGGGGCTGCCGGCCATGATGATGGCGCTGGCGGCGCAGCGCGGGCTGCCGTGCGTGCTGGTGCCGGGAGGTGTGACGCTGCTTCCGGAGAAGGGCGAGGACACCGCCGTCGTGCAGTCCATCGGAGCGCGTTTCGCCCATGGGGAGATTCCCCTGGAGTACGCACAGGAGGTGGGATGCCGCGCGTGCGCCTCTCCGGGCGGCGGCTGCCAGTTCATGGGCACGGCGGCGACGTCGCAGGTGGTGGCCGAGGCGCTGGGCATGGCGCTGCCGCATTCGGCGCTCTCGCCCTCAGGCCACCCGATATGGCTGGACCTGGCCCGCCGGTCGGCGCGCGCCGCGCTGCACCTGAAGGCCGCCGGCATCAGCATGGGCAGCATTCTCACGCCGGAGGCGCTGGAGAACGCGATGGTGCTGCACGCCGCCTGCGGCGGCTCGATGAACCTCATCATCCACCAGGCCGCGGTGGCCTTTCATGCGGGGCTGCGCCGGCCCACGGTGGAGGACTGGATCCGCGTCAACCGCAGCGTGCCGAGGCTGGTGGACGCGCTACCCAACGGCCCGCGCAACTTCGCCACCGTGCAAGTGTTCCTCGCGGGCGGCGTTCCCGAGGTGATGCTGCATCTGCGCCGCGCCGGGCTGCTCCGCACGCGCGTCTTGACGGCGTCGGGCAGGACGCTGGAGGAGAACCTGGACTGGTGGGAGACGAGTGAGCGCCGCGCTGCGCTGCGCAGCCGCCTGCGGGAGATGGACGGGATCGACCCGGACGATGTGATTTTCAGTCCGGATCAGGCGCGCGCCCGCGGCATCACCTCCACGGTGTGCTTCCCGACGGGCAACCTCGCGCCGGAGGGCAGCGTGGTGAAGGCCACATCCATTGATCCTTCCGTGGTGGATGCGGACGGCGTGTACCGCAAGCGGGGCCCGGCTCGCGTGTTCACCTCGGAGACGGCAGCCATCGCCGCGATCAAGGAAGGCCGCATCCGCGAGGGCGACATCGTGGTGCTGGCCGGACGCGGGCCGATGGGCTGCGGCATGGAGGAGACCTACCAGCTCACTTCGGCGCTGAAGTATCTTCCGTTCGGCAAGCATGTGGCGCTGATCACCGACGCTCGCTTCAGCGGCGTCTCCACCGGCGCCTGCATCGGTCACGTGTCGCCCGAAGCGCTGGCCGGAGGCCCGATTGGCCGCTTGCGGGACGGCGACGTCATCGAGATCGTGATCGACCGCAACCGGCTGGAGGGCTCCGTGAACGTGGTGGGCGTGGATCTGAGTGCGCGTGAGCCGCATCCAGGGCTCGCACCGGACCCGCTGCTGCCCGAGGACACGCGCTTGTGGGCAGCGCTTCAGCAGGCGGGCGGCGGCTCCTGGGGCGGTTGCGTGTACGACGTGGACCGGATCATAGAACTGCTGGAAGCCGGGCGCCGCGCGCTCGGCGAAGACGCCGGAGGCCTCAATTCACCGCATCGCCCGCCTGCATCTTCCGGTCGAACTCCATAAAGCAGCGGCCCCAGTACAGGCTGTCCTTGCGCCCGTACCGGCTGCAAAGCAGGTAGAGCCGCCCCAGCAGTTCGGTGGATTCTGGAGTCTCCAGGCCCGCAAATTCCTGCGCGCCCTTGCCCGGCTGCGGCTCTTCGTCCTCGTCGAGCAGCCAGTAGGTGTCCAGCAACTCGAAGACGTGGGCCTGCGCCTCCAAGGCAGGGTCGTTCTGCCCGGCTTCCTCCAGCGCCAGAGCCACCTTTACCCAGGTGAGAATGCACAGCAGCGCCAGCGTGCGCACGTCCTCTTCCTCGACGGGGAACCCGTCCACGATCTCGAAGACGCGGCCGAAGGCGTCATTGGCAGTGCCGGCATCCCCCGCGGCCAGGGCCTGATCGCAGCGGATCCAGCATTGGCGGATCTCCTCCGCGCAATCGCGCATGGCATTGGTCATCTATCCCTGCCCCTCCTTCGGGGTGCCTTCACTATATGCTGAAAACACGCCGGTGTACAATCCCGGCGGCAAGGAGCCTGCTGATGATGCTCAACCGGATGCTCTTGACATTATTCCTGACGGGCGCGTCGCTTTCGCCGCTGGCTGCTGTGGAAGGCAAGTGGACGCCGCAGCAGGTGCTGGAACTCGACCCCGCATGGCTCCGGCAGCTGGGGCTCCAGATCCCGGTTGAGCGGCTATGGGACCCGCGGCGCGGCACGGGGCTGCTGGCAGCCGCGGTGAATATCGGCGGTTGCTCGGCGGGCTTCGTGTCGGAAACAGGCCTGATCCTCACCAACCATCACTGCCTTTTCGGCGTGTTGCAGGAGCACAGCACCCCGCAGCGAGACCTGATGACACACGGCTTTCTGGCGCGCACGCAGGAAGAAGAGCTGCCGGGGCGCACAACCCGCGTCACTGTCCCGCGCAGTTTCACGGATGTAACGCAGGCAGTGCTCGCCGCCGTGCCTGCTGGCGCCACGGACCTGGCGCTGTGGGAGGCGATCGAGAAAAAGCAGAAGGAGCTGGTGGCGGACTGCGAACGCCAGCCGGGCGCGCGCTGCCGCGTGGCCGTGTTCGACGGCGGCGTGCAGTATGTGCTGGTGGAGAGCCTGGAGCTTACGGACGTGCGCCTGGTTTATGCACCGCCGCGGGCGATCGGCGAGTTTGGCGGCGAGATCGACAACTGGATGTGGCCGCGGCACACGGGCGACTTCGCCGTGGCTCGCGCCTACAAGGACGGCAAGCCCTGGCGCCCGGAGTTCTGGTTCCCGGTTTCCAATGCTGGAGTCAAGCCTGGCGATTTCGTGATGGTGCTCGGGTATCCGGGACGCACCGTGCGCTCGCTGACCGCCGCGGAGATGGCGGTGCAGCGCGTCGGCTTCTTCGCCCTGCGGGCAAGGATCTACGGCGAGTGGATCCGCCTGCTGGAAGAGTCGTCGAAGGATTCGCGCGAAGGCGCCATCGCGGTGGCGGGCACGCTGAAGAGCCTGCACAACGTGGTGAAGAACGCGCAAGGCCAGCTCGCCGGACTGGCGCGCGGCCGCATCCTCGAGAAGCAGGAGCAGGCGGAAAAGGAAGTGGCCGCATGGGCGGCGCAGCGGCCGGAGTGGAAGGCGGCGCTTGACGCCAAGCGCGAGCTGGATGAGCGGGCGGCGGCGCGCAGCCGCACGGCGCTGCGCGATTTCCTGCTGCAATCCATTCCGAACGGCGCCATTGCCCTGCGCCACGCCACGCAACTGGCGCGCCTGGCGGCCGAGCGCTCCAAGCCCGACATGGATCGGGAAGCGGCATACATGGACAGGCAGCTCCCGCAACTGAAGGCGCGGCTGGAGCGGGACCAGAAGAGCTTTTTCCGCCCTGCGGACCAGGCAGTGCTGACGAGCTGGATCCGGCACGCACTGAGCTTGCCGGAAGGCGCCCGCATCCGGGCGGTGGATGCGCGCTTCCGGAGCGGATCGCCGGAAGAGGCCGTCGCGCGCCTTTACGCCGGCACGCGAGTGACAGACCTGGCCGAGAGGATGAAAATGTTCGGCGAGACGCTGGATCAGTTGCGGGCGCGCCGCGACCCAATGATCGAGTTTGCGCTCGAACTCGAACCCGAGTTGCGCGCCTTAGACCGGGCGCAGCGCGAGCACGACGGCGCCGTGAGCCGCCTTCGTCCGGCATGGCGGCGGGCTGTCATGGCCCACGCCGGCAAGCCGGTGGCGCCCGACGCCAACGGAACACTGCGAGTGTCGTTCGCTCATGTGAAGGGCTACGTCCCTCGGGAAGCCGTCGAATATCTGCCGCAAACGACGCTGGCGGGGATGACGGAAAAGCACACAGGTGAGGAGCCGTTCGATGTGCCGAAGTCTCTGCTGGAAGCCGCCGTGAAAACGGATCCGGCGCAAGTTCCGCTGAATTTCTTGGCGGACGCGGACACCACCGGAGGGAATTCGGGCAGCCCGACGGTGAACGGGCGGGGCGAGCTGGTGGGGCTGAATTTCGACCGCGTATGGGAGAATGTCGCCAACGATTTCGGCTACAACCCGGCGATCGCCCGGAATGTGAACGTCGATATCCGCTTCTTCCTGTGGCTGCTGGAGCACGTGGACCGCGCCGACGGGCTGCTGAAGGAGCTGGGCGTGAAGGGCCGGTGAGGACCGAGGTGTGATAGCGTCGTACTGAAACGGGGTGCACGCGATGAATCGACGGACCTTGCTGCAGACGGGAGCAGGCGCGGCGGTATTCCGCGCATTTCCCCATTCTCTTCACGCTTCGGCTGCGGAGAAGCGCGCTTCGGATGTGGTGGAGCTCGGACCGAAGAAGGTCCGGGTGAGCCGGCTGGCCGTGGGCTCGGGAACCAACGGAGTGGGCGGCGCTTCCAACCAGACGCGCAAGCTCGGGCTGGGCGGGCTTGCAGATCTGTTCCGCGCCGCGTACGACCAGGGCGTCTTCTTCTGGGACTCGGCCGACCAGTATGGCACCCACCCCCATGTGCGCGAGGCGCTGAAGCGCGTGCCGCGGGAGAAGGTGGCGATCCTCACCAAGACGCACGCCTCCACGGCAGCCGAAATGAAGGCGGATATCGACCGTTTCCGCCGCGAGCTGGGGACGGATTACATCGACATCCTGCTGCTGCATTGCATGATGGACGGCGGGTGGCCGCAGCGGAAGCGCGGCGCCATGGAGTACATCTCGGAGCTTCAGGCGAAGGGCATCGTCAAGACGAAAGGCGTGAGCTGCCACACGATGGCGGCGCTGCGCGCGGCGGCGGCGAGCCCCTGGGTGGAGGTCGACCTGGCGCGCTTCAATCCCGCCGGCGTGCAGATGGACGCGCCGCCGTCCGAGGTGCTCCCCGTTCTGAGACAGATGAAGGCGGCGGGCAAGGGGATCATCGGCATGAAGATCCTGGGAGCGGGGGCGCTGCGGCGCCGGGCAGACGAATGCCTGCAATACGCGCTGGCGCACGACGTGATCGACTGCTTCACCATCGGCCATGAAAGCATCGCCGAGCTGAACGACACCGTGCGGCGCATTCCGGCGGCGAGCCGGCGGGGCTGAGATCCGTATTTCCGCAGGCATCGTGGCGTGAGATAGCCTGACTTTCAAATCCACGAGGGAATTCTGATGAAAGTTGGCGTACTGAAGGAGACGGCTCAAGGCGAGCGGCGGGTGGCCCTGGCGCCGCCTTCGGCGGCTTCGCTGGCGGCGAAGGGCTTCGAAGTCGTAGTGGAGAAGGGCGCGGGCGAGGGGGCAGGATTCGGAGACGAGGAGTTCGCCGGCAAGGGCGCGCGCATCGCCTCTTCGCGCGAGGAAGTGATCGAAACCTGCGACGCGATCGCCCGCGTGCGGGCGGACGCCGCCGGACTGCGGCGCGGTCAGACGGTGATCGGCTTTTTCGATCCTCTGTCGGAGCCGGAGAGGGCGCGCGAGTTCGCCGCGGCGGGCGTTTCGGCGTTCGCGATGGAGCTGATGCCGCGGATCACACGCGCGCAGAGCATGGACGCGTTGTCCTCGATGGCCACCGTGGCGGGCTACGAGGCGGTGATCCTCGCCGCCCACTATCTGCCGCGGCTGTTCCCGATGCTGATGACCGCGGCGGGCACCATCGCCCCGGCGAAGGTGTTCGTGGTGGGCGTGGGCGTGGCGGGGCTTCAGGCGATCGCCACGGCGCGGCGGCTCGGCGCGGTGGTCTCCGCCTACGACGTGCGCCCGGCGGTGAAGGAGCAGGTACTGAGCCTCGGAGCGAAGTTCGTGGAACTGCCGCTGGAAGCCGGCGAGGCGGAAGACAAGGGCGGGTACGCGCGGGCGATGGACGAGTCGTTTTACCGGCGGCAACGCGAAGTGATGACGCGTGTGGTTGCGGAAAGCGACGTGGTGATCACGACGGCCGCGGTGCCAGGCAAGAAGGCGCCGGTGCTCGTCACAGAGGAGATGGTGCGGGGCATGGCGCGCGGGTCTGTGGTGGTGGACCTGGCCGTGGAACGCGGCGGCAATTGCGAGATCACTGTGCCGGGCGAGGTGGTGCAGAAGCACGGCGTCACGCTCATCGGGCTGCTGAATCTTCCATCGCTGGCGCCTTACCATGCCAGCCAGATGTACGGGCGGAACGTGGCCAACTTCCTGCTGCATATCGCCGGCAAGGGATCGATCGATTTCTCAACCGGCGACGAGATCCTGCGGGAGACGCTCGTCGCGCACGAGGGCCGGGTGGTTCACGGCCGCATCAAAGAACTTCTGGGAGAAGCCTGATGGAACTCTTCGTCACGACGCTTACCATTTTTGTGCTCGCCATCTTCGTCGGCTTCGAGGTGATCACCAAGGTGCCGCCGACGCTGCACACGCCGCTGATGTCGGGCTCGAATGCGATCAGCGGCATCACGCTGGTCGGGGCGGTGCTCTCCGCTGGAACACAGCACACGACGCTGACCACGGTGCTGGGGTTCCTGGCCGTGGTGTTCGCCACGATCAACGTGGTGGGCGGCTTCCTCGTCACTCATCGAATGCTGGGGATGTTCAAACGGAAATAGCCATGCCAACAGCAGTCATCAACTTCGCCTACCTGCTCGCCTCGGCGCTGTTCATCTTCGCCCTGAAGGGGATGTCGCACCCGCGGTCGGCGGTGCGCGGGAATCTCCTCGGCGCGCTGGGCATGTTCATCGCCGTGCTGGTGACTGTGCTGGACCGGCGCATCGTCAGCTACGAGATCATCCTGGCGGGGCTGGTGGTGGGCTCCGGCGTCGGCGCACTACTGGCCGTGAAGATCCAGATGACCGCCATGCCGCAAATGGTAGCCCTGCTGAACGGTTTTGGCGGCGCCGCATCGGCGCTGGTGGCCGGCGCAGCGCTGGCGGAGACGGTCCACGTGGGCGGACCGTTCGATCTTCAGCTGACCATTGCCACGGCACTTTCCGGGCTGATTGGCGGCGTGACGTTCCTGGGGAGCCTGGTCGCCTTCGGCAAGCTGCAGGAGCTGATCACAGGCGCGGCGGTGGTGTTTCCCGGACGCCACGCGGTGAACGCATTGTTCCTGCTGGCCAATGTGGCGCTCTGCGTGATGGTGGTGATGCAGCCGGAGCAGCTCCTCTGGTACTGGCTTCTGCTTGGCGCATCATGCGCGCTGGGCGTGCTGGCCACCATTGGAATCGGCGGCGCAGACATGCCGGTGGTCATTTCGCTGCTGAACTCGTATTCGGGGCTTGCGGCGTGCGCCACCGGCTTCGTGCTCCAGAACAACATGCTGATCATCGCCGGCTCGCTGGTGGGCGCCTCCGGCATCATCCTGACGCAGATCATGTGCAAGGCGATGAACCGCTCGCTGGCCAACGTGCTGTTCGGAGGATTCGGCGCGCAAGCGGCGGTGAAAAGCGACGACATCTACAAGGGCAAAGTGAAGGCCGCCTCCCCGGAGGAGATCGCCATGTTGCTCGAAAACGCACAGCGCGTGGCGTTCGTTCCCGGCTACGGGATGGCGGTCAGCCAGGCGCAGCACGCCGTGCGCGCGCTTGCCCGGATGCTGGAGGAGCGCGGCGCGGAAGTGATCTTCGCCATCCATCCGGTGGCAGGGCGCATGCCGGGGCACATGAACGTGCTGCTGGCGGAAGCCGACGTTCCGTACGAACAGATGAAGGAGCTGGACGAAGCCAACCGGCTGTTCCCGCAGACGGATGTATCGATCATTCTGGGCGCCAACGACGTCGTGAACCCGCTGGCGCGCACGGATCCGAAGTCGCCCATCGCGGGCATGCCGATTCTGGATGTCGACCGGTCCAGAACCGTGGTGGTGATCAAGCGCAGCCTCAGCCCCGGCTTTGCCGGGATCCCGAATCCGCTGTTCGCCGCCGACAACACTCTGATGTTCTTCTCCGACGGGCAGAAGGCGGTGAACGACATCATCGCCGCGCTGAAGGAGGCGTGACCGGGCGAACTCCGGGGACAGACTGCATGCTCGACCGTGACCGCGTTCGTGGATGCCTTCTGGGCCTCGCTTGCGGCGATGCCGTGGGAACCGCCGTGGAGTTCAAGGCGCCCGGAGCTTTTGAACCGCTTCGCGACATGACCGGCGGCGGAGCGTTCGGCCTCGAGCCCGGGCAGTGGACCGACGACACGTCGATGGCGCTGTGCCTGGCGGCGAGTCTGGTGGAGAAGGGCCGGGATCCGCGCGACCAGATGGAAAGGTACGTCCGGTGGTGGCGCGAAGGATACTACAGCAGCACGGGCGAGTGCTTCGACATCGGCAACGCGACGCACGCCGCGCTCTCCAAGTTTGTTCGAACAGGCGAGCCCTTTTGCGGCGACGAAGATCCGTATTCAGCCGGCAACGGATCGTTGATGCGGCTGGCGCCTGTGCCGATGTTCTATGCGGCAGATCCGGAGGAGACGATCAAGAAGGCCGCGGAGAGTTCGAGGACCACGCACGCCACCGCCACGGCGGTGGATGCCTGCCGGTATTTCGCCGGACTGCTGGTTTCCGTCCTCGGAGGCGCCCCGAGGGAACGACTGCTCGAGCCGTTCCATTCGCCCTGCCCGGGCTTCTGGCAGACGCACAGCCTGCATCCGGAGATTGCAGAGGTGGCAGGCGGTTCATTCCGCCGGCGAGAACCGCCGGAAATCCAGGGCGTGGGGTTCGTGGTGCATTCGCTGGAAGCAGCGCTGTGGGCCTTCGACCGCAGCGGGAGCTTCGAGGAGGCGGTGCTGAAGGCGGCCAACCTTGGCCGACACGACAGCGGCGATTTGCGGCCAGATCGCGGGCGCGCAATACGGCGCCGGGGGCATCCCGCCGCACTGGCTCTCCAAGCTCTGCATGCGCGACGAGGTCGAGCGGCTCGCCGATGCACTTCACAAGCGAGCCGCGGGCGCCTGATCCGGACAAGACTCCGCAGGAAAAAGAAAAGCGCGGCGGAAGCCGGGGAGCTTCCGCCGCGCAGGAAAGGTTTCCGCCAAGAGGCTCAGAGCGGCTTGTAGCAGCTCCGGGTCTCGTTGCACTCGTACTCGTCGACGGGCTTGCCGTCGGGACCGATCGGGATGTGCGTCTTGTCGCACCAGAAGGCGCGGTCATTGGAGTGGGGGACCGTGGGATCCCACTCCGCTTCGATGTAGAGCCCCTTCCAGCGGAGATTCTCGCAGCGGTCCTCGCCGATTCGCGTCAGGCCAGCCCTTTCGCGGTTGGTGATGGCCATGCGGAGGCTCCTCAGGCTTTCACGCCGGCAGCGGCCATCAATGCGCGCTTGACAGCCGCAGCGGCGATCTGCACCTTGTAGGCGTTCTTGCTGAGCGGCCGGGCCGCGGCGACGGCAGCCTTGCCAGCCGCTTCGGCCGTCTCCGCGGTGACAGCCTTGCCTTCAATGGCCCTGGCCGCTTCGGCGGAGACCCAAGGCGTGGGCGCCACATGGCCGAGCACGATTCGCGCCGAGGCCACAGATGCGCCCTTCATCGTCAGCGCCACGGAGGCCGTGGCCAGCGGCCAGTCGAGCGCATCCTTCTGCCGCGCCTCATAGGTGGCGTTCTTTGCGGCGGTGGCCGGAACGATCACCTCGGTGAGGATCTCGTTCGGCTTGAGGTCGACTTCGCGGGCGTCGCTGGAGGCGGGCGACACGAAGAACTTCTCCGCGTCTACTTCGCGCGTGCCCGCTGGCGAGGCGATTTTGATCTTCGCGCCCAGCGCCACCAGCGCGGGACCGAAGCTCGACGCCGAGACGAATCGCGCCGGGCCGTTGCCGAAGATGGCGTGGTAGCGGTTGTCGCCTTCCGCGACGAGGTCTTTGCCCTCATGACGGGCGATGAGACCGAAGCCGGCGCGGAAATACCAGCAGCGCGGCCGCTGGCAGAGATCGCCGCCGAAGGTCCCCATGTTGCGGATCTGCGGACTGGCCACGCCGCGCGCCGCTACGGTCAAGGCGGGGAACGAGGCGCGGATGAGGGGGCTCGAGAGTACCTCGTCCACTGCGGCCAGAGCGCCGATGCGGACGCCGGCGGCGGTCTTCGAGATGCCCTTCAGCTCGGCGATCTCCTTGATGTTCACCACGCGCTTCGGGCTCATCACCTCGTCCTTCATGAGGCTGATGAGATCGGTGCCGCCGGCGAGCACCGCCGCATCGCTCCAGGCGCCACCAAGCAGAGCCAGAGCTTCTTTCAGTGTCTTTGGGCTAGCGTGTTCGAACGGTTGCATCAGCTCATCCTCCCGCTCAGCGTGTTGAGCACGTTCATGGGCGTCATGGGCACCACAGGCACACGGACGCCGATGGCGTTGGCCACCGCGTTCGCAATCGCGGCGATGCCGCCAATGGCGGGCGGCTCGCCCAGACCGATCACGCCGCGCTTGTCGTTGATCTCGTCGATCTCCAGATGGATCAGGATCTCGCCGATGTCCTTGATGCCGGCCAGCTTGTAGAACTCCATCTCGTTGTTCAGCATGCGGCCGGTCACCGCGTCCATCACACGTTCTTCCATCAGCGCGCCGCAGATCGACATGATGATGGCGCCGTAGATCTGGCTCTCGGCGGTCTTCGGATTGATGATGGTTCCGCAGTCTTGCACGGCGACGATGCGGTTCATCTTCACGATGCCGGTTTCCACGTCCACGGTCACGTCCGCGATCTGCACGCCGCCGACGCCGCCCGTGTTCAGTCCTTCCTTCGGGGCATCGCGCGGGATGTTCTGCCCGGTCTCGCTGATGGTCTTCACGCCGAGCTTGGCGCAGGCGGCTTTCCAGGAGAGGCTCTTCGCCGGATTGCCTTTCACCTGGATCTTGCCGTCCACGGCTTCGAGTTCCGTGGCGGGCGCGCCAAGAGCGGGCGCCACCTCTTCGAAAAGCTTCGTGAGGGCGTTGATGGTCGCCTTGCGGGTCGACGAGCTGACGCCGCCCACAGTGGTGGATCCGCCCGAGGTGCCCGAAGGCGGGTAGTTCGTGTCCCCGATCTTCACGCGGATGTCATTCACCCTCAACCCGAGGCTCTCCGCAGCCACCTGCGCGATGACCGTGCGCGTGCCTGTGCCGAGGTCCTGCGAACCGAGCTCGACCTCCACAGTGCCGTCGGGGTGGATGTTGCAGCGCGCGGTGGAGTCGTGCCCCGCGCCGCCCCATGTGTTGACGCCGATGCCGAGGCCGCGCTTCCGGTGGCCGCTTCCGGAGTCGCCGCGCGGGTGCCACAGCTTCTTCCACTCGGCCATCTCGGCCGCCTTCTTCAGCTGGCGCTCATAGGTTTCGGCCCGCGCTGTCAGATCCACGTTCTTCAGGAACAGCTCCAGCGGATCCATCTTCATCTTCGCCGCCAGGTCATCCATGGCAGCGCAGGTGAGGTAGGAAGCCTGCTGGTGGTTGGGGGCGCGCCACGCGCGGATCGGCGCCGTGTTGGTGCTCACCGCGCTGTGGTTCTTCCGCTGGTTGGGGATCCGCGTGTAGACGTATGGAATCGGCGGGCTGCCTCCGCCGGTGAATCCGCCGGTGGCCCAGCTGTTGCTCTCCCACAGGGTGACCTTGCCGTCTTTGGTTGCGCCCAGCTTGATGCGCGCGAAGGCGGATGGACGGCATCCGGCGATCACCTGCTCCACGTTGCGCTCCAGGAACAGCTTCACCGGGCGCCCGCCGGCAGCCTTCGACAAGTGGGCGGCAGCCACTCCCCAGCGGTCCGGCTGGAACTTGGAGCCGAAACCGCCGCCGATGTGATCCTGGTGCACGTGAACATTGGCGGCTGGCACGTTCACCGCCCGCGCCATGTCGCCGCGGATGCTGGTGACCGCCTGGGTGCTGGGGTTCAGCTCCACCTTGTTATCCGGGGTCCACGAGACGACATTGCCGTGCGGCTCCAGACAGGAGTGTTCGAGAACCGGAATGCCGTAGAAGCCCTCGCTGACGACAGCGGCTTCTTTCAGCGCCTGGTCCGGGTCGCCCTCGATCTGTTCACCGGCCGCCTTGGCGTTCGACTGCGCCTTCTTCAGATCGGCCTCATGCACCAGATGGGGCAGCACCTCGTATTCGACCTTGATCTTTTTCAGCGCGTCCCTGGCAGCCAGCTCGGTCTCGGCGGCAACGAACGCCACTTCCGAATGGGCCCAGTAGATCTCCGTGCCGGCGGGCGAAACCACGTGCACGCCCGTCACGCCCGGATGCTTCTCAGCCGCGCTGGTGTCGATGGACTTCACCCGCGCGTGTGCATACGGGCAGACCAGAGTGGCGCCATGGAGCATCCCCGGCTTGTTGAGATCCGAAGAGTACTTCGCCCTGCCCGCAGCTTTCTCGATGCCGTCCAGACGGTTCAGGCGTTTGCCCATCACCTTCCGTTTGGACATCTCCGGCCATCTGTACTCAGGCATTGGACCCTCCTTTCATCGTCTTCGCCGCCTCCAGCACCGCCTGGCGGATGCCGACATAGGTTCCGCAGCGGCAGAGGTTGCCGCCGAGGCCGTCCTTCACCTGCTCGTAAGTCGGATTCGGGTGCGTGTCCAGGAACGCCTTGGCCGCCACCACGAAGCCTGGCGTGCAGTAGCCGCATTGCTGGGCATCGTTGTTCACAAACGCCGCCACGGCCGGGTGCGGCCGCCCGCCACTGAGGGCAAAGCCCTCGACGGTAGTGATCTGCTTGCCCTGGGCGTCGATGGCTAGGATCGTGCAGGCGTACATCACCTTGCCGTTGACCAGTACCGAGCACGCGCCGCAGGTTCCTCGGTCGCACACGCGCTTGGCGCCGGTCAGGTCCAGCTTGTTGCGCAGAACGTCGAGCAGCGTCTCGCGCGGCTCGACGGAGACCTTCATGGGCTTGCCGTTGATGGTCAGCGTCACTGGCACGGCGCCCGGCCCCACCACGCCCGGCGCCGTTTGCGCCCCGGCGGGCTGCTCCAGCAGCGCCGGAGCCACGGCGCCCGTGACGCCAATGCTTTGCAGAAGTCCGCGGCGCGAGACCCCGCGCCGGTTGTCCTGACTGGATTTGAGTTCGGTATCTGGGTGTCGACTCACGTTGATTCCCCTTCCCTCCCCCGGAAACCCTGGGATGGCGCAGCAGGCTTCCGGGATCTCCCTTAGTCTATACCACTGCAAGCTGCACGATGCTCTCGACTTGCGGAGGGTTCGATTAAGAGGTTTTCAGCATGGCGGCACGCACAGGGAATCGCTGCTTCCTGCCTCAGAGAGCGCCGGCCTGTTCCAGCAGCAGATGCACGAGACCGGAGATGGTCTCGGGATCGTCGGGCAGCCGCCAATGCCGGGCGAAGCCGAGACAAAAAGAGCGGAGCAGGATCAGCCGGTCCGGGAGGTCGCGGCTCATGGCTTCGCGGGCCAGCGGCGCAGCACGCCGCAGGTCCTCCCGCATTTCGGGCGTGAGGAGGGCGCGCAGTTCATCGAGCGTCTGGGGCGGGCGCATTGCGTGGCTTCCTTCCGCAGCGTGGCGCCGAACCACGGCCAGCATGACACGCTTGCCCAGCCGCCTGCCGCTGCGAAACACTTATGCCTATGAAGCGCCGCAGCTTTCTTGCCGCTGCACCGGCGGGTGCGGCCACGGTTCTGCAACCGGCGGGGCTTGTGAAACCGCGCGCACTGCGCCCCGGCGATACCGTCGGGCTGGTCACGCCTTCCACCTATGTCTCCGATCCGGACCGACTGTGGCTGGCGCAGCAAACCATCGAGGGGCTGGGGCTGCGGTGCAGGATGGGACGCTCCGTGGGGCGCAGGGAAGGCTATCTCGGGGGCACGATCCGCGAGCGCGTCGAGGATCTGCATGCGATGGTTGCTGACCCTGAAGTGAAAGGCGTCTTCTGCATCCGGGGCGGCTACGGCGCGGCGATGCTGCTGGACTCGCTGGACTACGCGCTGATCCGAAAGAACCCGAAGGTCCTGCTGGGCTACTCCGACATCACGGCGCTGCACCTGGCGGTGCACCGCCTGGCGGGGATGGTGACGTTCCATGGCCCGGTGGTGCTGAGCGGGCTGACGGACTGGACACTGGAACATCTCCGCCGGGCTTTGTTTGAAACAAAACCTTTGGGAAAACTCTCCAACCCGCCCGAGCCGCGGCCCATCCGCCCGAGGCATCCATGGCGAGCGGTGCGCCCGGGCAGGGCGCGCGGACCTCTGGTGGGCGGCAACCTTACGCTGGTCTCGACGACGCTCGGTACGCCATACGAGATTCAGACCGAGGGAAGGATTCTGTTCCTCGAGGATGTGGGCGAGGAGCCCTACAGCATCGACCGGATGCTGACGCACCTGCGCCTGGCAGGCAAGTTCCGCGCCATCCGCGGGCTCGTCTGGGGCGAGTGTGCGGCGTGCCGCCCGCGCGAGTTCCAGCCGGGGTTCGAGTCGACCTTTTCGACCGGGGAGGTGGTGCAGAACATCCTCGGATCGCTGGACGTGCCTGTGTTGACCGGGCTGGTGATCGGCCACACGGACGATCAACTGACCCTGCCGCTGGGCGTCGAGGCGGAGCTCGACGCCGAAGCGGGAACGCTGACCATTCTGGAGTCCGCCCTGGTGGAGTGACACTCATGCGATACGTTCTGTTTTTTCTTCTCTTGCCCGCATTGGCGGCGCAGAGCCCGCGCACGGAACTGTTGTGGCCGGAGGGTGCGCCCGGCGCCGTCGGCAACGAGGACGCGGACAAGCCCTCTCTGACCCACTATCCGGCAGTGCAGCCCAACGGCGCCGCTGTGCTCGTCTGTCCGGGCGGTGGCTATGTGAACCTCGCTATGGACCATGAAGGGCGCCAGGTTGCCGAATGGTTCAACTCGCTCGGCATCACCGCCTTCGTGCTGAAGTACCGGCTGGCGCCGCGCTACCGGCACCCGGCGATGATCGAGGACGCGCGCCGCGCCATGCGCATGATCCGGTCGCGCGCGAAGGAGTTCGGCGTCGATCCGGCGCGCATCGGCGTGATGGGCTTCAGCGCGGGCGGGCATCTGGCCTCGACGCTGTCGAACCTTTTCCAGGAAGGCGAACGGCCGGACTTCGCCATCCTTTGCTATCCGGTGATCAGTTTTACCACCCGCTACACGCACAGCGGCTCCATGCGGGCGCTGCTGGGGGATCCGCCCGATCCGGCGCTGGTATGGGAGCTTTCCAACGAGCTGCGCGTGTCTTCTCAGACCCCGCCGACGTTCCTGTTCCACACAAACGCCGATACGGGCGTGCCGCCGGAGAACAGCATTCTCTATTACCTCGCTCTGCGGCGCGCCGGCGTCCCGGCCGAACTGCACATTTACCAGGAAGGGCGCCATGGCGTGGGGCTGGCGCCGAAGGACCCGGTGCTGTCGACATGGCCGGCGCGCCTGAAGGACTGGCTCGCCGTGCGCGGCATCATTCCGGCGCAGTAACCGCACAGCGATGGGCGGCGTCTCACCAGCGGCGATGAATGGCCGCGCCGCGCTCCTGATCCTTGTGCTGGCGCCGCTTTCCGCGCAGCAGCAGCCCGAGCCTCCACCTGACCCCGGCAGGCCAGTGCTCCGCCGTGGCGGCGCAGCGCAGAAACGGGAACCCGTGGCCGCGCCCGAGGACCGCCGCCCCGCGCAGGGTCCCTATCGCGAAGCAGTGATCGATGAGGAGGGCCGCACCGAGAAGGTGCTGGCGGGCGAGGAGTCCGCCGGGCCTGAAGATCTGCTGATACGGGCGCACGAAGCTGCCGCCGAATTCAACGAGAAGCTGCCGAGCTTCATCTGTGATCAGTTCGTCAGCCGCTACGAGAGCAAGACGCTTCAGCCCAAGTGGAAGCTGCAGGACCGGGTGCAACTCGAACTCGCCTACACGAAGGGCAAGGAGGAGTACCGCAACATCCGGATCAACGGCAGGCCGCTGAAGAAGGGGAGCCCGGAGGATTCGGGCTCGTGGTCCACTGGAGACTTCGGCTCAACGCTGGCGAGCATTTTCGCCTCAACGCGCCCCGGGGATTTCCGGCTGCGGGGCGATTCCGATGCTGCAGGCTTGAAGGCCAAAGTCTTCGATTTTTCCGTGCCGAAAGAGCGGTCGCAATGGACCATCCGCTACGGCTACGCGGTAAAGCCGGCGCATGAGGGCGCGCTGTGGATCGATCCGGAGTCGGCGCGCGTGCTGCGGATCGAGATGAGTTCGCGGCGCCTGCCCACGAACTACGAGATCGACAAGGTGGAAATGACGGTCGACTACGGCTGGGTGGACATCTCCGGAACGCGCTACCTCCTCCCCGTGCGGAGCGAGAATCTGGCATGCTACCGCGGCACGTTCACCTGCACGCGGAACGAGATCGAGTTCAAGAACTACCGCAAGTTCCAGGTGGAGTCGCAGGTGCTCCAGGTGGAGAGCGAGATCACGTTCCCCGAGGCGGAGGACGACAAACCGAAACCGAAGACCGTGCCGCCGTCGATCACGCCGGAGCCGCCGAAGAAAAAGCGCTGAAGAGCGGGATTCCCGGCGGCCCGAAATTTCTTCTCGAAATGTGGAAACCGCGCGGCCCCGGCGCGCGCTTTCTGGATTGAAGCGCAAGCTTCAAAACACATCGAGAGTGGCGCGAGGGAACTGACCCGCTGACCGCCCGGCAACCTGGCTTCAGCCGCCAAGGTGCCAAAGTCAGCCCGGCAACGGGAACGATGTGGCGCGAACCGGCGCAATCAAGGCTGCCCGCCGCATTATCCCTCTCCCTGCAGGATCCTTCGCGCCCGAAGGAGCGTGAAGGATGAGCCAACCGACTGCACAAGCACCTGCGAAGACAGCAAAGCCCCCGCGGAAAGCGCCGAAGAACGCCGCTGCTGCCGCACAGCCGCCCGCCCCCGCCACCGAGGCGCCTGAACCGGAACTGGGAGAAGTCCTGCCTGCGCTGGGCCTGTATGGCCTGGCCGGAGTGGAGCCGGTGATCCTGGCGTCGCTGGTGACCGAGGACCCGCTGCTGTTGATCGGGCCGTACGGCACGGGCAAGTCGATGCTGCTGGAGCGGCTGGCCGAGGCGCTGGGGCGTTGTTACCGCCACTACAATGCCAGCCTGATCTGTTTTGACGATCTGATCGGCTTTCCTGTGCCCGACAAGGAAACGACGGAGCTCAAATATCTGCAAACTCCGGCCACCATCTGGGAGGCGGAGGCAGTCTTCTTCGACGAGGTTTCCCGCTGCAAGCCGGACGTGCAGAACAAGCTGTTCTGCATCATTCACGAGCGCAAGGTGCAGGGGATGGCGCTGAACAGGCTGCGCTACCGCTGGTCGGCGATGAACCCGCCCTCGCAGCCTGGCGGCGGGGAGGATTACCGCGGGTCAGAGCCGCTGGATGCCGCGCTGGCAGACCGCTACGCCTTCCTGGTGGAGATCCCGGACTGGTTCGCCCTGGATGCGTCGGCCCAGAAGCAGCTGCTGGAGTGCGGCGATCAGCCGCCCGCCCCTGACGCGCCCGATCATCTGAGGAGCGTGGTGAAGGAGGCGCGCTTGGTCTGGAACCGGCTGGCGGGGCAGCTCAAGCCGCTGCTGTCGGAATATCTGCGCTATCTGATGGTGCTGTTGCGCGAGGCGGGAGTCGCGCTGAGCGGGCGCCGGCTGGTGATGATGATGCGGAACATTCCCGCCGTGCACGCGGTGCGCCTGGTGCTGGGCAACGGCACCGCGGGGCTGGAGGAATCCGTCCGGTTGGCGGTGCGGTTTCCCTGTCCGGGCTTGGCCGAGGGCAAGGTGCTGGATCAGGCCAAGATCAGCGCAGCCCACCGGGAAGCCTGGCGGGGGGCGAGCACAGGAAGCGCCGAAGAGCTGATCCGGATCTTCTCGCTCCGAAGCCCCGTGGAGCGGGCTGTGGTCGCGGCACACTCGGAGAAGCTGGACCGGATGCAGCGTTCCATCATTGTGGCCGACTGCATGCAGTTCATGCCGCTCGGAGCGCGCCACGCCCTATCGTTCCACCTGGTGGAAAGCGGGCAGGCCGCCGAACTTGTGGGCGCAGTGGCCGAGCAGGTCGCGGAAGACTATGCGCTCGCGGCGATTCCTTCCCGGGGCTCTTTTTCGATCTACGACGACCAGCGCGCGGGCGAGGAAGTGCTGCGAAAACTCGAGACCCTCGATTCGGACACTCCGTCGGCGCTGGCGCTGCAGCAGCTGCTCGCGGCCCTCTTTGCGCGCGGCAGGATCGGGCAGCCGTCAGAGGTGGACACGATCTGCGCGGACTGGACGTCCACGCTGGACAGGATTGCCCGTCTGAAGCAGCGCCCGCTTGCGAAGGCGCAGGGCTAGAGGGGAGGAAGGCATGCGAATCCCGAAACGGGTGTATTGCCTGACGCTGGTCGGACAGCCGCTGGTGCGCCGATTCATCCTGAAGGCGCCCCATTTGTGGCCCGTCGGGGCCTCGCCCATCACCATGATCAGCAAGCTGGACGGCAAGCAGTGGCAGGGGTCGGCCGATGCGGCCGCGGAGGAGCTGGTCAAGCGGATTGAAGCCAAAGCGGCCGAGCTGGACTGGCCGCCCCTGGCCATCTGGACCACGAGCGGCGCCGTGCATGACCCGGTGACCGACGACCCGCTCACCTGGTGCGTGGCGACGAGCAAGCGCGTGGGCTCGATGGTGCTGTTGCACAAGCCGCCCAATGTGGAATGGCTCCGTCTGAACGAAGACCTTGTGTTGAATTTTCCGTTGCGGAGGGTCTGCGGATGATCCATCTCGAAAAGATTTTTGATGCCTTCCCAGCGCGCAGCTACGAAATCAGCGGAATCATGCGGCTCCTGGAGATTGCGGAATCGAGGGCGGTTCCTACAGCCTGCATCCAATCCCAGCTGTCGCCGCGGATCCTCGTCAATCCCGATTTTGTGAAGAAATACGCGCCGACGCCGGAACGACAGGTGGCGCTGCTGTTGCACGAGAGCCTGCATCTGCTACTGGGCCACCAGAGCAGGCCCATCAGCCGGCTGGAGAACTTCATCTTCGACGCGGTGATCAACTCGATGATCACCCGTTCCACGGCGAGCCCCGCATACTGGTCGCTGTTTACGAGCGTCTATTCCGACCGCCGTTTCCCGGAATGCCTGCTGCGGCCGCCCTCCAACTACTTGCCGAAGGCCCCGGTCACACCGCCGCCAGCGATCCGCGGTCCGGAATTCACCGCAATTCGCGCAGCCTATCGGAACCTGTACAGCGAAATCGGCAGTGCCTATTCGGATTTGCGCAGGGCTTTGCTGGACTATGCCAAGAACCATCCCGGGTTCCTGGGGGGGAGTGCAAGACCCTGAGGCCTCGCAGGGCGGCGGCGCCGAGTCAGACCAGTCCGGTGAAACGGTCGGAGTGAGCGAAGCGGTCGTGCCAATGGACCGGGAGGAGGGCGAGGCGCGCGAGACCTCGATCGACGACGTGACGCTGCTCGGCAGCCATCCGGTCCCGCTTTGGGACTACATGAAGCTGAGTGGAGAACTGCAACTGGCGGCATTCCGGTTCTGGCGCGTGCTCGGGCACGCCCCTCACTCCCGGTGCGGGATCAGCGACAGCCATTACAGGGTCTCTGTGGAATTGCCGGGCATGACCCAGAACGAGAACACGAGGAAACTGGTTCAGCTGATTACGAAGGTGGCCAAGTTCGGGATCCTGGAGGCAGCCCGGAAACACGATCTCGGAAAGCGGCCCATGCAGTCTGTCCTGCCGGCGCTGGACCGGCGCAGCAACGTGCTCCGATTCCTGGGTCTGGATCCGCTGCTGTACTTGCGGGAAACTCCGGTGCCGGATAAGCAGGGAATCGAGCCCGTGCACGTATATGTGGACGTCAGCGGAAGCATCTTCCTGTATGTCCCCAGTCTCTACCGGGCGGTGCTGAGCTGCGCCAACCTCGTGCATCCGCGCTTGCATCTCTTCTCCACCAGTGTTTCCTCGGTATCGCTGGAGGACATGGTCCGCGGCCGCGTGGAAACGACGGGTGGAACGGACATCGGGTGCGTGCTGCGGCATATGCATCGCTGGAATGTCCGGCGGGCGGTGATCCTGACCGACGGATACGTGGGCAAGCCAGAAGCGGAGTTATCCGAATTTCTCAAGCAGCGCCTCTTCGGCGTCGCGCTGACCCCGGATGGGTCGACCTGCGATGTGGAGGGATTCGCGCGATTCGTCACGCGCCTGGTGTTGTGAGGCGCGAAACAGCGGGCCTCAGTGGCAGCAGCCGTCGCCCTTCAGGGCGAGCCAGCCCTCACGGGCGATGATGGGCGTCATGATGAGGCCCGCCACGGGATCGGCCCACCACCATCCGAGCGTGGCATTCAGGACCAGCCCGCCGAGCAGGATTGCGGACAGGTAGCTGCACAGAAGCGTCTGCTTGGCATCCGCGGCCATGGCGCCGCTGCCGATCTCCCGGCTGACAGCCTGTTTCTTGCGCGACAGCACGGGCATGATGGCCAGCGAGCAGCACGCCAGGAGGATGCCGGGGATGGAGCGTTCCGGCGCTTTCTGATGCAGGATTTTCTCGAGCGCCTCGTAGCCGACGTAGGCTGCCAGGACGAAGAATGAAATGCCGATGAGCCGCAGCGCGCGCCGCTCGAATTCTTCCCGGCGGTGGTGATCGTCGAGGCGCAGCCTCCAGAGCATGGTGGCGCCGGAGAGGCTCTCGATCACGGCGTCGACGCCGAAGCCGACCAGCGCGATGCTGCCCGCGATGAGGCCGGCGGTGATCGACACGGCGGCTTCGATCACGTTGTAGCTGAGCGTGATGTATTCGAGCCGCAAGCCCCTCTGTACCAGCGCCTGCCGCTCTGTCAGTCCGGCACCGATCATTACTTCCATTCTCAAACAACCGGGGCGCGGCGCGGAAAATCACACCCCGCTATCCTGAGAAAGAAAGGCTCACCCATGAGGCAAACCAGGTTGTTCCTTGCCGTTTTGCTGGCAGCCAACTTCGTCCAGGCCGACGAGGGGCTGTGGCTGTTCAACGCGATTCCGGAAAAGCAGCTCGCCGAACAGCACCGCTTCCGCCCCACTGCCGATTTCCTTGACCATCTCCGGCTGTCGTCCGTGCGGTTCGGAGGAGGCTCCGGGTCGTTCGTCTCGCCCAACGGGCTGATCTTCACCAATCACCATGTGGCCTCGCGCTGCATCCAGAACGTGAGTTCGAAGGAGCACAACTATATGCGCGACGGCTTTTACGCCGATGCGCCCGAGAAGGAGATCCGCTGTCCGGGGCTGGAAGTACAGGTGCTGCTGGGGATCGAAGATGTGACCGGGCGCGTGAACAGCGCTGTCACGGCGCCTCCCTCGGATCCGAAGGCAGCCTTGCAGCGGCGGGCGGCGATGAATGCGATCGAGAAGGAGTGCATGGACCGTCACGGCGGCGCCTGCTCGGTGGTGACGCTGCATGCCGGTGCGCTCTACCATCTCTACCGCTACAAGAAGTACACGGACGTACGTCTCGCCTTCGCGCCAGAAGAGGCGATCGCGTTTTTCGGCGGCGATCCGGATAACTTCACCTACCCGCGCTACGACCTCGACATCACGTTCCTCCGCGCCTACGAAGACGGCAAGCCGGCCGCGACGCCGCATTATCTGAAGTGGTCGCGCACGGGCCCGCGCGAAGGCGAACTGGCGCTGGTGAGCGGGCATCCCGGCTCGACGGACCGCTTCATCACGATGGCGCAGCTCGAGTACCTGCGCGACGTCTCCTACCCGCGGACCCTGCGCACGCTCTCCGCCATCATCCAGGCGTTGAAAGAATACGGCGCAAAGAGCGAGGAGAACCACCGCGTGGCGCGGGACAAGCTGTTCGGCGCGGAGAACTCGTTCAAGGTTCGCGACGGCGAGCTGAAGGGGATGCGCGAGGCGTGGCTGGTGGAAGCCAAGCGCCGCAGCGAAGAGCAGTTCCGCGCCGCCGCGGCGGCGGATCCGAAAGCGAAGCAGGAGATCGGCGATGCCTACGAACGGGTAGCGGCTGCCTACGAGAAGTGGCGTCCGCGCTCGGCGGAGTACTTGCTGGAGTCCGGCGCCCTTCTCTGCGACATGTTCACTTACGCCCGCCACATCTGGCGGCTCGCCGAGGAGCGCGGCAAGCCCAACGCCGAGCGCCTGCGCGAATACAGCGACGCGGCGCTGCCATCGCTCGAACTGCGGCTGTTCGCACAGACGCCGGTGACGCCCGAGCTGGAGGCGCTGATGCTGGAGAAGTGGTTCGAGCTGCTTTCCTCCGAGCTCGGCGCGTCTCACCCCGTGGCGCGGCAGATTCTCGATGGAAAGAGCCCTGCCGAAGCCGCGCGCGCCTACGTGTTCAGCTCGAAGCTGCACGATGTGAACGAGCGCAAGCGGCTGGCGGCGGATCCCGCGGCTGTGCGGGCGTCGGAAGACGGCATGATCCGCCTGATACGGATGATCGATCCGCAGGCGCGCGCCATCCGCAAGGCGTTTGACGAGGAGATCGACCCCGTCATCCGCGACGCCTCCTCGCGCATCGCCCGTGCGCGGTTCGCGCTGTACGGCGCCAGCGTCTATCCGGACGCCACAGGCTCGCTGCGGCTTTCCTTCGGCAAGATCCAGGGCTACCGCAACGCGCAGGGGCAGCCCGTCCGGTGGACGACGGATTACGACGGGCTCTACCGCCGCGCCACGGGCGTGGAGCCGTACAAGCTGCCGGAGCGGTGGCTGGAGCGCAAGTCTGCGCTGAAGCTGAAGACGTCTTTCAACTTCGTTTCCACCGCGGACATCATCGGAGGCAACTCCGGCTCACCGACTGTGAACACGCGCGGCGAGGTGATCGGCATCGTGTTCGACTCGAATTACGAGGCGATGCACAACCGCTTTGTCTACGGAATGGACCGCGGGGAGCGGTGCGTGCACGTTTCGTCGGACGGGATCATCGAAGCTCTGCGCTCCGTCTACGGCGCCACGCGCGTGGTGGAAGAGCTGGGCTTCGCAAAGACGGCGAAGTAACAATCGAAGAGGACCTCGCGCTCCCCGGCGCCGAAGACGTCTGCCAGTGTGCTGTCGATCCACTCGCGGACAGCAGCGGGACTCTCCCCTGCTCGGACAGCGGCGGCGGCGTTCGTTTCGGTCATCATGTAGGCGGCATAGGTCTGCGCCGTAAAGGAACCGGATTCCTCGAAGACTTCGGCGGCGGCAGGCTCGAAGAGTCCCGCGGTGAGCTGGAGTAGCTCTTGCGGATCAAGCGGCACAGCGCCGTCGTCCGGCTTCGGCCAGCGGCCCAGGAACTCGGCGAACCATACCTCCAGGGCAGAAGTGCCGCGGAGCCTGCGTCCGGGCGCGAAGTCGTAAACGACGAGCAGTCCCCCGGGCGCGAGAACACGTGCGAGCTCGAGGAGGGCAGAAGCCACGGCGGCATAGTTCAGACTTCCCGCCGCGGTGGCCAGGTCGCAATTGCCATCCTGCAAAGGCAGCGCCTCCATGCGCGACGCGAAGAACGCCGCGGCGGAGACGCAGCGCGCGGCCCGAGCCGCCATGGAAACGGCCGCGTCCGTGCCTGCGGCCCGCCGCACAAAGCCGAGCATCGCCTCTGTGGAAAGCCCGGCGCCGCAGCCCAAGTCCAGGCCAAAGCCTCGCGGGCCATGCCATCCGGCGGCGCTCAAGGCCCGGGTGACGATCCGGGCATGAAGCCGCGGGCGGGCGTGCTCGTAGCCCTTGGCCATGCCGGGCGCTTCAAACGGACAGTCTGGTCCCATAGCTCGTGTCCTCGCGATCGGAGTGTAGCATGGGGATATGTTCCGCCTCGCATCTGTGATCCTGATTTCGGCGGCGATCGCCGTCAGCCTGCCCGCGCAACAGCAGCAGGGTCTCGCCGCCGGGACGCTATTCGACATGGAGTCAATCTCGAGTCCTGCCATCTCCCCTGACGGCAAGGCCATCGTCTTCGCCCGCGGCTTCGTCGACCGGATGAAGGACCAGCAACGAAACAACCTCTGGCTCATCACGGGCTGGACGGATGCCGCTGGCGCGAAGCTCCGCGAGCTGAACGCAGGCCCGTGGCGCGACTCCTCGCCCGTGTGGTCGCCCGACGGGCGCCGCATCGCGTTCCTGAGCGACCGGGACGGCACAACGCAGATCCATGTGATGTGGATTGACACGCGCGAGGTGGCGCAACTGACACGCGTCGAGAAGGCGCCGTCGCAGATCCGCTGGTCGCCGGACGGCAAGCGGATCGCCTTCACAATGACTGTGCCCGACGAGGATCCGATCCTGCCGATCAAGCTGCCGAAGCGGCCCGAGGGGGCGCAGTGGGCCAAGCCGGCGGTGATCGTGGACCGCCTCGCCTGGGCCAGCGACGGCGTAGGCCCGGTACCGAAGGGATGGTCTCACATCTTCGTGGTGGACGCGCTCACGGGAGGCACGGCGAAACAGCTGACCTCGGGCAAGTACAATCACCGCGACCCGCAGTGGTCGCCCGACGGCAAGACAATCTATTTCAGCGGGATCCGCAAGCCCGACGCCGAGTACCTGCGCAATGACACCGAGATTTACGCGCTGGATGTCGCCACGGGCGACATCCGCCAGCTGACGGACCGCAAAGGGCCGGACAACAACCCGAAGCCGCATGGCCGGTGGATCGCCTACACGGGCTTCGACGACAAGCTGCTGACCTTCCATCTGCCCTCGATTTACCTGATGGACTCAGAGGGCGGACAGAAGCGGCTGTGGGCGGGCAACCTGCCCTCGGGGCCGGGCGAGTTGCACTGGGCCGCCGATGGTTCGGGCGTATTCTTCACGATGGAAGAGAAAGGCACGGCGAATCTCTATTTCCTTCCGCTGAACGGCTCGCCACGGAAGGTGACCGAGGGAGCCCATGTGATTTCGCAGGCTTCGTTGGCCCGGACGGGCGACGTAGCCGCTGTACGCTCGTCCTTCCATGAACCTGCGTCCCTGGTCCACATCCGTGGCAACGCCGTCACGAAGATTCTCGATGTCAACGACGACGTCCTGGCCGGGCGGGCTCTCGGCGAAGTGGAAGAAATGTGGTGGGACGGGCCGGACGGTTTCAAAGTCCAGGGCTGGCTGGTGAAGCCCGTGAACTTCGATCCGAAGAAGAAGTATCCGCTGGTGCTTTACATTCATGGGGGGCCGTGGTCGATGTACAGCGTCGCGTTCAACTGGGCGTGGCAGAACTTCGCAGCCAACGGGTATGCGGTGCTGTATTCGAATCCGCGAGGCAGCACGGGCTACGGGCAGGAGTTCGTCAGCGGCATTCAGCACGCATACCCGGGCAAGGACTACGACGACCTGATGGCTGGAGTGGATGCGGCCTTGAAGAAGGGGTTCATCGACGAGCGCAACCTGTTCGTTTGCGGCGGCAGCGGCGGCGGCGTGCTGACGGCGTGGATCGTCGGCCACACGAACCGTTTCCGCGCCGCTGTGTCCATGCGCCCGGTGATCAACTGGCACAGCTTTGTCGGCACCACCGACGGCCCCATGTGGTACGACCAGTTCCGCAAGAAGCCATGGGAAGATCCCATGGAGTACGCAGCCCGCTCGCCGCTGCACTATGTGGCCAGCGTGACCACGCCCACCATGGTGATGACAGGCGAAGCCGATCTGCGCACGCCGATTTCCCAGAGCGAGGAATACTACCGCGCGCTCAAGCTGCTGAAGAAGGAAACGCTGCTGGTGCGCGTCCCCGAGGAGTTCCACGGCTGGCGCCGCCCGTCGCACCAGTTGATGCAGCAGCTTTACCTGCTCGCCTGGTTCGAGAAGTACCGGGTGAAGGACAACTGATGCAATTGAACGTATCCGAAGCTCTGCTCAACGTCATCATTTTCTGGATCCTTACCACGCCGCACGAGTTTGCCCACGCGTTCGTGGCGGACCGGCTGGGCGACGACACGCCGCGGCTTGAAGGACGGGTCACCCTGAATCCGCTGGCTCATGTCGACTGGATGGGGACGGTGCTGGTGCCGCTGCTGTCGTCGCTGTTCGGCGGAGTGTTCTTCGGCTGGGGCAAGGCGGTGAACACGAATCCGGCGCGGCTGCGCGGCGGCGCCAACGGGTTGCTGGCCGTCGCCCTGGCGGGTCCGGCGAGCAACGTAGTCTTCGCCGTGGTTCTGGCACTGATCGCGCTGGCCTGGCCCTTTGGCACGGAGATCCTGTTCCGCGCCGCTTTCATCAGCCTGTTCCTGGCGTTGTTCAACATGATCCCCATTCCGCCGCTGGATGGCTCGAAACTCCTGATCGCCGCGCGCATCCCGGTTGCGGTGTATCTGGAGCTGTCACGCTTCGGTTTCATATTGCTGCTTGTCGTGATGTTCTCCACCGGCCTGGGCCGTTGGATGGTGGAAGCCAGTTATCTCGGCGCCATGCGCCTCTTTCTGATGTTTCGATAGAAGGACTGCCCATGATCACCAGACGTTGCCTGCTTCCCCTGTTTGCCGGCGTGCTGGCCTTCGCCCAGCCGCGCGCCGCCGCCCCGCAGCCCCCGCCGCAGGTCCAGGAGCGCGCCGCCTACATCCGCCAGCACTACACGAAGCACGAAGTGCTGATCCCGATGCGCGACGGGGTGAAGCTGTTCACTTCGATTTACGCGCCGAAGGACAAGAGCCGGACCTACCCCATCCTGCTGTTGCGGACCCCGTACAGCGTGGCGCCGTACGGCATCGACAATTACCGTGCCAGCCTGGGGCCGGCCAGCGAAAAATTCATGCGCGACGGGTACATCTTCGTCTACCAGGACGTGCGCGGCCGCGGCCGCAGCGAAGGCGAGTTCGTGCATGTCCGGCCCCATATTCCTGTCAAGAAATCAAGGACCGATATCGACGAATCGTCGGACACTTTCGACACCATCGACTGGCTGGTGAAGAACATCGGCGGCAACAACGGACGCGTCGGCATGTGGGGGATCTCGTACCCGGGTTTCTATGCGGCAATGGGCGCTCTGGACTCGCACCCTGCCCTGAAGGCCGTCTCGCCGCAAGCTCCGGTGATCAACTGGTTCATTGGAGACGACTTCCGCCACAACGGCGCCCTCTTCCTCGTACACGCCTTCAACTTCCTGGGCGCATTCGGCAGACCCCGGCCTGAAAACGCGCTGCTGGCCGGCTCACGTTTCCAGATCGACGGCCCGGACGCCTACACCTTCCACCTCTCCGTCGGCCCGCTCGCCAATTACGATGAGAAGCTGTTCAAAGGGCAGGTGAAGTTCTGGCGCGAGCTGCTCGAAAACGACACCTACAGCGACTTCTGGAAGTCCCGCGATTTGCGCCAGTACATGACCACTCTGAAGCCCGCCATGCTCACCGTCGGCGGATGGTTTGACGCCGAGGACGTCTACGGCCCGCTGCGCCTGTACGAATCGGCCGAGAAGCAGAACCCGGGGGCGGTCAACATGCTGGTGGAAGGACCGTGGAGCCACGGCGGCTGGGCGCGCTCCGACGGCACGGCGCTCGGCAACATCAGCTTCGCCTCGAACACGTCGAAGTTTTTCCAGGACGAGATTGAATATCCGTTTTTCTCCCAGCACCTGAGGGGCGAGGGAGGCAAGTCCTTGCCGGAAGCCTTCGTCTTCGAAACCGGCCGCAATGAGTGGCACCGCATGGGCGCCTGGCCACCGCGCGAGGCCCGCAAGCGCACGTTCTACTTCCGCGAGGACGGGCGCCTCTCCTCCGATCCTCCAGCAGTTGCGGATGCCTTTGACGAGTATCTGTCCGACCCGAACCGCCCGGTGCCTTTCCTTCCTTACATCGACCGGGGGATGAACTACAACTACATGACGGACGATCAGCGTTTCGCCGCCACACGCCCGGACGTGCTCGTTTACCAGACCGAACCGCTCGAGAACGATCTTCGCGTCGCCGGTCCGCTGAAGGCTGTCCTGCATGTCTCCACAACAGGCACGGACGCCGACTGGGTGGTGAAGCTCGTCGACGTGTTTCCGAACGATGCGCCTGATCCGCAGCCCAATCCGAAGGAGATTCGCATGGGCGGCTATCAGATGCTGGTGCGCGGCGAGCCGTTCCGCGGGCGCTTCCGCAACGGCTTCGACAGGCCCGCGCCGTTCACGCCCGGAAAGATGGAGCTGGTGGAATTCGAGCTTCCAGACGTCTTCCACACGTTCCGCCGCGGCCACCGGATCATGATCCATGTGCAGAGTTCGTGGTTTCCGCTCGTCGACAGGAACCCGCAGAAGTTCGTCCGGATCCACGAGGCAAAGGCGTCGGACTTCATCCGAGCGACGCACCGGGTCTTCCGTTCGAAGCAGGCGGCAAGCGCCGTCATCCTGCCGGTGCTCGAGTAGCACCCCACAGAACGAGCAGGGTGGCTGCCGCGATGGTCACCGCCCGCGGCAGCCCCATGGATTTCTCTCCGCCGGCTTCGAGTTCGCTTTCCCGTTGCAAGCGAAACATGCGGGGAATGTTCCGGATCGTTTTCCCGAGCCGCCCTCGCGCGGCCACCATCACCAGCGCAACGGCGCCGCCCAGGATCGCGTCGAAGACGAAAATCACGATCATGTACTGCGCGCCGGCCAGCGCTCCGATGGCGCCCATCAGCTTCACGTCGCCGCCGCCGAGCCATCGCATGATGAACAGCGGGATGAAGATGAGCGCCGCAAGCCCCAGTCCTGCCCCGGCTGTCCGCAACCCGGACAGCCCGGCAGTCCAAACATTCAGCGCCAGGCCGGCGGCGATACCGCCGAACGTGAGCCAGTTAGGGATTTCACGGCGCTTAAGGTCGGTGAACGCAGCGATGAGGACCATCGCCGCGAGCACGGCTTCGATGTAAGGGTGCAAGGGCGTCATGCGGCTCCGGCTCGCGGAACCTCCATTCTGCCAGAGCCGCGCGCGCCCTGCCGTTCAGTTGGACTGCGTAGCGAGCTGCGGATGCAGCACAACCGGGTTGTATACGGGCTCGAGGGTCCGCAGGTATGCGTAGATCGCCCGCAGGTCATCCTCCTTCATCTGCGAGAAACCGAACCACGGCATCACGGTGAAGTTCTCCTGCACGGTGCGCGGGGCGGATTCGTAGGTCAACGAGCCGTAGTCGCGAAACTGCCTCACGAAGCGCTCTTCGCTCCACTTGCCGATGCCAGAGTCGTCGTCGGGCGTCAGATTGGCGCTTCTCACCACGTAGGGACCGATGGCGAACTCATGACCGCCGGCGAATTCCCGGCCAGGCACCGGCTTGCCGTTTTTCAGTTCGGTGTGGCATTCCATGCACCCCCCGACACCCGCCAGAAATTCGCCGTAGCGTACGCGGTGATTCGGATTTGGAGGACGCGCCGGCTCGAGCACCGGCACGGGCTCGAAGCGGGCGAGGACGCTGACGGGAAATTGCAGTTCGGTCTTCGGCAAGGCGTTTTTCACGGCAGGCAAGGTGTTCACGTACGCGACGAGAGAGTAAACATCCTCGTCGCTCAACTTGGCGAACTGCGCGAACGGCATGAACGCGAACAGTGCCCTGCCGTCGCGGGAAATCCCCTCGCGGATGGCGCGAATCTTCTCGCCGTCGGTCCAGGCTCCGATGCCGGTTTCGACGTCCGGCGTGATGTTGGCGCCCACGATTCTTCCCGGGAACCCGAGTT
The DNA here is from genome assembly GCA_037446555.1 of Acidobacteriota bacterium. Taxonomy (GTDB): domain Bacteria; phylum Acidobacteriota; class Terriglobia; order Bryobacterales; family Bryobacteraceae; genus JANWVO01. The sequence goes on from JBBIIK010000016.1 coordinate 55,548, forward strand.
CCGCAGGGAAGACAAATCCCGAGCCGATCTTGTCCGGATCGGGGATCAATGAGAACTTCGAAGGATCGCGCGGGCTGTGACAGCCGGCGCAATCCGCGACGTTGTGAAACAGGTACCGGCCGCGCGCAATCCGCTCCGGCGTGGGCTCCACACGGATGTCCTGCGCGGGCCTTGATTTCGGTGTTGCCAGCGCGATCCAGGCACTGGCCACTCCCGTCACCGCCAGCAGGCCGACAGCAACGGTGATTCCCAGATACTTCAGGCTCATGGCCCCTCCAGTTGAAACGCTCTTCCATCATGAACGGGAGAAGGGGCCGGCGGTTCGGGATTTCAGAACCTGCTTACAAGCATCACGCGGAAGTCACACCGCCTCGCCCACGCGGTGCAGCTTCATCATGTTCGTGGTGCCAGGCCGCCCGATCGGCTGTCCGGCCACGAACACCACCGCGTCCCTGGGCTTGACGAGCCCGCGCTCGACGAGGACGCGGTCCATCAACGCCATCATCTCGTCGGTGGAGGTGACGTGAGGCTGCGGGATGGCGTGGACGCCATAGACGACGGAAAGCGCCCGGGCGGCGTTTTGAGACGGCGTGAAGGTGTAAATAGGCACCGGCGGGCGGTAGCGCGCCACCAGCCGGGCGGACGTTCCCGAAGCCGAGAAGACGACGATCGCCTGCGCTCCTGCAAGGCGCGCCGCGTGGAAAGCGGCGTCCGCCACGATCTCGGCGTGCGTCACCGAATCGCGGCGGGGCAGTTCGCGGAACCCCAGGCGGCTCAGCGAGAGTTCGGCCTCGTGCGCCGTGCGGTCCATCACCCGAACGGCCTCCACCGGATACTTGCCTACCGAGGTTTCCCCGCTCAGCATCACGGCGTCCGTGCCGTCGTAGATCGCGTTGGCGACGTCGCTCACCTCGGCCCGCGTCGGGTAGGGATTTTCGATCATCGACTCGAGCATCTGCGTCGCTGTGATCACAAATTTCCCCGCCCTACGTGCCTGCTCGATGATGGATTTCTGGATGAACGGCACTTTTTCCATCGGGCATTCCACGCCCAGGTCCCCGCGCGCCACCATCACGCCATCGGTTTCCGCCAGAATGTCCTTCAAATTCTCCACTGCTTCCGGTTTCTCGATCTTCGCCACGATCGGAAGATTCGCCCCTTTTTCCTCCAAGAAGAGGCGCAGACGAAGAATATCGGAGGACCGCCTCACGAACGAGAGCGCCACCAGGTCGATGCCCTCCTCCAGCCCCGCCTGAAGCACTTCCATGTCCCGCCGGGTCAGCGAGGGCGTCGACAGCTGCACGCCCGGCAGGTTGATCCCCTTCTTGTCCGTGATCACGCCGCCGCGCACGACCCGGCACCGCGCCTTCACGCCGTCGGATTCGAGCACTTTCAATTCCAGCGTTCCATCAGCGAGCAGAACCCGGTCGCCCGGCTTCACATCCTTCGCAAAGTCCTTGTAAGTGGTGGAAGCTGCCGTCGCGTCACCCTCGATCTCCTCTGTGGTGATCACGAAATCGGCTCCGGCTTCCAGCAGAGCCGATCCTTCCTCGAACGTGCCCAGCCGGATCTTGGGCCCCTGAAGATCGAGCAGGATGCCCACGGGGAACGCCGCGTCCGCGCTTGCGCCGCGAACGGCGCGGATCATCTCCGACCGCCACTCCTGAGTGCCATGCGAGGCGTTCAGCCGGAACACGTCCACGCCAGTCTCGATCAGCTTCCTGATCATCCCGGGCAAGGATGTCGCGGGGCCCAGCGTCGCGATGATTTTGGTGTTTGTCATAAACGGCGGCGGCGCGGCCTGCGCTACCATGTCTGTTTCCATTATGCCCATCCACCAGGCGGCGATCCTCGCCATTCTTCAGGGGCTCACGGAGTTCCTGCCCATCAGCAGCTCGGCGCATCTGGCGCTCGCCCCCTGGCTGCTGGGCTGGAAGGATCAGGGCCTCGCCTTCGACATCGCTTTGCATTTTGGAACGCTGCTAGGCGTCCTGGTCTATTTCGCAAAGGACTGGTGGCGGATCCTGGCCAGTGCATTCGGGCGCCGGCCGCACAACGCCGGGGCGGAAGAGATCCCACGCCATATGCTCTGGATGCTCGCCGCTGGCACCGTGCCCGTGGGCATCGCCGGACTCCTGCTGAAGAACGCCGCAGAGACGGTGTTCCGGACTCCGTGGGTCATCGGCACGATGCTGATCCTCGTCGGGCTGTTGATGGCATGGGCGGAGCGGAGCGCCCGCTTCTCCCGCCAGGTTCGCGACATCGGTTGGAGCGACGCGCTGGCTGTGGGCGCCGCGCAGGCGCTGGCTGTGATTCCAGGCACTTCACGCAGCGGCATCACACTGGTGGCGGGCCTGTTTCGCGGGCTGGACCGCGCTTCCGCGGCTCGCTTCTCCTTCCTGCTGGGCACGCCCGCCATCGGCGCGGCTGCCGCCGACGCGTTCCTCGACCTCTACCGCGCCGGCGGCATTCCGCCCGGCGAGCGCGCAGTGTTCTATACGGCGATGGCCATCAGCGCCGCCACCGGCTGCGCCGTCATCGCGTGGTTCCTGCGGTTCCTGCGGCACAAAACCCTGCGTTTCTTTGTTGCATATCGCGTGATTTTTGGTATACTCATACTCGCTCTGGCTGCTTTCCGCCGGCTGGCGGAATGAACACGGTTCCGACTGCACCCTCCTCTCGCCTCAAGGAGTTCTCCGGGGTTGTCTGCCTCGCGATCTCCTTTTCGGTCCTCTTTGCTCTGGCCTCCTTCGATCCCTTCGATCCTGCGTGGAACACGGCCACGGGCAGGCATCCGGCGGCCAACAAAATCGGGCTTGTTGGCGCGTTCGCCTCGGACCTCTTGTTTCAATCGTTCGGACTCGCCGCGTGGTTGTTGCCCGCTCTGCTGCTGTGGGTGGGGATCCGCTGGCTCCGCCACCGCCCCCTGACGTCCCCGCTGGTCAGGATCACAGGCTACGGGCTGCTGATCCTGTCGGCTGCCGCAGCCCTCGAGCTGGCGCGCGCCGGCCGCCTGCTGGGAACATCGTTCGCCGCCGGAGGGCTGTTCGGATTCCTGATCGCTTCGTCGCTCGAATCGGTTCTCAACACGGCCGGCACTGCGATTTTTCTCGCGGTGCTGGGCGTTCTTTCGGTTTACTTGATCTCTTCTTTCTCGGTCGAGCGGCTCGCCTCCGCCATCGAACCCCGCCTGGCGGGCTGGCTGCCCCGGCGGAGGCGCAAACCCGAAGACGCCGCCTCCGGGCTGGAAGACCGCGCGCCTGAGCCCCCGCGCCGCGCTGCGGCTGCTGCCGCGGGCGCCGCCGTTGCCGTCTCGCCCGGAGGGCTGACAGCCGACCTTCAGGCGGCGGAGGATCTCCTGGAACCGCACTTCCCGCCGCCGATCGTCGAGCAGCCGCCCGCTCCTCCCGCACAAGACGTGGTCGATGACATTCCCATCCGCCCGTTGGAGGAGGCGGAGCCCGCCCCTGCCGCGAAACAGAAGCGGTCCGCGAAAGAGGATGCAGCGCGGCGCGCCTTCTTCAAGCTGCCTCCCACGCAGCTCCTCCATCCGCCGCCGGAGCGCGAAGGGTACGACTCGGAGGAATTGAAGGAGATCGCCGGCCGCATCCGCAGCAAGCTGGAAGAGTTCAACGTTTTCGGAAATGTCGTCCAGATCAACCCGGGCCCGGTGGTCACGACGTTCGAGTTCAAGCCCGACGCCGGCGTCAAAATCTCGAAGATCACCACCCTGAGCGAGGATCTCTGCCTCGGGCTTCAGGCCGAATCCATTCTCATCGAGCGGATCCCCGGCAAGCCCACCGTGGGCATCGAGGTTCCAAACACGCGGCGCGAAACCATCAGCCTGCGGCAAATCCTCGAGTCCGACGATTTCATCGACTCTCCCTACCGCCTCACGTTCGCGCTCGGCAAGGACATCACCGGCCGCATTCGCGTCACAGAACTCGAGCGCATGCCGCACCTCCTCATCGCCGGTTCCACCGGCAGTGGCAAGAGCGTGATGCTGAACACGCTGATCATGAGCGTGCTTTACAAGTCCACCCCGGACGAAGTGCGCATGATCCTGATTGATCCAAAGCGCGTGGAGCTCGGCATCTACGACGGCATTCCGCACCTCCTCACGCCCGTGATCATCGAGCCGAAGAAGGCGGTCAACGCGCTTCGCAACGCCGTCTTCGAAATGGAGCGGCGGCTCAAACTGCTGGCCTCCTACGGCGTCCGCAACATCGAGCAGTTCAACAAGCGGATCCGGGAGCTGAACGAGCGCCCGCTCTCGCTGTTCGACGAGCAGCAGGGCGCCGAAGCGGCCGAGCCTGAACGCCCGCTGCCCTACATCCTGATCGTCATCGACGAGCTGGCCGACCTGATGATGCTCGAGCGCGCCGGAGTGGAAGAGTCCGTCATCCGCCTGGCGCAGATGGCCCGCGCCGTCGGCATGCACCTGGTACTGGCCACGCAGAGGCCGAGCGTCGACGTCATCACCGGCCTGATCAAAGCCAACTTCCCCGCGCGCATCAGCTTCCGTGTCGCCACGCGCGTGGACTCGCGCACCGTGCTCGACGTCATGGGCGCCGAGCACCTCCTCGGCAAGGGCGACATGCTCTTCCTGCCTCCCGGCTCCTCCCGCCTGGTCCGCATTCACGGCGCCTTCGTGACCGAGAGCGAGATCACCGAAGTGGTCGACTTCTGGAGGAAGCAGGCACAGCCGGATTACGATCAGTCCTACCTCCTCGCGCCCCCTTCGGACGACGAGGAGGAAGCGGAGGACGACACAGAGAGCTATGACGACCCTCTCTATGTCGAGGCCGTGCGCATCGTCTGCCAGATCGGCAAGGCTTCCACCTCCATCCTGCAGCGGCGCCTCCGGATCGGCTACGGGCGCGCCGCGCGGTTGCTGGACAGGATGCAGAAGGAAGGGATCATCGGGCCGCCGGACGGCGCCCGCCCGCGCGATGTGCTGCGGCGGCCGGACTGGCTGGACGCCGCGGGCGACGGCGGCGGGAGCGGATCCCCGCCCAGGTAGAAGAGTTTTGCGCTGAAACGCTTGCCCCCCGGAGGCCGACCCTGAGCCCGGCCCCCGGGGGCTTTTTTGTTTAAATCATTTTCCGCTGCTTTTGTTTTGATTGGCGAGTTCGCTTCGCGCCACGCGCTCCCCGCGGACGAGCACGGTGTGGATCCTGCCCAGGGACCGGATGTCCTCCAGCGGATCCCCTTCCACGATCAGGAGGGTCGCCTCGAACCCCTCCCGCACCCGGCCCAGCGTGCCGCCCGCCCCAGCGCGCGCGGCTGCGAGCGAAGTCGCCGCGCGAAGGATCTCCGCCGCGGGCACGCCTTCCTTCTGCCACAGCTCGAGTTCCCTCAACAGCGCGGGCGCGGGCAGCCCCGGCCAGCCCGCGCCTGCGCCTGCCGGAGGCGGCAGCTCTCCGCGGCGCCACATCTCCCGCAACCTCGCCGCAGCGGCTCCATACGCCTGCGGCGAACCCTTCCGCTGCGCGCCCAAGGACTCCAGTCCCTGCAAGTAGCCCGGCGAGTAAAACTGCCGCACGAGGTCCTGCCTCAGAATCGACAGGTCTCCGCTCTCGGCTTCCGCCGCCGCCAGGCTGAAGGGCGGAATCCACGCGCCGGTCAGAATCTCCGGGCCGATCACCTCCCCCTCGTCCACTCTCCTCCGGTACTGTTCCGCCACGCCCAGAGGATCCGGCAGCGCCTGAATAGCGCCCACGCCCCAGTACACGTACCCGGACAGGATGCTCTCCACTCCCTTCGGCGCGCTGCTCTCACCGGGCTTGGCCAGGATTACGCCAGAGTCGATGAGCGCAGGCAGCAGCGTGCGGCCGCCCGCCTCGATTCCCTCCGCCCGGACCTCCTTCGGCTCGGGCGCAGCACCGCGGTAGACGCGTTCGATCTTTCCGTTGCGGATGAGCACGGCGCCGCGCTCGATCCACTCCCCGCCGCCCTCGAAGATCCTCGCATCGCGGATGAGCCAGCTCTGGGAACGTCGTGTCTGCCGTTCGAGAACTCTCATCTTGCGTTCATTGCCGCGGTGGTGCATCTCCCAGGCGCCGATCAGCACGAACGGGAGCATGATGCCCGCGAGCCAGAGCTTGGCCGCAGGCTTCACCTTCTCGTCCTTCTCCCAGCGGAACAGCTTGATGCTGATCACAAGGCCTGCCGCCATTGCGAGCAGCATCGACCCCACGGCTGCGCGGTTGTCCCACGCCGTCTCCCCGCGCACAAGAATGCCCTGCGTGCCGAGATACAGGTGCGTGGCGGGCAGAAACTGCGCCAGCTTCTGGAGCCACTCGGGGAAGATGTGCAGCGGCACGGCAGCGCCCGAAAGCAGCAGCATCGGCATATACAGCAACTGCGCGATGATCTGGCTCTCCTGCATGCTGTTGACCACGGAGGCGATGATCAGCCCCATGCTTCGGAACGCCAGCACGCCGACGCTGGTCACGATCAACAGCGACGCGAGATTCAGCGGCTGGTCCCATCCGTAACGCCAGCGCGCCAACGAGAGGAACAGAAAGACGGACGGCAGAAACACAGCCCAGCCCGTCACCAGGGAAGCCACCAGCAGCGGCGCCGGCGAGATGGGCGCCACCTTGAAGCGGCGCAGAATTCCGGCCTCGCGGTCCATCGTCGCCCGGATGCCGCCGCCGAAGAAGCCCGTGCCCAGCACGCCGAACATCAGCACCATGCTCACGGTTTGCGACATCGCGCCGGAGCTTGTGCCCGCGCCCAGCCCCTCGCCGAATGCGATGAAGAACAGCAGGGGCATCAGATAGTTGAAGAACAGCACCACGCGGTCGCGCAGCGTCAGCTTGAGCGTGATCTTGATGTAGGCAGCGTAGGCTCTGAGCCGCACGGCTACTCCCTCAGGCTCTTGCCGGTGAGTTCGAGAAACACGTCCTCCAGCGTCGGGCGGCGAATGTGGAGGTCTTCAATTTCGACTCCCGCCGACTCGAGCCACTTGACCAGCTCCACTACGACGCGCGCCGGCTTCTCCGCCGAGGCGCACAGCATCTTGCGCCCGTCGCTGAACGACGTCGCTACGCCCTCGCGCCAGGCTTCGGGAAGCTCTTCGGGCATCGGCGCCGCAGTCTTCACCTCGACGCGGGCGTGGCCGAGCACGCGGTCCTGCAGCTCGCGCGGGGCGCCCATGGCCACGATCTTCCCCTCGTCGATGATCGCCACCCGGTCGCACAGCCGCTCGGCTTCCTCGATATAGTGCGTGGTGAGGAGCACCGTCTTCCGCTGCTCCCGCAACTTGCTGATCAGCGTGTGAATTTCCAGCCGCACCTGCGGATCGAGTCCCGTGGTGGGCTCGTCCAGAAAGACCAGCTCGGGATCGTTCACCAGGGCCAGCGCCAGCGCCAGCCGCTGCTTCTGTCCGCCGGAAAGAGTGCTGTAAAAAGCGTGCCTCTTCTCCCAGAGCTGCAGCCGCTTCAGCAGCGCGTCCACATCGACGGATCTCGTGTAGAAGGCGGCAAACAGCTCCGCCGCCTCGTGCACCCGGATCTTGTCCGGGAGGTTCGTGGATTGCAGCGCCACGCCGATCCGGTCCTTGACCGCATCGGTTTCCTTCTCCGGATCGCAGCCCAGCACGGAGACATCGCCCGCGCTGCGCTGGCGCAGCCCCTCGAGAATCTCCACCGTGGTCGTCTTGCCCGCGCCGTTCGGTCCGAGCAGGCCGAAGATTTCCCCCTCTGCCACTTCGAAGCCGATCCCCCGGACCGCCTCGAAATTGCCGTAGAGCTTGCGGAGCCCGCTCGCGTGGATCGCCGCAGGAGTTGCCATGCGCCTTACCGGCTCTCAAGAACCTTCATGCAGGCTTTCATGAAGGCGGGCAGGTCGTCGGGCTTGCGGGAGGAGACCAGGTTGCCGTCCACTACCACATCGCTGTCCTCCCAAAGTCCGCCCGCGTTGACGACATCGTCCTTGATGGCGAAAAACGAAGTGCAGCGCCTGCCCCGCAGCACGTTGGCCGAACAGAGGCACCACAGGCCATGGCAAATCGCCGCCACGAGCTTCCCTTCCGCATTCATCTCCTCGATGAAGCGGCTCGATGCCGGATGGCGCCGGATGAAGTCCGGCGCGAATCCGCCCGGGACGATGACGCCGTCATAGTCCGCCGCGCGCACGGCTTCGTAGGTCTTGTGCGACACGCAGGGGTAACCCGTCTTGGAGGGATAACTCTTCGGCGCCTCCGCAGCGATGAAGTGCGCCTCCGCGCCCGCCTCGATCAGGCGGTAATACGGGTACCACACCTCCAGCTCCTGATATTGCTGGTCCACGAAGATGGCCACTCTCTTCCCTTTCAGATCCATGTTTCCCAGTGTAGCGTCGCGCCCGCGCCCGCTCAGCGATGAACAGGGTTGGCGCGGCGCGGCTGCGGCCGGAGCGCCTCCGGGAACTCCGCTGCTTTCGACCGGCCCGGGTGGCGCAGATTGAACTGCGGACCGCGGTCCGGCTGCAGCGGGATGTACATTCCGCCCGTTTCTTCCAGAACTTTCCAGAGCCTGGCCTGGAGTTCCTCGGCAGTTTTTCTGAATTCCGGCCGCAGAATCAGGTTCCGGCTCTCGAGCGGGTCTTCCCTCAGGTCGTACAGCTCGTCGAGGTCCCACAGCCCGTGCACGCGGACGAACTTGTACCGGTCCGTGCGCAGCGCATGAATCGTCGGAGTTTGCGGAAAATTGCGCTCCCAGTAGTACTCGTAGAGAAGCTCGCTGCGCCAGCCCGCACGCTCGCCGCGCAGGAGCCGCAGCCAGCTCATGCCGTCGATCCCCGCCGGCGCAGGCACGCCGCACGCCTCCAGCACCGTGGGCATGATGTCGAGATTCGCCACCACCTCGTCCACCTTGCGCCCGCCGCCGAACAGCTCCGGACAGCGCGCCAGCAATGGCACGCGCATCGACTCCTCATAGGCGGTCCGCTTGTCGATCAGCCCATGTTCGCCGAACGCAAAGCCGTTGTCGCCCATGTAGACGACCAGCGTGGAGTCCAGCTCGCCGCGCGCCTTCAGCGCATCCAGGATGCGCCCGATGCTCTGGTCAACAGCCATCAGCGTCTCGGCGTAGCGCTTGTAGTATTCGCCGACATCGAGATCGGAGTGATAGGGATAATCGACGCCGTGCCAGGAATTGCGCTGGTTTTGCACCCACATGGGCCGGCCCTGCGCATACTCGCCTTCGGCGGCCATGGTCTTCGGATAGACGAACTGCGCATCCTTGTAGATCCCTTTGTAGCGCGGCGCCGGCTCGAATTCCGCGTGCACGGCCTTGTGCGAGAGATAGAGAAAATACGGCCGGCTTTTCGGCAGGGAATCCAGCCATTGCAGGGCGTAATCGGTCAACTCGTCCGTGATGTACCCCTTCTGCGGGACGCGCCTGCCGTTGATGTTCAGCCCGTTGGCGCTGGGATTGTAGGTTCCCTGCCCGCGGAAACTGACCCAGTGGTCGAAGCCCGGCTGCGGGTCGTCGCCTTCGTTGCCCATGTGCCATTTGCCGAAAAACGCGGTCTTGTAACCCGCCTTCTGCAAGTAGGACGGGAAAAACACGGTGCCTTTCGGGATGGCTGTGTTGTTGTCCACGATGCGGTGGCGGTGCGCATAAACTCCGGTGAGAATCGTCGCGCGGCTGGGACTGCAGAGCGCCGTCGTAACGAAGGCGTTGGCGAAGTGCGCTCCCTCCGCCGCCATGCGGTCCATCTGGGGCGTTCTGAGCCACGGCTGCGCCTTCATGAACCCCATCGCGTCGTAGCGGTGGTCGTCGCTCAGGATGAAGATCACGTTCCGGCGCTTGCCGGCTTGCGCGGATGCGCCCCGCAGCACCGCTGGCGCAGCCGCCATCCACTCTCTTCTGGTCATCATGGGCGTGGGCTCCTCAGGCAAGCATATCCGATGCGCGCCGCATGGCGGGCCTTCGCCGGCCCCCGGCTGCGTTCATCGTGCGCCACTGCCTGCCTTGCTACACTCCGGTTGTATGCTGTACACGGGACTTGAGCACACGGCGATCGCCTCGCCCCACCCGCAGCGCCTGGCGCAGTGGTATGTCGATACTCTGGGCTTCCGCATCAATTACGAGTACGACGGCAACTACTTCGTCAAGGCGCCCAACGGCGCCATGCTCGAGATCATCCCCAGCCAGGGCGGCGCCCTACCCGCTCAAATGAAGACGCCGGGCTTGCGCCACCTCGCCGTTTCGGTCGCCGACTTCGACCAGGCCGCCGCGGATCTCCGGCAAAAGGGCGTCAACATCGTCTCCGGGCCCCTGATTCTCTCCGGCAACAGGCTTCCGTTCTTCACCGATCCGGACGGCAACCTGCTGCATCTGATCTCCCGGCCCGCACCACTGCCCTGACGGACACGCGCCTTGCTTGGACGCATATTTTCTGCATTCCACTACCGCAATTTCCGGCTGATGTGGTCGGGCGCGTTCGTGTCGAGCATCGGCACGTGGATGCAGAAGCTCGCCCAGAGCTGGCTGGTGCTCCAGCTTTCGGGCTCGGCGTTTTATCTCGGGCTGGACAATTTCCTTGGGGAAATCCCGATCTTTCTGCTCGCGCTGTTCGCCGGCGTCGCCGCGGACCGCATCGACCGCCGCCGCGTGCTGATCGCCTCGCAGTGCGTGCAGATGACTTGCGCCTTCTTGCTGGCAGGCCTGTTCGCCTTCGGGCATGCACGGGTGTGGCACATCCTCGCTCTGTCGTTCATCGTCGGCACCGCGCAGGCGTTCGGGGCGCCCGCCTACCAGTCGTTGCTCCCCTCGCTTGTGCCCCGCGACCACCTGCCGAACGCCATCGCCATGAACTCGATCCAGTTCAACCTCGCCCGCGTGATCGGCCCGGTGATCGGCGGCCTGGCGCTCACGCACCTCGGCGCCGCGTGGTGCTTCGGACTGAACGGACTGTCCTACGTGGCCGTGATCGCCTCGCTGCTGTTGATCCAGGTGCGCTTCACCCCCGCGCCGTCGCAGGAGACGGTGATGGATTCCATGAAGCAGGGCCTGGTTTTCATCCGCAGCCGTCCGGGCATGCTGCCGCTGATTCTCGTCGCATTCGTGTGCACGTTCCTGGGAATCCCGATCCTCGTGTTCCTGCCCGTGTTCGCCCGCGACGTCTTCGGAGGCGATGCCGCCACCTACACGGTCCTCCTCTCGACCGAAGCCGCGGGGGCGATCACGGGGGCGCTGCTGGTCGCCGCGCGCGGGAAGCGTCCGCATCTGGGCCGGGACGCCCTCGTCGGCCTCATTCTGCTGGGCCTGTTCGAGGCTCTGTTCGCCTTTTCGCGAGACTTCCGGCTGAGCCTCGCCTTCGCGTTTATCGGCGGCATGGCGCTGATCGCCTGTTTCGCGCTGCTGAGTTCCCTCGTGCAGCTGATCGCCACTGACGAGATGCGGGGGCGGGTGATGAGCCTCTACAACATCGCCTTCCGCGGCGGCATGCCGGTAGGGAGCCTGGTGGCGGGGGCGCTCACGCCCGTGTTCGGCATCGCCGCCGTGGTCGGTTCGTGCGGGATCCTGCTCACGCTGATTGCAGCGTACCTGCTGGTCTTCCACCGCAGGCTCGCCGCGGTGTAGCCCGCGCTCAGGCTTCCGCCCAGTTGCGCCTCTCGATGAAGGTCTTCGGCTCGTAGGCGACGCCTTTTTCGAGTTTCTTCTCCTCGCGCCGGGTGAGCCACAGCATCAGCGGACCCAGCGCGGCGCCGACGGCCGCCGCCAGCGCGCCGCACTCCCGCCGGATCTCTTCCCGCAGTTCGTGAACCCGCTGCGCCACTTCGGCATTCTTCTGCCGCATATGGCGCTCCATCGCCCACAGCACTGCCGCGTAGGAAGTCCTCAGCGCCTTCGCCTCCCGCTCGAAACGCTCGCGCACGCGCCAGTCCGGATAGAACCGGTACCTTCGCACGCCTTCGAGCGTCGTGCGGCAGATGCGATAGAGCGAGGGGCCGTTCAGCTCGAAGTCCCGCCAGAATGCCCAGTCGAGGAATTTCTTGGAATCGTCCCGGCTGATGAACGGGTGCCGCCAGTTGAACTTGTACTGCCCGTGCACGTCGGCCAGGTCCACGTCGATCAGCGTGCCTTCCTTCTGCATCCGCTGGTGGAGAGGCGTCCCGGGCAGCGGCGTGTAGAGCATGAACTGGTGGAAATCCGTCTCGTGGCTGCACGCATAGTCGATCTCCTCGCCGATGTTCTGCGGCGTGTGATGGCGCATGCCGACGATTGTCGATCCAAGCACGCGGATGCCGTTGCTGCGCAGTTCACGCACCAGGCTCAGCGTGTCGGATCCGGCGAGCTTCGCGTAGCCGCTCTGCGGCGACTCCAGCCCCATCCACACCCACGAGATTCCGAGCTCCACCAGCTCTTCCATGCTGTACTTGCGGATCGCATTCGCCGACGAGAATACGTACAAATCCCAGCTCTTCCCACCCTCCTTCATGCAATCCAGCAGCTCCATGGCGCGCTTCCGGTGCAGCAGGAAGTTCTCGTCCATCACGAAGAACGACTTGTACTGGAAGGCGTGCTCCGCTTTCTCCATCGCTTCGTAGATCTCGCGCCCCGTCTCGAAGAAATTGATGAAGTTCCCCTTGCCTCCGAAAAACGCAGACGTGGTGCAGAAGTCGCACCCAAGCGGGCATCCCACAGAAGGGATGATTGTCGCCGCCGTCGATCCGAGCTTGCCGGGCAGCTTGAGCCCCATCACGCGGTGTCCGAATCCCGAGGCGATCAGCGGATGCTCCACTTTCGCGCGCGTGTCTTGCCCCAGGAACTCCCGCATCCACCGCACGCCCTCGCCCTTCACGATGTAGTCGGCGTCGATCATGTGCTCGAGCCCCGGAATCGCCGATACGTGCCCGCCGACGACGATCACGGACTTCGGCGAGAGCCGCCGCACGATCCGGCACATCTCGCGCACCTTGCCCACGTTCACGATGATCGAGCTGATCCCCACGACGTCGTACCGGTGCTCCTGCAGTTCTTGCTCGAAGCGCTCCCGGGTGGGGAAATCCAGCACCGTAGAGGGATTCTGGATGTTCGCCTGGATGAACATGATGCCCCACGAGCGGTGGAACATCCGAAGCGAATACGGGCCCTGCGCCCGGGTCACCTGGTTGTGGTACAGCTCCATCGGATTGATGGAGCGGCTTCCGTACTCATCGTCCTGCGCGTAGGGGCCGAATACGCTCGTCAACAGAACCCGGGCCTTCGGCCCCTTGGGATGCACAATCATCAAACAATCACTCTCTTTCGCCCGCGGAAACTCGGATGAGCAGCCCCGGTTCTCTTAATTGTACACCCGCAGACCTTCTCTGCCGGAGAATAGGCGTGGCGAGTCTCAGGCGCTGACGGATGGCAGCCCGGCAAGCGCCATCGCCAGCTCGCTTTCGTCATACTGCTGGTCGGTCAGCTTGCCGGCGAAGTAATCCATGTAGGCCTGCATGTCGAAGTGCCCGTGCCCGCAGAGATTGAACAGGATCGCCTCGCTCCTGCCCTCCTGCTTGCAGCGCACCGCTTCATCGATGGCGGCACGGACGGCGTGATTGGCTTCCGGCGCCGGAAGAATCCCTTCGCTGCGCGCGAACAGCACGCCCGCTTCGAAGCAGCTGAGCTGCGTGCAGGACTTCGCCTCGATCAGGCCCAGCTCCTTGCAGTGGCTCACCAGCGGCGCCATGCCGTGGTAGCGCAGCCCGCCGGCATGGAAGCCCGGCGGCGTGAACGTGCTGCCCAGCGTGTGCATCTTCACAAGCGGCGTCAGGTGCGCCGTGTCGCCGAAATCATATGCATACTTGCCGCGCGTCAGCGACGGGCACGCCGCCGGCTCCACCGCCACGATTCGCATCTTCTTCCCGCCCCGCAGCATCCTGCCAATGAACGGGAACGCGATACCCGCGAAGTTCGAACCGCCGCCCGTGCAGCCGACAACAACGTCCGGCTCATCGCCCGCCATCGCTAGTTGCTCGATCGCCTCTTCTCCGATCACCGTCTGGTGCAGCAGCACATGGTTCAGCACGCTTCCCAGGGCATACTTGGTGTCCGCGCTCTGCGCCGCCACTTCGACAGCCTCCGAAATCGCGATGCCGAGGCTGCCCGGGTGATCGGGGCGTTTTTCGAGAATCGCCCGCCCGCTGGCGGTTTCCATCGAGGGCGATGCCACGCACCGCGCCCCGTAGCTCTCCATCAGTGCGCGCCGGTAAGGCTTCTGCTCGTAGCTCACCCGGACCATGTAGACTTCGATCTTCAGCCCGAAAAACGCGCCCGCCAGCGCCAACGACGATCCCCACTGCCCCGCTCCCGTCTCGGTGACGATCCTCCGCACGCCCGCTTCCTTGTTGTAGAAAGCCTGCGCCACCGCCGTGTTCGGCTTGTGCGAGCCCGCCGGGCTGACGCCCTCGTACTTGTAATAGATCCGCGCCGGCGTGTCGAGCGCCTTCTCCAGACGGCGGGCGCGGTACAACGGCGTCGGGCGCCACTGCCGGTAGATGTCGCGCACCGGCTTCGGAATCTCGATCTCCCGCTCCGCCGACACTTCCTGCTCGATCAGGCTCATCGGGAAGATCACTTCCAGATCCGCAGGCGTCACCGGCTGCTTCGTCCCCGGATGCAGCACGGGCGGCACGGGCTTCGGCAGATCCGCCGCAATGTTGTACCAGAACTTGGGCAGGCGGCTCTCGTCCAGAACGTACTTGATCTCGTCGCTCATCGCTGTTTGTCTCTCCCGCAGGGATTCTGAAGCCGCGATTGTACCAACACGGACCGCCTGTCCGCCCATAGAATGGGGGCGGAGGCTCCCTCATGCGCGCTCTGCTTCTTCTGGCCCTGCTGCCCGCCCTGGCGCAGCCCCCTGCCTCGCCCCCAAGAATCCGGACGCTCCTCGTCACTGGAGGCGCCATCGGCGGTCATGACTGGCGCATCGTTTCGCCGCTGCTCCGCAAAGCTCTTGAAGACACAGGCCGGTTCGAGGTCCGCGTCACCGAGGACTTTCGCGGCGCAGGTCCGGAAACGCTCTCCGGCTACGACCTTGTCGTGCTCAACTATTACGACGCCCGCGACCCCGCATTCGCCTGGCCGGAACGCACCCGCGCCGCCCTGCTCGAATTCGTCCGCTCGGGCCACGGCCTCGTCGTCTACCACTTCTCCATCGCAGCCTTCCTCGATTGGCCCGAATTCGAGACCCTCTGCGGCGGCAACTGGCGGCCCAATCAGGGCCACCATTCGCCCGCGCACACGTTTCATCTCGACATCCGCGACCGCACGCACCCCGTCACTCGCAGCCTCCGCGCAAAGCTCGCCCAGCCCGACGACGAGCTATACGCCAACCTCAAGTGGCAGGCGCCGGGCTCCTACCATGTGCTTGCCACCGCCTGGGACGATCACAAGCTGTACCAGGGCAAGGCGCGCCAGCCTGTTCCGGGCGAGGGCCTCGATCATCCCATCCTCTGGACGCTGAACTATGGCAGCGGCAGGGTCTTCGTCACCGCGCTCGGTCACGACGGGCCGGCGGTGAAGACTCCCGTGTTCACAGCCACCTTCACCCGCGGGGCGGAATGGGCGGCCACCGGCGATGTCACTCTTCCTGTTCCGCCGGCTGTTGCAGAGGACTCGCCGGCGCCTTTGCCGGAGCCGCGCGCCGTCACCCCGGGCGCCGCCGCCGGCGATCCCCCCTCGGACGCCGTCGTTCTGTTCGACGGATCGGGCATCGACGGATGGACGCGCCCGGACGGCTCGCCGACGGGATGCAAGGTCGAAGGCCGCGAAATGGTCTGCCGGACCGGAGCCGGGGACGCCGTTTCGCGCGGGCAATTCCGATCCGCCCAGATCCATCTGGAGTTCCTGGTGCCGGAGATGCCCGGTCAAAAGGGACAGTTGAGAGGGAATTCAGGCGTCTACATTCAGAAAATCACGGAAATCCAGATTCTCGACGGATACCGCAACCCGACCTACGCCACCGGCGCCGTGGGCGCCGTCTATGACCAACACCCTCCGCTGGTCAATGCCTCCCGCAAGCCCGGCGAGTGGTCTTCCTATGACATCGTCTACCACGCGCCGGTCTGCAGCGAGCGCGGGCAGGAAGTGCGCCCGGGCACGCTGACCGTCTTCCTCAACGGCGTGCTGGTCCAGGACAACGCCCCGTTGCGCTTCCGCAGGGCCATGTGCGATCCGGGACCGCTCCTGCTCCAGGACCACTCGGGCTTTCCTGGCGCCCCGGACACCACAATGCGCTTCCGCAACATCTGGTACCGCCCGCTGGAGTGAGTCCCGGCCGATACAATGAATGTACCGCCCCCGATTTCTTGGACAGTTTTTTGAATTATCGTCATGCGGCAGGTTCGAGGGCAAGCAAGGCTTGGTGAGCCTGCCGCGGGGTCTGAAAGTGAAGCCTTTCGATCAGCCAGTGCTCGTTGTAGCGCTGGCGGAATTCCTGAAGAGCCGCAGCCAGCTCTTCCACGGTCTCGAAGTGGCGCACCCGGAGCAGCTGCTCTTTGAGAGTTCGGAAGAAGCGTTCGATGCAGCCGTTGCCTTCCGGCTCGCGCACGAAAGCCGGCGAGGACTCCAATCCGAGAAAGCGGATCTCGCGCTGAAAGTCATCGCTCATCATCGCAGAGCCGTGGTCGTGCCGCAGCATCACGCCGGCAGCGATGCCCTCCCGGAAGCCTCCGAACTGCTCTCTGACGGCCTGACGCACGGGCTCCAAAGCTTCCAACCACGTGCCTCGCCTGGCGACATGGATGCCCAGGCAGTAGGCGGAATGGTGATCGATCATTGCATAGATTGCGACTTGGCCGTCGCAGCGAGTGAAACCGGCCGTGGCGTCGATGCCCCACTGCCGATTCGGCCGCACGCCCGGCAAGGTCCCCTCATCCCGCTTCGGCGGGAGGGGCTGCGGCTGCCGCTGCGGCGCCAGCAGATGGTGCTCGCGCATCAGCCGCAGCACGCGCTGTTTCGAGGTGCGCACGCCGGCCATCCGTAGCCGCGCCCACACCTTGCGGTGGCCTTCGCCGGTGAAGGGAGACTCCTGGATCCTCCGCCGAATCTCGCCGACGAGTTCCTCATCCGTGTAGCGCGTCTTCGGGCCGCGCCGCGCGGGCAGGCGCGGAGAGGCCTGCCGGCGGCGCTGGTGGTAGAACGTCGACCGCGGCAAGCCCCACGCCTTCAGCACCCGAGAGGCGCCCGTAGACGCGCCCTGTGGAGGCCGGCCGGGCGCCGCTCATCGCTTCGACCTCCACCGCAGAA
>JBBIIK010000017.1:0-71320 GCA_037446555.1 Acidobacteriota bacterium
CCTTTGTCCAGCCACAGCAACGAAAGAGCATGGAGGACGACACGAACCGGCTGAATGCCACCAGTGAGGAGTTCTCGGAGCGACGTTCGTTCCTTCTTGGTCAGAGTCAGACGAAGAGCAGGGCGAGACATACCCCAGTATGCCCCAAACATTCCCGGTTGGAAATGTTTTATTGCAAAATGTCTAGGCGGTCACGACACTAGTAGCTTTCCATTATTGACGGCCGAGCCGTACCTATGACGAAATGGTCAAGATGAAACTCCGGGGTCTCGCCGCGGGCGCGGCCGTGTGCGCCCTTCTTGCGTTCGTCATTGCGGGTTTCGGGCAGCCGGGAACGGAGCAGCGAGAAGAGCGCCTGCAGCGGCTCCGCACGCTGGGCAAAGCCTACTACGAAAATCCGACGACGCAAAACGAGGCGGTGGAGCAATTCCGTCTCGTGGTCGAAATGAACCCGGAATCCGTGATCGACCGGCTGAACTACGGGCTGGCGCTTTTGCGGGCAGGCAAGGTCGCCGACGGGATCCGCATACTCGAGGAAGTCCAGAAGAAAGACCCTTCGATTCCGCACACGTGGTTCAACCTCGGCATCGAGTACAAGCGGATGGGCGAGCCGTTGAAGGCGATCCAGCAACTGGAACGGATGGCACAGCTCGTCCCCGAAGAGCCGATCACGCACTACAACCTGGGCGTCCTTTACAAGGCCGAGGGGCGGATTGAAGACGCCAACGCGAAATTCGAGCTGGCTGCAAAGCTCGATCCGAATTTTGCCGCGCCGCATTTCCAGCTCTTTAATTTTTACCGGCAGCGCGGAGATCAGGAAAAAGCGAGAGAAAAACTGGCGAAATTCCAGGATTTGAAGCGGCGCCACGAAGAAGCGGGCACGGGTAACGAGGACGTGGAATGGAGCCTCTATTCCGAAATCTACGAGGCCATCCAGCCGGCGCCTGCGGCCGCTCCGCCCGCCGAGGTCCGGTTTGCCTCCGAAGCGCTGCCCGGCAAGGCCGGCGCGGGGCCGCGGCTTCTGGTGATGGATGTCGATGGCAGCGGGCAGGCGGACCTGCTGGTGGTCTCTTCCGCCGGGCTGCAACTGTTCCGGCGCGGCACGCAGGCGTCCGAGCAGCCGGCGTTCGGGCAATTGAGAGACGTTTTGAGCGCAGCGGCGGGCGACTATGACAACGATGGCCGGCCGGACCTTTGCGTGCTGACCGGGCAGGGGCCCGTCCTGCTGCACAACGCGCCGAAGGGCTTTGAAGCGGCGAAGACCGCGCTGCCGCAGGGGCGGTTCGAGTTTGCCGTGTGGGTGGACTACGATCACGACTACGATCAGGATCTTCTGCTGCTGGGCGAGAAGACGGTCCTGCTGCGCAACCAGTTGCCACAGGGATTCGCCGACCGCACGGGAGACATCCCGTTCGCGCAGGGCAAGGCTCTGGAAGCGGTGGTGACGCGGATGATCCCCGACACCAAGTCGCACGACCTGATCGTGAGTTACGAGGGGCGCGGCGCGATGTTGTACCGCGACCGCCTGGGCGGATTCTTCGACGCGGCGGAGATGCCGGCCGTGCCGGCGGGGGCTCGCGGGCTGATGGTGGCGGATCTCGACAACGACTCCGCGTTCGACCTGCTCTGGCGGGGCGGGGCGGCGCTGAACCGCGCCGGGCGGCTCGAGGCGGTTGCGTGGAGCTTGCCGGGCGTGCCCGCGCTGGCGGATATCGAGAACCGCGGCGTGCTGGACGTGATCGCATCGGGTGCGGTGCGGCGCAACGCGGGGCAGGGCAAGCTGGAGGACCCGCGCCAGGCCGAGGGTTTGCCGGGCAAGGCGGTGGCCTGTGCAGCGGCCGACTTCGACGGCGACGGGCGCGTGGATCTGGCTGCCGCCGACGGCGAGGGCCGCCTGATGCTGCTGCGCAACCAGACGAAGACCTCGCACCGCTGGGTGCGCGTTCAAATTACGGGCGTCAAGAACCTCAAGCTCGCCTTCAATTCCGAGGTGGAAGTCAAAGCGGGGCCCTTCTATCAGAAACAGCTCTACCGCGGCGTGCCGCTGCTATTCGGCGTGCGGGACGCGGCCGACATCGACACGGTTCGCATCACCTGGCCCAACGGGCTGATCCAGAACGAGGTGAAGCAGAAGGCCGGGGTTTCGCTGAAATTCCAGGAAGCGCAGAGGCTCTCGGGTTCGTGTCCGATGATCTGGACATGGAACGGGCGGGGCTTCGAGTTCATCACCGATGTGCTCGGGGTGGCGCCGCTGGGGGCCTCCGCCGGCGACGGGCAGTACTTTCCTGTGGATCACGACGAGTACGTGTGGATCGACGGCGCGCGGCTGCAGCCCCGCAACGGCAGGCTCGCGGTGCGGATCACCGAAGAACTGGCGGAAGTGAGCTACCTCGATCAGATCGAGCTGACCGCTGTGGATCACCCCTCGGAGCTGGAGATCTTCACCAACGACAAGTGGAAGTCGCCGCCGTATCCGGAATTCCGGCTGTTCGGCGGCAAGCGGCGGGTGTATCCATCGCACGCCACTCTCAACGGGCGCGCCGATGTGACCGAACGCCTGTTGCGGCGCGACCGGCGCTACGTGGACAATTTCGAGCGCGATTTCCGCGGCGTGGCGCAGAAGCACTCGATCGAACTGGATTTCGGGCGGGCCGCGGCGAACAACCGCGCCGTTCTGGTGTTGAACGGGTGGGTGGATTGGGCCGACGGATCGACGTTCCTGCAACAGGCGCAATCGACGCCCGAGGGGCTGCTGCCGCCGAGGCTGGAGGCGAAGAACAGCCGGGGTGAGTGGGTGACGATTCTCGAGGACATGGGGATGCCCGCGGGCAAGCCCAAGACGATCGCGGTTGACCTGACTGGCAAGTTCCCCGGCGCATCGCGCGAGCTGCGGATCGTCACTAACCTAGCGCTCTATTGGGACGAGGCGTTCCTGATCGAGGACTCCGCGCCGCCGCCGGCGCGGTTGAGCCGCGCGCGCGCTTTGTCGGCTGACCTGCGTTTCCGCGGTTTCTCGAAGCACATTGTGCATCCGTTGCGGAGGCAGCCCGAGCAGTTCTTCTATGAGCCGGTGTCGCTCCGGGCGCCCTGGAATCCGACGCCCGGACGGTACACGCGCTTCGGAGACGTGCTGGAGCTGACCGGCGCCATCGACGACCGGATGGTGATCCTGGGATCCGGCGACGAGCTGGCGCTCGAGTTCGACGCGCGCCCGCTGCCGCCGCTGCCTGCCGGCTGGCGCAGGGACTGGCTGCTGAAGGTCGACGGCTGGGCGAAGGACCGCGACGCCAACACGGCGTTCTCGCAGTCGGTGGAGCCGCTGCCTTTCCACGGCATGAGCGCCTACCCGTATGGCAAGAATGAGCGCTTTCCGTCGACGCCTGCGCACCGGCAGTGGATCGAGAAATACAACACGCGCCCGGCGATGCGCGTGGTGCGCGCGCTTCACTGACGCCGGGCGGGGCTGAGGGCTGGGCATCGGAAGGAGCTGGGCAAGATGCAGGGGCTGTTTTTGCGAACCTGGGTCCGCTGGATGGCGGTTGCCGCCGGCGTGATAGTGCTCTTTCCGCTTTCGCTGCGGCTGGCCTGGCCGAGAGGCGAAAAGGAGATCCGGAATCCGGCGGTGGTGCCGCTTTCGATGGAAGAAGAGGGCGGCGGGCCGAAGAGCCCGTTCTGGCCTTCGGCGGTGAAGACGTCCACGGGCGGGCTGATCGAGTCTTCCTATTTTCTGGATTCGAAGCGCTGCGGCGAGTGCCACGAGGAGATCTACCGGCAGTGGGAGTCCTCGATGCACCGCTGGTCGAGCTTCAACAACCGCTTCTACGCGCGCTCGATCGAGCATATGCAGGAGATCAGCGGCACGCAAGGGTCGAAGTGGTGCGCGGGCTGCCACGATCACGCCATGCTCTTTTCCGGCATGTTCGAGCGCCCGGTGGCGGAGCAGATGGACAAGCCCGAGGCGCATGCGGGGCTCGGGTGCGTGAGCTGCCACTCGATCGTGCATGTGGACTCCACCGCTGGCAACGGCGGCTTCACAATCGAATATCCGAAGCTGCACGCGGTGGCGGGCAGCCGGAATCCGGTGCTGCGAAATGCGCACGACCTGTTCGTGAAGGTGGAGCCGTCGCCGCACTCGCGCACCTTCATGAAGCCGTTCATGAGGACGTCGGAGTTCTGCTCGGCTTGCCACAAGGTACATCTGGACGAGCCGGTGAACCACTACCGGTGGCTGCGCGGGTTTAACGAATATGACAACTGGCAGGCATCCGGGGTGAGCGGGCAGGGCGCGCGCAGCTTCTACTATCCGGAAAAACCGATGGGCTGCGCCGACTGCCATATGCCGCTGTTTCCGTCGCGCGATCCGGCGGCGCGCAATGGGATGGCGCACGATCACCGCTTTGCGGCGGCGAACACGGCGGTTCCGGCGGCCAACGGCGACGATCGTCAGATGGCCGCGGTGAAGGGCTTCCTGCAATCGGGATTCATCACCGTGGATATCTTCGCGGCGAGCCCCGCCGATGCCGGGCATGGCGCGGAGATGGTGCGGCGGGGAGCGGCGGAGCCGCAGCTGATGACGACGTTCGCCGTGGGCGAGGAGGCGGAGCGCGGCGGCGGCGCTTTCCTGCTGCGGGAGATCTCGCGCATCGCCGCGCCGCTCGACGAAGTGCAGCCGCAGCTCGAGCCGGGCGCGGCGGTGCGGCTCGACCTCGTGGTGCGCACGAGGAAGATCGGCCACTTCTTCCCCGGCGGCACGGTGGATGCGTTCGACGTCTGGCTGGAGCTGGAAGGGCGCGACGCCTCGGGAAGGACGTTCTTCCACTCCGGGCACGTGGAAGAGGACGGCAGCATCGATCGCGGAGCGCACTTCTACCGCTCCTACATGCTGGACGGCGAGGGCAACCCGATCAACAAGCGCAACGCGTGGCAGGCGCGCAGCGTGCTGTATGTGCGCCTGATTCCGCCCGGCGCCGCCGACACGGTGCATTACCGGGTGGACTTGCCAAAGGACGTGCAGGGACCGGTGACCTTCCACGCGCGCCTGAACTACCGGAAGTTCTCGAAGTACTACACGGAGTTCTCCTACGCCTTGCGCCCGAAGGCGGATCAGGAGGCGCGGCGCGTGAGCCTGCATTCGGACTCGCGGGAGTATGAGCTGGCGCCGGGCGCGAAGACGCCCGAAGTGCCCGTTGTGACGCTGGCGCAAGCGCGCGTCTCGGTGCCGGTGGCGCCGCGGGGGGCGAAGACCGAGTGGCGGTATTCGGCGGCGCGCACAAGCTGGGAGCGCTGGAACGACTGGGGCATCGGCAGCCTCCTCCAGGGAGACTTGAAGGCGGCAGAGTTTGGCTTCCTGCGAGTGACCGAGGCGCGCCCGGAGTACGCCGACGGGTGGCTGAACGTGGCGCGGGCGCTGATCCAGGAAGGCGAGATCGACCGCGCGAAGCTCTTCGTGGAAAAGGCCCTGCATCTGGACGCCTCGCTCGGGCGCGTGTGGTTCTTCAAGGCGATGGCGGAGAAGGCGGAAGGGGACTACGGCGCGGCTCTGGCATCCCTGCGCGAGGTGGAGAAGCGGTATCCGCGCGACCGCGTGGTGCAAAACCAGATCGGGCGCATTCTGTTTTTGAAGCGCGACTTCCGCGGCGCCGTGGCGGCGCTGCGCAAGGCGCTGGAGGTGGACACCGAGGACGTGCAGGCGCACTACAACCTGATGCTGGCCTACCGCGGGCTGGGCGACATGGAGAACGCGCGGCGCCACGAGCGGCTCTTCCGCCGCTTCAAGGCGGACGAATCCGCGCAGGCGCTGACGGCGAAGGCGAGGATGCTGAGCGCGGAGGACAACAACGAGAGGCAGCAGATTCACGAGCATGAATCGGCCCTGTTGAGCGGAGGCCGCCGGTGAAGCGCGCGGGCTCCGCGGCGCTGGCCGTGCCCGCGCTGGCGCTTGCGCTGGCGGCGCAGGGGCGGTTCACCGATGTAACAAAACAGGCGGGAATTGTCTTTCGCCACGACGCCCAGAAGAGCGGGCGCAAGTACTTGCCGGAGACGATGGGCGCGGGCTGCGCGTTTGCGGACCTCGACGGCGACGGCTGGCCGGACATTCTGCTGATGAACCCGCAGCCGGCGCTGTACCGGAACCACCGGGACGGCACGTTCCGCAACGTGACCGCCGGCTCGGGCATTCCGCGGCTGCCGCGCTGGCCGATGGGCGTGGCGGTAGGCGACTACGACAACGACGGGCGCCCGGATCTCTATCTGACGGCGCTCAGCGGCGACCGGCTGCTGCGCAACGAAGGCGGAATGCGTTTCAGCGACGTGACGGCGGCGGCGGGGATCGCAAACAGTTCGTTCGGCACGTCAGCGGCGTTTTTCGACTACGACCTCGACGGGCGGCTGGACCTGTATGTCGCCAACTACGTGCAGTGGACGCCGCAGGCAGACCTGTTCTGCTCTCTGGATGGCGTCAACAAGAGCTACTGCACGCCTGAGTCCTACCGCGGCGTCAGTTCGAAGTTGTTCCGCAATCTCGGCAACGGAAGGTTCGAGGACGGTACGCGGAAGGCGGGGCTTTTCGATCCGTCGTCGAAGTCCCTGGGCGTGGCGGTGCTGGACTACAACGGCGACGGGTGGCCGGACCTGTTCGTGGCCAACGACACGCAGCCGAACAAGCTCTACCGCAACCTGAAAAACGGGCGCTTCGCCGAGGAGGGCGTAGGGGCGGGCGTGGCGTTCGGCGAGGACGGGGTGGCGCGCGGCGCGATGGGAGTCGACGCGGGCGACTACGACCGCAGCGGCAGGGCGCATCTGCTGGTGGGCAACTTTTCGAACCAGATGCTGGGCCTGTACCGCAATGAGGGCAACGGGCTGTTTGTCGACGAGGCGCCGCGATCCACTGTGGGACGGTCATCGCTGTTGCGGCTGGCTTTCGGCGTGTTCTTCTTCGACTATGACCTCGACGGCTGGCTGGACCTTTTCGCGGCCAACGGACACATCGAGGAGGAGATCGCCCGCGTGCAGCCGAAGGTCACATATCCGCAGCCGCCGCTGCTGTTCCGCAACCTGGGCAAAGGGCGGTTCGAGGACGTGTCAGGCAAGCTGGGGCCGGATCTGCAAAGGCCGCTGGTGGCGCGGGGCGCGGCGTGGGCGGACTTTGATCAGGACGGCGATCCGGACATCCTGATGACATCGAACCACGGGCCGGCTCTGCTGTTGAGAAACGACGCCGCGCCGAAGGATCACCGCTGGGTGAGCTTCCGGCTGGCCGGGCGGCGCGCGAACCGCAGCGCGATTGGCGCGGTGGTGCGGATCGAAACTGCCTCGGGAAAGCAGTGGGCGGTGGTGAAGTCCGGATCGAGCTACTGCTCGGCGTCGGATCTGATCGTCCACTTCGGGCTTGGGCGCGACAGCGCAGTTCGCTCGGTTGAAATAGAATGGCCGGGAGGAGGCCGGCAGCGGCTCACGGGCGTGGCTGCCGGCCGGCATCACGTCATCGAGGAACCCCCGTCATCATGATTCCGAAGCTGGAGCTGGCTGCAATTACCGACGAGTTTTCACCCGACCTGAACGCCGCCGCCACCGCTATGGCCGCGATCGGCATGACCGCCTGCGAGCTGCGCGTCGTGTGGGGGAAGAACATCATGAACCTCACCGACGACGAGGTTCGCCGGGCGATGGAGGTCCTTCGGGTGAAGGGCATCCGCGTGCTGGGGCTCTCATCTCCGATCCTGAAATGCACGCTGCCGGAAGGCGGCGAGGTGGATTCGCGCTTCCAGCAGGACATCTTCGGCGCCACGTTCACGATGGAAGACCAGCCGCGGCTGGCGGAACGCGCCATTCAGTTGTGCGAGCTGACCGGGGCGCGGCTGGTGCGCGTCTTTTCGTTCTGGCGCACGGTGGATCCGGAGCGCTGCTTCGAGCCCGCCTGCCGCGCGATCGAGCGGATCGCCGATCAGTTCAAGGCGCATGACATCGTTTGCGGGATCGAGAACGAGCACGCCTGCAACATCGGCACGGCGGCGGAGGCGGCGAAGTTCCTGGCGGCGATGCCGCACAGCCATGTGAAGTTGGTCTGGGACCCTGCCAATGCGCTGGTGGCGGGCGAAGAGCCTTACCCGCACGGCTACAGCCTGCTGCCGAAGGACCGCATCGCGCATGTCCATGCCAAGGACTGCGCCATGGAGGGTCACAAGCCGGTGTGGGGGCCGCTGGGCACACGGCACGTGGACTGGAAGGGGCAGATCGCGGCGCTGCTGCGCGACGGCTACGGCGGAGCGGTGAGCCTGGAGACGCACTGGCAGGGGCCCGCGGGCAACAAGTTCGAGGCCAGCGTGATCTGCGGCTGGAACCTGCGCGGGCTCTTGGCTGCCTGAAGTTTCGTAACGATTGAATTCCCGCCAGCGTCTGCTATCCTAAGGCCCACGAGGGGCATCCATATGGATATGCGCAGGCAGCTTGCCCTGGTGCTGGCGGGGCTGACGCTGGCGGCCACGCTGTACGCCTTCCAGCGCGGATATGGCGGAATCCGCCGCCTGTTCCCAGAATCCGACGACGATTCTCCCCCGCCGGGCGCGGAGCAAAAGACAGAGTTTTACTTCGCGCGGCTGCGGTATCCCAATGTGCGTGCCACGGGCATCTGGGCGATGCGCGGCTCGTGGACCGTGGATTACCCGAAGGCGGACAGACAGTTCCTTCAGGGTCTGATCCGGCTGACGCGGATCCAGGCCAATCCGATGGAGCGCGTCGTGGATCTGATCAGTGACGACATCTTCAACTTCCCCTTCGTGTATGTCGTCGAGCCGGGGCACTGGGACCTGCCGGAAGCGCAGGCGAAGAAACTGAGGGAATTCATCGACCGCGGCGGCTTCCTCATGACCGACGATTTTCACGGCACCTTTGAATGGGAGCTGTTTACCGCCAGCCTGAACAAGGCGTTTGCGGACCGTCCGATTGTGGACATCGAGGACAGCGATCCGATCTTCCACGTGCTGTATGATCTCGACGGCCGCGTGCAGGTGCCGGGCATCGTCAACTACCCGTTCCAGAAGACCTATGAATACGATGGGATCGAGCCGAAGTGGCGCGCGTGGCGCGACGCCAAGGGGCGCATCGCCATTGCGATCTGCTTCAACATGGACCAGGGGGACGCCTGGGAGTGGGCGGACAATCCCCATTACCCCGAGAAATACGCTTCGCAGGCCTACCGCACGGCGATCAATTACATCCTCTACTCAATGACGCACTAGGCGGGAAATGTTCGAGCTTCTCTTCAACTATCCGCTCTCGGTCTACCGCAAGGGCACGCTCGTGTTCTCGAGCGGATGGTCCGCCGCGCTGCTGGCAGCGGCGGTGATCGCCACAGCGGCAGGGCTCTTCTGGCTCCTGCGGCGGCGCCGGCTGGGAGGCAGCCGGCTGCTGGCGCTGGGGTTGTTGGAATGGGGCGTGCTGGCGCTGTTGCTGGTGCTGCTGTGGCAGCCGGCGCTGTCGGTGACGGTGCTCAAGCCGCAGCAGAACGTGGTGGCGGTGTTGGTGGACGCCTCGGCGAGCATGGGGCTGGAGCAGCGCTATCAACAGGTCCGGCAACTGGCGGAGGGCCCGCTGGCAGAGGACCTGAAAAAGAGATTCCCGGTGCGGCTGTACGTGGCGGGCGACGCGCCGGCTCGCGTAGAGAAGCTCCCGGAGGCGCCCGAGGTGCGGCGCACCGACCTCGGGGCGGCGTTGCGGCAGATTGCATCGGAGAGCTCCATGCTGCCGGTGGGCGCGGTGGTGTTGCTGAGCGACGGCGCCGACAACGGGGGCAACCTGGGACCCGACACGATCGAAGCGCTGCGGCGGGCGCGAATTCCGGTGCATGCGGTTGGCTTTGGAAGCGAGAAGCCCGAGCGGGACGTGGAAATCGTGGATGCGGACTTGCCTGCGCGCGTGCTGCCCGGCTCGCGGATGCTGCTGACAGTGACGCTGAGGCAGAACGGCTTCCGCGGGCAGACGGCGAGGCTGGCGGTTCGTGACGGCGACAGCGTGCTGGCGCAGAGAGAGCTGAAGCTGGCGGGCGATGGCGAGACGTGGCGAGAGACCGTCGCGCTGAGCGCCGGGAAGGCGGGAGTCAGGACGCTGTCGATCTCTGCCGGTCCGCTGACGGAAGAGACCAACAAACAGAACAACGCCGTAGAGCGGATCGTCGATGTGCGCGACCGCAAGCCCCGCATCCTCTACTTTGAGGGCGAGCCGCGGTGGGAGATGAAGTTCATCCGGCGCGCTGCGGAAGAGGACGAGCAACTCGACCTGGCAAGCATCGTCCGTACGACGGAGAACCGGTTTTACCGGCAGGGGATTCGCTCGCCGCAGGAGCTGGAACGGGGCTTCCCGGCGAGCGTCGACGAGCTGTTTGCCTTTCAGGCGTTGATCATCGGCAACGTGGAGGCGGGCTACTTTCCGCCCGCGCAGCAGACGCTGATCCGGGAGTTTGTGGACCGGCGCGGCGGCGGCGTGCTGTTTCTCGGCGGGCGCTCTGCACTCGCCGACGGCGGCTGGCAGCGCTCGCCGCTGGCGGAGATCCTGCCCGTCGGGCTGCCGGAGAAGAAGGGAACGTTCCGGCGCGAGCCCGCCACGGCGGAGCTGACGCGCGCGGGCGCGGAAAGCCTGATCACGCGGATCGAGGAAGACCCTGAGAAGAACCTCGCCCGCTGGAAGGCTCTGCCGTATCTGGCCGATTACCAGGAAACCGGCGCGCCGAAGCCGGGCGCGACAGTGCTTGTGGAGGCCGTGCCCGGCGTGCGGCTGCGGCATCCGCTGCTGGTGACGCAGAACTACGGGCGCGGGCGCGTGGCGCTGCTGGCCACCGGAGCAACGTGGCGGTGGCAGATGGCGCAGGACGCGCGCGACCAGAGTCATGAGACGTTCTGGCAACAGTTGCTGCGGTGGCTGTCGGGAACTGCAGAGGAGCGCGTGAGGCTGCTGACCTCGCGGCAGACCTATGAGGGCGGGGAGGCGGTGCGGATCCGCGCCGAAGTGCGGGATCACAACTACCTGCCATCCACCAGCGCCGTGGTGAGCGTGCATGTGCTGGGACCGGGCGGGGTGAGCGACACGCTGGAGCTGGCGCCGTCGCGGACGGAGTCGGGCGTGTACGAGTCCGAATGGCGCGCGCCGCGGCCTGGATCGTATCTGGCGGAGGCCACGGCGCGCGAAGGCTTGGAAGAGCTGGGCCGGGACACGGTGACCTTCCGCCGCGAGGACGGCGTGCAGGAATTTTTCCGCACCGAGCAGAACCGGGAGTTGCTGGAGCGGCTGGCGCAGCAGACCGGAGGGCGCTACTACCGTCCTTCGGAGGCAGACGGGCTGGCCAAGGAGATCGAACTTTCCGAAGCAGGCATCACGGTGCGGGAGACGCGCCCTGTATGGAACGCGCCCGCCGCGTTCCTGCTGCTGGCGGGGCTGAAAGTTGCCGAATGGCTGGTGCGCAGGCGATGGGGGGCAGTGTGAGAGCGCTGCTGCTTTTGCTGTGGTGCCTGAGGGCTGGAGCCGCAGAGCGGGCGCTGTTTGTGGCCGGGCTGGGCGGCGAGCCGGATTACGAGCAGCGCTTCCAGAGCCTGGCGCGCGAGGCGGCCAAGCTCACGGGCGGCGAGGCGCTCGCCGGGGCGCAGGTCAACAAGCAGGCGCTGAGGGAGGCGGTCGCGCGCGCGGCGGCGGGAATCGGAGAAGACGATGTGTTCGTGCTGGCGCTGATCGGCCACGGCACCTTCGACGGGCTCGAGTACAAGTTCAACGTGCCGGGGCCGGACGTCTCAGCATCCGAGTTGCGCGCGTGGCTGGAAAATGTGAAGGCGCGGCAGGTGGTGGTGCTGGCGACGAGCGCGAGCGGCGCCGCGCTGAAGGAGCTGGCGCACCCGCGGCGGGCGGTGTTCGCCGCCACGCGTTCCGGCATGGAGAAGAACGCGGTCGCGTTTCCTCGCTATTGGGTGGAGGCGCTGCGCGACCCGTCCGCCGACGCGGACAAGAATGAGGCGGTGAGCGCGGCCGAGGCGTTCCGCTACGCGATGCAGAAGACCGCGGCGTTTTACGAGACGCAGAAGCGCATCGCCACCGAGCATCCGGCGATGGAAGACCCGGCGGGCGTGGGGCGCGCGGCGGTGGTCCGCTTCGGGGCGGCGCAGGCGGCGCTGGCGTCGCCGGCCAAGCGGGCGCTGCTCGAGCAGCGCGAGAAGATCGAGATCGAGATCGAGAAGCTGAAGCGCGAGAAGGCGGCGCTGCCCGCCGGCGTTTACAAGAAGCGGCTGCAGGTGCTGCTGGTGACGCTGGCGGCGCTGCAGGAGGAGATCGAGCGATGATGCGGGCGCTTCTGCTGCTGTGGATTGCCTGCTTCGCCGCGTGGGCGCAGACGGCGGCAGAGCTCGCCGAGCGCTACTGGAAGCAGCGTCGGTGGGAAGACGCGAATGCTGCCTTCCGCGCGGCGGTGAAGAGCGACCCGAAGAATCCGGTGCTGCGCGTGCGCTGGGGGTTGCTGCTGCTGGAGCGGTTCAATCCGGGCGAGGCGGCGGACCTGTTCCAGGAGGCGCTGGAGCTCGAGAAGGACTACCCGCCGGCGCTGCTCGGGCTGGCGCGCGTGGCGGCGGAACGAATGGACCCGAAGGCCGCGGAGCTGTGCCGCAAGGCGCTGGAGAAGGATCCGTCGCTTGAAGACGCGCGCGAGCTGCTGGCGAATGTGCTGCTGGAGGACGGCGACTTCGAGGCCGCCGCAGCGGAAGCGGGGAAGCTGGGCGCCCGGCCGGGCGGGCAGGCGGCGCTGGCCGCGATTGCTCTGCTGCGCGACGAGGACGCCGCGCCCGCGCTGGCGGCCATGGGCCGTCATGCTCCGGGCTATGCGCGGATCGCGCGGCACCTGGTGCTGAACCGGCGCTACGAGGAGGGGATCGAGTATTACCGCAAGGCGCTCGAGATCGATCCGGAGTTTCACGCGGCGCGCAGTGAGCTGGGCATCAACCTGATGCGCGTGGGGCGCGACGCCGACGCCCGGCGCGAACTGGAAGCAGCCTATGAAGCCGGATACCGCAACGCGCCCACGGCCAATTCGCTGAAGCTGCTCGACACGCTGGAGAAGTTCGACGCCGTGCGCCGCCCGGGCTTCGTGCTGCGGCTCGACAGGAGCGAATCGAAGCTGCTGGCGCCGTATTTCGCGCGCGAGATCGAGCGCGCGCTCAAGGTCTACGAGAAGAAGTACGGCTTCCGCCTGCCCGGGCCCGTGCAGGTGGAGGCGTACAAGAATCACGCGGACTTTGAGGTGCGCACGCTGGGCGTGCCGGGGCTGGGCGCGCTCGGCGTGGCCTTCGGGCTCAGCGTGGCGATGGACAGCCCCTCGGCGCGCGCTCCCGGAGCATTCCATTGGGCCAGCACGCTGTGGCACGAGCTGAGCCATGTCTTTGTGATCACCGCGACGCGCCACCGCGTGCCGCGGTGGTTCACGGAAGGCCTCTCCGTGCACGAAGAGACGGCGGCGGACCCAGAGTGGGGCGACCGGCTGACGCCGGACATCGTCGCCGCCATGGCCAAGGGCGAGCTGCTGCCGGTGGAGCAGTTGGACCGCGGCTTTCAGCGCCCGCGCAGCCCGGGGCAGGTGACGGTGAGCTATTTCCAGGCGGGGCGGATCTGCGATTACATTGTGGAACGCTGGGGCTGGGGGAAGATCCTCGAAATGATCCGCGCCTTCCGGAAGCCTGCGCCGACAGGCGAGGTGCTCCAGCGGGTGCTGGGCGTGAGCGGCAAGGAGTTCGACGCACAGTTCCTCGCCTGGCTCAAGGAGCAGCACCGCACGCCGCTCGGGAATTTCAGCCCCTGGCGAGAGGAGCTGAAGAAGATGCACGAGGCGCGGCGGGGCCAGCAATGGCACGAGGTGCAAAGGCTGGCACGCAGCGCTATCGACGCCTATCCGGAGTATGTCGAAGCCGGAAGCGCATACGAGGCGCTGGCGGAAGCCTGCGAGGCGCTGGGAGACCCGGCTTGCGCCGTCTCCGCGCTGGAACGTTACATGAAGCAAGGGGGGCGGGACCCGGAGCTGATCAAGAAGCTGGCGAAGCGGCTCGAGGAGGCGGGGCGCGCGGCGGACGCCGAGGCGGCGCTGGCGCGGCTGCTGTACATCTATCCGGTGAAGGACGAGGAGCTGCACCGGCGCCTGGCCGGGCTGCGAGAAAAGCTGGGCCGGTGGGAGGGGGCAGCGGAGGAATGGCGCGCAGTGCTTGCGTCCGGGACGGTGGATCCGGCATCGGCGTGGTATGGACTGGCGCTGGCCTACCGGGGGCTCGAGCGGAACGACGAGGCGCGCGACGCGGTGCTGGCGGCGTTGGAAGAGGCGCCGGGATACCGGCCCGCACAACGGCTTCTGCTGGAGTTGAACCGCGGAGCCGGAGAAAGGAAGAACAACTGAGATGGCGACTGTGGACACGGCCGCATTGAAAAACCAGGTGGAGCGGTTCCAGGAGGTGCACGACGCGCTGGTGCGCGAGGTGCGCAAGGTGATCGTGGGCCAGGAGGAGGTGCTCGAACAGCTGATGATCGCGCTGTTCGTGGGCGGCCACTGCCTGATCACCGGCATGCCGGGTACGGCGAAGACTCTTCTGGTGCGGACCATGGCGCAGACGCTCGGGCTCGAGTTCCGCCGCATCCAGTTCACGCCCGACCTGATGCCGAGCGACATCACCGGCACCGACATTCTGGAAGAGGAGCCGGGAACGGGACGGCGGTTCTGGACCTTCGTGCGCGGGCCGATCTTCGGCAACGTGCTGCTGGCCGACGAGATCAACCGCACGCCGCCGAAGACGCAGGCGGCGCTGCTCGAAGCGATGCAGGAGCTGAGCTGCACGGTGCGCGGCAACCATTACAGCCTGCCGCGGCCCTTTTTCGTGCTGGCGACGCAGAACCCGATCGAACTGGAGGGCACCTATCCTCTGCCGGAGGCGCAGCTGGACCGGTTCCTCTTCAACACGCTGCTCGACTATCTGGGCGAGGACGAGGAGATGCAGGTGATCGAGCGCACCACGACCACGGCGGCGCCCGACGTGCAGGCGGTGACCAACGCCGAGGAGATCCTTGGCTTCCAGCAGCTGGTGCGCATGGTGCCGATCGCCGAGGAGGCGGCGCGGCATGCCATCGCGCTGGTGCGCGCCACGCGGCCGCGGGACGGATCCGCGCCGGACTTCGTCAAGAAGTATGTGAACTTCGGCGCGAGCGTGCGCGGCGCGCAGAACCTGGTGCTTTCGGCGAAAGCGCGGGCGCTGATGCGCGGGCGCTACCACGTCACGTTCGAGGACATCCGCAAACTGATGGCGCCGGTGCTACGGCACCGCATCCTCCTGAACTTCCAGGCCGAGAGCGACCGCCTGATGGCGGACGACATCCTCTCGCGCCTGCTCGACGCCATCCCGGCGCGGAGGAGCTGATGCAGCAGCGCTTCCTCGACCCGCAGATTCTCGCCGGGATCGCGAATCTCGAGCTGACGGCGAAGACTGTGGTCGAGGGGTTCTTGAGCGGGCTGCACCGTTCGCCGGACTACGGCTTCAGCCAGGAGTTCGCAGAATACCGTCCTTATGCGCCGGGCGACGACCTGCGTTACGTGGACTGGAACGTCTACGCGCGCGCCGGACGGCTCTATTTGAAGCGGTTCCGAGGGGAGACGAACACGCGGCTGACGCTGCTGCTGGACCGCAGCGCTTCGATGGGTTTCCGCGGGCACGGGCTTCGCAAGATCGACTACGCCCGCTACCTGGCGGCATCGCTCGGCTTCCTGGCGCACCAGCAGCGCGATGCGGTGGGGCTGATTGCGTTCGACGACGAGGTGCGCGACTATGTGGAGCCGAGCTCGCGCCACGGGCAGTGGCTGAAGGTGCTGCACGCGATCGAGCGCGCCGAGCCGGGGCGCCGCACCGACTACGCGCAGCCGTTCTGGCATTTCCAGCAGTTCCTGCGCCGGCGCGGGATTGTGCTGGTGGTGAGCGACTTCTTTGCGCCGGCGCGCGACGTGGTGGCGACGGTGGCGCCGCTCCGGCAGCGCGGCAACGACTTGATCCTGATGCATGTTCTCGATCCGGAAGAAGTAGAGCCGGTGCTGGAGGGTTCGCGCCTGCTGGTCGACATGGAGACGGGCGAGGAGATGGAGGTGCATCCAGCTTACGCCGCGGGACTGTACCGCGAGAAGATGCGGCGGCACCTGGAAGAGCTGGAGTCACTGGCGCAGGGCGCGGGGCTCAGCTACTACCGCAGCCTGACGTCGGAGCCGCTCGACGAGGCGCTGCGGCGCTATCTGGCGGTGCGCGAGGGGAGGCCGTAGATGGGCCTGCTGGCGCCATGGTTTCTGGCCGGACTGGGGCTGCTGGCGCTGCCCGTGTATCTGCACCTGCTGAGGCGGAGCCGGCCGGATTCGAAACAATTCAGCTCGTTGATGTTTTTTGAGCCGGGCCGGCAGGCGGAGCTGCGGAGGCGGCGGCTGGACTACGTGGCGCTGCTGGCGGCGCGGCTCGTGCTGCTGGCGCTGATCCTGCTGGCGTTCGCACAGCCGGTGCTGCGCTCCACGGCGGTGCGCGCCGGCGCCCCGGCGCTGCGGCTGGTAGCGGTGGACTCGTCGGCGAGCATGGGCTACCGCGGGCGGATGGAGGCGGCGCGGCGGAAGGCTGCGGAGCTGCTGAACG
This sequence comes from Acidobacteriota bacterium, assembly GCA_037446555.1. Lineage (GTDB taxonomy): Bacteria > Acidobacteriota > Terriglobia > Bryobacterales > Bryobacteraceae > JANWVO01. The sequence continues at coordinate 16,665 of JBBIIK010000017.1, forward strand.
ACGACGCGCGCCTCGCGGCGTTCGATTCCCGCCTGCGGCTGCTGGACCGGGCGGAGCTGGCGAGGCTCGAGGCGGGCGGCGCGGCGAACTCTTTCGGCGAGCTGGCGCGGGCGCTGCGGGCTTTCCACGAAGAGCAGAAGCGTCCGGTGGAGGTCCATCTGATCAGCGATTTCCAGCGCACGGGGCTGCCCGGCGGCTTCGCCGAGCTGGCGCTGCCGGAGGGCGTCGCGCTGCGCGTGCATCCGGTGGCGGAGGGCGCGGAACCGAACTGGGCGGTGGAGAGCGTGAGCGCGCCGGGGCGCGTGCGGCACGGGCGCGAGGCGCGCGTGCAGGCGGTGATCGCCGGCTTCCACACCGTAGCGGCCCGCAAGACCGTGACGCTGCTGGCAGGGGGCCGGGAAGCGGCGCGCAAGGAAGTGGAGGTTCCGCCGGAAGGGCGCGCGACGGTGGAATTCGAAGGCGTGGATCTGCCCTACGGGTTCACGCATTGCGCGGTGCGCATGCAGCCGGGCGACGGGCTGGCGGCGGATGACGAGTTCCTGTTTGCGATCGAGCGCACGGATCCGTTGCCTCTCGCCTATTTCGGCGACAGGCGCGCGGAGACCTACCTGCGGAATGCGCTGGAGGCGGCAGCGGGCGCCGCGTTCACGCTGGCCGGCGCGGACTGGCAGCGCGCGCGGGCATTGATTGCGGCGGGCGCGATGCCTCCGGAAGCCGAGCTGGCGGCCGCGGTGCGCCGCGGGGCTGGGCTGCTGCTGGTGCTAGGCGCGGCCGATGCGGCGCGCGGGCGCGTGCCGGTGACCGGGCAGAAGATTACCGGCACGAGGTATGCGCCGCGCTCGGCGGAAGGGTTTTTCCTGGCGAGCCGCGTGGACGGCACGTCTCCGCTGATCGAAAAGGCCGGCGGCTGGGAGGGGGTGCGCTTCTATCAGGTCATTGCGGTGGAGCCCGGAGAGGCGCGCGTGCTGGCGGCGCTCAGCGACGGCACGCCGCTGCTGCTGGAGCAGCGCGTGGGCGAAGGGACAGTGCTGGTGCTCGCCTCGCCGCTGGACGGCGTGGCAAACGATTTTCCGCTGCACCCATCGTTCGTCCCGCTCGTCGAGCAGGCGGCGCGGCGGCTGGTGGAGTGGGAGGATTCAACGGCCGCGATGGCTGCCGGCGAGCTTCTGGCGCCGGCGGCGGGCGCGGGGGCTCGCGCCTTTGAGGTGCTCGATCCGCGCGGGCAACGGGCGTTGAGCTATTCGGAAAGCGCCAAGGGAGCGGCGGTGGAGCTGGAGCGCACCGGCTTCTGGCGCGTGATGCGCGGCGGGGGGCGTGACAGGGTGATCGCCGTGAATGCGGACCGGCGGGAGTCTGACCTGAAGCCGGTTCCGGAGGAAACGCTGCGGATGTGGCCCGCGGCGGCAGCGGCGGCGGGACAGGGCGGCGGAGGCGCGCCGCCGGAGAAGCCGCTGGCGCTGTGGATGCTGGCAGCGGCGCTGGCGGCGGCGGTGGTGGAAGCGGTGCTCGCGTCGTACTATCTGGGCAAGGAGGCGGTATGAGCGCGCGGGAAAGGTTTCTGGAGTACTTGGGCGCAGTGGAGCGGCGGCTGTGGCTGCGGTCGCTGGGCGTGGGCTTGGCGGTCGTGGCGGGGCTGTTGCTGGCGTGGACGCTTGCGGGCGCGTGGCTGGGCTTGCGCTGGGCGTTCGATGCGCGGCTGATGCTGGCGCTGCGCGTGGCGCTGGTGGTGGCGGCGGGGGCGGGGCTGGCGCTGGCAGTGGCCGCGCCGGTGCTGCGCGTCAACCGCAAGCGCGCGGCGGAGCTGGCGGAGCGGAAGCTGGAGGGCTTGCAGGAACGCGCGGCAACGTTGGCCGGCCCGGCGGCCGACTCGCCGCTGGCGGAGCTGGTGGCGGAGGAGGCGCTGCAATATGCGCAGGCCGTGCCGCCGGCTGCGCTAGTGGGGCGCGCGGCGATGATCGGCGGCGGCGTCATCGCCGGCGCCAGCGTGTTGCTGCTTGTGTGGCTGACGGTGGCGGCGCCGGGCTCGCTTGGCTACGGCGCGCATCTGTTGTGGGCGGGCGCTCCGCCTGAGGGGCAGCGGGCGCTGTTCCAACTGACGGTGAAGCCGGGCGACGCGAAGGTGCGGCGCGGCGGGGATCAGATGATCGAAGCCGTGGCGGCGGGGCTCGATTCGGCGCCCATGCGGCTGCGTCTGCGCCGCGCGGGCTCGCCGCAGTGGGAGGCGCTGCCGATGGAGCCGAACGCGGCGGGCGCGGGCGCGGTGTTCCTGTTGGCGGGGATCACCGGGGATGTCGAATACCAGGTGGATGCGCAGAGGATGCGTTCGCCCGTGTACCGGCTGAAGGTGGTGGAGCTGCCGAAGATCGTGAAGTACCGCGTGCGGTACCGCTATCCGGCGTACCTGGGGATGCCGGAGAGCGTGGAGGATCCCGGCGGCGACATCCGCGCCGTGGAGCAGACGCGGGCGCAAATCGAGATCGAAACCGACAAGCCGCTGGAGAGCGGGCTGCTGGTGCTCGACGACGGGACGCGCGTGCCGCTGGAGCGGCGCGAGGGAACCTCGGCGCGCGCCGAACTGGAAGTGAAGCGCGACGGCTCGTTTTACTTTGCGGCGCTGGACGGAGGCGCGCCGGTGCGGCTGAGCGAGGACTACTTCATCGAGGCGCGCCCCGAGCGCGCGCCCGAGGTGCGGCTGTCGAGGCCGGGGCGGGACGCGCGCGTAAGCCCGATCGAAGAAGTGACGGTGGAGGCGGAAGCGGCCGACGACTTCGGGCTGCAAGGGCTGGAGATCACCTACAGCGTCAACGGCGGCGAGCCGCGCACGGTGAAGGCGCCGGTGCAGCGCGGAGAGAAGGAGGCGCGGGGGCGCACGGTCATCGCGCTGGAGGAGTTCAAGCTCCAGCCCGGCGACATCGTGGCGCTGTCAGCCACGGCGCGCGATGCGCGCACGTCGGCACAGACAGACATTTTCTTCCTGGAGGCGCAGCCCTACGAGCGCGAATTCCTGCAATCGCAGACGATGGGCGGCGGCGGCATGGAGGGCGAGGGCGAGGAAGAGAACGACATCGTGCAGCGGCAGAAGGAGATCATCGCTGCGACGTGGAACCAGATGCGGGCGGTCCGGCAGCGCCCGCAGGCGCGCCAGGACGCGGCGTTTCTCTCCGGCATGCAGCAGAAGCTCTCCGAACAGGCGCAGTCGCTGGCGCAGCGCATGCGGAGCCGGCAGCTGGCGGCCACCAACGAGGAGTTCCAGAAGTTTTCAATCGAGATGGGCAGCGCGTCGAAGGCAATGCAGGACGCGGCGGCGAAATTGCGCTCGTTGCAGTGGCGCGAGGCGCTGAGCCCCGAGCAGCGCGCGCTGCAACACCTGCTGCGAGCCGAGAGCCTGTTCCGGCAGATCCAGGTGGCCTTCGGGCAGCAGGGCGGAGGGCGCGGAGGCGCTGGTGGGCAGATGCGCGACCTGGAAAGCCTCTTCGAGCTGGAGCTGGATCTGGAGAAGAACCAGTATGAAACGGTGCAAAACGCGTCGTCATCGGCGAGCCGCGAGCGGCAGATCGACGAGGCGCTGAAGAAGCTGGAGGAGCTGGCTCGGCGGCAGCAGCAGCAGGCCGAACAGCAGCGGCGCAACGAGCAGAGCTTCCAGCAGCGCTGGGCGCAGGAGATGCTGCGGCGCGAGGCGGAAGAGCTGCGGCGGCAGCTGGAGCAAATGCAACGAGAGCAGCGCGGGCAGAGTTCGCAGAGCGCCCAGGGATCGCAGACAGGCCAGCAGGGCCAAGCCGGCGAGAGCGGCGCCCAAGGGCAGCGGCGCGCGGGCGGCGTGCAGAGCGAGAGGCTGGGCCGGGCGCAGCAGCAGGTGGAGCGGGCGCTGGAAGACATGAGACGGGCGCAAGCGGCAGCGGGAAGCGAGGCGCAGGAGAACGCGAGGCGCGCGGCGGAGCGGATGTCGCAGGCGCTCGATGAGTTGGGGCAGATGCGGCGGCAGCAGGCGGGCGACCGGATGGAGTCGGTGAGCCGGCGCGCCGCGGATCTGGCTGAACGGCAGCGGCGCTACGAGGAACAGGTGAGGAAGGCGTTTCCGCAGCCGCAGGCGGGAGCGCAGCAGCCGGGGCAGCCCGCGGTTTCGGCGGCGGAGTCCGAGCGGCTGGCGCGCGAGAAGGAGTCGATGCAGCGCGATTACCAGCGGTTGGAGCAGGAGATGCGCGAAGCGGCGCGGGCGATGGACGGGGCGCAGCGGGGGGCGGCGTCGCGGTTGCGCGAAGCGCTGGGCGAGGCGCAACAGAATGAAGTTGGCTTGCGCATGCGGCTGGGCGCGGAGTGGATGCGGCGCGGGCTTGGGCCGTATCTGGGGCCGCGGGAGCGCGTCGTGACCGAGGCGCTGGAACGGCTGAGCGAGCAGGTGGAGCAGGCCAAGCAGCTGGCAGGGCGGGAAGGAAACGGAGGCGAGCAGCGGGAACGGATCGAGCGCGCGCTGGGGCAGATCGAGAATCTCCGCGAACAACTGGAGCGGCAGGCGCGGGGCGGGCGCGAATCCGGGCAGGGGCAGCAGCGCGAAGGCGGGCGGGAAAGCGGGCAGCAGCAAGGGCAGGGAGGCCAGCAGGGCAGGGAAGGACAGAAGGGACAAGGGCAGCAGGCGCGCGGCGGAGGGGAGGGCCAACGGCAGGATGGCGCAGATCCTATGGGACCCCTCGGCGGAGACAGGAGGAGGCAAACCGGGGGCGACACGTCGTTCTGGCGGGGCGATTATGGGGCGCTGAACGACGGCACGCTGCAACCGGACTGGAGCCGCAACGCCGAGGCGAGGCGCGGCGCTTGGGCGGACGCCATGCGGCAATTGCGGCAACTGCGCGAGGAGGGCGCGGTGAGCGACGAGACGCAAGCCGAGCTGGAGCGGCTGCTGCGGCGCATGCAGCAGCTGGATCCGGCGCGGTTCGGATCTCCGCTGCTGAGCTCGCGAATCGAGAACGAGTTGCTGCCGCAACTGGAGCAGGTGGAATTGCGCTTGCGGAAGGAGCTTTCCGCGCAGAGCGGCGCGCCGCGGGCGGCGCCGGCGGCGAAGGCGCCTCCGGGGTATGCCGAGGCGGTGGCCGAGTATTTCCGCCGGCTGAGCCGCGGGCGGTAGCCACCGGCTGGCGGGAATCTGAATTGACGAAGGGCGGTTGCTCTGAAAGGATGAAGTGCGGCCCCGTGGCGGCCGCTCCCGATCCATGACCCGGCACCCCATTTCGAAAGGCGTCTTCTGCCTGGAATGCGACTGGTGGGGCGATGCGCGCCGCCGCTACAGCATGGAGTACCTGCTCGACCTGCTCGACCAGATGACTCCCTCCCGTTGCCGCCACATCCGCTACGACGTCTCCACGCGGGAGGAGTTTTTCTTCCTGCTCAAGAAGTGGAGCCAGCGGCGGTTCCGCTTGCACCCGCTGCTGTATCTCGGATTTCACGGCAAGCCGGGCGCGCTGATGCTGGGCGCAGGCAAGCGCGCGCCGCGAGTCACGCTGGAGGAGATCGGCGAAGCCCTGGCGGGAAAGTGCAACGGGCGGGTGATCCAGTTCGGCAGCTGCGAGACCATCCGCGCTGTGCCGTGGCAGCGGCGGAAGTTTCTGGATTCGACGCAGGCACTCGCCATCTGCGGGTATGAGCGCGAGGTGGACTGGATGCTTTCGGCGGCGATGGACCTGGTCGTGCTGGATGCGATGCAGGAATTCACGTTCACCCTGCAGGGCATCTCGGCGATTGCGGAGCGGATTCGCGAGCGCTCGCGCGGTTTGGGCAAGGCGCTGGGCTTCCGGATCTACACACGGCAGGGCGAGGCGTGACGGCGTGCCTGCCTCAGAGGGCGCAGGCGAGGGCTTCGATGTCGCTCGCGTCGTTGTAGAAGTGCGTGGAGACGCGCAGCAGCCCGTGGCGGGCGGAGACGAGCACGCGCTGCGAACGCAAACGCGCGGCGAGCGCGGGAGCGTCTTCCACGGGCGTGGCGACGATAGGCGAATCCTCGTACGGAAGCGCGCCAGGAAACAGGTCGCGAACCTGTGACGCCAGCTCCAGCGCACGGCGCTCGATGATCTGCGGCGTGAGTTCCAGCATCAGATCGACGCTGGCTTCCAACGCATAGAGCAGCGCGGAGGGCAGCATGCCGCCCTCGTACTTCTCCGCAGATTCCTTCAGCTCCGGCTTGCCGTGCCAGAGCTGGTTCACGTCGCGCCAGTCGCGGTGGGAGCGCCAGCCGATGGCGAGCGGGGGAATCTGCGCCCTCAAGCGGGGATGCACGGCGGCGAACGCGATGCCGTTGGGCGCCAGCATCCACTTGTAGCAGTTCACCGCCAGCATGTCCGGCTGGATGCGCGAGAAATCGAATTCCAGCGCGCCGCAGTGCTGCGTGGCGTCGATGAAGAGCGGCACACCGCGGCGCCGGCACTCCCGGCTGAGCGCCTCCAGCGGCGCGCGGTACCCGGTGGTGTAGTTGACGGCGCTGACAGCAACCAGCCGTGTGCGCGGGGTGAAGCTGTCGAGGAGCCGCTCCGGGGGCGCCTGGACGAGTTCGAGCCCCGGAAACAGAGGCGCGTAGATCTGATTGGGGAACTCGTGCTCCAGCGTGAGCACCTGGTCGCCTTCGCGCCAGCGGATGCCGTGCATCAGCACCGCCAGAGCGGCGGAGGCGTTCTGGAAAAAGGCGATGTCCTCCGGATGGGCATGGATCAGGTGGGCAATCTTCTCTCGCAGACGGTCGTGATCGTCGAACCACGAGAGAAAATCGGCGCATGCAGTTTGGTCACGGCCCGCGAAGTGCGCCATGACGGCTTCCACCGAACGGGTGGAGAGCTGCCCGAAGGTGGCCGTATTCAGATACGCGCGGCCCCGCAAGGCAGGGAAGAGGGCGCGGACAGCCGCCCAGTCCGGCATCAGTGCCTCGCCTGGGGGCGCGCCTGTTCGATGGCCTGACGGGTGGCCTGGGCGGCCGATTCCACCGGGATTTCCTTCGTCTCGCGGGTGCGGCGGTTCACAAGCTCCAACTTGCCTTCCGAGAGCTTGCGGCCGATGTTCACGCGGAAGGGGATGCCGATCAGGTCGGCGTCCTTGAACTTGACGCCCGGGCTCAAGTCGCGGTCATCGTAGAGCGCATCGACGCCCTGGGATTTCAGTTCCCCGTAGAGCCGCTCCGCGGCCTCGCGCAGCGAAGCGTCCGTCACCTTGACCGGCGTGATCACCACCTCGAAGGGCGCGATGGAGACCGGCAGGGACATGCCGTCGGCGTCCGAGTACAGCTCGACGGCGGCGCAGAGGACGCGCTCGACTCCGATGCCGTAGCTGCCCATGATGACGGGCGTCTCCACGCCGTTCTGGTCGAGCACCTTGAGCCCCATGGCGTCGGAGTACTTGTAGCCGAGCTTGAAGATGTGCCCGATCTCGACGCACTTGATGATCTCGAGCGGCGCGCCGGTTTCCACCTCGGTGTCGCCCGGGGCTACCTGCCGCAGGTCGTGCCACTCGCCCTGGAAGTCCTCTTCGGGCGTGACGTTCTTCAGGTGGTAGTCGTCGCGGTTGGCGCCGCACACCAAATTCTTGCGCCCGCGCAGCGCCTCGTCGACGAGGATGCGGACACCGGACAGACCCACCGGGCCGAGCGAGCCGGCGGAGGCGCCGAACAGATCCCGCATCTCTTCGGGATGCGCCGGACGGAACTCCTGGCAGCCCGTGGCGGACTGGAATTTGGTCTCCGAGAGCTGGTGATCGCCGCGCAGGATGGCCACCACCGGCTGGCTGTCGGCCACCAGGCAGAGCGTCTTCATCAGCGAGGTCTCGGGCAAGCCGAGGAAGCGGGCGACCTCTTCGATGGTCTTCTGGTCCGGTGTGTGGACGAGCTCCGCAACGAGATCTCCCTCAGGGTCGGGCGCCGCCGGAGGCGCCGGGCGGGAGACGGCTTTCTCGAGGTTCGCGGCGTAGCCGGTCTGCCGGCACAACACGACGTAATCCTCGCCGGCGTCGGTGGCGACCATGAACTCCTGTGACTGCGAGCCGCCCATGGCGCCGGAGTGCGCCTCGACGGCGACGTAGTCCAGCCCGCAACGGTCGAAGATGCGGCAGTAGGCGACCCGGTGCTTTTCGTAGGACTCGTCAAGCCCCCCGGGGCCGAGGTCGAACGAATAGGAGTCCTTCATAAGGAATTGCCGCACGCGGAGGAGACCCGATTTCGGCCGCGGCTCGTCGCGGAATTTCGTCTGGATCTGGTACCAGATTTGAGGCAGCTGCTTGTAAGAGCGCAGTTCACCACGGGCGATAAAAGTCATGACCTCTTCGTGGGTCATCCCAAGGCAAAGAGGCCGCCCATAACGGTCCTTGAGGCGGAAAAGATTGTCCCCCATTACCTCATAGCGGCCGGATTCCTGCCAGACCTCGGCCGGATTCAGGGCGGCGAGATGGAACTCCTGGGCGCCGATAGCGTCCATTTCTTCGCGGATGATCTGCTGGATTTTCAGCATCGACCGCTGGGCAAGATAAAGGTAATTGTAAATGCCGGCGCCGATCTGGCGGACGTAGCCCGCCCGCAGCAGCATCTGGTGGCTGACGACTTCCGCCTCGGCGGGCGTCTCGCGCAGCGTGGGAATAAAGGCACGGGACCACAGCATGGTAAACCCTTGAGTGTAGCATGGGGGGCGGGGCGGCCCGCGGTTGCCGGCTCAGAGGCGCCCCGCGAAGCTGCGGCGGAGGCGCACGGCGCCGGCGAAAGCGATGACGGCGAACAGGGCGAGCGAGCCCCAAACGAGGATCGCGCCGCGCCGGCGGTCCGCCGGCTGGGGGCGCGGCGGGAAGGGCACGGCAGGGTCCAGCAGGCGCACGAGGAGCCGAAGGCGTGTCATGCGAGGCGTGCCGCCCCGTGCCTCGACCGCCAGCACCAGTTCACGCTGCGAGGCGGCGAGGCGCGAGAACGCGCCGCCGGGCGAGAATTCCGTGACGCCGAATTCTTCGTAGGGCCTGCCTTCCACCCACGCATCCACCTCTTCGGCCGGAAGCAGCAGAAGGCGGACATTGCCGCCGTGCAGCACGCGCCAGGAACAGGCCAGCCGCGCCGGCGCCCGGCGGACGGGAAGGGACAGCGTGCGAACCTGGCCCGGCGCGATGTCGACGATATCGTCGAACAGCACCTGCGCGGGCGGTTGGGCCCCGGCCAGCAGTGAAAGGAAGACTAGCGCGGCCGCGGATCTCATCTCTGTTCGTATACAGGCCGTCCGGCCACGTAGTGCATTCTTACACGGGCCTTCAGGATTTCCGCGTCAGGGATGGTCAAAACATCGCGGTCAAGGACGATAAAATCGGCGTATTTGCCCGGCTCGAGGGTGCCGCGCAATTTCTCCTCGAAGGCTGCATAGGCGGCGTGAATTGTCCAGGATTCGAGCGCTTCCTGGCGGGTCATTTTCTGGTCCGGCATCCAGCCTCCCGGCGGCTGGCCCTGCGCATCCTGGCGGGTGACGGAGGCATAGTAGCCGCGGAGCGGGTCCGGCTCTTCCACTGGAAAGTCGCTGCCGTTCGGGACGGGAATTCCAAGAGCGAGGAAGCGCTTCCAAGCGTAGGCGCCGGCAACGCGGTCCGGCCCCAGGCGGGCCTCGGCCCACCGCATGTCGCTGGTGGCGTGCGTGGCTTGAATGGCCGGGATCACGGAGAAGTCCCGGAACAGGCGAAAGTCGGGCAGGGAGACCACCTGAGCGTGTTCGATGCGGAAGCGTCTGTCGTTGGGGCCGCCAAGAACCGCCGCGTAGGCGTCGAGCACGGTGCGGTTGGCGCGGTCTCCGATGGCGTGCGTGCACACCTGGAAGCCACGGGCGGCGGCCTGCCGGGCGATCTTCTCGATCTCCTCGCGCGAGGTGATCAGGAGCCCGGTATTCGTTTTCTCGTCGCTGTAGGGTTGCCACAGCGCGGCGCCGCGGGAGCCCAGCGCGCCGTCGGCGTACAGCTTGATGGCGCGCACGGTGAGAAACGGCCCGGTCTCCGGCCCTTTCTGAAGGTACTCCTGCCACAGGGGGCCGGACCCGCCAATCATGGCGTAGATGCGGACGGGGAGCTTCCCTTCGGCGATCAGTTCGCGGTAGGCGCGGAGGTCCTCGGCCGAGACGCCGGCGTCGTGAACGCCTGCCAGGCCGAGGCGCGCGCACTCGCGCGCAGCCAACTCCAGCTGGCGCTTGATCCGGGCGAACGAGGGCGGCGGGATCTTCTGGCGCACCAACCCCATGGCGCGGTCGATCAGGATGCCCGTGGGCCGGCCGGAGCCGTCGCGCAGGATCTTGCCGCCGGGCGGGTCGGGGGTCTTCTCCGTGACTCCTGCCAGGGCGAGCGCGCGGGAGTTGACCCAAGCGGCGTGGCCGTCGACGCGGGAGAGGAACACGGGGTGGTCCGGCGCGGCACCGTCGAGGTCTTTCGCCGCGGGGAAGGCGCCGCCCCAGTTGGTCTGGTCCCAGTTGCGGGCGACGATCCACTCGCCTGAGGGCAGGCTGGAGGCGCGCTCCTTGATATAAGCAGCGATTTCCGCCACCGTGGCCACATGGCGCAGATCGCGGGATTCAAGCAGCGCCCCGAGTCCGCGCATATGGGCGTGCGAGTCGATGAAGGACGGAAAGACGGGCGCGCCGCCGAGATCCAGCCGCCGGGTTGAGGGACCGGAGCGCGCCAGCGCCTGCTCGCCGAGCGCGACGACGCGGCCGTCCTTGACCGCCATGGCGCTTACCGGCTGCGAGCGGGCGGTGGCGTAAATGCGCGCATTCACCACTAGCAGGTCGGCCCCCTCCGGCCCCTGCGCCCCAAGCAGCAGGGCCATCAGGACTAGAATGGGGAGCATGGATGACAGTATTCCACAGGCGTCCGGGGGCAGTGCGGCAGCCTATGAAGGCTGGCGGGCCTGGGTGGCTACAGGAAGCGGCGTGGTGCTGGCGTTGCTGTTCCTGGTGGCGGGGATCTGGAAGCTGAGCGACCCGTTCGCGACGGAGGCGCGGATGACGCAGGCGCTGATTCCCAAGCCGCTAGCGATGCCTGTGGCGCTATTGGCCGGGATTGGCGAGACTTGGGCGGGCGTGCTGCTGCTGGTGCCGCGGTGGCGGCGGTGGGGCGCGTGGCTGGCGGGCGCGGCGCTGGTTGCTTTCATGGCGTATTTCGGCGTGTTTTACAGCCAGTTGCGAGGTGCTGATTGCAGCTGCTTCCCGTGGCTGAAGCGGGTGGTGGGGGTCGAGTTCTTCGTCTCGGACGCACTGATGCTGGCGGCGGCGGCTCTGGCGGGCGCATGGTCGGCCCGGTCCACGAGCCTGAAGCAGGCGGGCATGGCGCTGGCGGCGATCGTGGTGATGGCTCTGGCCGTGTTCGGCGCCACACTGGCGCAGCGCTCCGGAGTCCAGGCACCCGCTGCGATTCAGGTGGACGGCAAGCCGTTTGCGCTCCGGCAGGGGCGGGTGATCCTGTACTTCTTCGATCCCGAGTGTATGCACTGCTTCCACGGGGCGCAGCAACTCGGGTCTTACAACTGGAAGGACGTGCGAGTGGTGGTGGCGCCAACCGTGAATCCGCAGTGGGCGACGGCGTTCCTGCGTGACACGGGGCTGCGCGCCGGAGTGACCTTCGATGCCGCCATGCTGCGCCAGACGTTTCAGTTCGGCGATCCGCCCTACGGCGTGGCGCTGGACGGCGGGCGCGTGGCCTACAGTTTCACGTTTGCGGAAGGGGAGGACGTGGCGGGCACGCTGAAGCGGATGGGGTGGATCGAGTGACAGGCCGAGGGCTGAACGGTCTCAGCCCTGCATCTGGAGCCCGCGGCGGCGGGCGTATCGAAGGCCCAATTCGCGCAGCCGTTCGGGGCTGAGCCATTGCCGCACGAGTTCGAACAGCGAACGCTCTTCGACGGCGAAGTGTTCGCGGGCAAGTTTCACCAGGCGGGCGAGCGAGGCGCGGGCGCGGGAAGCGTGCCTCTGGTGTTTCAGCTCGTCGAGGACGCGGCGCATTTCCTGATGTTCGCCGTACATGGCCTCCAGCGTGGCGCGCACTCCGGAAGGCAGCTCGCCAAGGGCGCCGAACAAAAGCTGGTCCTCTTCCACCGCGTGCGCCTGAAGCACGGCCTCCAGAGCGGCGCCGCATTCCTTCAGTTCGCGCAGGCTCATGGAAGCGAGGCGGCGCTCCTGATGCTGCATGAGTGCAAGGATGCAGCCGTGCTCTCCCAGAAGGAGATCGACCAGATCCGCGCCAGCCTGGATCTTCACCGTTGCCATTCCGAAGGGATGCCTCTCATTTTGCCAGAATCCGGTCTGATTCACCAGGAACGGGCGGCGACCCCGGCCAGGGCGTTTTGATAGCATGGCGGATGCACAGCCATGACAAGGGTGTTCCGGGCGGCCGGAATGGCCGCGGCCGTGCTTCTGCTGGCGGAGGTGGCCGCGGACGGATTCCAGCGGAGGAAGAAGAAGGAGCAGGAAGAGATCACGCAGACTTTGGAGCTGCCTCCGGACCCGCCGCTGGCGACGGCGGCGGATCCGTCGAGGCTGGCATTCGCCGCGGCGCCGCTCTCGGCGCGCGGGTTGCTGTCCCAACAGACACGGGACGCCCTGCGCGTGTTGATGCAGAATGCGCGGGGAGCGCGGTTCGTGCGAATCCGCGCCTTTGTGGCGGGCACGGGCGATCTAAGGCGCGTGCAATCGATCGTGGCCGAGACCTTTGCCGAGAAGAGGCAGCCGCTGCCAGTGCTGGCGGTGACGCAGGTGGGGCTGCTGCCGCTGGACGGGGCGCAGGTGCAGATGGAAGCCACGCTCGAGCAACGCAAGGCGACCGGCGCGGGCGTGCTGTTTGCGGCCGTGACGGCGGATGGGCCGGCGGCAGCCATGGAGGCGGTCGAGCGGGAGTTCCAGGCTGCGGAGACCGCGCCGGTCGCGCCGGTTTCCCTGCTATGCGGGGTGTCGGAGGCGGAGCTGATCGAGCCGCTGCGGATGGCGGTGTACCGCGCACGTCCGCGCGCCGCGTTCATCGTTTTTCAGCGGCAGAGGATTCCGGCGCCGCCGAAGGTGGCTTGCCAGGCGTCTGCCGTGACGGGCCGCCCCGTGCCGGGAGGCGTGCGGCGCACGCCCGCGTCAGTGGCTCTCAGCGTGCCGAAGGTGGTCTTTACAGGGGCGCAGCTGGCGTTTCGATATGAAGAGAGCGACGCGCGGCTGGCCTACCAGCGTCTGGACCGCACGCTCCAGCAGGCTGGCGCGTCCTTGAAGTCTGTCGCCGTGCTGAACATTTATCCGTTGTCGGAGCAGCTAGCCGGACTGGCGGCGCGCATCCGCGGCGAGTTTGTCGATTCGGCCCAACCGCCCTCCGGGCTGGTGATGCCCGCCGAGGGGCTGCCGTCCATCGACGGCGCCTTCGCTCTGGAGGCCGTGGCCCTGCCGGCGGCTGGCCATTGATCTTCATCAGTTCTTCAGACAGAAAGCGAGGTACTTATTCATGTCCCAGGCACCGGTTGTGACGTTCGGGGAGATCATGCTGCGGCTGGCGCCGCCCGGTTTCGAACGGCTGCTGATGTCGCCCACGCTGGTGGCCACCTTTGGCGGCGGCGAGGCCAACGTGGCCGTTTCGGTGGCCAACTACGGCCATCCGGCGCGCTATGTGACGGTGCTGCCCGACAACCCGATCACGGACGCATTCGTCTACCAGATGCGCGGTTTCGGGATCGACACTTCGTTCATCAAGCGCGCGTCCGGGCGGTTTGGCATCTACTTCGTCGAACCGGGCGCCAACCAGCGCCCGTCGAAAGTGGTCTACGACCGCGCCCATTCCGCCATCGCCCTGGCCAAGCCCGGGGATCTGGACTGGAAGGCGATCTTTACCGGCGCCGGCTGGTTCCACGTCACCGGCATCACCCCGGCGCTGTCGCAATCGGCGGCGGATCTGGCTCTGGAAGCGGTGAAGACGGCGCGCGAGATGGGCGTGCCGGTCTCCTGCGACCTCAACTACCGCAAGAACCTGTGGAAGTACGGCAAGACGGCGCAGGAGGTGATGACGGAGACGGTCCGCTACGTCGACTACGCCATCGCCAACGAGGAAGACTGCCAAAAGTCCCTGGGCATTCAGATCGATGTGGACGTGCATTCGGGCAAGCTGGATCAGCAGCAGTACCAGAAGCTGGCGGAGAAGGTGCTGGCGGCGTACCCGAACCTGAAGCTGATCGCCATCACGCTGCGCGAGAGCTACTCGGCGTCGCACAACGGTTGGTCCGCTTGCCTGCACGACGGCAAGCAGTTTCTGGTGAGCCGGCGTTACGACATCACGCACATCGTCGACCGCGTGGGCGGCGGCGACGCCTTCGCAGGCGGCCTGATCTTTGGCATCTTGCACCTGCCCTCGACGGCCGATGCGCTGGAATTCGCCGTGGCGGCGTCGTGCCTGAAGCACTCCGTGCCGGGCGATTTCAACCGGTTCACGCGAGCCGAGGTGGAGGCGCTGCTGAAAGAGGGCGGCAGCGGGCGCGTGCAACGATAGGCCGATGGCGCCGGGGGCCGCGCGCCGTGCGCCCCCGGCACGTACCGCGCAGTCTGCGGCTCTTCGGAATGGGCCTCGCTCAGCCTGCGCCCTTGCGCAGGAAGGCGAGGAATTCGGCGGCGTTGCGGGTGAGTCCGGGGAAGGTGGCGATCACCTTCTCGTCGGCGTCGAAAACGGCGTAGTAGGGGATCGCCACGGTCTGGAACAGTTGTTCCTGCCGGCGCTGGTTGTCCTCGCTGGCGGCGTCCGTGCCGTCCGTGTAGAGTTCCACCAGCACGAATTGCCCGAGCGCCTCAGCGATCTCGGGGCGCGGGAACATGTTGGCCTTCATCCAGTGGCAGTTGGTGCAGGCATAGCCGGTGAAGGCTGCCAGAATCCGCTTGTTTTCGGCGCGAGCGCGGGCGATGGCGCCCTGCCAGTCGTTCTTCATCCAGCGGTTGACGGCTGTGGCTGCACCCGCCTGAGGAATTGAGCCTTCAGCCGGAGCCGGGATGTAGGCTTCCAGTTCGCCCAGTCGAACGCCGAACATGCCAGGCAGGAGGCTTAACGCGAAGCCCAAGAAGAGAGTCGAGATCAGGAGGCGCCCCGGCTTCACTTCCTCGTCGCGCCTGACGCCCTCCATCGGCAGGAGCCCCAGCAGGTATAGCCCAGGGAGGGCGAACAGCACCGCCCAGAGAGCGAGGAAGCGCTCGCGGCTGAGGATGTTCCACTGGAGAACCTGATCGACGTTCGACAGGTACTTGAGCATCGCAGCCAAAATCACAAAGCCCAAAACGACTTTCAGGCGTGACATCCAACCGCCGCTCTTGGGCAGCTTCTTCAGGTAAGAAGGGAACAGGGCAAGGAAGAAGAACGGCGAGGAGAGCGCTGCCGAGAACGCCAGCATGCCGAGCGCAGGCTGGAGCCTGTCGCCGGTGACGGAAGCCGCCAGAAGCGTGCCCATAAACGGACCTACGCAGGCGAAGGCAGCCAGCGTGAACGTCAGCCCCATGAGTAGAGTTCCCAGCAGACCGCCGCGCGAAGACGCCATGTTCAATCTGGTGAGCAGCCCGGCCGGGACAGTGAGTTCAAACGCTCCCAGAAGACTGAGCCCGAAGACGAAGAAAACGAGGGAGATGAATCCATTCACCCACGGGTTCGAGCCGAGCTGCACGACGGCAAATGGTCCGAGCGCCGCGCTCAAGCCGAGTCCGATGCCGGTGAACAGCACCATGATCCCCAGGCAGAACATAGCCGCCTGTTTGAACACGTGCGCGCGCGAGTCGCCCGCCTGGCTCAGGAAGAACGTCATGGTGATCGGGATCATAGGGAAGACGCACGGGGTGAAGATGGCGGCCAGCCCGAAGCCGAAAGCAATGAGCAGAAACGCACTTAATGGTTGCGCTGTCTGCGGCTTGCGCGCGGGAGCGGAGGCTGGTTGTGAGGCAGCGGGGGCGTCGGATCGCGGAGAGAAAAGGGTGAGCCCGTCGAGGCGCGCCGGAGGGGCCGCGGGCGCGCCCGGGGCGATTTCAATCTGCGCCGAAGCGGTGATGCGCCGCGGGGGCAGGCACTCCTTGTCGGTGCACAGCTGGTAGCGCATGCGCGCCACGAGTTCCGCCGCGCCAGCCGGGGCATCCGGCTTGAGGCGGATCAGGAACTGGAAAGTCGCCTGTTTGTCGTACGTTTCCGCTTCAATTCCGAAGTTCGGGTCGAACTTCCGCTCTGGCGCCGGATAGTAAATCTGCCAGGAGGCGACCGCCGGGCGATCTTCCAACACGATGGTCGTGATGATGGGACCACCCTTGGGCGTGGTCATCGAGTACATGTGCCACGGCTCGTCGAGCTTCAGTTCGAGCGCGGCGGTGAGCTCCGCCCCCGGAGGCACGCGGGGGGCGGCTGGCGTCAGCGTCCAGTGGGCGGGATGCGGGCGCTGGGCGGGCGCCGACGCGGCGGCGAGCAGCAGGAGGGCGAGAAGCCTAGCTGGCCGCCACTTGCCCGTTCTCGGCCTGCCAGCGGGCGATTTCGGTCTCGATGCGGGCGTTGACGCGCTCAGCGGCGGACTCGGTGCCGACGCGGATGGCATTGCGGATCGCATTGTCGTTGGATCTCCCATGGCAGATAATGACGACTCCCTTGACGCCGAGCAGCGGCGCGCCACCGTATTCGGAGTAGTCCATGCGCTTGCG
Source organism: Acidobacteriota bacterium (assembly GCA_037446555.1). Taxonomy (GTDB): domain Bacteria; phylum Acidobacteriota; class Terriglobia; order Bryobacterales; family Bryobacteraceae; genus JANWVO01. The sequence goes on from JBBIIK010000017.1 coordinate 33,311, forward strand.
GAAGTCCTTGAGCGCCTGCCGGCTCAGCACGTAGCCGATCTTGCTGGCGACGGTGGACTCGAAGGACTCTTTCAACATGTGTTTGATGATCTCCACCAGCCCCTCGCTCACCTTCAAAGCGACATTGCCGATAAAGCCATCGCAGACGATCACATCGGCGTGTCCGCTGTAAAGATCCCGCCCCTCGACGTTGCCGATGAAGTTCAGCGGCAGGGTGCGGATGAGCTGGGAGGCCGCCTTGGTGAGTTCGTTGCCCTTGTGCTCTTCCTCGCCGATGGACAGCACGCCCACCCGGGGCGATTCGGTGTGGAAGACGAGCCGGGAGTATACGTCGCCCATGACGGCGAACTGCGAGAGCATCCGGGGCGTGGAGTCGACGTTGGCGCCGACGTCGATCATCACCGCCGGCTTGCCCTGGATGGTGGGGAAGGGGTTGGCCAGGGCCGGGCGGTCGACGCCGGGGATCATGCCCAGCACGGTCTTGGCGATGGCCATGACGGCGCCGGTGTTGCCGGCGCTGACCAGCCCGTCGGCTTGCCCGTCGCGCACCAGGCGGGCGGCGACGCGGATGCTCGAGTCGCGCTTGGTGCGCAGTACCTTGGCAGGATTGTCCGCCATGGTGACCACCTCGCTGGCGTGGACGATCTCGATGGACAGCTTCTTCCAGCCTTCGTGCCGGCCGAGTTCGGCGCGGAGCACATCTTCTCTGCCTACAAGGAGGACGTTGACGTCCTGAGTGCGGGCAGCGGCGACAGATCCCTGGACTTCCGGGATGGGGGCGTGGTCGCCCCCCATTGCGTCCACGGCGATGGTCAGCATGCGCGGGGTGGGCGGAGCAGGTCCGCCCGGGTTCAGGGCGTTATTCCTGGACGACTTCAATGACCTCGCGCGTCTTGTACCACCCACAGTGAGGGCAAGCGCGGTGAGGCAGTTTCATCTCATGGCACTTCGGGCATTCGCTCAGCCCGGCGCGCTGCAAGTGGTCGTGAGCGCGGCGCGTGGACGTACGACGCTTGGAGTGACGGCGTTTTGGGTTCGGCATGGGACTCGTTCCTGGAATCTCCCGTCCCGGCCCTCAGCCGGAACCGGATGACAGGTAAGACTTTCTCATTGTAGCCGATCCGGGCGGGGAGTGTCATCTTTTCGCGCCTGCTACAGGGATTCCGGCTCCGGGGTACAGCCCTTCCGGGATTCCGCCTGAGGGGAGGGCACGGGACACTGGTACGGAAAGGAGCAGATCCATGTCCGACTTCATGCAGGCGGGGAGCATCACCACAATCCACACGCTGAAGCCAGACGCATGGCACCGGTTGGACGGGGATCTGGCTCGATGGGGGCGGCGCAAGCCGCTCGGGCTGGTACTGCCGGCGCTTTACAGCGAGTTTGAAAATCCGGCGATCCACCAGATTCTGGCCGAACTGGAGAAGCTGAACTGGGTCGAGCGCATTGTCCTGGTTCTTTCCCAGGCGGACGGAGAGCAGTACGAGCATGTTTGCCGGCTCTTCGCCCGGTTTGGCGACCGCGCTACAGTTCTGTGGCGGGAGAGCGAAGAAGTGCAGGCGCTGCTGGCCGAGGTCAATGAGGCGGGTTTGCCTGCCGGGATCCCGGGCAAGGGGCGCGCTTGCTGGCTGGGCATGGGCTATCTGCTGTCGCGGGGAGACGTCGAGGTGATCGCTTTCCAGGACTGCGACATCAAGACCTACCACCGCAAGATGCTGGCGCGGCTGGTGGCGCCGCTGATGGCGCCTGACCTGGGCTTCGAGTTTGCGAAGGCGTACTACGCACGCTTCAACCACAAGTTGAACGGGCGTCTGACGCGCCTGATGGTGGGGCCATTGCTGGTGGCGCTGCGCCGCTGCGGGGTTTCTTCCCGGTTCCTGGATTACCTGGGCTGGTTCCGGTATCCGCTATCGGGCGAGATTGCAATGGATGCGCGGGTGGCGCACTCGATCACGGTGTCCCCCGACTGGGGGCTGGAGATCTCCACTCTCGAACAGGTCTACCGCCGCGTGCCAGCATCGCGGATCTGCCAAGTGGATGTGGCCGAGTGTTACGACCACAAGCACCAGGTGGTGTCTGCCTCTGACCCTGCCCGGGGGCTGCACCGCATGGCGCGGGAGGTGGCGCAGGCGATCTTCCGCGGAGCGGCGGCTGACGGCGCAGTGCTCTCCAGCGAGATGCTGACCGGAACACTGCCCTTGGCCTACCGCGCCGAGGCGTTGGATGTGGTGATGAAGTACCGCGCCGACGCGCTGATGAACTCGCTCGACTACGACCTGCGCGCCGAGACCGAATCCGTGGAGGTTTTCGCGCGGGGACTGGAAGAAGCTGCCAACGAGTTTCTGAGCGAGCCGGCGGGGCGTCCCCCGCTGCCGAGCTGGCGGGAAGTGGAAGCGGCGCTGCCCGGCATCCACGAGCGGTTTGACGCCGTCCATGCGATCGGGGACGTCTGGCAGGAACAGGCCACAGCCTGAGACGGTTACAGGCCCAGCGAATCGAGCACCTCTCCGACGCGCCGGTTCCAGGCAGCCGGGCCAGCATCTCCGGGCAGGAGCCGGATGGGATGGTCGACGAGCCCCAGGAACCCCTCGTCGTTGGGCGCGTCGCCGATGCCGAGGGTCACCAATTCTCCATGTTCCTTGCGCCACTGCTGAATGAGCCACGCCACGGCGCCGTGCTTGCCTTCGTGGGCCAGCGCGTGGTGGAACCGTCCGCCGCGCGTGAGCCTCAGGCCGCGCTTTTCCAGCGCCTGGCGCAAGAGAGGTTCCTTGCCGACGGTCTCCAAAACGAACGGTTCGCTGAACTCGCGAGCCGCCGCCAGCCGTGCTGGTTCCGGGGGCATCTGGCACCGGGCGGCGATCTCCTCCACGTCCATGTCGGCGAAGCAGCGGATACGGGCGCCCGCTTCGGCGGCCGCCTCCATCAGCGCGGGGGTGATGAGCGCGCGTTCGCGCCCCAGAACGTGCACGCGGCCCTTCGCCAGCACGACACCGCCGCCGTTTTCCACGATACTGGGATGGGTGAGGCCGATCTCGCCGAGCCAGTGCTCCACCTCCAGCCGCGTCTTGCTGGTTGTGCAGACCACGGCCGCCCCGAGCCGCTGCAAGCGCTCCAGTGCGGGCCTTGCAGGCGCGTGCTCGTAGGTGAAGTGGTCGAGCAGGCAGTTGTCGAGATCGGTGAAAACCGCCAGCATGATTTCATTGTGACAGGCGGCGAGGGATGAAACCCAGGCTCGAACTCGTGCTGCTGGCCGGTTTCGGCTCGATGATGCTGCTATCGAGCCTGTTGGGCTTTTCGCAGATGCGCCGCTCGGCCGTCTTGCAGCGGGAGCTGATCGATGCGCAGGAGCGCTATGCCGCCACCGAGCGGCTGGTGTCCGATCTTCGCGCGGACCTTTACCGCATCAGTCTGGACCTGCGCGACTTTCTTCTGGACCGCGACGCGGCGGACTCGGCCGAGGTTCGGCAGGAGATCGTCGAGGCGCGCCAGCGGATCCTGCGCTCGCTCGAGGAGCTGGAAAAGTCGCTGGGCGCGGCGGCGGAGGCCGAATCCATGGCGAGGCTGCGCGAGCGCGTGGAGAACTTTTTCACGCTGCTCGGGCCGCCGCTTGAGTGGAAGCCGGAAGTGAAGCTGGCGCTCGGCGGCAGCTATGTGCGCCGGGTTCTGCTGGGGAGGCGCGCCGAGATCAGCCTGATCGCCAGCGAGCTGCAGGCGCTGAATTATGAGAACCTCAGGCGCAGCCAGCAGCGGTTGCTGGAGGCGCAGCAAGAATTCCGCCACCGCCTGAACCGGCTCACCTACAGCATCCTCGTGCTGAGCGGCTTTGTGGCCGTGGCCAGCATCTGGTGGATCTTCCGGCTGGAGCAGCGCGCCCGCGCCGCCGAGCGCGAAATGCGCGACCTCTCGCAGAAGCTTGTGCAGGCGCAGGAAGCCGAGCGCAAGCGGCTGTCGCTCGAGCTGCACGACCAGGTGGGGCAGATGCTGACCGCGCTGCGCATGGAGATCGCCAACCTGGGGCGAATCGGCGCTAAAAACCCGGAGCTGTTCCGCAGCCGCTTGTTGCAGGCCAAGGAGATGGCCGAGGCGACGATGAAAACGGTCCGCGACCTGGCCATGGGGCTGCGCCCGTCGATGCTCGACGATTTGGGGCTCGGCCCCGCCATCGAATGGATTGCGCGCGAGTTTTCGCGTGTCTCTGGCATTCCGGTCGATGTCAGCGTCGAGGGCACGCTGGGGCGCCTGAGCGACGCGCAGAAGACCAGCCTGTTCCGGGTGGTGCAGGAGTCGCTCACCAATGTTGCCCGGCACGCTAGGGCGAAGCGCGTCTCCGTGCGGTTGGCGGAATCTGCCCACCGGCTGGAGCTGGTGGTGAGCGATGACGGAAAAGGCATCGAGCCGGGTAGGCGCCGGCGCGGGCTCGGGCTGCTGGGCATGGAAGAGCGCGTCCGGGAGCTGGGCGGAACCTTCACGCTGAGTTCCGTGCCAGGGGCGGGAACCACGGTGCGCGTGGAGATCCCTCTGGCGCCCATGGAGGTGGAGGCATGACCAGGGTTTTGCTCGCCGACGATCACGGCGTCGTGCGCAAGGGGCTGCGCTTTCTTCTCGAACAGGAGGCGGATTTCGAGGTGGCGGGCGAGGCCGCGGACGGACGCGAAGCGGTGCGGCTGGCGCGCGAGCTGTCGCCGGACGTGATCGTGATGGACATCGCCATGCCGCAGTTGAACGGCATCGACGCGACGGCGCAGATCGTGCGGCAGAACTCGCGCATCCAGGTGCTGATCCTCTCGATGCACAACGACGAAACCTACCTGCTGCGGGCGCTGGAGGCAGGCGCGCGCGGCTTCCTTCTGAAGGACACGGCCGAAGAGGATCTGGTGCGCGCCGTCCGGGTCGTGGCCCAGGGCAAGCCGTTTTTCAGCCCCGCCATCGCGCAGGCGCTGCTGGAGGATTACATGCGCAACCTCCAGCAGCGCAACCAGCAGGACAGCTACAGCCTGCTGACGGACCGCGAGAAAGAAGTGCTGCAACTGCTGGCCGAGGGGCGCTCGAACAAGGAAGTCGCGCAACTGCTGAACCTCAGCGTCTACACGGTGGAGACGCACCGCACGCGCATCATGCAGAAGCTGAACCTGCACAACACGGCCGAGCTGGTGCTTTACGCCGTGCGCAAGAAGATCATCCCAGGTCTTTGAGCGAAGCCCAGCGGGGATCGCGGAACGGTGCGCGGCAGCCGCAGTCCCGCTCGTTGCGGTTGGCGCCGCAATAGGGGCACAGGCCTTTGCAGTCGGGGCGGCAAAATAGCTGCATCGGCAGGCTGAGCAGGATCTGCTCCCGCAGCGCGCCGGCCAGCTCCACGCCCTCGCCCTCGTAGAACGCCAGGTCGATCTCGCCTTCTTCGAGGTGGATCTCGGCGTGGTTCGACGTGCGCACCACGGGGCGGTAGAACAGATCGAAGTCGGTGTCGATTTCGAGCCGGGCGGGCTCCAGGCAGCGGTCGCACACTCCTTCCATGTTGGCCCGCAGATGGCCCCGGATGCGAATCTCGCCCAGGGTGTTGCGCAACAGCTCCGTGCGGCCGGCCGCCGACAGCGCGCCCAACTGGTGAAGGTCTTCGGGGAAGGAGATCTCGCCCGGCTGGTAGCGGACGTCGAACAGGATCGGATGATGCTCCAGCTCGGTGATGGAAAAGAACACGGCCCGCCTCCTCTGCCTTCATCATAGCCGCCCGCTCAGCGGCCGCGGAGGAATTTGCGGATCGTCAGATCGTATAGTCCGGCACCCAGTAGCCCGCCCAGCAAGGGCGCCGCCACGGGAACCCACCAGACGCCGCTTCCGTCGGTGAGCCCGTTGACGCGGTAGCCGGCGACCACGGTCCACAGGCGCGGGCCCAAATCGCGCGCCGGGTTGATGGCGTAGCCGTGCAGCTTGCCGAAGCTGATGCCGATGGCCAGCACGATCAGCGCCACCATGGCCGGGGTCAGGTACTGCGGCATGTCCAGGTTGTCCTCGTCTGTCACTGCGAAGACCAGGAACAGAAGCAGCGCCGTGCCGATCACCTGGTCGAAAAAGCCCGCCGCGGGCACGTCAGGGAAGGCGGGAAACGTGGTGAAGATGCCGGCGCTTTTTTCGAGCAACGGATCGAACCGCAAAATCGCCTCGCGGTAGTTGAACCACACCAGCGCCGCGCCTGCCATCCCGCCTGCGGTCTGGCTCAAGGCATAGGGCAATGTCTTGCGCCACGGAAAGCCGCGGAACACGGCCAGCGCCAGAGTCACCGCCGGGTTCAGGTGCGCGCCGCTGACCCGCATCGACGCCATGACGCCGAACATCACCCCCAGCGCCCAGCCCATGGTGATGTTTGTATAGCCCCCGTGCACCACCTCGCCCGGCGCGCCGGTGCCGAACAGCAGCACCATCGCCACCACGCCGGCGCCAAAGATCAGAATGAACATGGTGCCGATGAACTCCGCGGCAAGTTCCGCGGCGAAATGGAACCGCATGGATCAGAGCCTACTACGGCAGGCGGGCGGCTAGCCAGCCGAGCATCTCCAGCTGCCGGTCCAGTTGTCCGTGCTCCACCTCGACATTGACATAGCGCACGCCGCGGGCTGCGCACCAGCGCGAGAGCGAGCCGTCGTCCTCCCCGCCCGGCCGGTTTTGCAGCACGGCGTTGAAAGGTCCGCGCGCCCCGATTTCATAGTCCTGTTCGGAAGTGAAGAGGAAGAAATTCCGCGGCTCGTCCGGGCGCGGGCGGTGAATCCGCTGCGAGATGGGCGCCTCGGTCTCCATCGAGTATCCGGGGCCGTTGTTGTGCGCTGCAATCCACAGCCCTCCGGGCGGCGGCGCGATCCTTTCCATGAGCGCGGGCCGTTCCCGGTCGAGGCGGTCCAACAGCGCCAGCACCGCCTCCGGCGGCGCCTCCGGGTTCAGCAGGCGCAGGTTCTTCTCCGCGCCCGCGCGGGAGAACATGCGGTTCGGATCGAGCCGCAGGCCGTTGACGGCGACGTGGCGCGTCTTTGAATCGGCGATCCAGGCTTCGCCGGGAATCTCTACGAGGAGCCGCTCCACAGCCTCGCGCGCGGTCTCCTCATTGCCGTGGATCCGCAGAAAGCGGCGCGAAGACTGCCCGTTGCGGAGGCGGTGGAACGCGATGCCGGCCAGCTCCAGCCGCTGCCGCTCCACTTCGGCGCGGGCGCGCAAGGGCAGCAAAAGCGCGGGCGCGGCCAGCAGAGCTCTTCTGGAGAATTTCGTCCTGATCGCGGTTGCCGGGGCCATTTCCTCCGAGGATAATGGGGGCGGAGGTATTCCTGCATGATCCTCGAAGCCACGAAGCCCGGCCAGGATCCGGCCCTGGAACGCGAGTTCAATCCATGGCTGGCCGCCGAGGCGCGCTTCAATGAGGCCGCCACGTTGCTCGGCCTGGATGAAGGACTGCAAAAAGTCCTTCGCACTCCCACGATGGAGGTCACTGTTTATATCCCCGTCCAGATGGACGACGGGCGCATTGAGGTGTTCACCGGCTACCGGGTGCAGCACTCGCTGGCGCGCGGCCCGGCGAAAGGGGGCATCCGGTTCGCTCCCGATGTGACTCTGGACGAAGTGCGCGCGCTGGCGTCCTGGATGACCTGGAAATGCGCCGTGGTGAACATCCCCTTCGGCGGCGGCAAGGGAGGCGTCATCTGCGACCCGTCGGTGTTGTCGATGAGCGAGCTGGAGCGCATCACGCGGCGCTACACGGCGGACATCATCGAGATTCTCGGCCCCGAACGTGACGTGCCCGCGCCCGACATGAACACCAACGAACAGACGATGGCGTGGATCATGGACACCTACTCCATGCACAAGCGAACGACTGTCACCGCCGTCGTCACCGGCAAGCCGCTCGACCTGGGCGGCTCGCGCGGGCGCGCCGCCGCCACCGGCCGCGGCTGCCTGTTCGTCACGCTGCAGGCGCTGCGCAAGTTTCATATGGAGCCCTCGCAGACCACCGTCGTCGTGCAGGGCTTCGGCAACGTGGGCGGCAACGCCGCCCGGCTGATGCACAAGGCGGGCATGAAGATCGTCGCCGTCATCGAATACGACGGCGCCGTCTACAACGCCAACGGCATCGACCCCGTGGCGTTGGACGAGCACCGCAAGCAGACCGGCTCGATCACTGGCTTCCCCCACGCCGAGGACATCGACCGAGAAGAGGCGCTATATCTGCCCTGTGACGTCCTGGTGCCCGCCGCCAAGGAGAACGTCATCCATTCGCGCAACGCGGCGAAGATCAACGCCCGCATCATCTGCGAGGGCGCCAACGGCCCCACCACGGCGGAAGCCGACCGCATCCTGCAAAAGAAGGGCGCCTTCGTGATCCCTGACATCCTCGCCAACGCCGGCGGCGTCACGGTGAGCTACTTCGAATGGGTCCAGGACCGGCAGGGCTTCTTCTGGAACGAGCAGCTGGTCAACGGGCGGCTCGAGGAGATCATGGTGAACGCCTTCCGCGACGTCGTCAACTACGCCGAGCGCCACAACGTGCACAACCGCTGCGCCGCCTACATGCTCGCCCTGGACCGCGTGGCTTTTGCCATCAAGCTGCGCGGCATCTACGCTTGAAAGGAGTGGGCCAGGAACCGACGACGCCGCTGATGCGGCAATACCACGCGGCGAAACAGCAGGCGCCCGGCTGCCTGCTGTTTTTCCGCCTCGGCGACTTCTACGAACTCTTCTACGAGGACGCCGTCACCGCGGCGCGCGAACTGGAGATCACGCTCACCTCGCGCAACAAGGAGCGCGGCGAGCCCGTGCCCATGTGCGGCGTGCCCTTCCACGCGGCCGAGGGCTACGTGGCGCGGCTCATCCAGAAGGGCTACCGCGTGGCCATCTGCGAGCAGATGGAGGACCCGCGGCTGGCGAAGAAGCTCGTGCGGCGCGAGATCACGCGCATCGTCACGCCGGGCACCGTCACAGAATCCGCCCTGCTCGACGCCGCGCGCAACAATTATCTGGCGGCGCTGTGCGCGAGCCGCGGACAGGCGGGGCTGGCGTGGGTGGACGTCTCCACCGGCGAGTTCCGCGCCACCGAGCTCCCGGCTCAGGAAGCTGCGGCGCTGCTCGAGCAGCTCAACGTCCGCGAGCTGCTCGCCCCCGAGCCGGACTCCGCTCCGCGCAGCCGCTGGACGGTGACTTCAGCCGAGCCCTGGACCTTCGATCCGCCCCACGCCGAGCAGCTCCTGCGCGAGCACTTCCGCCTGCTGGCGCTGGACGGTTGCGGGCTCGCCGGGCGCCCTCTGGCTACCGGCGCCGCCGGCGCAATTCTCGCCTACCTGCGCGAGACGCAGCGCTCCACGCTTGGACACCTGGACCGCCCCCTCTACGCCGACCGCTCCGGCGCAATGATGCTCGACGCGGTCACCGTGCGCAATCTGGAGCTGGTTGAGCCGCTGTTTACCGCCGATGCCGGCGGCGGGCGCGACGCCACACTGATCTCGGTGATCGATCAGACCCGCACCGGCATGGGCGCGCGCTTGCTGCGCAAGCGGCTGCTGGAGCCGTCGCTGGACCGCGCGGAGATCGAGGCGCGCCTGGACGCCGTCGAATGGCTTGTCCGCTCGACCATCCCGCGCACGCGGCTGCGCGAGACGCTGGGCCGCATGCTCGATCTCGAGCGCCTGCTGGCGCGGATCACCGTCGGAACCGCCACGCCCCGCGACCTGCTCGGCCTGGGACGTACGCTCGCCTGCGTTCCCGAGCTGCGCCCGCCGCTCGAAGGGGCCCAACCGGCGCGCCTGCGCGAAGCCGCCGCCGCGCTGGACGACGTCCCTGACTTGCGCGAGAAGCTCCTGGCCGCCATCAGCGACAACACGCCCGCCAACGCCGCCGACGGGGGCCACATCCGCGCGGGCTTCAGCGCCGAACTCGACGAGCTGCGCCACCTGGCCACCCACTCGCGGCAGATCATTGCCGCCATCGAGGCCAGGGAGCGCCAGCGCACGGGCATCGCTTCGCTCAAGGTCCGATTCAACAACGTCTTCGGCTTCTACATCGAGGTCTCGAAGCCCAACCTCCACCTCGTGCCCGCCGATTACGAGCGCAAACAAACGCTCGTCAACGCCGAACGCTTCACCACGCCGGAACTGAAGGAGCTGGAGGCGAAAGTGCTCGACGCTGAAGAGCGGGCGCTGGATCTGGAGCGCGCGATTCTCGCCGGGCTGCGCGCCGCCGCGGCCGCCGAATCGCAGCGCCTGCGCGCCACCGCGGCCGCCGTGGCCGGCATCGACTTCTACGCGGCGCTGGCCGAAACTGCCGTCGAGCGCCGCTACACGCGGCCGCGCTTCTCCGATGCGGGCGAGATGAAAGTGGTGGCCGGTCGCCATCCGGTGATCGAAAAGCTGGCCGAGGCCGAAGCCGGCCATTTCATCCCGAATGATCTGTATCTCGATCTGGACGCGCACCGCATCGCCGTGATCACCGGCCCGAACATGGGCGGCAAGTCCACTTACCTGCGGCAGGCGGCGCTGATCGCCGTGCTGGCGCAGATGGGAAGCTTCGTGCCGGCACAGGAGGCCGTGCTGCCGCTGATCGACCGCGTGTTCACGCGCATCGGCGCCAGCGACAACCTCGCCCGCGGCCGGTCGACCTTCATGGTGGAGATGACCGAGACGGCCGTGATCCTGAACACGGCCACCCGCCACAGCATGATCGTGCTGGACGAGATCGGCCGCGGAACGGCCACTTACGACGGCCTGGCGCTGGCCTGGGCGGTGCTCGAATACATCCACGACCGCATCGGCGCGCGCACTCTGTTCGCCACGCACTATCACGAGCTCACAGAGCTGGCCGGGCGGCTGGAGGGCGTCGTGAACCTCCATGTCTCGGTGAAGGAATCGGGCGACCAGCTCATCTTCCTGCGCCGCGTCGAGGCGGGCAGCGCGGATCGAAGCTACGGAATCGAAGTGGCGCGGCTGGCGGCGCTGCCGCTCGAGGTGATCGAGCGCGCCCGCGAAATCCTGGCGCTGCACGAAAAGAAGGAAGTGACGGTGAGCGATCAGCTCGAGGCGCCGAAGCGGAAGGACGCCGCATCGCCCGGCTTGCAGATCCGGCTGTTCGAGCCTGTGGGCTGGCAGATCGCCGAGCGCATCCGGCAGCTCGATATCGACAATCTGCGCCCGGTCGAGGCGCTCAGGCTGCTCGCAGAGTTGAAAGAGGAGCTTGGGCGGGAGTAAGCGGGCGCGCCGGCGGCATGCGGCCCCGCCGGGGCAGGCCAGCGCCGGTTGAGGAGTCAGGCTGTGGGTTGCGGCCGGGGAAAATCCGCGCAGCAGGAGCTCGCCGAACCCCTCGCGGGGCGCGCACCGGCTCGAATCACTGCCCGAGGTACAAGGCGGCGAAGCGCTGCGCCTCCTCTTCCACCTTCTCCTTCGGCACCGCTTTCGGGCTCGTATAGCGGAGCGACGCGAGACTCATCTTCGGCGCCAGCGCCGCCCAGACGAGCTGCACCTTGTGCGCCCCGTACCAGACGCTGCCGTTATGGTCCTCCGTGCGCGCGCCCTTCCAGCCGCGCAGGTTCCAGACCTTGAGGTGGACTTCCGGGAAGAACTCCTGCATGGCGCCGAGGTTCATGTTGGCGGGACGGTCCGTGTAGGGGACGCCGCCTTCGAGGATCTCCAGTTTCTCGAGCCCCCCGCCGGAGGCGGTGACGAAATGCGAGCGCAACTCGAAGTCGCCACGCCAGCGGATGGTGGTGCGCACGCGGGCGGTGACGCCCTTCAGACGGATCTCGTAGGCGAGTTCCACGCTTTCGGCCTCGACGGAGCTTTCCTCGACGGGGCCGCGGCAGGCGCACTCGCCGGTGGCCGGATCGCGCAGCAGCACGATATTGTCGGGCGTGGGCTTTTGCGTGTCGTGGTTGACGGCGAAGGGGAAGTGGGAATTGTAGGCCAATTTGTTATATTTGTCGCGGTAATGCGGCTCGGTTTTCGTGGAAAGCGCGTTGTAGATCCACACCTGTCCGCTCGTGCGGGCGCCGCGGACGAGGAGCCCGGCCTCGGGAATGGCGACCGCGTAATCGGACTTCTCCACCGGAAGCGGCTCAGGCGGTGCGGTCCAGAAGGGGTCGCCGTCGGGGATCCGCCAGAAGTCGAACGCCTGCATGCCCCAATAGGGGTGCCCGCCGTCGATGTAGGACTCGCAGATGTCGCGCGTGCCCTCGCGGGTATAGGTTTCGCGGAGCTTGCCGGCGGCGGCGTCGAAGGCGCCGAGGTCCCACTGCCAGAAGATGTTGCGCTCCACCATGCGGCGCAGCAACCCGGGCGAGTGCGGCCAGAGCCCCTGCCGCCAGGCGAGCACGAAGGGCGTGAGGCACGCCCAGCGGTAGATGAGCGAGCGCCCGTAGAGGACGTGCCCGCCATGATTGGCGAAGAAATAAGGCGCGATTTCGAGATAACTCTTCAGTCTTTCCGTAAATTTCTGGCGGAAGTCCGGATAAAGCGGTCCAACCAGCTCGTTCCAATAGAGGAAATGCGAGGCAAAGACCCAGGAATTGTAGTAATCGAAGGCGGCGCCTTTGAGCGTATCGTTGTACCAGCCGGACGTGCCGGCGGCCATCGAGTCCAGCGCGCGCAAGTCGGCGAGCATCCAGCGCTCGTCGAAAGAGAACTCGGGGCGGATTTCACGCAGCCGGCGGCAGGCAGCCTGGACGACGGCGGTGAACCACGCCCAGTTGTTGTTGCGCACCGGGACGCGGCAGCAGGAGGCGAGCCACGCGGCGACGTTGCGCACCTGGCGGGCGTCGAGAGCGGGCAGGACGATGTCGCGCGCCGTCCAGAGGCTCCAGGCCACGATCGAGGCCTCCACCTGCCGCTGGTTTTGTCGGTCCTCCGGCGACGGGAGCCAGTAATCCGGGCACTCGGGGTCCGTGCCGTTGGCGAAGGCGGAAATCATGGCCTCCCGCGCGCCGAGATCGGGCTGGCGTCCGCCGGCGGCCCACGCGGCGAGCGCGGGCAGCATGCGGGTGACGCCAGTGGCGCTGAGGCCGGACTTGGCCAGGTAACTCTTTGTGACAGTCGCTTGGGGAAATTCGACCACGGCGAGCGTAGGGGAGGTGCGGCGCGCGGCTTCCAGATATCCGCGGACGATCTCGAGAAACGCCTGGCGGACGCGCTCGCCCGGAGGCGGTGGCGTGGGCGGCTGCTGGGCCTCATTTTTCTTGCCCCGCTGCCCCATTGCGGCCGCAGGCACAAGAGCCAGGAATTCGCGGCGAACCATGCTTCCGGCATTATGCCGCAAGGCGCGTGCGGCGTGCGTCAGCCGAGCTTCGGCGGCAGCTCGGTCAGGGGCCCCTTCCACTGGAGCATCCGGTCGAGGTCGGCGTGGAGGCGGTACTCGCGGCGCACGGAGTCGAGGTTTTCTCCGCGCAGCTCGATGCGTGCGCGGTCCCAGACGCCCACGCCGGTCTCGCCGCACCATTGCAGGTAGCCGAGGTGTTCGGGATCGATGCCCATGGCTTCGGCGCCGATGCGGTCCGCGGCGACCATGTCGGTGGAGGCGATGGCGATGCGGTGGTCGACGGGCGTGCCGGAATTCGGCCCGTTGCCCTCCATGCCTTCGAAGCCGTCCAGCACGCCGATGCCCCAGTTGCGGCAGAGCCGCTGCGCGGTGAGCAGGATGTCGTAATGCGTCTGGCGCACGCCGCCGTGGTAGACGCGCTTGTCGTTCCAGCGGGGCGTCTCGCCGCGGCGGTAGTGAAGCGGCGCGCCGAGCGCCATGTTCTTGATGTTGAGCGTGGCGATCACGGTGTTGTGCGTCTTGAGCATGGCGCTGGAGATGACGAACGCCTCGGGATCGCACAGCCGTTTGGCGAGCCGCACGGGCTGGATGTGCAGATCGCCGTTGAGGATGTGGAGCACTTCGTACTGCCCCTCCTCGTTGAGGTCCACCAACTCGACCCTCATGCCCTTGTGGTCGCGGATGGCCTCTTCGTAACGGAAGTTGGCGTAGCCCTCCGTGGTGAAGCCGGCGGAGGACTCGGCGATGTAGACGGGGCCCTTCCAGCGGTCGGCGAGATAGTCGAGGATGCCTTGCAGCGCGTCCACGTGGGTGGAGGCGAGCTGGCGCGCGGTGTTGACGATGTTGGGCTTGATGATGACGGACTTCTTGCCGGCGAGCTTCTGCCGGATGTCGCGGTCGAGCAGCCGGAGCGCGGCGTGGATGTTCTGGCGCCGGCTTTCACCGCGGACAAGGGAGACGGGCGCCTGAGAAGCGGCGCCCGGAAGACGCCGTGCCGCCAGAAGGCCGGCGGATGCGCCGAGCAGGGACCGTCGGGTAACTTTGTGCTCCATAAATTACGCCTCTGGTTGTATAGTATGATCAGACCGGATTCTCTGTAAAGGAGGCATTTCTTCATGCAGGCGACACGGCGTGGATTTCTGGCGGGGACGGCGCTGCTGGTAGGGCCCCGCTCGTTGAAGGCGGCGCCCGGCGAGATGCTGAAGCGGAAGCTCGGCAAGACGGGCCTGGAGCCGACCCTGCTGGGATTCGGCTGTATGACGACCACCGACGCCACGGTGATCGAGCAGGCGGCGGATGCGGGCGTGAACTGGTTTGACACGGCGCGTGGCTACCAGAACGGCAACAACGAGCGCATGGTGGGCGCGGCGCTGAAGAGCCGACGGCAGAAGCTTCACATCACCACCAAAACGCCGGCGCGGAACAAGGCGGACGCGCTGGCGCACCTCGACACGTCGCTGCGCGAGCTGCAGACGGACCATGTGGACGTCTGGTATCTGCACAACCGGTCGAATCCCTCCGATTGCCCGGACGAGCTGTTCGACGCGCAGGACGAGGCGGTGAAAGCGGGCAAAGCCCGCTTCCGCGGGGTGAGCTTCCATGCCAACCACGAGCAGATGTTCCGGTTCCTGATCGACAAGGGGCGGACGGAGGTGATCCTGGTGAGCTACAACTTCGCCATGGGGGACAAGATCGAGCCGCTGATGAAGGAGGCGTCGGACAAGGGCATCGGGATTGTGGCGATGAAGGTGATGGCGGGCGGCTACCGGCGGTTGCGGGAAGGCGACCCGATGCGGGAGAAGATGGCGCGCCCGGGGGCGTTTGCGGCGGCGCTGAAGTGGGCGGTGCGGCGCCCGTTTGTGCACACGTCGATCCCGGGCATTCTGGATCTGGACCAACTCGACGAGAACTGGCGCGCGGTGGTGGCGGGCTGGAAGCCGGAGGCGGACGGGAAGCTCCTGGCGGCGCAGATGGACCTGATCGGCCCCGTATACTGCCGCTCCTGCGGCGCCTGCACGGGCGCCTGCCCGAAGGGGCTGCCGGTGAGCGACATGATCCGCTATGTGACCTACGCCGACGGGTACGGCGAGTTCGCGCTGGGGCGGGATCAGTTCCGGCTGCTGCCAGAGAGGGTGCGCGAGGCGCGGTGCTCGGACTGCGCGGTATGCGCGGTGCGGTGCCCGAACGGCGTGCAGGTGGCGCGGCAGGTGGCGCGGGCGCAGGAGCTGTTCGCATGAGGGCGGCGGCGTTTTTGCTGGCGTCTCTTGCGGTGTTCGCGCAGAAGCCGGACTGTTCGATCGTGCCGGGCGCGAAGCAGCAGGGCGAGGCGCGCGAGTTCGACACCGACACGCTGTACGAGTACATGAACGGCAATTCGGAGGGCTACTTCCTTTACGGGTTCCGCAAAATGCACGGCGTCACCTGCCAGGCGGGGCAGGTGACGCTGATCGTCGACCTGAGCGAGTTCGCCTCGCCCGAGCACGCCTATGGAATGTTCACCGGCAACTTCGATCCGCGGCTGCCGGTGGAGAAGATCGGCGCGGGCGGGCAGGCGACGCCGCGGAAAGTGATTTTCGCGAAGGGCCATTACTTCGCCGAGATCGCGGCGGAGCCGGAAGGAGAGCACACGGAGCTGCTGCGGAAGGCGGCTCTCGAGTGGGCTTCCCGGCTGCCGGGCGGCACGGCGCCGCCGGCGGCGCTGGGCTGGTTTCCGAAAGAGGGCGTCCAGCCGGGCTTCCCGCGGCTGGTGCCTCAGAGCGTGCTCGGGCTGCGGCTGCTGCGGCGCGGTTACTTGGCGCAGTACGGCTACGGCCGCGCGGTGGTGGTGGAGGAAGGCTCGCCGGAAGCGGCGCGCGGCGTGTTGGAGAAGCTGAAGGAGCGATTTTCGCCCAACGAGCCGCTGGCAGGCGGAGTGGAGGGCTTCACTGCGCAAGACCGGTTCCTGGGGCGCGTGTGCTTCTTCCTGAAGGGATCGAGGATCGGCGGTTGGACGAACGTGCAGGAGGGGCGGAACCCGGCGGAGCTGGCAGCGGGGCTCTCCGGGCGGATGCCCTGAGGGCAGTCCGGAGGAAGCCGGGGAGGGAAGATAAGAAGACCGCACGGCCTGAGTCCGTGGCGGACCGGGCCGTGCGGCAAGTCTGAGCACAGGAGTTGCTCAGAAGTCGTAGCGGAGCGCTGCCTGGATGACGCGGGCGCTGCCGACGGTGCTGGAGATTCGTCCGACCGTCTGCGGCGTGGTGATGGTGGCGCCGGGCAGGCCGAAGTTCACGTTGTTGAAAGTGTTGTACATCTCCCAGCGGAAGGTGGCGCGGTGCTGTTCGCCCCACGGCATCTTGAACCGCTTGACGATGGAGGTGTCGAAGTTGAGGAAGCGCGGGCCGCGGAAGGAATTGCGGCCGGACGTGCCCATCTCGCCGGCAGCGGGGAAGGCGGAAGCGGCGGTAAGCGCGGCGATCTGTTCGGAGGTGAAGTACCACACGGCGCCGTCGCGCCGCTGGACGGAGCCGATGTTGCGGTCGCCGCTGTAGTTGATCCATGTGGTTGCCGTGGAGGGGCCTGTGAGGCGGCCCGAGGACATGGTGAAGACGCTGCCGGACTGCCAGTTCCCGAGCACGCCGAGGTCCCAGCCGCCGAACAGGGCGTTGAGGACCGGGTGAACGTCGGACATCCAGCGGCGGCCGCGTCCGAACGGGAGCGTGTAGGTGCCGGACCAGTTGAACACGTGGGGGCGGTCGGCGACGCCGCGGCTCTTGTTGAGAGCCATGTTGTAGTTGTCGATGGGGGCCGTGAAGCCGTTGCCATCAGCACTGCCGTTGTCGAGCGACTTGGAGAACGTGTAATTCAGCTCGAACTTCAGCGCGCCCATGGTGCGGCGGAAGCTCATCTGAAGCGAGTCATACCAGCTCGAGCCGTCCTGGGTTCCCAGCAGAACCAGGTTGTACTGCGGGAAGTTGCGCAGATAGAACGGCGAGATGCCGGCGGCGGTGTAGAGAGTGTAGTTGTTGCGGTCCAGGTTGTTGGCCGCCGTGTTGGCCAGCTGCTGCTGGACGGTGGTGGCGCCGAGGCGGCTGATGACCGCCTGCGGGGTGCCGAAGATGCGCACGAGGGTGTTGGTGGCCGAGGGGGCGGCGCCGGTGCGCTGGAAGTTGACGATTTCGCGGAAGGCGTTCAGGAAGTCGCCGTAGATGCGGGGCTGGTTGACGTCGACCCAATTGAAAAGCTTGATGCCGCGCGTGCGGACATACGAGACATCGAGGATCGTGTTGCGCATCAGCTCGCGCTGGATGCTGAGGTTGTAGTGCTGCACGTAGCCAGTGCGCAGATTGGGGCCAAAGACGACGATGGAGGTCTGACGGTTGGTGGGGAGAACAAGCTGCGGTGCGGGCGGCGCAGCGGGCAGCGCCGGGTTGTCGCGGACGCGGACATCGGATCCGGCGGCAGTGTTGGGGAAGGTTTGCACGGTCTGGGCGAAGCCGGGGGTGTTGCCATCCACGAGGCTCGCCGTGGCGCCGATCATGCGGTCATAGAAGACGCCCCAGCTGCCGCGGACCGCCCACTTGCCGTTGCCGGTGGGATCCCAGGCGAAGCCGACGCGGGGCGCGAAGTTGTTCTTGTCGGTGTTGTACCAGCCGGAGGCGCGCTGAATTTCGGTGTTGTCGAGCTGGTTGAAGTAGCCGATCTGTTCGATCTGCTTCAGCGTTCCCTGAAGGCGGTCCCGTTCGGTAGGGGCGCCGAAGATCTCATAGCGGATGCCGACGTTCACGGTCAGGTTGCGCGCGATCTTCCAGTCGTCCTGGACGAAGCCTGCCCAGTCGCGGAAAAACGTGTTGCGGACGCGCGGCTGGCCGGCGGGCTGGAACTGCTGAAGGTCGGAGTAGAAGGTCGTGGTGATGTTGCCGACACGGCCGAGGATGTCGTTGTAAAGGTTCTCGAACCGCTGGCGGTCGGCGGAGCTGATCGCGGAGCCCGACGGGCCGATGGACAGAGGCGGGACGTTGTTGTTGGCCGTGGACAGGCTGATGTTGGGGTAGATGCCGGCCGCGTTGTAGCCCCACTGGAGCGTGCGCTTGAAGGTGAAGCCGGTCTTGAACGTGTGCTTGCCCTTCATCCAGGTGAGGTTCTCAGTGAGATCAATGACTGGCGAATTCCGGCCCTGCGGGAAGTTGGGCAGGATCGGGTTGGTGTAGGAGATGGTGAGTACCTGGGGGCCGGCGACGCGGGCGGGGCGGCGGAAGTCAACACTGGCCGACTGGTAGCCGACGCGGAGTTCGTTCACCAGGGAGGAGGTGATGGCCCAGTCGGATCCGATCGAGTAGCCCCATCGGATGCCGCCCTGCGTGCCCTGGGGCTGTCCGGGGAAGGTGGCGTCGGCGCCATTGAGCTGATCGATGAAGTCATTCTTGAACCAGCTGTGGCGGTAAAAGACGCGGTGCGTGGAAGAGACGTTGTAATCGCCGCGGATGGTGAACTGGTGCGTGTCGAAGCCGGCGGGGTTATTGAAGCGGAAGCCGGCGGTGTTGAGCCCGTCGCCGACGTCGGTGTTGTTCGGCGCGGGGAGCATATCGATCAGCTTCTTGGTGGCCGGATCGAATCCAAGCGCGCGGGGATCGTTTGCGACGATGTTGAAGGACTGGACCGAGCCGCCGCCCGGAGGCGTCCAACGGAAGATTCCCTGCTTGGCCTCATTGGTGAGCACGGTGCGGTTGCGGACGACTTCCTGCGCGGTACGGACGCTCTGCCAGTTGCCGAAGACGAACCACTTCTCCTTGAGGATGGGGCCGCCGATCGACGCGCCAAACGTGTTCTGGATGAACTTGGGGCGGGCGACGCCGCTGGCATTGTTGAAGAAGTTGTTGGCGTTGAGCTTGGTGTTGCGGAGGAACTCGAAGGCGTTGCCGTGCCACTGGTTGGTGCCGGAGCGTGTGATCATCTCGATCTGCCCGCCGGCGTTGCGCCCGTATTCGGCCTTGCCGCCGTTGGTGATGACGCGGAACTCCTCGATCGAGTCGACATTGAAGGCGGTCAGGGACAAGCCGAGGCGGGGCACGACCGCGTCGTTGGCGTCGATGCCGTCGAGGCGGGCGTTGTTGGAGCCCTGCCGGGTGCCGTTGACGCGCGAGAAGGTGTTGTCGCCGGGATTGATGGACACTCCCGGCGTGTAGGGAACCAGCGCCATCGGGTTGCGCGCGAGCTGCGGTAGGGTGTCAATGTCGCGGAGAGTGACGCTGCGGCCGACCTGGGCGTCGGAGGTGTTGACTCGGATCGCGCTAGCCTCCACTGTGACGCTTTCGGCCAAAGACCCCACCTCGAGCTGGACGTCCTGCCGGATGGTGACTGCCACGTTGAGCTCGATGTTCTCCACCTGCGCCTTGCGGAAGCCGGGCGCTTCCACCGACAGCGAATAATTGCTGGCGGGAAGAGAGGGGAACAAGAAGTAACCGATTTCGTTCGTGGTAGCCGAAACAGAGACGCCGGTGCGGTTGTTGCGAACCGAGACGCTGGCGTTCGGGACGACAGCGCCAGCGGGGTCGGTGATCACTCCCTCGATTCGGCCGTTAGACACTTGCGCCGCTGCCATGCCGGGGAGGAGAACGGCAAAAGCGACGGCGCCGATCAGACCAAGCGCGTTGCGAAAGTGCATTTCCGAAGGCTCCTTCGTTGCAATCCTTGTTGGCCTGGCGGCTGGAGACCGCCGCCGCGCCTCTGTCCGGACGTTCCGTAGAGGCCGCGATGGCCGGCTCCGAGCGTGGGAGAGTGGCGACGTAGCCCCTGTTCGCACCCCGGAATCCCCAACGATCAAGCCCAGATGGGCAGATTTTAACATGAGTAAATTCCTTCCGTGCCAGCGGGTTAGAGGATTGTTGCCATGAAATTTCTTTCACCTGAGGGGCGGAGGGGCAAGGTTTTGTGCAACCCCCGGAGTGTGCGCCAAGTCCAAGGAACTGAACGCCGGTTTTTCTGGCGTTGTTCTATACTAAATGCTGGGCATGAGTCGGGCGGCGGCTGCCTCCGGCGGCCCGCTGAGCTGGGGCGAGCAGGAAAACTTCGACATGAACAGCCGATTTCAATACACGCTGGTGACCATTTCCGGCCTACTCGTAGCGCTGTTGCTGGTGGGGGTGTTGTTCGGGCAGAACCGCACCGCGCCCGCCACGGACCCCTACCGGCATCTGAACGTCCTGACGGAAGTGCTGGCGAAGATCAAGTCTGATTATGTGGAAGAGCCGGACATGAAGAGCGTCTCGCTGGGGGCGGTGAACGGGCTGCTGGTGTCGATGGATCCGTTCGCCTGCTACCTGAACGCGGATCAGTACAAGCAATATCTGAAGACGCTGGAGAACCCTCGCGCGGGCGTGGGCTTGATCCTGAGCCGAAAGTACGGTTACGAGATCGGCGTGGTGGACGCGATCCCCGGCTCGCCGGCGGACAAGGCGGGCTTGACCACGGGCGACATCATTGAGGCGATCAACGGCATTCAGACGCGCGACATGCCGCTGGCCTTTGCGGACGTGCTGCTGCATGGGGAGCCCGGAACCACCGTGGAGCTCAAGGTGCTGCGGCTGAGCCGGCCGGAGCCGGTGAAGGTGACGCTGACGCGTGCCGTTGTGACGCCTCCCGCGATGGCGTCGAAAATGCTGGACGGGGAAACCGGCTACGTGGAGGTGGTCGACCTGCGGGCAGGCAAGGCGGCGGCCGTCGCGGGAGCCGTGCGTGAATTGACGGCCAAGGGGGCCAGAAAGCTGGTGCTGGACCTGCGCCATTCGGCGATGAGCGTGCCGGAGGAGGGCGTAGCGCTGGCGAATCTGTTTCTCGACAAGGGCGCCATCGCCACGCTCGAGGGGCAGAAGGTAAAGAAGCAGGTTTTTGAAGCGGACGCGGCGAAGGCGGTGTTCCGGGGACCGCTGGTGGTGTTGACCAACCGCGGCACCACGGGCGCGGCGGAGGTGGCGGCAGCGGCACTGGCGGCGAACAAGAGGGCCGAGATCGTGGGCGAACGCACTTACGGGGATGCGGCGCTGCGCAAGGCCGTTCCGACAGGAGACGGCGGCGCGGTACTGCTGGCTGTAGCCAAGTATTACACGCCCGAGGGCAAGGCGATCAGCGAGACTTCCGTGCTGCCGCAGCATCAGGTGGCCGACTTCGAGCCGCAGACCTTTGACGAGGACACGCCGGGGGCGGCCGCGCCGGCGGCGCAGGATCTCCGGCAGCCCGAGCGCAAGGAAGATGCTGTTCTGAAGAAAGCGCTCGAGGTTTTGGCGGGAAAGACGGTGCAGGCGATGGCAGCGCCGTCCAACGCGCCGGCCAGGCGCGGCGCCACGCTCCACAAAGGGGTTTGAGTTTCAGCCATGCCACTGTACGAATACAAGTGCGACCAGTGCCAGCAAGTTTTCGAGGTGATGCAGAAGTTCGGCGACGCCCCGCTGGAGACGCATGAAGGGTGCGGCGGCACGGTGAAGCGGCTGATCTCTGCGCCTGCGATCCAGTTCAAGGGCTCTGGCTGGTACATCACCGATTACGCGCGCTCCGGCGGGAACGGCGGCCAGGGAAGCAACGGGAAGAGCAGCGCCTCAGGCAACGGCAAGGAGTCCGGCGAGAAGTCGCCGGCCTCAAGCAGCGAAACCCCCGCCAAAAGCTAAGGCGTTCCGGTGGAGCTGCTGTACCTCTCCCACTGCGTTCCCAATCCGCCCGACAAAGGCGAAAAGATCCGCGCCTACCACGAGCTGACCGCGCTTGCTTCCCGGCACCGCGTTCACGTGAGCTGCTTCGCGCGTTCCGAGCAGGAGATGGAGGATGCCCGGGCGCTCCTGGACCGTTGCGCCTCGGTCTACGTTGCGCCGTTGTTCCCGTTCTTTCTGCATGCAGCCCGGGCGGGGGCGCGCTTCCTGAGGGGGGAATCGATCAACGACGCGTTTTACTCCAGCGGCCGGTTTTCACAAGATTTGCTGCGGCTGATGGAGAGCCGCCCGGTGGCTGGAGCGGTGGCGTACACGGCGGTGATGGCGCCCTTCGTGCCCGAAGGGATGCCTTTCGTGCTGGACATGACAGACGTGGATTCGGAGAAGTGGCGGGCCTACGCGCACTACAGAAAGCCTTCTGTTTTGTTTAAAACAGAAGCGAAACGTCTTGTTCAGCTTGAGATCCGGGAGGCGCGCCGCGCCCGGCTGACGGTTGTGACGACGGCAGCCGAGCGGGACCTGCTGCTGAAGCTCGATCCTGAGTTGCGCTGCGAGACGATGGAGAACGGCGTGGACTTCGCTTGGTTCGATCCGGAAGCCTCCCCGCAGGATGATGCGCTGGCGAAGCGGCGCTACCTGCTGTTCTGCGGAACACTTGACTACTTTCCGAACGAACAGGGGATCACGGAGTTCGCACGCACCGTATTCCCGCGGCTGCGGGAGCGCGAGCCGGAGCTCGAGCTGCTGGTGGTAGGGCGGAACCCGGCGGCCCGCGTGCTGGCGCTTGCTGCGGTACCGGGTGTGGAGGTGGTGGGAAGCGTGGCGGATGTCCGGCCGTATTACCGCCATGCATTGGCCACGGTGGTTCCTTTGCGCATTGCTCGAGGAATCCAGAACAAGGTGCTGGAATCGCTGGCGATGGGCCGCCCCGTGCTGGCTTCGCCCGAGGTGTGCGCGACGTTCGGCGCCATGCTGCCGCGTGGCGTGCGTCTGTGCCGTACGGCTGAGGACTACTTCGCACGGGCCGAAGAGCGCGGCATCCGGAAGGAAGCGATGGGAAGATTTTCGTGGGAGAAGAACCTCGCCGTTCTGGAAAGGGCGGTGGCGGAGCTGGAGCGGCGCCCGTGAAGCCGTGCCTCTTCATCGACCGCGACGGTACGCTGATCGAGGAGCGGAATTATCTGTCCGATCCGGAGCAGGTGGCGCTGATTCCCGGCGCCGCGGAAGCCGTGCGCAGGGCTCGGGAGGCGGGCTGGCTGGTGGTGGTGCTGACCAACCAGAGCGGCGTGGGGCGGGGCTACTTCACCCTGGAGGACGTCGCGGGGGTGAACAGGCGAGTCGAAGAGATGCTGGCGCAGGAGGGCGCAGGGCTGGACGGGATCTTCGTTTGCCCGCACAGTCCTGAGGAGGATTGTCCATGCCGCAAGCCGCGGCCCGGGCTGGTGGAGGCGGCGGCGCGGCAGCTTCCGGCGGATCTGCGGCGTTCCTGGATGGTGGGCGACAAGCCGGCGGATCTGGAGCTGGCGAGGAACGCGGGGCTGCGGGGCGCGCTGGTGCTGACGGGATATGGCGCGACAGCTTCGGCTGAGGCGCACGGGACGGCGGAATTTGTGGCGGCGGATCTTGGCGAGGCGGTGCGGCGGATCCTGGGGGCGGAGAGCGCGTAGGACGCGCCTTCCCGGGGGGCCGCCGGCGTGGGGCTGCCCTCCGGGTTGGTCAAGAGCAAATCAGGCCGGCGCGGCGCCGGAGGGCGTCACACCGGCCTGAACTTTCAGGCGGCTTCCCGGCAGCAGCCGGGCCGCGGAGGCGCGGATCAGAAGTTCAGCTTCGCGCCAATCTGGATCTTGCGCGAGCCGCTGATGACGCCGTCGCGGATGCGGCCGAAGATGGCCGAGCTCCGGGTGGCGGTCGGGAAGCCGAAGATTGGGTGATTGAAGACGTTGGTCATGTCAGCGCGGAGTTCGAAGTTCCAGCGCTCGGTGATCATGGTCCGTTTCAGCACGCTCATGTCGACGCCCCAGCCGCCCGGGCCGCGGAAGAAGTTGCGTCCGGTGTTGCCCAAGGCGCCAGGTGCGGGATTTGAAAAGCGCGCACGCTGTTCGGCATTGAAGAACCATTTGATGCCGTCGATGTCCTCGGCCTTACCCATGGTGGATGTGCAGCCGGAGCAATCGGCGAAGCTCTGAACGACGTTGTTGAAGGTGTAGAAGCCCGAGTACACCGACATGGGGCGTCCGCTCTGGAAGGTGCCCATGCCGGCCACTTGCCAGCCGCCGATGAGCCGCTGGGTGAGGCCGGAGGCGCTGGAGGCGAAGCGGCGGCCGCGGCCGAAGGGCACCTCCCAGACCCAGTAAGTCTGGACGACGTGCTTGCGGTCGAAGTCGCTGGAGGCGTAGTTGAGGCGGCGGTTCAGAATATCAAACGGGGTGCCGCCGGCTGACTGGCTGTTGGCGCCCGACACGACGGTGAAGGCCGGGTCGTAGGAGCGCGTGTCGAGGGACTTGGCCAGCGTGTAGCTGATCTGATACTCGAGGCCGCCGCTCATGCGCTTGAGGAACTGCACCTGGCCGGCGTTGTAGGTGGAGAAGTCGTTCGAGTCGATGACGTTCATGCCGTTGGCGAATTGCGGGTAAGACAGGAAGAAGTACGGGCCGAGCCCGGCGGCTTCCGCTTGCCCGCGCCCGCCAACGACGCGGCGGGAGAGGTCTTGGGCGATGAAAGCGAAGTTGTTGTTGGTCAAGTCGACAGAGTAGATGCGGCGGAGGGCCTGCGATCCGCTCTCGGCTGCGGTTTTGCGCGAATCGACGCCCATGATCTGGTTGATGAGCTGGCTTTCGCCGCCGGCCTTGACGACGCCGAGCGCATTGAAGAAGCCGTTGTTGCGCCATTCAGCCTGGTTGGCGTTGTAGGCGCCGAATAGGTTGTAGGCGCGGCGGCCGATATAGTTCACTTCGACCACTGCGTTGCGGAAGACCTCGCGCTGGATGGCGAAGCTCCACTGGTGGGTGGTCGGCATCTGGAAGTCGGGATCAACGACGGTGATGGCGCGGTTGGAGAACGCGGCGGGCTGCGCCAGTGATTCCGGCGCTACCGCCGGGGGCTTGAGCTCGGGCAACCCCGCCAGACGCCCGCCCGATTGTCCGTAGGTGGCGTCATTCAAGCCGATGACGATGCCGGGCAGGTTCTGGAAGACCTGCGAGCTGAGGACGAAGGTGTTGATGCGGTCGTAGGCGATGCGGTAGTTGGAGCGGATCGAAGTCTTCCCGTCGCCGAACGGGTCCCAGGCGAAGCCGATGGAGGGCGCCCAGTTGTTGACGGCGTCGCGGAACAGGCTGCCGGGGACCCATTTCAGGGTATTGGTGGCAGCGCCCCCGGCGGCGACATACTGGTCCGGGCGGCGGATGCGTCCGTCGGGATTGGTGGGCGCCTGCTTGACCTCCATGCGGAGGCCGAGATCCACTGTGAAGTTGCGGCTCAGTTTCCATGTGTCCTGGAAGTAGAAGTCATACTCGTTGAACTTGGCCAAGAAATTGTAAAGCCCGGTGGTGTAGCTGTCGGCGGTGGAGGGGAAGCCGCGGTTGGTGTTGCCGACGCGGCCGAGCATGAAATTGATGTGGGTCTCGAGCGTGATGCGGTCGAACTGCTGGTTGATGTCGGCGGGCAGTCCGAAGGCGGCGGCGTTGACTGTGTTAACGACACGGGAGAAATCGGCTGCCTGCGTGGCGTTGTAGCCGCCGATGGAACCGCGAACGTCCTTGTGGCGGCCGAGGCGGAAGTTGATGCCGAACTTCAGATTGTGCGCGCCGCGGAGCCAGGAGAAGTTGTCGACAATCTGCCAGGTCTTCAGGCGGCGCGCGTTCCCGAAGCTGTAGACGAGCGGGTTGGCGACGGGCGTTGACAGATTGACCTTGGTGAGATCGGCCGACGGAATATTGAAGTCGAAGGCAAACTGGTTCAGGCCGAAGACAAACTCGTTGGTGGTGGACGGCGAGGGCATGGTGCGCCAGTTGAAGGCGTAGTTCTTGGGGTCTCGCTTGGTGTTGACGATGCAGGGCGCGCCGGGCCAGACGGGGGCGCCGCCGTTTACGCGGTCGCAATTGGTGTCCTGGCGGCCGAAGCTGACGCGGGCGAAGAAGGTGTTCTTGTCGTTGATGATGTAGTCGCCGCGCAGGGTGACGTCGTGCTGCTTCTCAAATTGCAGAGCGGTGAAGGTGTAGGCGGCGGTGTTGAGGCCATCGCCGAGCGTGAAGTTGTTGGGAAGCGGCGCAGCCTGGGCGATGGACCTCGTGCGGGCGTCCCAGCCGATGGCCTGCGGGTCCCGGGCGATGATGTTGTAGGTGCCGATGTTGATGCCCGGAAGGACGTTGCCTTGGGCGTCGACGGCGGCGCCGGAGACGCCCGCTGGCTGGTTGCGTCCGGCGCGGTTGTAGCGCCAAATGCCTTCGCGCGCTTCCTTGGTGTAGACGGTGGAGTTCACCACGGCGGATTCGCGGGTGCGGAGCAATTGGAGGTTGCCGTAGTAGAAGAGCTTGTTCTTGATGAGGGGCCCGCCGATGCCGATGCCCGGCATGTTTTGCTGATACTGGCGCTTGCCGACGTTGTTGATGTTGTTCTCCCACTCGTTGGCGCTCAGCCGCGGCGTGCGGTAGAACCACCAGGCGGTGCCGTGGATCTCGTTGGTGCCGCTCTTGGTGACCATGGCGACTTGTCCGCCCGAGTTGCGGCCATATTCGGCGGTGGCGTTGCCGGTGAGCACGCGGAACTCGCTCAGCGTGTCGGGGTTCATTCGGATCGGGGCGAAATTGGAGCCTCCGGCACTGGTTTCGTTGGCGTCGATGCCGTCGATGGTGAAGTTCCAGGCCCGGTCGCGGGCGCCGTTGACGTGAACGCCGCCGCCGGTGTTGGCGCCGCTGACGACGCCGGGCTGGCGGGTGACCAGGTCCAGGGGGTTGCGCCCGCGCACGCCCACGATGGGCAGGTCGCGGATCACTGTTTCACTGAAAAGGTTGCCGATGTTGCCGGAGGTCGACGTCTGGACCATCTCTGCCGAGCCGGACACCTCGACGACTTCGGTGACCGTGCCGACTTCGAGCGTGACGTTGACTGTCGTCGGCTGGCCGATCGTGACAGGGTTGCGCCTCGACGTGAAGCGGCGGAAGCCGGGCGCCTCCACGGTGATCGTGTAGCTGCCGCTGGCCACGGCTTCAAAGAAGTAGGCGCCATTGTCGGCTGTCCTGGTTTCGACGGTGGCGTTGGTGCCTTCGTTGATGAGTTTCACCGTTGCGCCCGGGATGCTGGCGCCGCTGGGGTCGGAAACCACACCGATGACCCTGGATGTAGTGCCCTGAGCGAAAACAGCGGCGGCGGCGATGGCCGCGAGCGCAACAAAAACAGCAACCCTCTGTGTCGTCCGCATATCCGCAAAGGATAGCAGACGGAGATGGCCGGGGGAAGCCTGTTTTTCGATCCGGAGCCCTTATTCTCCTTTCAGGGAGCGCTCCATGAGTTCGCGGAGGCTTTCGCGAGGACTTTTCTGACCCCGGAGCACGGCGTGCATCTGGCTGGTGATAGGCATGTCAACGCCGAGCCTGGCGGCGAGTTCGACGGCGGCATAGGTGGTGTGGACGCCTTCGGCCACCATGCGCATACCGGCCAGAATGTCCTGCAGGGACCGGCCGCGGCCGAGTTCGAAGCCGACCGTGCGGTTGCGGCTCAGCTCCCCGTGACAGGTAAGAACCAGATCGCCGAGCCCGGCCAGCCCGGCCAGGGTCCGCGCCTGGCCGCCGGCAGCGACGGCGAGCCGGGTGATTTCCGCCAGACCGCGGGTGATGAGAGCGGCCAGAGTGTTGGCGCCCAGGCCAAGACCCGCGCAAACGCCGGCAGCGATGGCGATGACGTTCTTGAGCGCCGCGCCCAGCTCTACCCCCACCGGGTCGGCGTTCGTGTAAAGCCGCAGCGACGGACCGGAAAAGGCCTGCTGAATGGCGCGGGCCAGGGCGGCGCCGGCCGAGGAGATGACCACGGCGGCGGGTTCGCCCCGGGCGACCTCGCGGGCGAAGGTGGGGCCGCTCAGCACGCCTACGCGCGGCTGGAAGCGCGGGCTCACGACCTCCTCGATCACCTCCGACATGCGCTTTAGCGAGCCCTGCTCGATTCCTTTGGTGGCGCTGACGAACAGCATTTCCGGCGACAGCCAGGGCAGCATCTCCCCGTACAGCCGCCGGACGTGATCGGAGGGCATGACGCTTAGCACGACGTCCGCGCCCTCGAGGCAGGCGGACAGGGTGGAGAGAGGCTCGACGTTGGGCGGGAGTTCGAATCCGGGCAGGAAGACGTCGTTGATTCGCGTCCGCGCCATCCTTTCGGCGAGATCGGGCTCGTAGACCCAGAGCCTTACCTGCGCAAAGCGGGGCGCCAGCACCAGCGCCAGCGCCGTGCCCCAGCTGCCGCCGCCGATCACGGCCAGGCGGTTCACTTCCTGCCTCCGAAACGGAAGACGTTTTCCGTGCCGGCGCGCAGGCGCTCGATGTTGGAGCGGTGCCGCCAGATGATGAAGAGCCCACAGAAAGTGACAGCGGCGATCACCCCCGGACCGGGATGATAGAGGATCCAGACGGCGAAGGGGAACAGCCCCGCGCCCAGGATGGAGCCGAGCGAGATGTAGCGGGTGGCTGCGACGGTGATGACGAACACGGCGGCGACGGCGGCCAAAGCCCAGGGGGCGAGGTGCAGTGCGACGCCGACAAAGCTGGCCACGGCCTTGCCGCCCTGGAACTTCAGCCAGACCGGGAACGCGTGGCCGAGCACGACCGCAACACCTGCCGCGGCGATCCATTCGGGCGAGCCGCCGGCGAGGCGCTGCATGAGTGCGCATGCGGCCCACCCCTTGGCGATGTCCAGCAGGAGCGTGAGCACGCCCCACGCTCGGCCGGTGGTTCGGAGGACATTGGTGGCCCCGATGTTGCCGCTGCCCATGCCCCGGACGTCGCGCCCCGTGCGGAGCTTCACGATCAGATATCCGAAAGGAATGCCACCGATCAGGTAGGCGGCCGCAATGGCGAGAAATTTCTCCGTCATTTTTTTAATGGAAAGCTGGCGAGTTTCGCATAAATGCTGCCGCCGGGGCGCAGTTTGCTCTCATAGAGATAAAAATGGGTTGCCGTAAAGCGGCCGAAATGATCCGATGGCAAGTCTGACACCGCCTTGCGCAGCGCGGACAGGTCCACCGGACGCCGGATGCGGGCGAGTGTCAGGTGCGGGCTGTAGGGGCGGTTCTCCCGGGCGATCCCCGCGGAGGCGCAGGCGTCTTCCGTGGCGCGAGCCAGCCGGGGAAGGCTTTCTCCACCGTGAATTCCTGCCCAGAAAACTCGGGGATTTTTCCCGTCCGGGAACCATCCCAGACCCCGGATATCAATGCGGAATTCCCCTTCCGCGGGCACCTCAGAGAGCGCTTCTTTCAGCAAATCCAGGTCCTCTTCCGGCCATTCTCCAATGAATTTCGTGGTGATGTGGAGGTTGGAGGGCGGGCTCCATTGCATGTCCGCCGTGGGCCGGAGCAGCTGGAGCAGCAGCTCGAGGTTGCGGCGCACCTCATAAGGCAGATCGATGGCCACAAACAGGCGCATGGGGCGTGATACTCTCACCTAGCGTAGCGCGACATGGCCGCCCGAGTCCTGCCCCGCAGCTTCTACGCCCGGCCCGCGGTGGAGGTGGCGCGTTCGCTGCTGGGACAGCGCCTCGAGATGGGCGGGCGCGGCGGGCGCATCCTGGAGGTGGAGGCGTACCTGCCGGAGGGAGACGAGGCGGCGCACGCCTGGCGGGGGCGGACGCGGCGGACCGAGGTCCTTTTCGGTGAACCGGGACACGCCTACGTGTTCCTTGTCTACGGGATGCACTTCTGCCTGAACGTGGTGGCCGAGCCGGAGGGTATTCCGGGATGCGTTTTGATCCGCGCCGTGGAGGGCTGCGGCGAGGGCCCGGGAAAGGTGACACGGGCCTTGGGGGTCACGCTCGAGCACAACGGCTGCGACCTGGTGCGGGGGCCGCTGCGGATCCTGTCCGAACCGGCTCCGGTGAGGGAGGCGATCACCGTGACGCCGCGGATCGGCATCCGCCGCTCGGAGCACCTGCCGCTGCGGTTTGTGCTGGAAAGTTGAGCCGGCCGGCGCAGTTCCGCTACGCTGAAATCTCAGCCTTATGTTCCGATTTGAAACCGCCGGCGAGAGCCACGGCGAGTGTCTGGTGGCTACGGTCACCGGCTTGCCCGCGGGCGTTCCCGTCTCCGTTGCGGCAGTGAACCGCGAGCTGTGGAGGCGCCAGCAGGGCTACGGCCGAGGCGGGCGAATGAAGATAGAAACCGACACGGCCGAGATCGTCAGTGGCGTACGTCACTCGCAAACGACCGGCGCGCCGGTGTCGGTGATCATCCGGAACCGGGACTGGCAGAACTGGACCGAAGCGCTGCCGGTGGAGTCCACGCCGGATGCGGAGGGCAAGCAGAAGCCGCTGAAGCGGCCGCGGCCCGGCCATGCCGACCTGGCCGGGGCCATCAAGTACAACTACCACGACGCCCGCTACATCCTCGAGCGCGCCTCGGCGCGGGAGACGACGGCGCGGGTGGCCCTCGGGGCGCTGGCCAAGCAGTATCTGGCGCAGTTCGGCGTTGAGGTGCTGAGCCACGTGATCCAGGTGGGGACGGCGCGGCTCAACCGGCGGGCGGAGTGGGAAGAGCTGAAGGCGCTGGCGCAGCGGGACGAGGTGCTGCTGAACTGCGTGGATCCTGAGGCGGAGGCACAGATGAAGGCCGTGGTGGATGAAGCCTACCGCACGGGCGACACTGTGGGCGGCGTCTTCGAGGTGCGGGCGCACGGCGTGCCCGTAGGGCTGGGGTCGCACATCACCTGGGACTCCCGGCTGGACGGGAAGCTGGCGCAGGCGGTCCTGTCGATCCAGGCGGTGAAAGGCATCATGATCGGCGAGGCGGAACAGGCGGCCGAAGAGTTCGGCTCGAAGGTGCAGGACACGATCCACTACGACCGCGAGGAGCGGCGCTTCACGCGCGGCGCCAACCAGGCGGGAGGGCTGGAAGGCGGCATCACCAACGGGCAGGACGTGGTGGTGCGCGGCTATCTGAAGCCGATTTCGACGCTGCGGCGGCCGCTGGAAAGCGTGGATCTGGACACACGCGAGCCGGCTCTGGCGGCCTACGAGCGCAGCGACGTATGCGTGGTTCCAGCGGCGGGCGTGATCGGAGAAGGGATGGTGGCGCTGGTGCTCGCCGGGGCGATGATCGAAAAATTCGGCGGTGATTCGCTTCTGGAGGCGCGTCGAAACTTCGACGGCTACATCCAACAGGTCAGGGAGTTCTGAAGGACCGATGATTCTGCGCATCCGCAAGTACGGCGACCCGGTGCTGGAGACGAAGGCGGACCCGGTGACCGAGTTCGACGGCGAGATGCGGCAACTGGCCGCCGACATGTTCGAAACGATGTACGCCAACAAGGGCGTGGGGCTGGCGGCGCCGCAGGTTGGCGTGTCGAGGCGGCTGGCGGTGATCGATCCGAGCGCGGGCGAGGACGAGGCGGCCAGGATTGTGCTTGTGAACCCCGAGATCCTGGTCAAGGAAGGCATGCAGATCGGCGAGGAGGGCTGCCTGTCGATCCCCGGCTTTCGCGAGGACGTCAAGCGCGCCTGGCGCGTGCGGGCGCGGGCGCAGGATCTGGAAGGAAAGTTTTTCGAAATCGAGGGCGAGGAGCTGCTGGCGCGCGCCATCCAGCATGAGATCGATCACCTGGACGGGATTCTGTTCCTGCAACACCTGAGCTTGCTGAAGCGCGACCTGATCAAGCGCAAGATCCGCAAGCTGGTGAAAGCCGGCGAGTGGGACTGACCTCTTCCCTCCGCGCCGGTTGATCCGGCGCCGCGCGCCTCAGGGGCGCGCTTCCACGCGCACGGACGGAGCGCCCTCGATCCACGCCACCACAGGCTTCAAGCCGTCCCAAGCCAGCCAGACAAAGCCGCCCGAATCGGTGAGCACAGGCTCCTCCATGCCCTCGATCCGCACCGGGATGCCGGGATAGGGAAGCCGGTTCGGATCCGTGGCGCGCAATACCAGCAGCCCTTCGTCGCGCCAGTAGTCCACCAGTTGGATGTCGCCGCGGGCGGGCTTGACATCGAGCTTCTGGTGCAGCACTTCGAAAGACGGATCGTCGGCGTAAAAGTAGACGTCGGCGACGCCCGGCGCGGAGGCGCGGATGTGCGCGACCGCCTCGGTGGCGCCGGCGGGGAGCAGGACAGGCTCCATGGGGTCGATGAAGCTGGAGGCGTAGAGCGAGATGCGGAGGTCGTAGTCCAGCGGGCGGGCGATCGAAAAGCGCACGGGAACGGGTTCTCCGGCGACCGCTCCGGCGGCTGGCCAGAGCGAGGATCGAAGCATGCGTTGTAGCGACGTACCCGCCCAGGCGCGCTCGCCAGCGGCGCGGTGGTAGTAGGGCTCGAACTCGGCGCGATAGGCGTCGAGCTGCGCCAGTTCCTCTGCGGAGGGCTCCACGCCGGGCGGCGTGACCAGGATGAAGGCGAAGCGGAACAGACGCTGGGCCACCGTGTCATCGGGTGTGCGGCGTCCCTCGGCTTCGATGATCTGCTCGACCGTGACGTCCCGGCGAGCGCCGCGGATGGTGACGCCCACGCGGGGCAGGGCGCTGCGCGAGGTGTTGGCGTTGTCGACGAAGAAAGTGGGCGCGACCTCGCCCGGTCCGCGCAGCCCCATCAGGTACTGGTCCAGAGCGGAGAACCCTTCCACCGTGGCGATGGTGAGGAACGTGCCGTCGCCATTGTCGGCGATGCGGTTGCCTTCGAGCAGCGAGGCGTCGGAGTGGAAGTTGAAGCTCCAGTGGGCGAG
Organism: Acidobacteriota bacterium; assembly: GCA_037446555.1. Taxonomy (GTDB): domain Bacteria; phylum Acidobacteriota; class Terriglobia; order Bryobacterales; family Bryobacteraceae; genus JANWVO01. The sequence continues at coordinate 66,155 of JBBIIK010000017.1, forward strand.
CTGCGCGCCCAGCATGGGCAGGTCGCCGGGACGCGCCGGGTCGCGCACGCTGGCCAGGGCCAGGAACAGGTGCCCGGCTTCGTGGCCGAGGATCGACATGGTTGTGTCGCCAGTGATGGCGCCGCGCGAGCCCACCCGCGCGTAAGGGTCGCGCGGGTACTGGCTCAGGGGGCCCATGTTCATCACCGCCTGCAGGCGCCATGGGGAGCCGTACATATGGCCGCGGTCGAGGGCGGTGTCGCCGGTGCCGGTGACATTCGAGCGGACGCTGACTTCAAAGGCGAGGGCGTTCGAGGCGGCGCTGATGCCGAGCGAGTTGAAGATCACGAGGTAGTCGTAGGCGTCCTCGTGCGTTTCGTAAAAGCGCTGGGCGATGCGCACGATGTCGAGCGTTCGTTCGCTGCCGAAGCGCTCCGCCACGGCGGCGGCGATCTCGAAAGCGGGCGGGGCGTCATAGTCGACGACCTGCGCCGAACCCTGCAAGTAACCCGGGGAGATGCCGACCACGGCAGCCGTCGCGGTCCCGGAGAAGAAGTGAAACGCGATGCGGCCCCCGGCTTCCAGCACAAGCTGGAAGGTCTGGCGCGGTCCCGTGCCGAAGTCGCGGAATTCGGGCACGTCCTGCCAGGTGATGACGGCGCGGTTGGAGTCCAGATCCACGCTCAGGCTGCCGCCGCGCGTGGGGTCGAGGTCGGCAAACAGCGGAGCGATGCGGGGAGGACCGCTGAAAAGGCGCCCCAGGCTGCGGGATGCTGAGTCCGCGTCGGGTTGCTGGAAGGTGATGTTGCCGTCGGAGTGAATGAATATGCGGCGGTGGGTCTGGCCGAAGAAGGGGAAGTCAAAGGGCAGGTCGACGGTGCGAAAGTCGTCGTCGTCGATTCCCTCGAGCCGCTGGCCGCGAGCGGCCGCCTGCGAGTCGAAGTTCTGCGGGCCGGTGACCACAAAGTAGCGGGCAGCAGCCTGGGCGGCCGGCTGGAAGGAGATGCCGCGGCCGGTGAGGTTGAAGGGGTTGGGCTCCATCACCACGCCGCTGCCGGAATCCACCACGGCGAGGTGGCCGTAGTCGCGGGCCCGGGGCGCTTCGGAAAGGCGGGCCAGCGCCTTCCCGCGGCGCAGGGCGCGCCATTGGGCCTCGTTCTCCGCCGGGGCCGCGATGCGCGCGCCGCGCTCGGTGCCGCAGACGACGGGAACAGTGCGTGCGGGCGCCGGCGGTGCGGCCAGCACCAGGAGGATGGCCAGGGAACACAGGGCCGGATTTCTGCGTATCATGATCGTTGTTTTACTCGACGGGCGCCGCAACGCGGCCGTTGCGGGACTCTGCCCTCAGGATACTGATTTCGGCCTGCACGGAGGTTGTTTCGCATGCCCTATTGCACCAGTTGCGGTTCGGAAGCACAAGAAGGGGCGAAGTTCTGCGCCCGCTGCGGCGCGGCGATGGGAGGCGCACCGGTGGCTCCCGCCTATGGCTTCGCGCTGGCGGAGCCGCTCGACTACACGATTCAGGGAGACAACCTGCAGGTGGTGCGCATCCGCCTGAAACCCGGCCAGGAGGTCTACGCCGAGGCGGGCAAGATGATCTACAAGACGGCCACGGTGCAGTGGGAGAGCCGGATGTCGGGCCAGTCGATCGGCGAGAAGCTCTGGGGCGCAGTGAAGCGGAAGCTGATGGGCGAGTCGCTGTTCTGGACCTATTTCCGTGCCATGGCGCCCGGCGAGGTGGGTTTTGCGGGCGCATATCCGGGCTGCATTCAGGCGCTGGAGCTGAAGGCGGGTCAGGCGGTGCTGGCGCAAAGGGACAGCTTCGTGTGCGCCCAGGCGACGGCGCGGGTCGACATCGCGTTCGTGAAGAAGATCGGCAGCGGTCTGTTCGGCGGCGAAGGGTTCATTCTGGAGAAGATCACTGGGCCGGGCACGGCTTTTATCCACGCGGGCGGCGATTTCATTGAATTCGAACTGGGTCCGGGGGAGGTGTTGCAGGTGGATACGGGCTGCATCGTGGCCTTTGACGAGGGCGTGGATTATGACGTGCAATTCGCCGGAGGTATCAAGACGGCGATCTTCGGCGGGGAAGGGTTGTTCCTGGCCACGCTGCGCGGACCGGGCCGCGTGATCATCCAGAGCATGACGCTGGAGAAGCTGCGCCGCGAGCTGAGTCCGGGGCAGGCGGGGGGCGATGAGCGGGGTCCGCTGGAATCCCTGGGAGGATTCTTCCGGAGCGAGGACTGACGCCCGGGCGGGGCCGCGTGCGGATCCGCTAAAGAACAGAGGCGCTTCCGCCGATGAAAGAAGCGGGAGCGCCATGCCTGCATGAACGTGCAGCGAGAGGATCCGGCTGCGGCTTCGACCGGCCCCGCCGCTCAGGCGGCCACGGCGCCGGACACCGGCGGGCAGCGCCTGCAACTGCTGACGAGCCTGAACCATGAGATTCGCACGCCCTTGAGCGGCGTGCTGGGGGCCATCGACCTGCTGCTGGAGACGCCGCTCAACGACGAGCAGCGGGAGTTCGCCATGATGGCGCGGCAATCGGCCAGCGGGCTGCTGGACCTGCTGAACGACACGCTGGAATACACGACCCTGGCCAACGGGCTGGCGCGGCTGGATGAGGCGGAGTTCGACCTGCGGGACACGATGCAGGCGGTGATGGCGGAGTTCATGGTGGAGGCGGAGTCGAGGTGTCTGGAATTGCAATGGATCCTGGATCCGATCCTGCCGAGGATCGTGGAGGCGGACGCGCGGCGGCTGACGCAGATTGTGAAGCTGATGCTGCGCTACGCCATGCGAACGGTTTCCGGCGGCGGAGTGTCGGTGGCCACGCGTCTGGATGCCGGCGGCGAGCCGGGCGAGGTGAAGCTGGCCCTGATGCTGCAGTGCCGGAATGGCCTGACGGTGAACACGGTGCGGAGTCTGCTGGAGGAGTTCGAGGCGAGCCAGGATGCGGCGATCGGGCACTTCCATGGCGTGGCGCTGGATCTGGCGCTGGCGCGGCGCGTGGCGGAGCTGATGCGGGGCACGCTCGAGATTGAGGACGCGCAGGGCGAGGTGCGGCTGACCGCGCGGATTCCCGCAGGGCTGCCAGGGCGCGCGGCTCCGTCGGCGGAGCTTGCGGCTTTCGGAGATGGCGAAGGAGCGCTGCTGGTGGTGGAGGACAATCCCGTAAGCCAGCGTGTGCTCCGGGCGGTTCTGGCAAAGGGAGAATTCAAGGTGGATTGCTGCAGTGACGGCTTTGCGGCGCTCGCAGCGGCGGAACGGCGGAAATACCGGCTGGTGCTGATGGATCTGTTCATGCCCGGCATGGACGGGCTGGAGACCCACGAGCGCCTGCGCCAGCTGCCAGGGTACGAGTCAACGCCAGTGGTCGCGCTCACGGCGGAGATGTCCCCCGAACTGCGCCAATTGTGCCGCGAGCGGGGCATGGCGGCGTTCCTCACCAAGCCCATCCATGCGCACGAACTGTTGGCCACCGTGCGGCGGTGCCTGCAAGCAGTCTAGGAACAGCCGCCCGGCGCCGCGCGCGGGCGAGCGCTAGTCATCCTCGCTCCGGTTCTTCCACAGTGTGTTTGCATTCCCTAGCGCGTAGCAGTAGTTGGCGATCCAGAACCGCAGCAGTTTGGGATCCTGCAGCAGCTCCTCCTCATTCAGCCGAGGCGACTCGCGAACCCGGTGCAGCGGCGGCCGGGCGGCCTTGCGCTGCCCGGTGCCGGCGTGAGGCTCGAGGCCTTCCCGGCGGTAGTACTCGAGCAGCTCCCGGGGATCCAGGCCCGTCAGCTCTCTCACCGATTCCCACCGTTTCTTGCCGACAGAGTCCAAAGCGGGCATCTGGTCGAGCATCTCTCCTCGGGCCTCCTTGTTGGAACGGAAAAGCTCCTCGAGGCACTCCATCCAGAGCGGCTGCGAGCCATCCGCCTGCTCGCCCATCTGGGGCGGCAGCGTAAGTTCCCTGTAAAGATAGCCGTAAGCGCGGATACAGGCTTCCCGGAAAACATCCGGCTCCGCGGGCTCGCAAACCGCAATCAGATACTCCGTATCCCCGAAATTTCCCTCGTTGATATCCTCCTCGCTCGAGAAAAAGTAGCAGCGCTTCTCCCCAAAGGACACTGACACGCCCCAGGAGCCGCTGCACCTGCTGCTGGGATTCGAGGCGTAAACCAGCCAGTCGCCATCGAAGCGCCGCAGTTCGCACTCCTCGAGGCCCGCCAGCAGCACGTCCGTTCTGGTCCAGCTGCGACTGTCGAGGACCTCGAGCATGTCCCGCAGCTCCTCATCTTCCACGTCCTCGTCTTCGAAAGTGCGGACTTCATCCGGCAGGCCGAGAATCAGCAAGCGCGAGACGCCAAGTCCCAGCGAGGGCGCGTAGCGACCTTCGTCAAACTCCTTGGGCGCGCGCACGTACCACAGATGCCCTTTTCCGCCGGCCAGCCTCCGGTGACCCGTCAGGGACCTTTGAAATGCGAACCGGACTCTTTCCCACTCCACCATGTCCCAAGGGTGAGGCAGTTTGCGCATAGCCTGTTATTTCCATCTTATGATATGCGGAGCCTCGGGTGCAATCAAGGGCCGCACCGCGCTCCTGCAGCCTGCCGCCGAAACCGGAGAAGCGCATGCGCCTGCAGCGGCAAACCGGACCAACGCCGGGGTTCGGGCTGACAGCGAGGGTGCGTCCAGAGCTGCGGCAAGCGTGCCGCCTACGGCGCTTGGCGGCGCCCTCGACAAAGCCTGTCCACGCTCACCGCCCGTTGGACAGGAAACGGCGCTGCCTGGAAGCGGGGTAAAGGCTGCGCCAGGCCGGCGTCACTTTATGGGCTCATGCCAACGGTTTCCATTGTTTGGCAGTAGTTGGCGACCAGGAACCGCAGGTACTTCGGGTCCTCCACCGGGAGGTCATCCTGGATGCCGACGAGTTCGAGCCGAAATCCCTCTTCTCCCGGTTTGAGCTTCTCGGCGCCTTTCACTGCCGCGAAGCCCAGCATGCGGTAGTATTGACGAAGCCGCCGGTCGGAGAATCCCGTCAAATCCTTGACAGCCTTCCACCATACTCTGTCTCCCCCGCCCCACGATTTCGTTGGACACCGATTTGCGATAAGAGGTGTGAGTATGTCCAACACGAAATCACCAGTTTCCGGGGCCGCAGAGGGAGCCCGGAGGGCGACTGACGCGGGCCCGGAAACT
>JBBIIK010000018.1:0-70239 GCA_037446555.1 Acidobacteriota bacterium
CCTCCGGCAAACGTCACCGGGGCGAACACTTGGCGCTTCAGGCGGGAATCGGCTCGAAACGGAGAGACGCGGAAGTGCCGAAAACACGGCCTGTTGCGGGGTTACGGACGGAGAGATGCGTTAACGAACGGGCTGGGGAAGGTGCTGAAAAATAGTTTGGCTCCTCAGGTAGGACTCGAACCTACAACCCTCCGGTTAACAGCCGGATGCTCTACCATTGAGCTACTGAGGAGCAGCGGGTAATTCTGTTGTAGCAAGCCCGCGCGGGCCGTGTCAAACGGCCGCGCGCGGAATTGAATGAGAGCCTTTCGGCGCGGCGGGCCGTGGTTCGGACAGCGTTTCCCGGCCGCGTGTCAGGGGCCCTCCGTCGCCCGGAATCAGCTGGTGACCAGCTGGCCTTTGCGGTACATCTCGGCCATCTCTTCCAGCGGGATGGGGGTGATCTCCTTGGCATGGCCGGCCTGGCCGAACTGGATCATGCGCTCCATCACCACCTTCTTCATCGCCTCGCGGGCGGGCTTGAGGTAGTCGCGCGGATCGAACTTCTCGGGCGTCTCCCACAGGACCTTGCGGATGGCGCCGGTCATGGCGAGGCGGTTGTCGGTATCGACGTTGATCTTGCGCACGCCATTCTTGATGCCGAGCTGGATCTCCTCGACCGGCACGCCCCAGGTGGGCTTCAGCTTGCCGCCGTACTGGTTGATGATATCCTGCAGATCCTTGGGCACCGAGGAGGAGCCGTGCATGACGAGGTGCGTGGTGGGGATGCGCTGGTGGATCTCGATCAGGCGGTCCATCTTGAGCACGCTGCCGTCGGGCTTCTTGCTGAACTTGTAGGCGCCGTGCGAGGTGCCGATGGCGATGGCGAGCGCGTCGCAGCCGGTGTCCTTGACGAACTGCTCGGCCTGGTCCGGGTCGGTCAGGTGCTCCATTCCGGTGCCGCCGGCGCCGTGGCCGTCTTCGATGCCGCCGAGGCAGCCGATCTCCGCCTCCACGGTAATGCCCTTCGCATGGGCCATCTCGACCACTTCGCGGGTGACGCGGACGTTGTACTCATAGCTGGAGGGCGTCTTGCCATCCTCCATCAGCGAGCCGTCCATCATCACCGAAGTGAAGCCCATTTCGATGGCGGACTTGCAGGTGGCCGGGCTGTTGCCGTGATCGAGGTGCAGCACCACGGGGATCTCCGGGTACAGCTCGGTGGCCGCCAGCATCAGGTGGTAGAGGAAGCGGTCCTGGCTGTAAGAGCGCGCGCCGCGCGAGGCCTGGATGATGACGGGCGATTCGGTCTCGCGGGCCGCCTCCATGATGGCCTGGATCTGCTCCATGTTGTTGACGTTGAAGGCGCCAACGCCGTAGCCTTTCTTGGCGGCCTCATCAAGCAGCTGCCGCATCGATACGAGGGGCATCGGTTTCTCCTCTCATGTGGGAATTAGGATGGATGAATCCTGATTTCAAGTTTTAGTGTACTATAGGCGCCGCCGGGAGCGCTTGGCGACAGTCATCGTCAGTGATACCAATCGAGCAGCTTCACCTCGACGCCGGAGCCTTCCAGCGCCTTGGCGAACGCCTGGAGGTCGGAGCCGCGGTAATGGTAAGGGATGGCGATCCGCGGACGGAACGCCTTGACGCCCTCGGCGGCTTCCTCCGGCGGCATGGTGTAGGGCAGGTTCATGCAGATGAGCGCGGCGCCGATGTTCTTTAGCGCGCGCATTTCGGGCGTCACTTCGGTGTCGCCGGCGATATACAGGCGGAAGCCACCCCACGCGATGATGTAGCCATTGCCGCGGCCCTTGGCGTGGTAAACCTGGCCTTCAGACGGTCCGCGCTTGAGGTTGTACATGGGCACAGCCTCGATATCAAAGCCGGCGGCTTTCGTGCTCTCGCCGTTGCGGAGCGCACGGGCCCCGGCAAGCTTTTCCGCCACCACAGGCGGGGCGATGACGATGGTGCCCGGCTGGCGAACTGCCTCGATGGCCTTGAGGTCGAAGTGATCGCCGTGCGAGTCGGTGATCAGGATCAGGTCGGCCTTGGGCAGGCCGGTGAAATCGCCCTGGCTCCAGGGATCGACGTGGACAGCCTTCCCGCCAGCTTCGAGCATGAAGGAGGCGTGGCGGATGGCAGTGAGCTTCAGAGGGCCGGCGCTGGTCGAGAACTCGACAACCGGATGGGTGCCGGCAAGAGCGAGCGGGGCCAATGCAAGAGCAACGATGAGCCTCATGTTCCGCAGCATACAGCGGCAAGAGGCCCGTTTCCACGGGCGGACCCGCGGCCAGCCCTATGCTACGCTGGATTTTCCCCCTCATGCAGGAAGATCCGGGCAAGAAGTCCGCAGGCGAAAAGTTCGAGCGCCTGGTGGAGATCATGGCGCGCTTGCGCGGCGAGGGCGGCTGCCCCTGGGACCGCGAGCAGACGCTCGATTCGATCAAGCCTTACACGCTGGAAGAGACCTACGAGGTGCTGGACGCCATCGACCGCCGGGACTGGCGGGCGCTGGCGGAGGAGTTGGGCGACCTGGTGCTGCAGGCGGTGTTTTACGCGCAGATGGCCGCCGAGGAGGGCCATTTCACGATCGCCGACGCCCTGGACGCCATCAACGCCAAGCTCGTGCGGCGCCATCCGCATGTGTTCGGGGACGGCACGGCGCGAACCGCCGAGCAAGTGTTGGCGCGGTGGAACGAGATCAAGCAGGAGGAAACGCGCGAGCGCGGCGAGGAAAAGCAGGGCCTGCTGGACGGCGTTTTGAAAAATCAGCCGGCCCTGATGGAAGCCGCGCATTTGTCGAAAAAGGCCGCCGCGGCAGGATTTGACTGGCCGGATATCAGCGGCGTTTTCGAGAAAATCCGGGAAGAAATCGCGGAGCTGGAAAAGGCGCGCGAAAACGCGTCGAAGGAGGAGATCGAGGGCGAGATCGGAGACCTACTGTTCACCGTCGTGAACGCAGCACGGTTCCTGGGAGTCGATCCCGAGCAGGCGCTGCGGCGCACCAACGCGAAGTTCCGGGAACGGTTCGCGCATGTGGAAGTGGGGCTGGCGGAGCGCGGCAGGAGTTTCCGGGAAACCACGATCGAGGAGGTGGAAGAGCTTTGGCAAAGAGCCAAGAGGAACGAAGGATCGAAATCCGCAGGCTGAGAGGGCTCGATGAGCTGAACGAGGCGGTGCGGCTCCAGAAAGAGATCTGGGGCTTCGCCGACATCGAGTTGCTCCCGCTGCGGCTGTTCGTGGTGGCGCAAAAGGTGGGCGGGCAGACGCTGGGGGCGTTCGACGGGGAGCGCATGGTGGGGTTTCTGCTGTCCATCCCCGGGCTCAAGCAGGAGACCCTGTATCTGCACAGCCACATGATGGGCGTGCTGCCTGAGTACCGCAACCTGGGCGTTGGGCGGCGGCTGAAGCTGGCGCAAAGGGAGGAGGCGCTCAGCCGCGGAATCCGGCTCGTGGAATGGACGTTCGATCCGCTGGAGCTGAAGAATGCCTCTTTCAACATTGAGCGGCTGGGCGCGATCGTGCGGCGCTATGTGAGGAACCAGTACGGGACGACGACGTCGCCGCTGCATGGAGGGCTGCCAACAGACCGGTGCGTGGCGGAGTGGCATCTGGAGTCGCCGCGGGTCGCTGGATTGCTGGAGGGACACCCACCGGAGCGCGGGCCGGTGCTGGAGCGGATCTCCATTCCCGCCGGCATCGCCGAAATCCGCGCCCGGGACCCGGAAAGAGCGAAGGCCATCCAAGCCGAGGCGAGCGACAACTTCGAGGAATTCTTCCGGCGCGGGCTGGCTGTGACAGGATTTGAAAAAACGCCGGAATCGGGCGTTTATCTTTTCGGAATATGGGATTCCAAATAGACCAGACTCGCCTGCACTGGCTGGAAATGCCGCTGGTGCATTTCTTTGAGACGAGCTTCGGGCGCACGACGCACCGCAAGATCATCCTCGTGGAGGTTTCCAGCGAAGGAGTCTCCGGTTGGGGCGAGGTGACCTGCGGCGAACACCCCCACTACAACGAGGAATGGACCGACGGCGCGTGGCTGATCCTGCGGGACTACCTTGTGCCGGAAGCGCTGGGGGCGCGGCTGGAGTCAGCCGAAGAGGCGGCGCGTTTCGGCTCGTGCCTGCGCGGGCACCGGATGGCGAGGGGCGGGCTGGAGGCGGCGTGCCGGGACCTGGAGGCGCGGCTGCGGGGGGAGCCGCTGTGGAAGACGGTCGGCGGCGGAGCGAGGCGGGAGATTCCGTGCGGAGTGTCGATCGGGATTCAGGAATCGCCGGAGGCGCTGCTCGAAAAGATCCGCAAGGAGCTGGCCGCGGGCTACCAGCGGATCAAGATCAAGATCAAGCCCGGCTGGGACGTGAACATCGTGGAAGCGGTGCGGCGGGAGTTTCCTGACATCCTGCTGATGGCGGACGCCAACAGCGCCTACACGCTCGCGGATGCGGACAGGCTGAAGGCGCTGGACCAATACCGCCTGATGATGATCGAGCAGCCGCTGGCTCACGATGACATCGTCGACCATGCGCGGCTGCAGGAGAAGATCCGGACTCCGATCTGCCTGGACGAATGCATCCGCACGCGCCACCACGCGGAGCAGGCGATCCGCCTGGGCGCGTGCCGGATCATCAACATCAAGCTGGGGCGCGTGGGCGGGTTCACAGAGGCGAAGGCGGTGCATGACGTCTGCCGGGAGAATGGAATTCCGGTTTGGTGCGGCGGGATGCTGGAGAGCGGCGTGGGGCGGGCGCACAACATCGCGCTGGCGTCGCTTGAGAACTTCACGCTGCCGGGCGATGTGTCAGCCAGCAAGCGTTACTGGCAGCGGGACATCATCGAGCCGCCGGTGGAAGTTACGCCGCGGGGCACGATCGAGCTGCGCGACGAGCCGGGCTTCGGCTACGGGCTCGACATGGACTTCCTCGGGTCCGTGCGCGTGAGGGAGGAGACGTTCCGCGCGCAGTGAAGCCGGTGCCGAGAGCGCTCTATGCGCTGATCCTGTTGATGACGCTCATCTGGGGAGCGAATTATGTGGTGGCGAAGACGGCGCTGCGGCACTTCCCTGCCCTGCTGATCGGCCCGCTGCGGGCGGCGCTGGCGGCGGCTCTGCTGATGCCGGCATATGCGGCGGCGCGGTGGCGCGCGCCGCGGCAGGAAGAGTGGACGGCGCGGGAGCTGGCGCTGCTGGGGCTGCTGGGAGTGTTCGGGATCACGCTGAACCAGGTGTTCTTCATCCTGGGGATGGCGCGCACGAGCGTGGCGCACGCGGCGCTGTTGATCGCGACGACGCCGCTGCAGGTAATGGCGCTGGCGGCGCTGCGCGGGCAGGAGCGGATCACCCTGAGAAAAGCGGCGGGCATGCTGACGGCGGTGGCGGGCGTCGGGGTTTTGCATCTGGGAGACGCCGGCGGCCGCGGGGCGTCGCTTGCCGGCGATGCGCTGGTGTTTCTCGCCGCCTTCTGTTTCTCGCTCTACACGGTGTTCAGCAAGGAGATCACGCGGCGGCACGATTCGCTGACGGTGAACGCGCTGGGCTACGTGGCGGGCGCGCTGGCAGGGGCGCCCCTGCTGCTTTCCGAGAGCCGGGGCTTTGATTACGGCGCCGTGGCGCCCGCAGGCTGGCTGGCGCTGGCCTACATGACGCTGCTGGCGTCGATCCTGTGCTACCTGATCTTCTACCACGCGCTGGACTACCTGCCGGCGTCGCGTCTGGCGGCGTTCAGCTATCTGCAACCGGTGATCGCCGCCGCCACGGGCTTCGTGTTCCTGCACGAGCCGGTGACGCTGCCGGTGGCGTTGGGTGGAGCGCTGGTGCTGGGCGGGGTCTGGGTGACCGGGCGCGGGTGAATCGCGCGGGCGCGGGAGGGAATCTGAAGAGAGACGCCGATGCAGGATCTGCGAGGGAAGACGATTCTGGTGACGGGAGCGGCGCGCCGCATCGGGCGCGCGATTGCGCTGCGGCTGCACGCGGAAGGCGCGCGCATGCTGATTCACTTTGGAGATTCGGAAGCCGAGGCGCGGGAGACGGCGGTGCTGTGCGGCGGCGCGCCGCTGTACCGGGCGAATCTGGAGCGGGTGGAGGAGATCCGCGCCCTGTTTGCGCGCATCGCAGACGAGCAGGGCGGACTGTTCGGACTGGTGAACAACGCGGCGCGGTTCACGCGCGTGCCCGTGCTGGAGATGACGGAAGCCGACTGGGACCACATTCATTCGGTGAACCTGAAGGCGGTGTTTTTCTGCGCGCAGGAGGCGGCGCGTCTGATGGAGCGCAGTGGCGAGGGGAGGATCGTGAACATCAGCTCGATGGGGGCGTTCCTCGCCTGGTCTGAGCACGTCCACTATTGCGCATCCAAAGCCGGCGTGGTGGCGCTGACACGGGGGTTGGCGAAGGCGCTGGCGCCGAGGATCAGCGTGAATTCGGTGGCGCCGGGGGTGATCCCGTTCGAGGAGCGCGAGGATCCGCAGATCCAGAAGATGGCGCGGGCGACCCCGGCCGGGCGGCCGGGCACGGGCGAAGAGATTGCGGACGCTGTGGCGTTCTTCCTGGGGGCGAGCCCGTTTGTGACCGGGCAGGTGCTGCAAGTGGACGGCGGACTGGGGCTGCGCTGACGGCGCGAGTTTCCCTCAACGCCGCCGCACGGGTTCCGATAAGGGGGCTGTGACGGACCTGCTGGCACGGGCGGCGCAAATCCTGGAGACGGCGCAGGCGTGCTCGGCGGCGGGTAGCGAAGGCGAGTGGACGATGCTGGCGGGACCGGAGGGAGGGTGGCAGATGGTGGCGGGCGCGGATCAGGAGCCGGGGGCGCTCGCCGTTCTACGCGGTGCGGCGCAGGTGTTGCGGGTGCGGCGGCGCGGCGGGACAGTGCAAGTGGAAGCGTGGGAGAGCGGGCGGCGGTGCGTTCTGGAGGCGCGCGCAGCGGGACAGGCGGTTCACGCTGTGGTGGCGGATGTCCGGCTCTACGCCGCCACCTGCGGCTGAGCCGGGCTCGGCCGCCTAAGGGAGCCCGATGTCTCGGAGGAACTGCGCTGCCTCTTCCGGCGGAGTGGGGTTGATGTAAAACCCCGTGCCCCACTCGAAACCGGCGACCTTGGTGAGCTTGGGGATCACCTCGAGGTGCCAGTGGTAGTGATCCAACGGGCCTTCCTGCAATGGCGCGGTGTGCAGCATGAAGTTGTAGGGCGGCTGTTCGAGCGCCTTGTCGATCTTGCGGAGCACAGTGCGCACCACCCAGCCGAGATTCTGGATCACGGGCGGCTCGAAGGCTTCGAAGTGGGCGTTGTGGCGGCGCGGCACGATCCAGGTTTCGAACGGGAAGCGGGAAGCGAAAGGGGCGATGACGATGAAGTGGTCGGATTCGAAGATGATGCGCTCGCGGGTCTGAAGTTCCTGCTGAAGGATGTCGCAGTAGATGCAGCGCTCGCGGAAGCTGTAGTAGCGGTACGCACCCTCCAGTTCCTCCTGCACGCGTTTGGGGACGACGGGCAGGGCAATGAGCTGGCTGTGGGGGTGCTCCAAGGTGGCGCCGGCGGCGGCGCCGTGGTTCTTGAAGGCGATGACGTAACGGAGGCGGACGTCGCGGCGCAGGTCGATCATGCGGTCGCGGAAGGCGAAGAAAACGTCGGCCACCTGTTTCTCCGACATCTGGCTGAGCGAGGTATTGTGCTCTGGCGTCTCGATGATCACTTCATGGGCGCCGACGCCGTTCATGCGGTCGTAGAGCCCTTCGCCCTGCTTGTTGAGGTCGCCCTCTACGCGGAGGGCGGGAAACTTGTTGGGCACGACGCGCACGAGCCACCCGGGCGAGTTGGGCTGCCCGGACTCGCGGTAGGCGAGAATCTCGGGCGGCGTTTTGGTTTCCATGCCCGGGCAAAAGGGGCAGATGCGCGATGCGGGAAAGGCGGTGCGTTCGCGTACGAAGTCCGTGGGTCGCCGCGCACGGTCGGTGGAGATGATCACCCAGCGGCCAGTGATGGGGTCTTTGCGGAGCTCAGGCAAGTCCGGTCCACCACGCTGAAATGTCAGCGAGCACTCCTCAGAATAGCCGATCCGTGTCGAGCAAGGTCCATGCGGCCCGGTAATGGCGCACCTGGTACGGTTCGAGGACAACGGCGACGATATCGAAGCGGGCGCGCGCGGGCGGAATCCGCCACCGCCGGAGGAGGAAGCGGGCGGCACGTTCGAGGCGCCTGCGCTTGGCCCCATCGAGGGCGCGCAGCGGATCCGCCGTTGCGGTGTCGCGGCGGCTCTTGACTTCAACAAAGACGACAGTGTCGCCGTCGAGGGCGATGAGGTCAACCTCGGCGCCGCGTTCGGGCAGCGTCCAGTTGCGGCCGATCACGGTCAAGCCTTCGGCTTCGAGGTAGCGGTGGGCAAGGTCCTCGGCGCGGCGTCCGAGAGCATGTTCAGGCATCATGCGCCGCCGGCGCGCCCAGTCGCGAAGCTCATCGCAGATCCTGGGGAGCGGATTCCATCGCACGGCTGGTCATTTGACGACTTCGAATTCGAACTCGATCACTTTGCCGCGGACTAGGAAGCAGAGGTAGTGCTCCCAGAAGAGCCGGAACCGCGGCCAGGCGTTGACGACGAATTCAAAGCCGAGCCACCTCCACAATGCAAGTAGGCGGACGCGAACTTTTCTCTCACGAAGCCGTGCGGCCGAATAGTAGCCGAAGCCACCGTGATCAGCGCCGAAGTAGCGGAAGCTGAAGGAATTCAGGTGCCAGCGGTGGGTGGGGTCGCAGAAGCTGGAGAAGTCCGTGTAATGGGGCGTGGCGAGATGGATGCGCCCGCCGGGGCGGACGAGGCGGTGGAACTCCTCGATGGCGCGGACGACGTCGGCGACGTGCTCGATGACATGGATGGCGTAGAGTTCGTCGAAGCTGGAATCCCGAAACGGCCAGGGGAAGTGATCGAGATCGACGAGGATGTCGGCTGCGGTGCGCGGATTGCGGTCGATGCCGATGGCGCCGGGCCGTTTGTTCAGGCCGCAGCCGACGTCGAGAACGCGCGGCGGAGTCACTCCCACAGTCTAGCTTTCCGTGGAACGGCCAAGTCGCAGTCAGGCGGCGCGGGACGCCTCGGTGATGCAGGCTTCCAGCGTATCGACGGCGTAATCGGCCTGATCGGCGGAGAGCACAAGCGGCGGAGCGAGCCGGATGGAGTTCGGCCCGGCGCCGAGGACGAGCACTCCACGGTGGAAGGCGAGGTCGACGATGCGGTCCCGCAGTTCGGGGGCGCGCTCTTTGGTGGCCTGATCGCGGACGAGTTCGAAGCCGATCATGAGGCCCAATCCGCGGACGTCGCCCACACAGGGGAACCGGGCGGGCCATTCGCGCATGCGGGCCATCAGGCGGGCGCCGATGCGGGCGGCGTTGTCGACCAGCTCCTGCTCGAGCAGCTCGATGGTGGCCAGCGCAGCCTCGACGGCGACGGGGTTGCCTCCGAAGGTAGAGGCGTGGGCGCCGGGCTTCCACGTCATCAGGTCCGCGCGGGCGACCGTGGCGCCAAGAGGAAGTCCGCTGGCGATGCCCTTGGCGATGGCGACGATGTCGGGCTCAAGGCCGAAGTGTTCGGAGGCGAACATGCGGCCGGTGCGGCCCATGCCGCTCTGTACCTCGTCGGCGACGAGCAAAATGCCGTGGCGGCGGCAGGCGGCCTGCAATTCGTCGAAGAATTTCTGCGGGGGCACGACGTAGCCCCCCTCTCCCTGGACGGGTTCGACGAAGACTGCGGCGACCTCCGATGCGGGGAGGATGGTGCGGAACAGCTCCTGTTCCAGCACGCGGACGCACTCGACATTGCAGGTGTCCGGCGTGCGGTTATAGGCGCAGCGGTAGCAGTAAGGGTAGGGGATGTGGGTGGCGCCGGGAAACAGCGGCGCGAAGCCTTCGCGCTGGGCGGTCTTCGATGCGGTGAGGGACAGGGCGCCCATGGTCCGTCCGTGGAAAGCGCCGAGGAAGGCGATGGACTTGTCGCGGCGCGTGGAGTAGCGGGCGAGCTTGAGGGCGCATTCAACCGCTTCCGCGCCGGAGTTGCCGAAGAAGACGCGGCGCGCGCCTCCGCCGGGCACGAGCCTGGCGAGCCGCTCGCCGAGGGTGACCATGTTTTCGTAATAGAAGTCCGTTCCGGACATGTGGAGGAACTTCTCCGCCTGCCGGCGGACGGCTTCGACGACCCGGGGGTGGCAGTGCCCGGTGGCGACGACGGCGATGCCGGCGTTCATGTCGAGGAAGCGGTTGCCATCAACGTCGGTGACGATGGCGCCTTCGCCGCGCTCGATGACGAACGGGTAGCTGCGCGTGTAGGAAGGGCTCAGGACGGCATGGTCGCGCTCGACGATGGCGCGGGCGCGCGGTCCGGGCAGCGGGGTGACGATGCTGGGCAATGCCTGGGAGCTGGCGTTCGGCATGGACTCTTCTCCTTCCAGATGGATTCGGACGGGGGAAAGATGGCAGGAGCGGCGCGCGGGCAGGCTAGTCGCAGGCGAACAGGAAGGGCCGCATGGCGGCAGGGGTGCGCGTCACAATCCGATTTTACGCTAGAATCGGGATCTTGAGCAGTACCGCGGTATGACCAGTGATTCGGTTCTTTCCATGGAGATCACCCCGGACGAGGCCCGCCGGCTGCTGACAGAAGGGCGGGCGAAGCTGATCGACGTTCGCGAGCCTCATGAGCACCGGCTGGCGCGGATCGACGGCGCCGAGCTGATTCCAATGCACAGCGTGCCACAGCGCATGCAGGAGCTGGAGGCGGCATCGGACGAGGCGCTGCTGATCGTGTATTGCCACCACGGCGTGCGCAGCCTGAGCGTGGTGGAATGGCTGCGGCGGCAGGGCGTGGAGCAATGTGTGTCGCTGATCGGGGGAATCGATCTCTGGAGCCGGCAGATCGATCCGCAAGTACCCCGTTACTGAGAAACCATGCCGCAGAAGCCGACGTTCTACACCAAGCCCACCTGAACGACGTGCCGCAAAGCCAGGAGTTTCCTGGCTCGGCAGGGCGTGGACGCCGAAGTGGTGGATCTTTCGAAGGGGCTCAGCGTGGAGGAACTAGACCGCCTGATCGGGCGGCGCGACTACCGCGAGTTCCTGAACCCGAAGAACGAGCTGTACCGGCAGATGGGGATGAAGACGAACCCGCCGCCGCGCGAGGAGGCGCTGCGGTTGATGAGCCAGAACCCGAACCTGATCCGCCGCCCCATTCTGATGAAGGGCTCGAAGGTGCTTCTCGGGTTTCGCGAGGAGGAATGGCGGGAGGCCTGAGGCGGCGCAAGGGTGGCGGGAAGTGGTAATTGTGATCGTGTGATCACGCGAAGGGACCTTGCCATGGCGGCGGCAGCCGCATCGACGACGCGCCGGGCGCGGGCGCAGCAGAACGCGGCCTACCGGGGCGCGCTCCAGAAATTTGAGGGGCGGTATGCAGCGGCGGCGTTCGATTCGCTGGAATGGACGCGGAAGCGCTATGAGGAAATGCCGCGGCAGCTGGGCTTTCGTGCGCGGAACGTGCGCGAGGCGCAGGCGTGGCAGCGGCGGCTCCGGGCGAAGCTCGTCGAATTGCTGGGCGGTTTTCCGCGGCGGACGCCGCTCAAGGCGGAGGTGCTCGAGCGGAAGGAATTTCCGGCGTATTTCCGGGAATCGGTGATTTTTGAATCCCGGCCCGGGCTGGGGGTATTCGGGTATTTGCTGATCCCGAAAGACCGCCCGCAGCCCCGTCCGGCGCTGATTTGCGTGCCGGGGCATGGGCGCGGCGTGGACGATATTGCGGGAATCGACGAAAAGGGACAGGACCGGACGGAGAAGGTTCCGTACCAGTTCGATTTCGCGGTGCAGGCGGCGGAGCGCGGCTTCGCAGCATTCGCCATCGAACCGCTGGGCTTCGGATGCCGGCGCGACGCAGCGAGCCGGCGGCGAGGACTGGGGCAGTCTTCCTGCCAGCCGGCGGCAGGCGCAGCGCTGCTGATGGGGGAGACGATGCTGGGTTGGCGCGTGTGGGACGTGATGCGGGCAGTGGACTACCTGGAGACGCGCGCGGAGGTGGACCCGCGGAGGGTCGGGCTGATGGGGATCAGCGGCGGGGGGACGGTGACGACGATCGGTGCGGCGCTGGAGCCGCGGATCGCGGCGGCGCTGGTCAGCGGCTACCTGAACACCTTCCGGGATTCGATCTTCAGCATTTCGCACTGCATCGACAATTATGTGCCGGGCATTCTGCACTGGTGCGAGATGTACGACGTGGCCGGGCTGATTGCGCCACGGCCGCTGTTCTGTGAATCGGGGACGAAAGACGATATCTTCCCCGTCGGCGCTTTCCGGTTTTCTTTTGGAGAAGTGCAAAAAATCTACCTGATTTTCGGCGCAGAAGACCGGATCGGCAACGAGATTTTCGAGGCGGGGCACCAGTTTTCCGGCAAGCTGGGCTTCCCGTTTCTGGAGAAGCACCTGGGAGTCTGACGGTTCGTGGCGGAGTACGAGCTGCTGGAACATACGGCGGACACGGGCTTCCGCGTGCGGGCGGGGAGCCTGGAAGAGCTGTTCGCCCGGGCGGCGGAAGCGCTGGTGTCGATCGCCGTGGACACGGCAAGTGCGGATGCGAGGGAGAGGCGCACTCTGGAGTGCGCCGGGGAGCCGGTAGAAGAGCTGCTGGTGAACTGGCTGAGCGAGGTTCTGTGGCTGCTGGAGGGAGACCGGTTCGTACCGGCGCGGTTCGAAGAACTGTCGGTGACGGAGGGCGCGGCGCGGGGCGCAGTTTGGGGAGAGCCGCGCGACGACGAGCGTCATCCGCCACGGATCGTGGTGAAGGCGGTCACCTACCATCAGCTCGCAATCCGGGCGCACAATGGCGGGTGGGAGGCCGAGGTCTTCCTCGACATCTGAAATGGTGATCGAACAGCTGGATCCCGTCCGCCACCGCATTCCGAAAGGCGCGCGCCACGGGATGCGGACCGACGTGGTGTTCTATGCGAGCGGCCCGATTCTGGCGCAGGTGCAGAAGGACCGCGCGCTGGAGCAGGCGATGAATGTCGCCTGCCTCCCCGGGATCGTGGGCCCCTCGCTGGCCATGCCGGACATCCATCAGGGCTACGGCTTTCCGATCGGCGGTGTGGCGGCGATGGACTGGGACAGCGGCGTCGTGAGCCCGGGCGGGGTGGGCTACGACATCAACTGCGGTGTCCGGCTCATCCGCACAAACCTTGAGAAGGACGAGGTGCGGACGAGGCTGAAGGAGATCGTCGGCCAGGTGTTCCGCGACGTGCCGTGCGGCGTGGGGGGCAAGGGGCATCTGGACATCACGGAGAAGCAGTTGAACCAGGTGCTGGAGCGCGGGGCGGAGTGGATGGTGGAGCAAGGCTACGGGGAGCCGTCCGACATCGAGCACTGCGAGGAGCGGGGGCGGCTGAAGGGCGCGGACCCGGGCAAGGTGAGCGCACGGGCCAAGGAGCGCGGGCGGCCGCAGATCGGGACGCTTGGCAGCGGTAACCATTTTCTGGAGATCCAGTTCGTGCAACGCGTGCATGAGGAAGAAGCGGCGCGGTGTTACGGGCTGGAAGAGGGGCAGGTGGTGGTGCTGATCCATAGCGGGTCGCGCGGGCTGGGGCATCAGGTTTGCACCGACTTCCTGGCGCAGATGGGCGCGGCGATGAAGAAATACGGCATCACGCTGCCGGACCGGCAATTGGCCTGCGTGCCGATCCAGAGCCCGGAGGGGCAGGCGTATCTCAAGGCGATGCGCGCGGCGGCCAACTTCGCCTGGGCCAACCGGCAGGCGATGCTTCACTTCGTCCGCGGATCATTCCAGAAGGTCTTCGGCAAGCACGTGCGGCTGGGCCTGGTCTATGACGTCTGCCACAACATTGCGAAGCGGGAGCGGTACGAATACGGCGGGCGGACGGTGGATGTGCTGGTGCACCGGAAGGGGGCGACGCGGGCGTTCCCGCCGCATCATCCGGAGATCCCGCCCGATTACCGCATGGTGGGGCAGCCGGTGCTGATCCCGGGGAGCATGGGGACGGCGTCCTGGGTGCTGGCGGGCAACGAGGGCGCGATGCGGGAGAGCTTCGGCAGCGTGTGCCATGGCGCGGGGCGGCTGCTGAGCCGTCATGCCGCCAAGCACGGGCGCGATGCGCGCGCCGTGCAACGGGAGCTGGAGGAGCGCGGCATCCTGGTGCGCAGCGAGACGAGGGACGGGATCATTGAAGAGGTGCCTGAGGCATACAAGGACGTCGATGAAGTGATCGATGTGGTGCACGAAGCCGGGCTGGCGCGGAAGGTGGCGCGGCTTCGCCCGATGGGCGTGATCAAGGGCTGACGCGGGCGCGGAGGAAACGGCTAGACTGGATCTCGCCATGATCGAAGTGCGCCGGGCGCTCCCGGACGAAGCGCCTGTTCTGATGAAACTGATCCTGGGACTGGCCGAGTATGAGAAGCTCGAGCCGCCCGACGCGGACGCGCAGGAGCGCCTGAAGCGGGACATTTTCGGGGAGAAACCGAGGCTGGAGGCGTGGCTGGCGTATGCAGACGGCCAAGCCGTCGGCTACGCGCTGATGCTCGAAACATATTCCAGCTTTCTTGCTTTGCCGACGCTCTACCTGGAAGACATCTTCGTCAAGCCGGAATATCGCGGGCGCGGCGCGGGCGCGGCGCTGTTCCGGCGCATGGTGGAGGAGGCCGAGCGGCGCGGCTGCGGCCGCATGGAGTGGGTGGTGCTCGACTGGAACCGCCCGGCTCTCGAGTTTTACGAGCGGTTCGGTGCCGCCCGGCTGAAAGAGTGGATCACCATGCGGCTGACGCGTGCGGACTTTGGACGAATTCTGAAACAATAGGCGTGCATGCGGCGGCCGACAGTCTTGTGGATTCTGGCGTTCCTGATCACAGTGGCTTCCGCTGTTTATCAGCGGCTGACGGGCCCCACCCACCCGAGGCGCGGCAAAGCCGAGCTTGCGGGGCAGGAGTTCCGCTACCGCCTGCCGCGAAGCATGGCTGGGGGCGATGCGGTAGTGCGCGTGCCGGCTGTCTCCGCCGAGACGAAGGGCACGCTGGCATGGAAGCGCTTCAAGACCAGGGATGAGTGGAGCTACGCGGAGATGGCGCGCGAGGGCGGCGAGCTTGTGGGGCGGCTTCCAAAGCAGCCGCCGGCAGGCAAGCTGGCCTACCGCGTGATCTTGCAGGATGGCGTGGAACGCGTGACGCTGGGGGGTGAGCCGGTAGTGATCCGGTTCCGCGGGGAGGTGCCGCTCCTGGCGCTGGTGCTGCACGTGATCGCCATGTTCGGGGCGATGCTGGCAGGGACGCGAGTTGGCCTGGAGTTTTTCAGCGCGAAGCCAAACTACGGGCGGCTGGTCCTGTGGACGCTGGCGCTGTTGACCGTGGGCGGGCTGTTGCTCGGGCCGGTGGTGCAGAAGTACGCCTTCGGCGCGTACTGGACGGGCTGGCCGTTTGGCACGGATCTGACAGACAACAAGACGGCCGTGGCGTGGCTGGGGTGGGTCGTGGCATGGCTGCGGCTGCGGCGGGCGCCGGAGCGCGCCGGAGCGTGGGTGCTGGGCGCGGCTGTGGTGATGCTGGTTGTCTTCGCGATTCCTCACAGCCTGCTGGGCAGCGAGCTGAAGTACGAGTGAGGGAGGCGGGCTACCGGGTTCAGAGCAGCCGCCAGAGGGATTCGGCGGGCTGGCGGAGTTTGAAATCCCGGAAGCGGCGGCAAGGGTAATAGAGAAGCGCCACGCCGAGCAGCCAGCAGGGATACAACAGCCATTGCGGCGCGGGATCGTGGCGGAAGGCAGTCATCGACAGCGCGCCGAACACATAGAAGTGGGCCACATAGAAGAAGAGCGGCGCCTGTCCGTAAACGCTCAGCGCGCGCACCGGCGCGGGCAGGCGGCGTTGCGCCTGCTCAAGAAGGAAAACCAGGAGCAGATCGAGCCCCAGCATGAGAGAGGCGAAGGCGAGGCTGGGCGGGTACTTGACAACGGTGAGCCAGGCGATCCACGTGCCGCCCTCTGCAATGCGGAAATTGCCAAAGCCGCCGGCGGCGCGAATCGCGGCGAACAAAAGGATCAGGGCGAGTCCGGCGGGCAGGGCGGCGCGGACGGTTCGCACGGCATCCTGGCGCAACAGGCGCCCGAAGCCAACGCCCAAGGCGCAGATGCCAAACCACGGCGCCAACGGATACCCGCTGGCGACAAGAGCCGATTGTCCCGGCGCAATCAGCAACAGGGCAAGGCTATGTCCCGCCGCCCCGGCGCTCATCCGCGGCAACAGCACATTGGGCGCGAGCAGGCACGCCGCGCCAAGCAGGAACCACCAGCGCGTGGCGAGTCCCGAAAGGGCGCCGGCGAGGATCATGCTGAGCCCGAGGCAGACGAGGACGCCGAGCACGACGGGCGACAGCGGCATCGCCCCTGGACCCGCGTTCTGCATCAGAGTCATGGGCGCCACTTCGAAGGCATAGCTGATGGCGATCAACGCGGCGCCGCGCAGAAGGAAGAAGCGGCGCACGCGCGCCGGGTTCCAGCCCTGCGCCCGGCGCGACGATTCCAGCAGCGCCATCCCGGCGCCCATGAGAAGGAAGAAGCCCGGGGCGCAGAGATGCGTGAGCCAGCGGGTGAAGAACCACGAGGCGCTGCCATAAGCGGGCAGCGGCTGGTTCCACATCTCGAACGGATGCACGCGCGCGAGCAGCAGCGACGCGTGATCGAGCGCCATCAGCACCATGATGAGCCCGCGCAAGGCATCCAACGCGGGCAAACGGCGGCTCATGGCTTCTTCACAGTCGGATAGGCGATGCCGAGCTGCTCCAGGTAGGTCGCGTAGCGCGAGGGATCGTAGTAGAACTTTCGCATCTGCGGGCGGAAGCGCTCCATGCGTTCGCGGTTGAGATCGATGGGCGGCTTCTGGTCCGGCGGAACGAGGGACTTCCACTTGGTCTCTTTGGTCTGTTCGGCGAAGTACTGCTTCGCCGCGGCGAGCAGATCGGGCTTCAGCAAAAGATCCAGCGCGGTCATCGCGTGCGCCTTGGCGCCGGCGGTCGAGCCCTTGTGGGCGATGGGCGTCGCCATGGCGATGCCGCTGGACCAGTGATGCCCGATCATTCCGGGGATGTTGCCGGGATAGCGCAGCACCACAGTAGGCACGTTCCAGCCGACTTCGGCGATGTCATCGGAGCCGTAGCTGCGGCGGGAGGGATCGGGCGGGCGCAGCTCGGCGGGTTCCGTGCGGAGCCCCTCCTCCTTGAGGCCCAGCTCGCGCTGCGCCGCGCGCGCCAAAGCCTGATCGGCCTCCGACCACTGCGGCATTCCCACGGCGCGGATGTTCGCGTACAGGGCTTCTGCAAGCGGCTTGTTGAAGTGGCCGGGCCAGGCGGCGCCGAGGGTGCGCTCGTTCATTTCGGTGTCGGTCATCATCGCCGCGGCGCGCGCAATGCGGGTGCCGATTTCGTGCAGTTCGTTGATCCTCTGGTAGTCCCATTCGCGGAAGTAGTACCAGACCTTCGCCACAGGCGGCACGACGTTGGGCTGATCGCCGCCCTGCGTGATGACGTAGTGCGAACGGTGTTCCGGGCGGAGGTGTTCGCGGCGGTAATTCCAGCCGATATTCATCAGCTCCACGGCATCCAGGGCGCTGCGGCCGGCCCACGGGGAGCCTGCCGAGTGGGCGCTGCGGCCGCGGAAGGTGTATTCGACGCTCACGAGCCCGGTGCCGACGGGGCCAAAGCTGGTCCCGAAATCGGAAGCGATGTGGGAGCTGAGCATCACGTCGAGATCGCGGAACAGGCCCGCGTTGACCATGTAAGTGCGGCTGCCGATCAGCTCTTCGGCCACGCCCGGGTAGACACGCAGGGTGCCGCGGATCCCATGCCGCCGCATCAGCTCCTGTACGACGAGGGCGGCGGTGACGTTGACGGCCTGGCCCGCGTTGTGCCCTTCCCCGTGGCCGGGGCCGCCATCCACCATCGGCTGATGCCACGGGATGCCTGGCGTCTGGGAAGTCTCCGGCAGCCCGTCTATATCGGCCATGAAGCCGATCGCGGGCGCGCCCTGTCCCCATTCGGCGACCCACGACGTGGGCATGCCGGCGATCCCGCGGGTGACGCGGAAGCCGTGCTTTTCAAGGATCGACGTGACGTAGTTCGAGGTTTCGAACTCCTGGTAGCCGAGCTCCCCGAAGGCGTAGATCGAGTCGACGATCTCCTGCGTGAGCTTGCGGCGGCCGTCGATCATTTCCGCGGCCGCCTGTTTGAGCGGCCCGATTTCAGGCGCCTGCGCGCCGCCGGCCGCCGCGGCGGCGGCCGTACCCAGAAACGTCCTGCGCAACATACGTAACATCGTATTCGAGCGGGATACGCGCTGGAAAGCCGCAGGATGCGGAACCTTTCGGCCGTCAGTGCGTATGTGTGAATGAACGGAGTACCGGACTCATGTCGAACAATGGCAGGCGCAAATCGAAGAAGATCTGGATCTGGCTGGCGGTCCTCGTGGCTGTGCTCGCGGGCGCCGGGGTGGCCGTGCGGGCGGCGCTCAAGCCCGACAACAAGATCGACCCTTCGAAGCTGGCGAAGGTGGAGCAGGGCGACATCGCGCGCGTCGTCGTGGCGACGGGCAAGATCGAGCCGCGGGCCATTGTGGAGGTAAAGAGCAAGGCAAGCGGCATTGTGAAGAACATCTACGTCAACTACGGCGACTCGGTGCGCGCCGGGCAGGTGCTGGCGGAACTCGACAAGGAGGAGCTCGAGGCGCGGGTGCGCGAAGCGCGGGCGAATTTGCAGGCTGCGCAGGCGATGGAAGAGAGCGCCGCGGCGGCGCTGGAGCGGAACAAGGTGGAAGCGGAGGGTCCCGATCTGCCGTTCCTGAAGTCGGCGATGGAGCGGGCGCAACGCATGCACGAGGAAAAACTCGCCGCCAAGAACACTGTGGAAGAGGCGGAAAAGGCCTATCAGCTGGCGCTGAACCGGCAGAGCGCGGCAATCCGGGCTCTGGCGGTGAGCCGCGCCGAGATCACCCGTGCGAAAGCGCAGGTGGCGCAGGCGAAGGCGGTGCTCGAGCGGGCGGAAGAGGATCTGCGGAACTCGACGATCGTGAGCCCGATTGACGGGCTGGTACTGTCGCGCGACGTTGAGGTGGGCAATGCCGTCAGTTCCATCCTGGTGCTGGGCTCGCAGGCGAAGCCGCTGTTCCTGCTGGGCGATGTGAGCGACGTGTTTGTGCGCGGCAAGGTGGATCAGGCCGACATTGGAAAGGTGTACCTGGGCCAGCCGGCGCGGATCGTGGTGGAGAGCTTTCGGGACCGCAAGTTTGAGGGCCAGGTGTACCGGATCTCTCCCTATGGCGTGGAAAAGGACAACGTCACCACCTTCGAGGTGCAGGTGTCGATCCACAACCCCGGCCGGGAGCTGAAGGCCAACATGAGCGCCAACGCCGAGATCATCCTGGAGGAGCGGAAGAACGTGCTGCTGGTGCCCGAAGCCGCGGTCGTGTACGACAAGGACCGCAAGCCGAGCGTGGAGTTGCCGGATCCAGCGCAGGAGAAGGGGCGGAAGAAAGTGGCGGTGCGGTTGGGGATCTCCAACGGGATCAAGACGGAGCTGCTGGGCGGGCTGGAAGAGGGCGCGCAAGTGATCCTGCAATAGGGAGGCGGGCAGCGTCTTGAGCTTCCGCGATCTGGCCCGGGACACGGTAGAGACGCTGCTGGCGCACAAGCTGCGCGCAGGGCTGACGATGTTCGGCCTGGTGTGGGGCATCGTCTCGATCGTGCTGATGACGGCCGCCGGCGACGGGTTCCGCGAGGGGCAGCGTCAGGTGGCGGCGAATTTCGGCGAAAACATCTTCATCGTGTTCCCCGGGCGGACGTCGATGCAGGCTGGCGGGGAGCGTGCCGGACGCCGAATGATGTGGTCGGTGCGGGACCATGAACTGCTGCGGCCCGATGCGCCGTCCTGCGAGTACATCCTGCCGGAGCTGACGCGGGGCGCTGTGGCGGTGCGGAGCGACTATAACGCAGCCTCGCTGATGATCAGCGGCAGCCAGCCGCCGTACCAGCGGCTGCGGGCGCTCCCGGTCGCCGAGGGGCGGTTCTTCTCCTGGGAAGACGAGGCGCAGGGGCGGCGCGTGGCGTTCCTGGGCTCGGATGCCGCCAAGCAACTCTTCGGGACCCGCCCGGCTGTGGGGCAGCCGGTGACAATCGCCGGGCTGCCTTACCGCGTGATCGGGGTGATGCGGTTCAAGGACCAGGACTCGAGCTACGACGGGCGGGACGTGAACAAGATTTTCGTGCCCTTCTCGGCAATGGTGCGGGACCTGCCGCAGCCGCCGCCCTGGCCGCCGCATACAGTGGATCAACTGATCGTGAAGGCGCGAACGCTGGACCAGCACGAAGCCTGTGTGGCGGAGGTCCGGCGAGGGCTCGGGCGCTTGCACCGCTTCGATCCGGAGGACACGATGGCGGCGGCGATCTGGGACACGGTGCGCGAATCCCGCGCCTTCAAGACGATGACCGACGGCATGAAGTACTTTCTGGGCGCAATGGGAGTGGTGACGCTGCTGCTGGGCGGGATCGGCACGATGAACGTGATGCTCGTGGCGGTGCGCGAGCGGACGCGGGAGATCGGGCTGCGGATGTCGGTGGGAGCGACGCGGCGCCAGATCCAGATGATGTTCTTTCTGGAAACGGCTCTGATCGTCTTTTCGAGCGGGGCGCTGGGAATGGGCTTCGCGCTGGCGGTGTGCCACTGGGTGAACCAGCTGCCGATGCCGCAGTATTTCGCCGGGCTGCTGCCGTCCTGGGAAGTGGGCGCGGCATGCGTGGGGCTGCTGGGGCTGGTGGCTTTTCTTTCGGCGCTGTACCCGGCTTCGCGAGCGGCGCGCATCGACCCGATCCAGGCGCTGCACTTCGAGGCGGGAGGCTGAGCGGTGACAGCGATGTTGCGGGAAATCGTCCTGCAAGCGTGGGACTCGTTGCGGCGCAATCCGACGCGCAGCGTGCTGACGATGCTGGGCATTGTTTGGGGTATTGCGTCAGTGACCCTGCTGATGGCCTATGGCACCGGATTTCGCCTCTTGATGGTGGGGATTTTCCAGAACTTTTCCCGGTCCGCGGTGATCGTATTTCCCGGCCAGACCAGCATGCAGGCGGGAGGCGAGCGGGCCGGACGGCGCATCCGTTTCGAACTGTCAGACCTGGAGGCGGCCCGGCAGGAATGCACGCTGGTGCGGCAGATTTGCCCGGAATCGATCCGGCGGGTGCCGGTCGCATACGGGGACCGGCTCGTGAGTCTGAATGTCCGCGGAGTTTGCCCGGAATACGGGGAAATCCGCAGTGAATTTCCGGCCGAAGGGCGGTGGCTCACCCATGACGACGCGGCGGACCGCCGCCGCGTGGTGTTCCTCGGAAACTGGGCCAAAGAGAAGCTGTTTTCCGGGCGGCCGGCTGTGGGAGAGACGGTGACCATCCAGGGCGTGCGCTTCACCGTGGTAGGCGTGATGGACAAGAAGCTGGCGTTCGGAAACTACTACGGGCCCGACGACCGCAGCGCCTTCATTCCATATGAGACGGCGGCAGAACTATGGGACACGCGCTATCCGACCAACGCCGTGGTGCAGCCGGTGGCGCCGGTCTACGAACAACAGGCGGAACGGCAAATCCGCGCCGCGCTGGCCAAACGGCTGCGGTTCGACCCGCGCGACGAACGCGCGTTGCAGACGTTCGGCACTTCGACGATCCGCCCGATCATCGACGGACTCACCATCGGGCTTCAGGCGCTGTTGCTGTTCATCGGCGGGCTGACGCTCGCCATCGGCGGCATCGGGCTGATGAACATCCTGCTGGTGAGCGTCACCGAGCGCACGCGGGAGATCGGGTTGCGGCGCGCGCTGGGTGCGCGCCGCTGGCACGTAGCGGCGCAGTTTCTGGCAGAGGCGCTGTTCCTCACACTCACCGGCGGCGCACTGGGCGTGCTGCTTTCCTACGGGATCACCTGGATGTTGCCGCCGCTGCCGATGCTGAGCGGGCTGTTCGAGGACACAACAGGCAAAGGCGACCTCGTGTTACGCGTGCAGCCCGGGATTGTGCTGCTATCCGCCGCCGCGCTTCTGGTGGTGGGCGTGGCGAGCGGCATGGCGCCAGCGTTGCGCGCGGCGCGCCTGGATCCTGGCGAGGCTCTGCGCGTGGAGTAGCGGGACAACCGCGCCATCGCGGCCCGGTTCCCGGTATGCTGTCTGTTTCCGATGAAACGCGCATTCCCCGTGTTCCTGGCCTTCCTCGCGATGGGCTTCGCCGATGCCGCCGGGCCTTTTGTGAGCCTGGCGCGGGAGCAGTTCCAGCTTTCCTACTTCGCCGCCCAGTGGATCCCTTTTACGGGCTTCATCCTGTTCGGCCTGCTGTCGATCCCGATGGGGCTGCTGCAGGACCGTGCCGGAAAGAAGACAGTCCTTTTAGCGGGGCTGACCATCATGCTCGCCGGGCTGCTGATCCCCGCCATTGCCGGCTTCACTACGTTTCCGGCGTTTTTGGTGACCGTGCTGTTGCTCGGCGCGGGCGCGACGACGCTGCAGGTGGCGGGCAATCCGATCATGCGAGACGTCTCGCCGCCTGGCCTTTACTCGCGGAATCTGTCGCTGGCGCAGTTTGTCAAGGCGATCGGGTCCCTCTCGGGCCCGTTGCTGCCGGTGCTGGCCGCGCGTTGGTACGGCGCGTCGTGGCAGGTGGTGTTCCCGATTTACTCCGCCGCAGTGGTCATTACGATCCTGGCGATGCTGCCGCTGAAGGTGCAGGAGCGGACATCGCCCGATCAGCAACCCGCCACACTGGCTTCCTGTTTCGCGTTGTTGAAGAACCCCTGCGTGGCGATGATGGTGGGGGCCATTTTTCTCTACGTCGGCGCGGAAGTGAGCGTCAGCGCCGGCATTCCGCTCTATCTGAAAGACCGGTTCGGCATTGACATCAGCCGCACGGGGCTGCTGGGCACGGGGCTGTTCTTCCTGGCGCTGACCCTCGGGCGGTTTTCCGGCGGCCTGATCCTGAACTGGATGAAACCGAAGCGGTTCTTCCTGGCCACCAGCCTGATTTCGATTCTCGGACTACTGGGCATCCTCGTTCCCTCTCCCACCGTATCCGCCGTCAGCTTCTTCGTCACCGGGCTTGGGTTCGCGAACATCTTCCCACTGGTGTTCTCGATCACGGTCGATGCAATGCCAGAGCAGACCAATGCGCTGAGCGGGCTGATGGTGACCGCCATCGTGGGCGCGGCGTTCGTGCCGCCGCTGATGGGCTTCGTCTCGGACCTGTTCTCGTCCGCGCGGGCCGGCTTTCTTGTGCCGCTGGCTTGCGTCGCTTACATCACCGCTGCGGCACTTTACAACCAGCGCCGGGCGCAAGCGTGACTCCGATATCGAACGCCATGCACATCGACGCATCCACTGACCGGCGGATCGTGATGACTCTGGACGCAGGAGGCACGAACCTGAAGTTCTCTGCCATCCGAGGCAACCGCCTGCTGCTCGAGCCTTTGTACCTGCCCGCCGCTCCCACGAACCTGGACGCCTGCCTCGATAACATCCTCGATGGGTTCCGCAAGGTTCGCGCACTGCTCCCCGAAGCGCCGGCGGCGATCAGCTTCGCGTTTCCTGGACCTGCGGACTATCCCGCCGGCGTGGTGTTCAACGAGAACAACCTGCCGGCATTTCGCGGAGGCGTCGCGCTGGGACCGATGCTCGAGGAAGCCTTCGGCATCCCGGTGTTCCTCAACAACGACGGCGATCTGTTTGCTTACGGCGAAGCCATGAGCGGCTTTCTGCCCGAGGTGAACCGGATGCTGGAGGCGGCGAGTAGCCCCAAGCGTTATGCCAACCTGCTGGGCCTCACGCTGGGCACGGGGCTCGGCGGCGGTATCGTGCGCAACGGCGAACTGTTCATCGGCGACAACTCCATGGCGGGCGAGGTGTGGCTGCTGCGCAACCGTCTGGCGCCGGAATGGAACGCCGAAGAGGGCGCCTCGATCCGGGCGGTGCGGCGCGTGTACGGGGAAGCCGCCGGAATCCCCATTGACCAGACGCCCGAGCCAAAGGAGATTTTCGAGATCGGAATGGGGCGGGCACCGGGTCACCGCAAGGCGGCGCACGAAGCGTTCCGGAGGCTCGGCGTGGTGGCGGGGGACGCCATTGCCCAGGCGCTGACACTGGTGGACGGGCTGGTGGTGATCGGCGGCGGGCTGGCAGGCGCCGCGCCGCTGTTCTTGCCTTCGCTGCTGGAGGCGGTGAACGACGTCTTTGCTCGCGACGGGCGCCCGATGCGGCGGGTAGTGTTCCGGGCGTTCGACTTTGACGATCCGGAGCAGCGCGACGCGTTCTTGAAGGGCGAGCCGCGTGAGATCAAAGCGCCGCGCTCTGACCGCGTCATCCGTTACGACGCCTTGCAACGGACCGCCATCGGGTTGACCCGGCTCGGGACGAGCGAGGCCGTATCGCTCGGGGCATACGCATTTGCCCTGAGCCGGCTGGGGCCGGCGGTCTGAGGCTCGGGCTCAGTCAGGCGCACGCCGTAGTACGGCCGTCCCGATGATCTGCGGCGGATAGGGAATCCGCTGCATGCAGGCGCCCGTGGTCAGTGCCGATGAAGGGGCATGCGTCGAATTCCGGTGTTTCTCCTCTGCCTGTGGGCGCTGCCCGCAGCGATGGCAACCGTGCGCAGCGTGGGTCCGGGACAGCCGTATGCGAAGCCATGCCAGGCCTTCGCGGCAGCACAGGACGGCGATGTGATCGAGATCGACGCCGCGGGCAACTACAACGGCGACGTCTGTCCGATAACGAAGAACAACCTGACGATCCGCGGCGTGAACGGGCGGGCGCGGATCGACGCGGCGGGACAATACGCCTGGGGCAAGGGCATCTGGGTGGTTGTGGGCAACGGGATTGTGATCGAGAATATCGAATTCTCCGGCGCACGCGTGCCGGACCGCAACGGCGCGGGCATCCGGCTGGATTCAGGCAACCTCACCATTCGCAACTGCGTGTTCCATCACAACGAGAACGGCATTCTGGGCGGGTTCTACGGGAAAGTGGTGATCGAGCACTCCGAGTTTTACGACAACGGTTACGGGGACGGCTACAGCCACAATATCTACCTGAACGCGGGAGTCGAAGAGTTCACGTTGCGATATTCGGC
Organism: Acidobacteriota bacterium; assembly: GCA_037446555.1. Lineage (GTDB taxonomy): Bacteria > Acidobacteriota > Terriglobia > Bryobacterales > Bryobacteraceae > JANWVO01. Next base: position 25,129 of record JBBIIK010000018.1, read on the forward strand.
CTCGAGAAGGTCGAACGTGGGGCATCTGGTCAAATCACGCGCGGCGAAGAATTACATTCTGTACAACCGGCTGACGCAAGAGACAGGCACGGGAAGTTACGAGATCGACCTGCCGAACGCCGGGCTGGCGTATGTGATCGGAAACACGATCCAGCAGGGGGAGACAACGCAGAACCGGGGCATGCTGTCCTACGGCTTCGAGGGCCTGCATTCGTCGGTTCCAAACCAGCTCTACGTGGTGAACAACACGCTCGTGAGCACCCGCTCGGCCGGGGCGACGTTCGTTCAGATCGCCGGCAGCGTCACGGCGCCGGCGGTGATCCGCAACAACATTTTCTCGGGCAGCGGCATCCTGACCACGCAAAGCGCGGCGCAGCTGTCCGGGAACGTGACAAGCGGTGAGATGGGATTTCTGAATCCCTCCACCTACGATTACAGGATTTCGAACCTATCGGCGGCCCTGAACGCAGGCGTCGCGCCAGGGGATGGCGGCGGCTACTCGCTTCACCCGGAGATGCAATACCGGCACCCCCTGTGTGCAGTAGCGAGATATGACGTGGGACCGATCGACGCGGGCGCATTCGAATACGGCGTGGAAGAAGTCAATCCGGTATGCGCCGGAGGATCACAGCCTCCGCCGCCGGCGCCGACCTTGGGCGGGCTCGCCGTGTCGGCATCCACCGTGACAAGCGGGGGCTCCGTGACGGCAACGGTGACGCTGAGCGCGGCGGCGGGGGCGGGCGGAATGACGGTGGCGCTTGCGAGCTCGCAGCCCGCGGCGCTTCCGGTCCCGCCGTCGGTAGTCGTTCCGCAGGGACAGACGGCGGCGGCGGTGACGCTGACCGCGGCCCAGGTGGGCGCATCCACAGCCGTGCAGCTCACCGCCACGCTGAACGGGTCGTCGAAGTCGGCTTCCGTCACCGTGCAGCCGCCGGCGCCGACCTTGGGCGGGCTCGCCGTGTCGGCATCCACTGTGACAAGCGGGGGCTCCGTGACGGCAACGGTGACGCTGAGCGCGGCGGCGGGGGCGGGCGGAGTGACGGTGGCGCTTGCGAGCTCGCAGCCCGCGGCGCTTCCGGTCCCGCCGTCGGTAGTCGTTCCGCAGGGACAGACGGCGGCGGCGGTGACGCTGACCGCGGCCCAGGTGGGCGCATCCACAGCCGTGCAGCTCACCGCCACGCTGAACGGGTCGTCGAAGTCGGCTTCCGTCACCGTGCAGCCGCCGGCGCCGGCGGCTTTGTCGAGCGTGGCAGTGTCCGCCTCTACAGTGACGGAGGGCAGTTCCTTCGCAGCCACTGTGAAGCTTTCGGCTCCGGCGGGCGCGGGCGGCGTGGCCGTCGCGCTTGCCAGCTCCGAGCCCTCTGTGGTCCCCGTGCCCGCCTCCGCCATGGTGCCGCAAGGGCAAACTGCTGTGACGCTGACGCTCTCGTCCGGCCAGGTGAGCACGAGTACAGCGGTGCTGCTGACCGCCTCTCTGAACGGTTCGTCGGCATCGGCCTCTGTCACCGTCCAACCGCAACCTGGAAGCCCCCGCAAGGGCAGGATCAAGAAGATCACCCGTTGGCCGACGGTCGTTCGCACCGGCAGCACCTTCCGGGTGACTGTGGAGATGGAAGCACCGGCTCCGGCCGGTGGCGCGGTGGTCAGCCTCTTGAGCACGAGCAAGGCGCTGCACTTGCCGGATTCTGTCACGGTGCCGGCAGGCGCCACCACGGTTCAGGCGGAAGGGAGTGTGGACGAAGAAGCGCCCGGCATGCTCGCCTTTCTCACCGCGGCTTCCGAAAATTCCGTGACGAGCTTCCTGCTCGTTCGGCGCGGAAGGTGAATCCCGATCCAGCCGCGGCGCCGGGGCTCAGGAAGAGCGCTTGCGGCCAGGGATTCCGAGGCGCCTGTTATCATGAGGCGGTGGGCGACACTTCTCCTCTGGCAGACCCCTTGCGTTACGGTCGTGCTGCGAGATCCGCCGCCATCGTGATCTTCGGAGCCAACGGCGACCTGACCCGCCGGATGCTGATGCCGGCCCTGTACCGCCTCGCCTATGAAAGAAGGCTGCCGGCGGGATTCGCGGTGCTCGGGGTCAGCAGGACGCCGATGCCGGACGAGGTTTTCCGGGAAACCATGAAGGAGGCCGTTCAGGCACACCTGGAAAACAGCCCGTTTGACCAGGAATTATGGAGCGCATTTTCAGAGAGCCTTTTCTATTTGAGCGGAGACATCGGGGAGGAAGAGACCTGCAGGGCGTTGGGACGCCGCTTGGCCGAAATCGAGGCGGAACGCGGCACGGAAGGCAACGTCCTGTTCTACATGTCCATCGCGCCCAGCCAGTATGAAAGGGCCGTGCAGGGCATCGCCTCGGCGGGGTTGAGCGAAGCTCCCGGAAGCGCCTGGCGGCGGATCGTCGTGGAAAAGCCCTTCGGGCGCGACCTGTCGAGCGCCCGGCAATTAAACAAGACAATCTCGGCGGCTTTCCCCGAGAGTTCGATTTACAGAATCGATCACTATCTCGGCAAGGAGACAGTCCAGAATATCCTGGCGTTCCGCTTCGGCAACGGAATTTTCGAGCCGCTTTGGAACCGCCGCTATGTGAACCACGTGCAGGTGACTGCGGCGGAATCGATCGGCGTGGAGGGCCGGGGCGCCTATTACGAGGAGTCCGGCGCGCTGCGTGACATGATCCAGAACCACCTGCTGCAGGTTCTGGCGACGGTCGCCATGGAGCCGCCTTCAGAGTTTGCCGCGGAGGCGGTGCGTGATGAACGGGCAAAGCTGCTGAAGGCTGTGCGGCGGATGACCGCGCAGGAAGCGGAGCTGGAGGCGGTGAGAGGCCGATACAGCCGGGCGCGCGTGGGAGGAGAGGAAGTGGCCGGGTTCCGCGAGGAACCCGGCGTGAATCCGGATTCGAAAACGGAGACTTACGCCGCCCTGACGCTGTTCATCGACAACTGGCGCTGGGCGGGCGTGCCCTTCTATGTACGGTCCGGCAAGCGGATGCCGAAGCGGGTGACCGACATCGCCGTGGAGTTCCACCGCGCTCCGCTGCCGCTGTTCGGGCGCGGCAATGGCGATCAGTGGCCGAACCTGCTTGTGCTGCGCATCCAGCCCGAGGAGGGGATCTCGCTGCGCTTTCTCTCGAAGACTCCCGGCGCACACAGAACCTTGCGGCCAGTGATGATGGACTTCAATTATGGCTCGAGCTTCGGAATGCGGACGCCTTCGGCCTACGAGACGCTGCTTCTGGACGCGCTGGAGGGAGACGCCACGCTCTACACACGGCAGGACATGGTGGAGGCCAGTTGGGAGATTGTGCAACCGGTTCTGGACGTCTGGCAGGCCTCAGGCGCGGCGCCTCCCGCCTATCCTGCAGGCACCTGGGGGCCCGCGCAGGCCGATGCAATGCTCGAGCGCCGGGGCCACCGCTGGAGGATCCCTTGACGGCAGCCAATGCCCCGGCGATTCTGCGGGACTTGCACGAGCAGTGGCGCGGCGCGGCAGCGGAATCCGACGGCGGAGTTCTGAGGGCCTGCTCGATGACGCTGATCGCCGTGGCCGGCATCGGGGATGCAGCGGCGACCCGCGTCCTTGGAGCGGTCGTCCAGCAACATCCGAACCGGACCGTGCTCGTGCGCCTGCAGAAGGAAGGCGGCATCCGCGCACGTGCCACGATCGTCTGCTGGATGCCGCACGGCAGCCGCCGCCACGTTTGCTCGGAGCAAATCGAGATTGCCTGCACTGCGGCGGACTTCGGCGAGGTCCTGCCGTTGCTCCGGGGGCTGGTCGCGCCGGATCTCCCCGTCAGCCTCTGGACGCCGGATGCCGCACCTGCCGCGTCTGAATGGCTGCGGCCGGCCGCGGAGATGGCCGGCAAGATATTGACTGACTCGACCCCCCTCCCGCAGCGAGACGCCGCGGCCGCACTGAGACGGTTGCGGCGCCCCGGCAGGCTCGCCGATCTGGCCTGGACCCGAATCACGCGCTGGCGCGAACGGATTGCGCAGGACGCCGAGCCCCAGGACCTCCAGGGCGATGCCGAAATCAGTTACGCCGGCGAGGGCGCTCCCATGCCGGCGTTGTATCTGGCGGCATGGCTCGAAACGCACGGCATCCAGCCGGTGCGCTTGCGCTGCGAGGATCCGGCCGCGCCGGGCGGCGGGATGGGACGGATCCGGCGAGTGCGAATCGGAGGCCTGACGATCCATCGCATTGCGCCTTCAGTAGTGGTCACGAGGCGGCGCGGAGTCTGCTGGACGTCGGTTTTTCCGCAGCTGGACGACGCCGCATTGCTGGGCGAGGAGCTGGGCATTCCCGGCGCCGATCCGGCGTTTGAGACGGCGCTGGAGAAGCTGCTGGAGCGCATGCCGTGATCCATGTAACCCGGACCTCTGCGGAGGCGGCCCGGGACTGCGCGCTCCGGATCGCGGGCTGGATCCGCGAAGCACTTGAGTCCCGTCCTATCGCCACCGTGGCGTTCTCGGGGGGGCGCACCCCGGCGCAGATGCTGGATGTGTTGCGCGGGGAAGCTCTGGACTGGCAACGCGTTCACGTTTTCCAGGTGGATGAGCGCGCCGTGCCGCCGGACCATCCCGACAGCAATTTCCGCATGATCGCGGAACATCTCCTGGTTCCGGCAGGCGTGCCGCCGGCGAACGTGCACAGGATGCAGGGCGAGATGGACGCGCGGGCCGCGGCTGCGCTGTATGCCATGGACCTCTCGCGCGTGCTGGGCGATGATCCGCTCGACGTTGTGCAGTGCGGCGTGGGCGCGGACGGGCACACCGCATCGTTGTTCCCCCGCGAGCCGCCGATTGTGGATCCCAACGGCGCCGTGGCGGGGGTTTGGGTGGAGAATCTCCGGCAATGGCGCATCACGCTGCTGCCTGGAATGCTGGCCAAGGCCCGCCATATCTGCGTTCTCGCCACGGGAGCGGAAAAGGCTTCCGCCGTGCGGCGCGCCCTCACCGGACAGTTGGACCCGCTGCAAACGCCTGCCGGGCTGTTGCGGCACGGAGAGTGGTTCCTGGACGAGGCGGCGGCGCAGGAGCTGAGGCGCGGATCCCATTCCGCCGGCTGAGACAGCGGTGCCGCCGTTGGCGGCAGAGAGGCTCCGCATGAGCGGAGTGCGTCCCGCTTACGAAGAGCGCTTGCGGATGGGGATGCCAAGGCGCTTGATCTTCTGGTTGAGCGTTGAGAGCGGGATCCGCAACAGCGCCGCGGCGTCGGTCTGCGAGTGGTTGGTCTCTTCCAGCGCCTCGATGATGGTGCGCGCCTCGAAGTCGGCCACTTTCTCGAACAGCGAGGCGTCGGGCGGCAACCCGCCGCCGCCCGCCTGCGCGGTGCGGACGCCCGTGGATTGCAGGAGCTGTTCGGGCAGCACGCTTACCGGCACGACTTCGCTGGTGGCGAGCACGACGGCGCGCTCGACGGCGTTCTCGAGCTCGCGCACGTTGCCCGGCCAGTTGTAGTCCATCAGCAGGTGCATCGCCTCGGGCTCGAAGCGCAGCGTCGAGCGGCCTTCGGCGTCGAGGAACTTGTTGTTCTCGCGGCAGTAGACCTGGAAGAAGTGCTCGACGAGCAACGGGATGTCCTCCTTGCGCTCCCGCAGCGGCGGCAGGTGCAGGTTGATCACATTCAGCCGGTAGTACAGATCCTGGCGGAACCTCCCCTCTTCGACGAGCTTCGCCAGATCGGCGTTGGTGGCAGCGACGATGCGCACGTCCACACGAATCGTCTCCGTGGACCCGACGGGCATGAACTCGCGCTCCTGAATCACGCGCAGGAGCTTCACCTGCATGTCCGGCGTCAGCGTCCCGATCTCGTCGAAGAAGATGGTGCCGTGGTTGGCGGTCTCGAAGTAGCCGCGACGGTTGGCCACCGCGCCTGTGAAGGCGCCCTTGACGTGCCCGAACAGCGTCGACTCCAGCAAGTCCGGCGGCAGCGAGCCCGAGTTGACGCCGACGAAAGGCTTGTCCGCGCGCGGGCTGTTGGCATGAATCGCCTTGGCAATCAGCTCTTTGCCTGTGCCGGTTTCTCCGGTGATCAGGATGTTGCTCTTCGACGGCGCTACCTGCGCCACCAGGTCGAGCACGCGCAGCATGCGCTCGCTCTTGCCGACGATGTTGGGGAAGGCGTAGCGCTGCTTGAGGGCGCGCCGCAACTCGCGGTTCTCGCGTTCCAGGCGCGTACGCGCAAGCTGCCGGTCGATCTCGATCAGCAGCTTCTCGTTGTCCCAGGGCTTGGAGAAGTAATCGTTGGCGCCGGACTTCAGCGCCTCCACGGCCACTTCCACCGAGCCGTAGGCCGTGATGAGGAACACGGGCGTTTCGCGGTCGCGCTTGCGGATCTCGTCCAGCGCTTCGAGCCCGGAGCGGTCCGGCATCATGAGGTCGAGCAGGACGAGATCAAAGACTCCGGACTCGAAGCGGCGCAGTCCCTCGGCGGCGTTTTCGGCGCAGGAGACGGCGTAGCCTTCGGCGCCGAGCAAGAGCTCGAGCGACTCCCGGATATCGGCTTCGTCGTCCACCACCAGAATGCGGCCGCGGGGCGTCTGGGGGGGCGCTAGCGGCAGAGTTTCCTGATCAGGCTGAGGCATCCGCAGTCTTCCGGTTCATGGCGGGAAACTCGAGCCGGAACACCGCCCCACCGGAAGGGAGCGAGCCGGCCTCGATCAGGCCGCCATGCTCTTCCACAATGCCATAACTGACACTGAGTCCGAGACCGGTGCCCTTGCGCGCCCCTTTGGTAGTGAAGAAAGGATCAAAGATGCGCGGCAGGTGCTCGGGCGGGATGCCGGAGCCCGAGTCGCGCACCTCGGCGCGCACGGTGGCTCCGTCGGAGGCGGTGCGCAGCACGAGCCGGCGGGGGGCGCCCGGGGGTAAGCCGGCCATGGCGTCGCGCGCGTTGAGCAACAGGTTCAGGAACACCTGCTGCAGCTTTCCGGCGTTGCCCCGGATGGGCGGCGCGCCAGGGTCGAGCTCATAAACGACTTCAATGCCGTTCTTTTCGAATTGGTGCTCGAGCAGGGAGGCGGTTTCGCGAATCACGCGATTCAGGTCAAGCGGCTCGAAGTCGGCACCGGAGGTGCGCGAGAAATTCAGCAGCGAATTGACAATCTCGGAGGCGCGGAAAGTCTGCCGCGCGATCTTGTCGAGCAGCCGTGTCTTCTGCTCGTCACCCATCAGCTGCTTGGCCAGCATCTGGGCGTAAGTGGAGATGACGGCCAGCGGCGTGTTGACCTCGTGCGCCACGCCTGCGGCCAGCAGCCCTATGGAGCTGAGCTTGTCGGCCTGGATGAGGCGACGCTCGAGTTCCTCGCGCTCAGTGACGTCGTCGAAGATGATCAGGCGTCCGATGCGCTGCCCGTCCTTTGTGACCAGCGGGGCGATGGCGAGGTTCACGATCGGGTCCCGCTCTCCGGCCGCCTCTCCGTCGCCATTGCCTCCGGAGTGGAACCGCCCGAGCGCCGAGCGGCGCAACGGCACCTTGTAGAGCTGGTGGACTTCGGTTTCGGCGCGCAAGGCGTCGAAGTGGACGGCGAGGTCGGGCGGGAACAGCTCGGCGAGCCTGCGGCCTAGCGCGGCCGCGCGGGGCACGCCCGTGAGGCGCTCCAGTTGCGAGTTCCAGCTCTCCACCCGGTCGTCGAGGTCGGCGGCGAGGATGCCGACGTTGATCGATTCGACGATGTTCTCGCTGAACTCCTTCAGGCGCTCGTACTGTTCCACCTTGGCCGCCAGCGAGCGGTACAGCCGCGCGTTTTCCACCGCCATGGCGATGTAGCCGGCGAGCGAGATCAACAAGTCGATGTCGTCGGAGGAGAGGAAATCTCCCTTTACCGTGCGGCTGACGCCCAGCCAGGCGAGCGTCCTGCCGCGGAAGCGGCAAGGCAGGTAATAGGTGAGGTCGAGCAGGGCCAGCGTCTCACGCACGGGCGGCGGCAGGCGGCGCGAAACGATGTCCAGCGTGTGCTGCGTGCGCTCGAAGAAGAGGTACGGCTCCTGGGGGGACTCGGGCAGGAAGGAGAGATCCAACGGCTCCTTCTCGAGATGAAGCAGGGCGCCGTCGCGGTCCAGGGCCGAATGCAGGCGGAAGCCCGGCCCGTCCTCCTTCGAGAGGAAGAAGGCCACATGATCCACCGAGAGCGTGTTCAGCAGGCGGTCGCCGACGCTGCGCAGCGTGCGGTCCAGATCCATTTCGGAGGTCAGCTCGCGGGCGAAGCTCAGCAGCGTGCGGCGGTAGTCGAAGCGGTCTTTGTAGAACACCCGCCGGTCGAGCTGCTCCTGGATCCAGTGCCGCAGCGGCTCGAAGACCAGCGCCGCAATGAGCACCAGCAGCATCACCGCCGTGGGGCTGAGTTCGTCGCGTCGCGAAAGCGCATAGACCAGCACGCTGACGATGCCGAAGACCGATAGCGTGGCCAGCAGGTAGACGTAGCCCTGCTGGAAGATGATGTCGACATCCATCAGGCGGTAGCGAAGAATGGCATAAGCCCATGCCAGCGGCAGGAAGGCGAGAAACAGCACGCTGAGACGCATGGTCTCCGTGGGCACCATGCCCGCAGCGAAGGGAGCGGCGTAGAAGACCGTGAAGGGGACGGTGCCGGCGAGCGCGCCGTTGCGCAGCCACTTGAGCTGCTGCCGGAGGATGGGATCGCCGGCGCGCCGGAAGCTCCAATGCAGCAGCGCCGCGCCCGCCAGGTAGCAGGCGAAGTACAGAGCCAGCCATGCGCGGTCCAGCAGCCAGTTCAGTTCGATAAGAGGAACCGACGAGCGAACCACCCCGGCGGCGAAGCCCAGATGGAGCGCGAGCAGTGAGACCGCCGGCAGGTAGATGGAGACGGCATGGCGCAGAGGCAGCGGGTGGCGCCCCGCGGGGAAAGTGAGGCAGAAGTGCAGGAACAGGGCGGGGGCGAGCAGCCCGGCCACCACGTTGCCCACGTATATCGCTGTATCGAATGCATTCAGCTTGCCGGTGTAGTGGAACGTGTGCAGGACGAAGCTGGCCAGGCAAAGCAAATAGAAATGCAGGGCGCGAGGGGCGCGGTTGCGGCGGAAGAAAACGAAGAGGCCGATGATGAGATAGGCCGCGCCCACGGCATACTGCGCGTAAAGAGCGCGGTCCCGGTTGGCGTCGGCCACGATCACCTTGGCGGCGATCTCCACGCCGTCCCGCTCCAGCGAGTAAGTGGCCTTGCCCCAGACGCCCGTGCGGAACAGCAGCTGCACGACGTCGGTCGCCTGGCGAACGGCCACCGCGGGTGCGTTCTCGATGGGCGCAATTCGACGCAGCCGGTCGCCCCTGCGGATGCCGGCGCGGTCGGCCGGTCCGCCCGGCTGGACGTAGGCCGCCACAACTTCCCCGCCGCCAGGAGTGGACGCGTCCATCCAGGTGACGCCGTCTTCTGGCAGGTGGAAGCGACGCTGCTGCTGGTAGTTGACGCCGGCGCAGATGATCGCCGTCAGCGTCAGCACAACGAGCAGCGCGCCGAGGAACTGGTTTTTCAGTCCCTGTTCCACCTCAATCTCCCGGGGCCGCAGCGGTCCGGCATACACGTCGCCTTCGCCGGTGGGTGCAATCCGCGTGCCATGATGCAAGACCGCCTGCTATTTCCAGACTACACCTGAAATCAGCGGTATACCAGAAGAAAAAAGCCCCACGCCCGCCGCTGCTTCTCCCGGGACAAGAAACGAGATTCTGAATTCGGGATCGCCCGCTCCGAAAGCCTCAACGGGCTTCAAGAATGAGTGACGGCGCCAACCCCGCGGTCGAGGAGAATCCCCCGCGGGGCGCCGACAGGCGGGCCGAGAAGCCGTGCACCTTGCCCAGAAACGCGTGGGGCGTCACGTCGACCATCATCTCGCGGTAGGTCAGTTCGCCGAAGTAGTCCACAGGGAAGGCGACCACCGGGGATTCCACGCGCTCCTGCACGACGTAAGGGTAACGCAGGGCCATGCGGAGAGCTCGCTCCCACGCTGCGTCGTCAACAAATGCGCCGACGGTGGAGTGCAACTCGCTGGAGTCCTCGTTGGGACGGAGCACGAGCCGCTCGCGGTTCTTCAGGATAAAGTCGAGCAAATCGACCGTTTCGCCGCGCCAGGTGGTCTTGCCCGGGGCCACCACCCGGGTGGACGGGATGGTGTCGCGGATCGCCTTCCGCTCGGCGGCGGGGAAAGAGGTGGTGATCGATTCGTCGGTGAGCAGGGCAAACAGCGCGCGCTTGCGCAATACCTCGGCGCGGAAACTGTTCACCAGGCAAACGCGGCGCTCGCGGCAGGCGCGCATCAACGGGTGCGAAAGATCGTAACGGGTGAGGAGTTCTTGCGCCTTCACGCCGCGGAGGAGCACATCGATGCGGCGTCCGCCCATGGTGAGCACGCCGCCGGAGTATTCCAGATCCTCGGGCGAAACCGTCCAAGCCTCCAGCCCCTGCGACCGGAGAAACTCCTCCAGCAGGCCGTGCTCAAGCAGCTCGCTGCCGCCGGGCGCAGCCGGGAAGTCGAGAATCGCCACCGAGGGTTTTCCCTTCCCCCCGAATTCCTTCCACGCCTTCAACAGACCAGCCACCAGCGGCTTGGCGCCCGGGGGGCGCGACACCTTGTAGCGCTTGCGCAACTGCTTCATCGGCGCCGATTCAAAGAACTCGCCAGCAAGCAGTTCGCTGGCCACGGCTCCGCGCGGCAGGTCCGCCCGCGGCGCCGAGAGATGAAGGTGGCCATTGGAGACCACCGCTTCCAGCATCGAGGCCACCGCCGGCATCGAATAGCCGGGATCGAGACTGACCAGCATTCGTTCTCCGGGCAGCAGCGCCAGTCGCGACATCACTTGGGGATCGCGAAGCGCAAGATCCCGGACTCGGTTGATGGCGCTCGACAAAGCCTCCGACGCGACCACCAAATTGTCGTACTGGCGTCGGGTGACAAAGTGCGGGCGCAGAACCGGCGCCACGCCGGACCCGTTGCCATCCAGCTTCCGGCGCCTCAGCGCCTCCCGCAGCTCATCCATCCACGGGGCGCCAGCTTTGGCCAGCTCTTCCAGAATCTTGTGGTAGCGGGCGATTGCCTCGCCAAGCAGTGTCATGTCCCTCGCTTCTGCTTTCAGTATCTCATATGGAGATTTCTATTTCCAACAGTACTACAGCATTAGTGGCCTCTCATGAAAGGGGAAAGTCAATGGAATCGTTCAGGTTACGGGCGTACTGCAGGCGTGCCGACTGTATCAGCCGTACTTATGAGGGGAGCGCGCATTCCCAGAAGAAATACTTTTAATGTGTGGCCACCCAGACCTCGCCAGATCCTTCCTGGCAGTCCTGCTGGCCACGCAAACCATTGATCTCCATGGAATTACCGTAAGCACACGAGATTGCAACGCATCAGCAGAAGGCATCACAACGGCACTTGGCACTCGGGAATCGCCGTTGCCACAACCAACCCCGCCACAATTGAAGTTGTTTTCGCTAAACTGGAAGCAACGCGGATTCCCGCGCGGATCCGGCATCCTCCAATCCGGATCATATGCAAAGCGGGAATACCCCGGCTGGGGGGACTCTCCTCCGCCCCCCAGCCACCCAACCCGCCCCCCAAGATCTCACTTCACCGGAGAGAAAGAAGGCATTTCCAGCACCGCCGCCCCGTCGACACGGGGATCGGTACCTGCCATCTGCACCTTGCGGTTGAGATCGTGCACCACGGCGCTGCCAAACCCGAACACGCTGCTATAAGGCGCCACGGGCTGCACGATGTGACCGCGGCGCTGGAGTTCGAGGCGGATGTTTTCCGCTACTCGGCTTTCGATCTGGACGTCGCAGCCGTCGAAGGTGGACTTGGTAAAGCGCGGCATCTCTAGCGCCTGCTGAACGTTCATGCCGAAATCGGCGACGTTGGAGACGAACTGCGCGTGCGCCTGGCTCTGGTTCCAGCCGCCCATGATGCCGAAGCCGATGACGGTTCCGTCCTTGCGCATGAGGGCTGGGATGATGGTGTGGAGCGGGCGCTTGCGTCCTGCAAGCGAATTCGGTTTGCCGGGCTCAAGGTCGAAGCTCGCGCCGCGGTTGTGGAAGGTGAAGCCGGCGCCGGGTGCGACGAGCCCGGTCCCATAGCCGCCGTAGTTGGACTGGATCAGGCTGACGATGTTGCCGTCGCGGTCCACGACGGAGAGGTAGATGGTATCGCTTCCCTTGGCCGCCAGGGATTCTTTCAGATCGCTGGGCAGCACGCGGCAGGCGGCCTTGCGCATGTCGATCAGACGGGCGCGTTCGGCCGCCAGTTCCTTCGACAGCATCTTTTCGACGGGCACGGGCGTGAAGCGCGGGTCGCCCACGTAGCGCTCCATGTCGGCGTAAGCGAGCTTCTTAGCTTCGATCATCACATGCATCGCCGCGGCGGAGTTGTGCCCGTAATCGGTCAGCGGAAAGCGCTCCATGATGTTGAGCATCGAGAGAGCGGCGATACCCTGTCCGTTGGGCGGCAATTCATAAACCGTCCATCCGCGGTAGGTGGTGGAGATTGGCTCCACCCACTCGGGCTCGAACTCGGCAAAGTCTTCCAGCGAGTGCGCGCCGCCGTGTTCCCGCAGGAAGCTGACCATGCGGCGGGCGAGGTCGCCTTTGTAGAAGCCGTCCCGCCCGTGGGCGGCAACCAGGCGCAGGCTGGCGGCGAGAGCCGGGTTGCGGAACACGTCGCCCGCCTGAGGACGTTCGCCCGCGGCGAGGTAGGTGTCGCGGAAGCCGGGCTGGGAGAGGTAGCGCCGCGGGACGAGCGAGCGGGCGCTCACCGGAGACAGCGCGAATCCGTTTTCCGCGAAGTAAACGGCCGGGGCCAGGATCTCCGCGAAAGACTTCGTGCCAAAACGCTCGCGCAGGGCGTGCCAGCCGGCGACGCAGCCAGGCACCGTCACCGTGTGCACGCTCAGGTCGTCGAATTTCTTGGTCCGCTCGTTGACCTTGACGCTGCGGTCGCGGATCCAGTCGAGCGTCAGCCCCTTCGGCGCCCAGCCACTTGAGTTCAGTCCGTAGACCTTGCCAGTCCTGGCTTCGTAATAGATGGCAAACAGATCGCCGCCCATGCCGTTGACGAACGGCTGCACGAGCCCGGTCATGGCGTTGGCGGCGATGGCCGCGTCGACGGCGTTGCCTCCCTGCTCGAGGATCTTCGCCGCCGCCTGGGAAGCCAGGAAGTTGGAGGCGGCGACGATGCCGTACTTCGATACGACGAGCGGCCTCGCCTGTTCGTAGGGCGGAGGGGGCGCCACCTGCCTGGCCGTGGGGTCAGTGCCTTGCCAAGCGAGGAGACAGGCAGCCGGAAGTCCCAGAAGAGTCAAAAGGCGTCGCATGCGTAGCAGTCTGACACAGCAAGCGGCGCGGCGGGGAGGCGGCTACTTGAGCCCGCCCCACTCTTGAACGAAATCGTTGCGGATGCCGATGCGCGCAAGCGCGCGGCCGACGGTAGAGTTGACGATGTCGTCCACCGTCTGCGGACGCGTGTAGAAAGCAGGCGCGGGCGGCATGAGGATGGCGCCGTTTTCGGCCGCCATCTGCATCAGGCGCAGATGGCCGCGGTGCAAGGGCGTCTCGCGCACCAGCAGCAGCACCGGGCGCCCTTCCTTGAGCTGCACGTCGGCGGCGCGGCAGATGAGGTCCGCCGAGTAGCTGTTGGCGATGGCGGAAAGAGTCTTGATCGAGCAAGGCGCAACCACCATGCCGAGCGTCTCGAAAGAGCCGGAGGCGATGGTGGCGCCGATGTTGGCATTGGGGTGGACCACGGAGGCGAGCTTCTCCACCTCGCGCGGCGTGAAGGAGGTTTCGGCGGCAATGGTGGCGCGCGCGGCCGGGCTCATCACCAGGTGGGTTTCGATTTCGGCCTTGCGCCGCAAGGCTTCCAGCATCCGGATGCCGTAGATGACGCCAGAGGCGCCGGTGATGGCCACGATGAGGCGTTGCGGCACGGCGTGCGTGTCCTTTCCGGGTGCGGGGAGGCGGAATCAGGCGCGTGGCGGAAGGGGTGGGATTCGAACCCACGAACGGCTTTCACCGTTGGCGGTTTTCAAGACCGCTGCCATCAACCGCTCGGCCACCCTTCCGGCGCTCTCCATTTTACTGCACCCCTGAAAACAGATGCCGGCACGAGCGCCCGCGATGGAAGCCCGTGCCGGTTGTCAGTCTGCCTGTGGAAGAAACGGCTTCCTCAGGTAAGCGTCCAGCCCTTGCGGAAGCTGGGCTTGAGGTACTTGTTGGCCTCGTTGTTGTTGGTGAAGCGCATCTTCACCGGATCGTACTCAAGCTTGCCTTCGACGCGCAGCGCGATGACGCCGAGCAGCATCCACTCGGTGAACGGCGCGGCCACCTCGAAGTTCGAGCACGCCGGGTCGCCGCCTTTGCAGGCGCGGATCCAGTCGCGGTAATGGCCGGGCGAACGGGTGAGCAGCGGCTCGGGGAAGCGGTAGTCGGCCATTTTTTCCGTGGGCACCAGCCGCGTCTGCTCGCCGTAGGTGCCCGTGGTGAGCATGCCCTTGTCGCCGATGAACAGGGCGCCGTCGGGCGGAGTCATGCGAACCTTGTCCGGCTCCTTCCGCATCTGGGCGTATTGCTCGTAGTTGAAGACGCGTCCGACGTAGCCGGTGCGCGGTGGCATCTGCGGCGGTCCGCCGCCCTGCGCGCCCTGCCTGCCGCCCATTCCACCGCCCGGGAAGAAGGGCAGGTCTCCCAGCCATTCGCCCTCGGGCACGCCCTGGATTTTCGGTGTTTCCTTGCAGCCGTCATACCAGTACAGCGTCACCGGCGGCATGTTGCCGCGGGCGGCGAACTCGAACTTGATCACCGACCGTTCGGGGAACATGAACGGCGACACGCCTTCCTTCTTGATGCACTCGACGCTCTTGGGCGGACCCAGCCTCAACGCGAGGTTGGGAGCGCCGAGGATGTGGCAAGCCATGTCGCCAAGCGCGCCGCAACCGAAGTCGTAAAAGCCGCGCCAGTTAAAGGGCTGATAGAAGAAGCCGCCGAAGCGGTTCGGGTAGCGGCCGGTGTCTTTGCCGGAGGTGAACGGGCGCGCCTCGGCGATGCCGAGCCAGAGGTCCCAGTCGAGCGTGCCGGGCACGGGCTCCTCGGGCGGGATTTCGTTCAGGCCCTGCGGCCAGATGGGACGGTCGGTCCAGGCATGCACTTCGCGGACGTCGCCGATCTCGCCAGCCCAGATGATTTCGGCCACCTGCCGGGTTCCCTCGTTCGAGTAGCCCTGATTGCCCATCTGCGTGGCGACCCTGTATTTCCGCGCCGCTTCCAGCAACTGGCGCGCCTCCCACACGGTGCGCGTGAGCGGCTTCTGCACATAGACGTGCTTGCCGCGCTCCATGGCCCACATCGCGCAAGTGGCGTGCATGTGGTCCGGCGTGCAAACGATCACCGCGTCGATGTTCTTGTCCTCTTTCTCGAGCATGCGGCGAAAGTCCTTGTACTTCGGAACGCTTTCGTACCGCTTGTAGGTGGCCGCGGCTTGCCGGTCGTCGACGTCGCAGAGCGCGACGATGTTCTCCGTGCGCGCGCAGGCGGCGATGTCACTGGAGGCCTTGCCGCCGGCGCCGATCGAGGCGATGTTCAGTTTCTCGTTGGGCGATTTGTATCCCGCGAGCTTCAGTGAAGGGGTGCTGCCGAAGCCGGCAGCGGGCAACGCTCCGGCCAGGAGCGAGCCCAGGAAGAAATGGCGTCGATTGGTTTCCATTGCCAAAGTGAGGAACTCCCGCAAATATCCTATCCCGAGACGGCCGCCTCGCGGGGCGCGAGGCGAGCCTACCGTTGCAGGCGTGGGATCGCATATTTTGGTTTCAGGTCGCATGGTCGAAAAGTTCAGGCGCAGCGCGGAAGCCGCCGGGGCGGAGGTGGTGGAGGCCCGGGCGGGTGCCGCGCTGGCCGTGCTGGCGCGGCTGCTGAAGGAAGAGGGCGTGGGCGCGCAAGGCCGGACAGCGGTGTGGCCGGACGGTCCGCTGCGGTCGGCGTTTCATCCAGTGCTGCTGGAACAGATGCTGCCGGGCGTCTTCGTGGATGTGGGCCGCAAGGCAGCCGCCGCGGCGCATCTGGGGATCACGGAGTTCGATTGCGGCGTGGCGGCGACGGGCACGCTGGTGCAGGACGCCTCTGCCGCGGCGCAGCGGCTGGCCTCGACGCTGCCGCCTGTCCACATCGCGCTGCTGCGCGCGGACGCCATCGTTTCGAGTCTGGGAGACGCGTTGCGGCGATTCGATCCGGCGCGCGCACCCTACTTGGCGCTGGTGACGGGCCCGAGCCGCACCGCCGACATCGAGCGCGTACTCACGATCGGCGTGCACGGGCCGCGCCGCCTTGTCATTCTTCTGTACGAACCGGAGGCCCGCCATGGCCGGTGAACTTAGGCAGCAGGTGCGCCAGGCGCTCGCACACCCCCACTTGCCCGCCGCGCTCACGCGTTTCAGCGAGGAATACCGCGCGAGCCGCGCCCGTGCCTATGAAGGGATCGATTTTGAAGCGCTCCGCTCGCGCATCGCCGAACTGAAGGCTCGCGCCGCCGGGAGGCTGGACCGGCTGGCCGCCCAGTTCGCCGGTGCCGCCTCCGCGCGCGGGGCGCGGGTCGTGCGGCTGCATACTCCGGAAGAAGTGCGGCAGTACATCGTGGAAGTGGCGCGGCGGCGCGGCGCCCGGCTAGTCGTGAAATCCAAGTCCATGGCGACCGAAGAGATCCACTTGAATGCGGCGCTGGGAGCCGCAGGGATCGAAGTGCGGGAAACCGACCTCGGCGAGTGGATCGTGCAACTGGCGCGGCAGCGCCCGTCGCACATGGTGCTGCCGGCCATCCATCTGACGCGCGACGACGTGGCCGGACTGTTCAGCCGCGAAACTGGAGAGCGGCTGGAGGCGGAAATCCCGCGGCTGGTGCGCGTGGCGCGGGAGCAGCTCCGCGAGAGGTTTCTCCAGGCGGAGGTCGGAATCACCGGCGCCAACATCGCCGTGGCGGAAACCGGCAGCCTGGTGCTGTGCACCAATGAAGGCAACGCGCGGCTGGTGACGACGCTGCCGCCGGTGCACATCGCCGTATTGGGGATCGAGAAGCTGGTGGAGCGGTTCGAGGAGATCGAACCAGTGCTGGCCGCGCTCCCGCGGAGCGCCACGGCGCAGCAGATCACGAGCTACGTTTCCATCCTTACCGGTCCGGCCGAGAGCGCGGACGGCGGGCAGAAGGAGATGCACGTGATCCTTTACGACCACCGCCGCATCGAGATGTCGGAAGACCCGCTGTTCTGCCAGGCGTTGCAGTGCATTCGCTGCGCCTCCTGCCTGAATGTGTGCCCGGTCTACCGTCTCGTCGGGGGGCACGTGTTTGGGAAGGTCTACACGGGCGCTATCGGCACGGTTTTGACGGCGTGGATTGAAGGATGGGAGGCTTCGCGGGGTCTCGAACAGCTCTGCATTCAATGCGGGGCGTGCCGGGACTATTGCCCGGCGAAGATTGACCTGCCGGAGCTGATCCTTGAGGTGCGCCGCCGCGCGGCTGCCGCCGCGCCGCGCCCGCTGTCCGAGCGCGCGGCATTGGCGTTGCTCTCCAACCGGCGCGCTTTCCATTCGCTGCTGCGCGCCGCGTCCTTGGCGCAGAAGCCGGTGACCGATGGGCCCTGGCTGCGGCACCTGCCGTTGTGGCTTGGCGAGGCGGGCAAAGGCAGGCGCCTGCCCGCGCTGAGCGCGGAGCCGTTGCGCGACCGCTTCCCGAAGATCGAACAGCCGCCCTCGCCCCGCCGGGTGGCGTTCTTCGCCGGTTGCCTGATCGATTTCGTCTACCCGGAGATCGGCGAGGCGGCGGTGCGCGTGCTGAACCGCGCCGGCATCGAGGTGGCCTTGCCCGAAGGCCAGACCTGCTGCGGCGCGCCGGCGGTGTTCAGCGGCGTCCCCGAAGCGGCCATCGCGAATGCGCGCGACAACGTGGAGGTCTTCTCCTGCGATGGATTCGAGGCCGTCCTCTCCGCTTGCCCCACCTGCACGGCGGCCTTGCAGTCCGACACGCCCCGCCTGCTGCGCGAGGCAAGCGAAGAGCCGCTCGCGGAAAAGGCCGAACAGCTCAGCGCGAAATTCGTGGATATCTCCACGTATCTGCAGAGGCTCGTCGAGGCAGGCTCCTTGCGGCTGCCGCGCGGCGCAAAGATGCCCGCGCTCACCTATCACGACTCCTGCCACCTGAAGCGCACTCTGCACGCCGATCGCCCGCCGCGCGAGCTGCTGCTCGGCGCCGGCTGCGAGTTGAGGGAGATGCGCGAATCGGACGTCTGCTGCGGCCTGGGCGGGTCCTATTCGCTCAAGCTGCCGGAGGTCTCCGCCGCGATGCTGGAGCGCAAGCTCCAGTCCATCGAAGGCACGCATGCCGCCGGGGTAGCGATGGACTGCCCCGGCTGCCTGATGCAGATCCGCGGCGCCGCCGCCGCCGCCGGGCTTCCCGTCGAAGTGCGGTATACGGCCGAATGGCTCGCGGCGCTCCTTGACGGCGAGGATTGAGGCTGGCGGCCCGGCACGATATGATCTCTGCGAGTCCGCGCCTCCCGGTGCGGGCGACCGTCACCTGAGGAGGACCCCGAATGAGCAGCAGCTTCTCCCGCCGGCGAGCCCTTCATGCGGCAGCCCTCTGCGCCGCGCCGGGCATGCGCCTCGCCGCGCAGCGCGGCAAGAGGGCGTGGCCTTTCGAGGAAGGCCCGGACACGCCCAAGCTGTGCCTGGAGATCGCGTGGAACACATTCACCGAACGCGACCTGCGCCGCATCCGGCAACTCGGCATCACGCACGTGCTCAGCGGATGGGGGCGGATCCCGTGGGACGAGACCGAGCTGCGCGCCAAGATGGACCGCATCCGCGCGGCGGGCATGACGCTCTACAACCTGATGATCAGCGGCTTCCCGAACACGATCTACGGCCGCCCGGGGCGCGACGAGGAAATTGAAAAGGTGATCCAGTCGATCCGCGTGGCCGGCCGGTGCGGCCTGCCCGTAGTCGAATACAACTTTTACGCCTACCGGCTGGTGGAAGGTTACTACGAGGAGTTGGGCCGAGGCGGCGCCGGCATGACCGCCTACACCTATGACAAGGTGAAAGACCTGCCCCCGCGGCCGGAAATCGGCACGCATTCCCTCGATGAAATGTGGAAACACATCACCTATTTTCTGAAGGCAGTGATCCCGGAATCAGAAAAAGCCGGCGTGCGCATGGCGCTGCACCCGAACGACCCGCCCGTGCCCCTCAGCCGCGGCTCCGGGCAGTTCATGGCTACGCTCGAGGGCTGGAAAAAGCTCGTTAGCATCGTGCCGAGCCCCTCCAACGGCATCACCTACGATTGCGGCGTCACAAAGGAGCTCGGCGAGGACCCGGTGGAGGTCTTCCGCTACTTCATGCAGCGGAAAGCCATCAACCACATGCACTACCGCAATGTGCGGGTGCGCAAGCCCTATGTCGACTACACCGAGGTGTTCCCCGACGAGGGCGAAGTCGACATGTTCGCCGTAATGAAAGAGGTCGTCCGGCTCGGCTACAACGGGATCATCTACCCCGAACACCCGCGCGCGCTCGACATCGACCGCGAACGCCCGGATTTCAAGCCCTACTACCCCGGCGGCGGCTCCTACGGCGGCTACGCCTACAACGCCGGCTACACCCGCGCCATGCTGCAAGCCGCAATGGCGAGCGTGTGACAGCTCTACAGCTTGCTCACCTCGGTGCGGCGCGACCAGACCTTCTCGAAGGCGCGCACGTACTGCTCGATCAGCTCGTCCGCCTCGCCGTGCATCAGCGGCAGGAAGATGTGCGTGGCGTTGACCTGTGCGTTGCCCGGCATCCGCTCCGGAATCACAGGCGGATGGTGCCACCATTTCGCCTCCGCGTAAATCTTCATCTTGTGCTGCTCGGGGTAGTCCCACACGGTAACGCCAACGCCCTCGCCCTTCAATGCCCGCACCAGTTGATCCCGCGAAAAGTCCGCCTTCACCGAGTCCAGGAACAGCATGTTCGCGTGATAGTAAACGCGCTTCTGATCCGGACGGCAACGCGGCTCGGACAACCCGGCGAGCTGCGTCAAGCGGTCATTCAGCTTCCGCACGTTGCGCCGGACAATTTCATTGCGCTCCTCCAGCCCGCGCAACTGCACCCGCGCCACCGCAGCGGCAAACGGGTGCATCCTGTACTTCTGCCCGAAGCCCGTGCCCTCGTAGGCGCGCACGGGGCTGTTCGCGGGGAATTTCACCGGATCCTCGTAGTGCCCGAACGCCGCCGCGCGCTCGAAAGACTCGCGCCTCTGGTACATCCCCATTCCGCCTTCCACGGTGGGCAGCACCTTGGAAGCCTGGAAGGAGTAAATCCCCATGACGCCCCACGTACCCATTGCCTTGCCTTGCATCCACGCGCCATGGGCGTGCGCGGCGTCTTCCAGCAGAATGAGCCCCTGCTCCTTGCACCAGGCGGCGATGTGATCCATCTCGCACGGCAGCCCCCAACTGTGCATCGCCACCACGGCGCGCGTGCGCGGCGTCAGCTTACGCTTCGCGTCCTCCAGATCAAAGCAGGCGGTCTTCGGATCGATATCAATAAAGATCGGAACCAGTCCGAAGAACCGCATCGCCAGACACGTCGAAAAGAACGTGTAGGACGGCACCATGACCTCGCTGCCTGGCGGCAGGTCGAGCGCGAAATACATGGATGTCAGCGCGCTCGAGCCGTTCATGTGCGCCTTGACGAACGGCGATTTCGTGTACTCCTTCCACTCGTTCTCGAACTTCGGCAACGCGTCATAGTAGGTATTGGCCTCGATCAACTCGTGCAGCGCCTGGCGCTCGGCCGGCCCGTAACGGGGCCACCGCGTCAGCTCCTTGATCTTCTCCGCCGGATAGGTCACCGCAGCCGGTCCGCCCAGCGCCGCCAGTGCGGCCCGCGGCAGCAAGACTCCCGCTGCGCCCGCCGCGGCCGCGCTTTGCAGCACGAAATCCCGGCGCGTATCCGCGTTTCTTTGCGTCTGTTTTTCCATGATCGCTCCCCTCTTTTTTGCTAGATTTGTGCCAGTTCCCGGATGGCCTTCCGGAGGATTTCCTCGCTCCCGGGCGCCACATGGGCGGCGCCCGGCTCGTATCCGCCAAGACGGTAGTCCTCGTCCCGGCACAGATAGCCGGGGAAGATGTCGCCGTAACCCGCCGCGCAGGCGAAGCGTCCTGCCGCGGCCTCTTGCGCCTCCCGCTGAAAGGCCAGCAGCGGCTCGCCGGGCAGGCAGAGCACAACCACCGGCCCCAGGCGCAGCGCACAGGCGGCAAGCGCCCGCTCGCGGCGCTGAAATGCCATACGGATGGCGGCGCGGTAGGCCTCAGCGTCCGTCCGCGACTCCTCGATGCGGTGCGGCTCGGAAGTCTTGGGCAACCGCAACGGAACCGTACGCCACACCATCTCCGAGGCTGTTTCATAAGTGGCGGACGCGATGGCGCGCCGCATCCCCTCCGCCAGCCTGGCGGCCAGTTCCTTGCGCTGCTCTTCCCTTCCCTGGTTGTACTTGCCCACGGTGACGTCTCCGCCGCAGCCGGTGAAGTAGATCAACGGCGCACCTGTCTCCTTCTCCAATGCCGCCCGCGCCGCGCCCACGAAATCCGCCGAAACGCGCCCGTCGCAGCAGAAAGTCTGCGGGTGCGTGGCGTAGAAGACGAGCCGTGCAATGACGCCGCCCGCGCCTTCCAGCGTCACGCAGCGCACGTCCGGGTCAATCTCGCCTTCGGGCAGCGCGGCAAGCTCCGGCGTCCGCGCCGTGCTGCTGAACCGCGTGACGATCTTGCCGTCCACCATCAGCCGGCGCGCACTCGCCACGCGGTCTACGCGCGCGAGGCTCGTTCCCACGCGACGGACTTCGGCCAGGTTGCGCGACGCCGCTGCTGGCGCATTCGCCATCCTCTCTGCCAGCGCTGAGAGGTATCGAGCCGACATCCGCAGCGCCGAAGGGCGCGCCCTCTGGAGGATCGGATAGGCATCTTCCACCACATAGGGCGCCGTGTGCTGATGCACTGTATGCACCCACACGTTCCGCCGCGAAGTGGCCGCGCCGTGCGCCAGCGCGGAGCACAGCCGGTCGTGCGTCGCGCCGCCCGCGCCGCACCAGTCAAGCGCCGCCAGTACCACGCGCACGCCGCCACCCTCGATGACGATCCCCTTGCACCAGAGCGGATCCAGCACCTCCCGGACGGGCTCCACCCAGATGTTCGGCTGCTTCGGCGGCGGCGTCACTTCACAGGCGAACGCCGCTGCGCGCACGCCAGGGCTGCGGTGGAACAGGAAGCCCGGCAATGCGAGGGCTCCCCACTGCCTCCGCGTCATCCTGGACGTCGCCCCAACTTTCTGCATGGCAGGCCAGCCGCGTTTCATTGAGTATATGCGCGCCTGCTGCGGTTGTCACCGCCCGGATAGGGCTACACTGAAAGCAGAGGAGCCACACGGCCTCGGGGGAAAGAGAGGGACTTCGACTATGAACCGTTCTTTTTGGCTGACGATTGCTGCAGCAGCGCTCCTGCTCCCGGCGGGGTGCAAGAAGGAGCCCGCCAGCGAGGCTCAGACGCAGCAGCAGATCGAGGAGGCGCAGAAGAAGCTCGCGGAAGCCGAGCAGCAGGCCGCCGAGGCGCGCCGGCAACTCGAAGAAGCGCAGCAGAAGGCTGCGCAGCAACAGGCGCAGGGCGGCCGCGGCCAGGCAGCGCAGTCTTCAGGCGCTGCCCCGGGTGCGGCGGCGCCGCGCGGCGCTTCTCCCGCAGCTTCTTCCACTGTCCCGGCGCAGCCCGCGGCGAAGCCCGTGACGCTGCCCGAAGGCACACAGATCGTAATCCGCACCACAAACACGCTCACCACGAAAGAACTGAAGAACGGCGAGCGCTTCCTTGCCACGCTGCACCAGCCGCTTGTTGTGGACGGCGTGACGCTAGCCGCCAAGGGCGCCGAGGTGGAAGGAGTCGTGGTCGAGAGCGATCCCGGCGGGCGCGTGAAAGGCGTGGCGCAGCTCGGCGTGGCGCTGCGCTCCATCCAGACGGCAGCCGGGAAAGTCGAGATCCAGACCGGCGCTTACGTCACCGAGGCGAAAAGCAGCGTGAAAAAGGACGTCACGCGGGGAGCGATCATGACCGGCGTGGGCGCAGCCATCGGCGCCATCGCCGGTGGCGGCAAGGGCGCTGCGGTAGGCGCGGGCGTCGGCGCGGGCGCGGGCGCGGCCACGGCGGTGGCCACGCGCGGCGAACCGGCCGCGATTCCGGCCGAGAGCGTGCTGACCTTCCGCCTGAAGCAACCCGTGACAGTTGCGGTGAAGTAGCGCGGCCCAACAGATCCGGTGATCCGCCCCTCAGCCGAGGTGGCGGATCACCGCATCAGTGAATTCTGCCGTAGTGGCGTTGCCGCCGACGTCACGCGTCAGGTGCGTCCCTTCCGCATAAGTCGCCATCACAGCCCGCTGCAACCGGTCCGCAGCCGCGCCTTCGCCCAGGTGGCGCAGCATGAGGATCGCCGACGAGATCAACGCCGTGGGGTTGGCGATGCCGTGGCCGGCGATGTCGGGCGCGGAGCCGTGCACGGCTTCGAACACCGCGCATTTCTCGCCCATGTTGGCTCCCGGCACGACGCCCAGCCCGCCCACCAGCCCTGCCGCCAGGTCCGACACAATGTCGCCGTAAAGGTTCGGCAGCAGCAGGACGTCGAACGTCTCCGGCCGCATCACCAGTTGCATGGCGGCGTTGTCCACGATCAGTTCCTTGTAAGCGATGTCGGGATACTCGGTGGCCACTTCGCGGCAACAGCGGATGAAGAGCCCGTCGCTCAGCTTCATGATGTTGGCCTTGTGCACGGCGGTCACCTTGCGCCGCCCGTTCTTCCGCGCGTAGGCAAAGGCGTAGTGGGCGATCCGCAGTGAGGCGAAGCGCGTGATGATCTTCAGGCTCTCCACCACGTCTTTCACCACCTCGTGCTCCAACCCGGAATAAAGATCCTCCGTGTTTTCGCGGAAGATCACCATGTCGATGTTGACGTCCTGGAAGCGCGTCTTGAGTCCAGGCAGGGTGAAGACCGGACGCACGTTGGCGAACAGGTCGAGCGTCTTCCGCAGCGCTACGTTCACGCTCTTGAAGCCGCCGGCCACGGGCGTCGTCACCGGGCCTTTGAGCCCCACACCCGTCCTCTCCATCGATTCGAGAACGTGCGGGGGCAGGCTCGAGCCGGACTTCTCGATGATCTCCGCGCTCAGCTCCGCCGTTTCCCAGTCGATCTTCACGCCGGTCGCATCGACGGCGCGCACAGCCGCCCCGGCAACCTCCGGCCCGATGCCGTCTCCGGGAATCAACGTTACCTTGTGTGCCACGCTCTCATGGTAACAGGGGTCTCCCGGATGGCAGAATAAAAAGTCATGCCTGCAATCCGCCGCGCCCTCCTCAGTGTCACCGACAAGACCGGACTCATCGATTTCGCCCGCGGACTCGCCGCCTTTGGCTGCGAACTGATCTCCACCGGAGGCACGGCCCGCGCGCTGCGCGAGGCCGGCCTCGCCGTCAAAGACGTGAGCGAGGTGACCGGTTTTCCGGAGATTCTCGACGGGCGGGTAAAAACCATTCACCCGGTCATCGCCGCCGGCGTGCTGGCGCGCCGGGACGTGGCCGAACACCGCGCCGCCCTGGAACAACACGGCATCCAGCCGATCGACATGGTGGTGGTCAACCTGTACGCCTTCGAGAAAGTCGCGGCGAAGCCAGGCGCGGGCGTCGAAGAGCTGATCGAAAACATCGACATCGGCGGACTCACCATGATCCGCGCCGCGGCCAAGAACTACCAGGACGTTGCAGTGGTGACGTCGCCGGAGGACTACACGGCGCTTCTGGACGAAATGCGGTCCTCGGGGGGCTCGCTGAGCCTGCGCACGCACTGGAACCTGGCGCGCCAGGCATTTGCGCTGACAGGACGCTACGACGCCGCCATCACGGCGCGGCTCGCCTCCATCGAATGCACCGGAGACGGGTTCGCCGATCAGCCCGCCGTTCTGCCTCCCACGCTCAGCGTGGTGCTGCCGCGGCGGCAGGCGCTGCGCTATGGCGAGAACCCCCACCAGCAGGCGGCGCTCTATGCGCGCGGCGAAGAGGGTATCGCGAACGGCACGCAGATCCACGGCAAGGAACTCAGCTTCAACAACCTCGTGGACCTGGACGCGGCGTGGCAGCTCGTCTGCGAATTCTCCTCGCCTGCCGCCGTCATCATCAAGCACACCAACCCGTGCGGCTGCGCCGAGCAGGAATCGCTGGCCGAGGCCTACCGCAAGGCGTACGAAGCCGATCCCGTCTCCGCTTTCGGCGGCGTGCTCGCGTTCAACCGCGAAGTCGACGCCGACACCGCGTATGAGGTCTCCAAACTGTTTGTGGAAGCCGTCGCCGCGCCGGCGTTCTCCGAACAGGCGCTCTCGATTCT
This sequence comes from Acidobacteriota bacterium, assembly GCA_037446555.1. Lineage (GTDB taxonomy): Bacteria > Acidobacteriota > Terriglobia > Bryobacterales > Bryobacteraceae > JANWVO01. The sequence goes on from JBBIIK010000018.1 coordinate 50,564, forward strand.
GCGCGCGAAAAAGAACCTGCGGTTGCTTGTTGTCCGCGGCGGCGTGCCCGGAGAGCCCGTGCTGCGCTCGGTCACCGGCGGCGTGCTGGTGCAAACGCCGGATCTGCTGACGCTGGATTCCTCATCCTTGCGCGTGGTGACGCGGCGGCAGCCTTCCGAAGAGGAGATGGCGGCGCTCGAATTCGGGTGGAAGGTTTGCAAGCACGTCAAGTCGAACGCGATTGCCTACGCCCGCCGGGGACAGCTCCTCAGCGCCGGAGCGGGACAGATGAGCCGCGTATTCTCCGCCGAGATCGGTGCGAAGAAATCCGTGCTGGATCTCAAGGGCTGCGTGGCAGCCTCCGACGCGTTCTTTCCCTTCCCCGACGGGCTCGAGACGGTCGCCGCTCACGGCGCCACGGCGGTCATTCAGCCGGGGGGCTCCGTGAAGGACGAGGATGTGATCGCCGCCGCCGACCGTCTCGGCGTCGCCATGGTCTTCACCGGCATCCGCCACTTCCGCCACTGAGCGTCACGCCTGCCCCAGAAGGCGGACCTGCACCCCGTCGACTGCCGACGCCTTGCTCGCCAGCCGCGCATCCGCCGTGACGAGTACGCCGCTCATACGGCGGGCGAGGGCAGGGTAGAAACAGTCAGGCAGAGCATGATCCAGGGTCACGGACAGCTGAAATGACTCCTCGAGGAGGTCCATCGAACTGCTGAGCGTCAAAACCCCGCACCGGAGCGCTTCCATCCAAATGGAAAGCGCCCCCTTGGCCTCGGCTACCGTGATCTGGCCCAGACGCGATTTCCTCGAGAGCGCAGAGGATACCTCCGTGATAATGACATCCGGCGCCAGCAGGGGGCCGGCTTCTGTAATGAGGGTGGCGGCTTCATGCCGACTTACTTCGGGGACGAGCCACTTCACGGCCACGCTGGCGTCCACTACCCACATCACCTTTCCTCTCCATCTCCTCCCGGATCTCGCGAATCAGCGGCGTGCTGTCGGGCAAAATGCCCTTGCGCTTCGCAATCCTCGCGCACAGGGCGTCCAGCTTCCTGGCGATCTCTCGACGCCGGATGAGCGGGATTTCGTGCAGCGCCTGGCGAAGACATTCCTCCAGGCTGATGCCCTCGCGCTCAGCCTGCCGCCGGTACCACTCCACCAGCCAGTCGGGAAGGTTTCTCACCTTGACGTCAGCCACGGAATCGCTCCTCTGACCCCAGAATAGGCTGGTGCGAACTTGGGGTCAATGCTGAATCTTGTAGTTTGGGGGCAAGTCGGACACTGGCGCTACCGGAGTCGCGACAGCGCATGCAGCCGCCGTCCCAGATACTCCACCAGCCTCTCGTGCGGGTCGAACCCCACAACGTCCTTCGCGTTGGCGACGGAATTGGACAGGACGTTCAGGTCATAGAACACAGGCCCGCCTGTGCGGTGGTCGATGATGTATTCCACTCCACAGAGGTCGATCCTTCCCAGCCGCGCCACGTTCAGCGCCGTCGCCGCCGCCTCCGGCAGCGGCTCGCAGCGCGTGAACACAGGCTTCGCCTCCGAGGCGCAGGCGTCCGCCGGACACAGGTTGTAGCCCGCCCCGTCGCGCTGCACTTTCAGGCAGTACAGCGCCTCTCCATCGAGGATCTCGATCCGGTAGCAGGCGCCGTCGCGGGAAGGGATGTGTTCCTGCACGAGCGCCACATTGTCGCAGCCGAACGCCGCCTCGTCCACGCCCGCTTCCAGTTGCGCGGGCGAATCGAACCGCCGCACCCCCGCCCCCGCGCCGCCGCAGTTGGGCTTCATGATCACCGGGAAGCGCAATCGCTCTGCCGAGCGCGCCAGTTGTTTGAGGCAATTCCCCGCCGCCGTGCGCGGCACCCGCGCCCCGGCGCGCCGGAACAGCTCGATCTGCCGGATCTTGCTGATCTCCAGCTCATAGGCGGACAGTCCGTTCACCACCGGCACGCGCCGAGCCTCCAGCACCCCCAACAGCTCGCGCACGGCGAACTGCGCATGCCCGTGCCCGCGCCACGCCGCCGAGGCGCTCATGCGGTTGAAAACAAGGTCCGGCCAATCCGGATCTTCGAGCCCGAATGCCAGCTCCTCGGCCTTCCACTCCTCCCACGCAATGCCCGCCCGCTCCAGCGCCGCAAACAGCGGGCGGAACCACGACGGATGCTCGTACAGGATCGCCAGACGCGCCATCCCCGCTCAACTCCAGTCTTCGGGTTTCTTCCCTTCCGGCAGAAGCTCACCCTTGTCGATGTGCCAGATGTGGGTGGCGAAGTGGGCCGCGTGCGGGTCGTGCGTCACCATGACGATGGTCTTCCCGAACTCCTGGTTCAGGCGCCGCAGCAGCTCCAGCACTTCGTTCGCGCTGCGCGCGTCCAGATTGCCCGTCGGCTCGTCGCAAAGCAGAATGTCAGGGTCGGTCACGATCGCGCGGGCGATGGCGACGCGCTGCTCTTGCCCTCCGGAGAGCTGCCGCGGGTAGTGATCCATGCGGTCCCCCAGCCCCACCAGCTTCAGCGCGGTGGCGGCGTGCTGCACCCGCTCGCCCTTCTTCAGGTGCGTGAGTTTCAGCGGCAGCTCGACGTTTTCGAGCGCGGTCAGCACCGGGATCAGGTTGAAGCTCTGGAACACGAACCCGATGTGGCGGTTGCGCCAGCGCGCCATCTCTTTGTCGGCCATCGCCGCGATGTTCGAGCCGAGCACCTCGATCGACCCCGAAGTCGGGCGGTCCATGGCGGCCACCAGATGCAGCAGAGTGGACTTGCCCGATCCCGAAGGTCCCATCAGCGCCACGAACTCGCCGCGCTTGATGTCGAGATCCACGTCCTTGAGAGCAACGACGTGGTAGGCGTCGCGCACATACTCCTTCGTTAGCCCACGCGCCCGGATCACCACGTCATCGCTCATGGCTGTTTCACCTGCACTTTCATGCCGTCCTTCAGATCCGCCGCCGGATTCAGCACCAGGTCTTCGCCGCCGATCAGCCCGTCTTCCACGCGCAGCCCGAGCGGCGTGTTGCCGCTCGTGCGGATGGCGCGTTCCACGATCCTGCCGTTGAGCACAATGTAGACGCGGTCGTTGCGCACGGCAGCCGGTGGAACGAACACCACCGGCTTGCCCGGGCCGGCAGCCGCCGACGGCTCGTCGGAGACAAACGCCACCGCTGCGTTCATCTCCGGGCGGAGCCGTTCATCCGGGTTCAGCACCTTCACCTTCACCTGCACGGAGGCTTTCTGCCGGTTCGCCTCAGGCGCAATCTCGTCCAGCACGCCTTGCCATTCCTCGCCCGGCCAGGCATCGGCCGTGATCACGCCTTTCTGTCCCGCTTTCAGCTTCGCGAAGTCGTTTTGCGAGATGTCCAGCTCCACACGCAAGTCGTTCAGGTCCGCCAGCGTCACAACATAACCCTTGGCGCCGCGTTCGCCAACGAAGCTCGTGGTCACGAATTCGCCCTTTTCCACGCCGCGCTCGAGGATGGTCCCCGTCACAGGCGCCCGGATCAGGGTATTGGCCAGTTGCGTCTCGGCGAATGCCACCGCGCCGCGCGCCGCCTCCACCTGCCCGCGCATGGCTTCGATCACCTCCCGCCTCGGCCCGATGCGCACCAGCTCATAGTTTTTCTGAAGGTTCTCGACGCGCGCCGCCGCCGCATCGTAGCGCGCCTGCGCATCGTCGAGCGCCGACTTCGACATCACTTTCTCCGCCGCCAGCTGCCGGATCCGTTCCAGCTGCACGCGGGCGTTTTCAAGGTCCGCCCTCGCCTGCGCCACCTGCGCCCTCGCCGCCTCGATCTCCTCCGGACGCGAACCCCGCTCCAGCTCCTCGAGCTTCGCCTGCAATGCGGCCAACTGGCCCCGCGCCTGTTGTAGCTGCGCGCGGTATTCATCGTCCTCCAGCCGCACGATCACCTGCCCGGAGCGCACCTTGTCCCCCTTCTCTACTCCGATCCAGGCCACCTTGCCCACCACCTTCGACGCCACCTGGATCTTGTGCGCCGCCACGATGTAGCCCGTGGCGTTCAGCACCACCGCTCCCGCGTCCGCCCCGCCGCTCCGCTGCGCCTGTACGCGAACTGTGGCCACTTCCGGCGCCGCGGTCCAGAAACGGTGCGCGGCGGCGCCCGCGCCCAGAAGCACCAGCAAAAGGACAGCAGCGACGATCCACTTCAGACTCCCTCCGCCGCCGCCTTGCGGCGCCGCGCTGCGGTCGATCTTGAGCCCTCGCAAATCTTCCGTCAACAGTTCAACCCTCCCTCAATGCCGTCAGAATCTCTTTCCGCGCCGCCTGGAACGCCGGCAGCAGCCCGCCCGCGGCGCCCATCGCCAGCGCGAACAGAAACGCCGCGGCCATGGTTTGCGGCGTGATCCGCATCTGGAAGGCGATCTCGGCGAACGTCACGAAGCTCCCGATCCCCGTGGAAAGCCCGTTGACAGGCAGCACCAGGAGGATGCCCAGCGCGCCGCCCAGCGCCGCCAGCATCAGCGATTCGATCAAAAAGCTGAGGAGGATCGCGGATCGCGAAAAGCCCAGGACCCGCAGCGTGCCAATCTCGCGCGAGCGGCGCGCCACGGCTGCGTACATGGTGTTCATGGCGCCGAAGCACGACCCGACGGCCATGATCACCGCCACCACAGTGCCCAGATACCGGATCAGGTCTCCGCTCGATGTCTGCTGCGCATAATATTCCTTTTCGGAGCGCGCCTGCACGTTCAGCCGGGTATCGGCCGCCAGATCATTGATCAACGCCTGGTGCGCCACCGGGTCGGTGGCGCGCACGAGAGCTGAACTCAGCACGCTCTCGCGCCCAAAGTCCGCCGCCACCTGGTTCAGATCCACCAGAATCTCGGAGTTTCGCGCCATCTGCTCGCTGTCGTAAACGCCCACTACTTCCCACTCGCCGCGCCCGAAACGGATCTTCTTGCCCGGGCGCGCTTCGGGATAGCGCTTGGCGATGGAGCTGCCCACAGTGGCTTCACGCCGCCCCGGGGTGAACCAGCGCCCCTCGGTCAGCCGGGCATCCTCGCGCAGCTCGATGCCGGTGGGCGTCACTCCGCGCACATTCACGTTCGCTCCGTCGGGAAACTCCACACTCACCAGGTTGATCACGGTCACTACTTCCAGCGACGCCAGAGGTTCGCCCGCCGCATTGCGGGCGATGCCGGGCTTGAACTTCAGGTCATCGAAGACGCGCCGTTCAAAGTTCGACGCCAGTTCGGACTCGGAACCCTTCCGCGTCACCAGGATGTTCAGCGGATGCCCGGAAGCCTCCAGCGCCAGCCGCAGCCCGTCCACGAGCGCGAACGATGCCGCCAGCACCGCCACGGTGAGCGCGATGCCCAGCGCGGTCATCACCGTCGTCGTCCGGCGCACCGCCAGGTTGCGCAGGTTATAGGAAAGGGGCAGGATCATTCCGCGAGTCTCCGCAAGATCAGTCGGTGAAGCGCAGGGCGTCGATGATGTTGGTGCGCGCTGCGGCGGCAGCCGGCACGATGGCGCTCGCGATGCCCACAGCGAGGCTCACGCCCATCAGCGCCGCAAATACCGGCGCCTCGATGGTCAGCGTCTTGGTCTGTTGCACGATCACCGGGCCCTGACGGATCACCCAGCAAAGCCCTTCGGCGACCAGCACGCCCAGCAGCCCTCCAGCGAGCGAGATCAGGGCGCTTTCGCCAACGATCAGTCCCACAATTGCCGGCTGTCCAAAGCCCAGCGTGCGCAGCACGCCCACTTCGCGCACGCGCTCGCGGACGCTCATGGCCATCGTGTTGGCCGTGATCAGCAGCACCGTAAAGGTCACCGCAAAGCAGATGCTCATCAGGATGACCTTGATGTTGCCCAGGAACGACAGGAACGACAAACCGAAGGTGTATTCGCTCTCGGTCTTCGTCGGCGCTTCGGAGTTGGCGAACATCTCGTCGATGGTGCGGCTGATGGCGGCCACGTCCTGCTCGGACCGCGCCAGCAGCGTGAAGCCGCCCGCCATCAGGCGCGGCGAGTTGCGCAGTGCGTTCTCCATGTACTTCCAGTTGAACCACAGCGTGTCGTCGTCAAAATCGGTGGATGTGTAAATGCCGCGCACGGTCAGGTCGAGATCGAACGGATAGATGTCGCCCCGGATCAGGATCTTGTCCCCGACTTTGAAACCGTGCCTCTCAGCCAGCGCCTTGTTGACGATGCAGCCGGCCGGGTCCCGGATGAACGCCTGTTTCTGCTCCTCGGGGATCACATAGTCCTGGTAGACGCGGAACAGCCGTTCGGCGTCTGCAGCCATGCGCGCGAAGAAGTTCCGCTGGTCCCGCGCATCCTTGTAAACGCCTCCGAACCACGACCACAGCATCACTTCCTCGACGCCGGGCACCTGAGCGATGCGCTCCCGGTAGTATAGCGGCAGCGGAAACACGATCGACACCTTGTGCCGGACAACGACGCGCCGCGCCTGCGCCTTGGCCGGCTGGCCACCGATGAAGAGCGCGTAGTAAAGCGCCATCATGACGCCCAGAAGGCAGAGAGAGACGGCCAGGCTGGAAAGGGTCAACAGCGTGCGCCGCCGGTTGCGCAGGGCGTTCTTCACGATCAGCGGCAGGAATTTCATGGGACACTTTCATTCTAGGCGGGGAGAAGCGGCCGGCCAGACCCCGCCACCGAAACTTTTGTAACAATGCAGACGGATTCCGCCATCGACGAGTTCTGGATGCGCCGCGCGCTGGAACTGGCCCGCCGGGGAGAGGCCGTGGGCGAGGTCCCGGTGGGGGCGGTCGTCGTGCTCGAAGGCAAGGAGATCGGAGCGGCCTGGAACTGTCCGGTGTCCTCGCTCGACCCCACCGCGCACGCAGAAATCCTGGCGCTGAGGCAGGCGGCGGCGGCGACTCAGAACTACCGCCTCGGCGGCGCCACGCTCTACGTCACGCTGGAGCCCTGCGTCATGTGCGCCGGCGCCATCGTGCATGCCCGCATCGGGCGGCTCGTCTTCGGCGCGCGGGACATCCGGTTCGGGGGCGTGCGGTCGAAGTTCCGCCTGGCGGATTCCGATCTCCTGAACCACCGGGTCGAGATCACCGAAGGCGTCCTGGGCAGCGAGTGCGCCGCCCTGCTCGAAGAGTTTTTTCGCCGGCGCCGGTGACAGATTCCCGCATCCGCGCCCCGCGCCCGCGATCCAATGAATCGCAGGGCCCTACGGCCCCCGGCAGCGGTCCCGGAAGGGCGCGGCTGGTATAATGAAAACAATTCTCTCAACTTATGCAAACGGCACATTCCGCTGGGAAAAAGGTTCTCCTGCTGCGGCCGAGGGGCTTTTGCGCAGGCGTCGTTCGCGCCATTGACATCGTGAAGATCGCATTGGAGCTGTACGGCGCCCCGATCTACGTCCGCAAGGAGATCGTCCACAACCGCCATGTGGTCGACGAACTCCGCGCGATGGGCGCCATCTTCGTCAATGAGCTCGGAGATGTCCCAGCCGGCGCACGGGTCATCTTCAGCGCCCATGGCGTTTCGCCGGCCGTCCGGCAGACCGCGAAAGAGCGCGGGCTCGCGGTGATCGACGCCACCTGCCCGCTCGTCACCAAGGTCCACCTGGAAGCCGTGCGGTTCGCGAAGGAAGGCTACACGATCCTCCTGATCGGCCACAAGGAGCACGAGGAGATCGAGGGCACTTACGGCGAAGCGCCTGCCAACACCATCATCGTCGAATCCGAAGAGGACGCCCAGAGGGTGGAGGTTTCCGATCCGGACAAGGTCTGCTATCTCACGCAAACCACGCTGAGCCTCGACGAAACCCGGGGCATCATCGAAATTCTCGTGCGCCGGTTCCCGAAGATCGCCGGCCCCAAGTCCCAGGACATCTGCTATGCCACGCAGAACCGCCAGACGGCCGTGAAAGCGGTGGCGCCGCTGTGCGAGCTGCTGCTCGTGGTAGGCAGCCAGAACAGTTCGAATTCCAAGCGCCTGGTGGAAGTCTGCCAGCGGGCCGGCGTGCCCAGCTACTTGATCGACGACCGCCGGTTCCTCCGCGACGAATGGCTGGAGGGCGTGAAGACGGTTTCCGTCACCGCCGGCGCTTCCGCTCCGGAGAACCTGGTGCAGGAGCTGATTGAAGAGCTGCGGGAACGCGGCTTCCATACGGTGGAAGAGGTCGACATCATCGAAGAGGACGTGCGCTTCAGCCTGCCCGCCGAAGTGCAGGTTCCCTTGGCGCGCCTGGCCGGAACGGTTCCTCCGCCGTCCGCTCTGGCATGACCTCTGTATTCACAGCCGGCGACCCGGAAGCGCTAGGCGGCGCCGCCAGGCGCGCCGCATCCTGTTTGGCGGGCTGGCAAACGCCCGAAGGCATGTGGCCGAACCTGCTGGAGGGAGGGCCTTATCTGGAGGTTCTCCATGCGCTCGGGGCCCGGTTGCTCCGTCGCAGGCAGCCTGCGCAGGCGAACGAGAACGAAGCGTGGGCGCACCGCCTGCTCGCGTCCCGGAACCAGGACGGGGGCTTCGCCCTCTGGCATGGCGGTCCGTCGGACTTCACCGCAAGCATCGAGGCCTATCTTGCCCTTCGCCTGTCGGGCGTCCCTGCCGGAGATGCGGCGATGCAGGGGCTGGGCGGATGGATCGCCAACCGCGGCGGGCTGGACCGCTGCCCTGCCTCCACGTGGATCAAGCTCGTCTGGACCGGCGCGGCGCCGGACGAGAGGATGGAGAGCGTTCCTCCGGAGCACTTCTATTTTCTCGACTACAGCCGGTTCCCCGCCCTCGTTCGCCAGCAGACCGTCTGCGATGCGGCGCTCTCCATCGCCGCCTATCTGCGCGGGGCGGCGCAACCGAAGCCCGCGCCGGATGCCCCGGCGATGCGGCAAGAGCTGCCGCCGCCCGCCGAAACAGAAAAGACCGGTTTTGATTTATACAGCCTGAGCGGGATGCTCATCAGCCGCTGGGCGCGATTTGCGCCGCGCGCGCTCCGCGACCCCATCGTCTACCGCGCCTACGACGCCATGGTGGAGGAGGCGTTGCGCTGGCCCACGCTTCCGGTGGCCCTGCATGCCGCGCTGGCCGTGGAGGCGGCCGGCGGCCGCGGATCGCACGCGCTCGCGCATCTGGACCGCACGCTCTCCCTGCTGGGGCCGGAAGACGGCCACGCCACGCCACGCCCTTGCGACTTCGGGATTCGCGATGCCGCCCTCGCGCTTCAGGCGCTGGCGGTGGCAGATCGCGCCACCGGCCTGGAAGCCGCGGTCGAGGCGCTTCTTGCCCGGTACCGCCGCGGCGAGGCCGCGCCGGGCGACCCTGCGGCCGGCTGGCCTCCCGGAGACCTGCACTCTACGCCGGATGCTGAAACCACGGCCCTCGTCCTGCTCGCGCTGCGCCACGCCGCGCCGAAGATGAACGCGGACGACCCGGTCATCGGCGAGGCCGTCTCGGCTCTGGCAGCCTCTCAACAGGCCGACGGCGGTTGGAGCCCTGGCACCGGCGCCGGATCCGCCGCCGACGTGACAGCCACCGTGCTGGAAGCGCTGATCGAGTGCGGCCACCCGCGGTCGTCGCCCGCAGTTGTGCGGGCAGTGGAGTTTCTCGAAGATTCCCAGCACGCGGAAGCCTGGTGGGACGGCGCCCGCGGCCTGCACCGCCTCTACGGGACTGCCATGGCTTTGCGGGGGCTCCGCGCCGCCGGCTTCGACGAACGCGAAGCGGCCGTTCTGCGCGCCGGCGAATGGATCCGCTCCATCCAGAACGCCGAGGGCGGCTGGGGCGAGGCGCCTTCGTCGATTGCAAGCGCGCAGTTCGCCCCCGGGCCCAGCACGCCGGCGCAAACCGCCTGGGCGCTGATGGGCTTGCTGGCCGGCGGAGACAACTCGAGCGAAAGCGTCCGCCGCGGCTATGCCTGGCTGCTCGCAAACCAGGGCGACGACGGCCAGTGGGACCCCGCAGCTCCCTGCATGCCGGGCGTCGCCTGCGCGCCGTTTTTGCTGGATCCGCTCGGCGCCGTCGCGTACCCGCTGCTGGCTCTTCGCGAACGGCTCGCAGAAGTTGCCGCGCCATGACCCCCCGCACTTGTTTCCACAAAGGAGCCGCCGCATGAAGCCCGCGCTGGTCACAGGCGTTTCCGGCTTCCTGGGCTGGCATGTTGCCCAGGAATTGCTACGGCGTGGCGTGCCCGTTCGCGCTCTTGTGCGCCGTCCGGAGGCGGTTCTGGACGTGGACGCCGAACTGGTGGCCGGCGACCTGCGGGACGCCGGTTCGGTGCGCCGCGCCGTGGAAGGCTGCGGCCTCGTGTTTCACGTCGCGGCCGACTACCGGCTGTGGGTGCGGCATCCGCGCGAGATGTATGAATCCAACGTGGGCGGCACCCGCAACGTGCTGCAAGCCGCGCGGAGCGCCGGCGTGGAGCGTATCGTGTACACCAGCACGGTCGGCTGCATCGGGTTCGTGAAGGACGGGCTCGGCGATGAAACCACCCCTGTGTCCCTGGCGGACATGACGGGCCATTACAAGCGGTCCAAGTGGCTGGCCGAACAGGAGGCGCTGGCGGCCGCCCGCGAAGGGCTGCCCGTCGTGATCGTCAATCCTACGGCGCCAGTGGGCGCGCGCGACGTCAAGCCGACGCCCACCGGACAGACCGTGCTCGACTTCCTCCGCGGGCGAATGCCCGCCTATGTCGACACGGGGCTGAACATCGTCGATGCCGCCGACGCGGCCGTGGGCCACTGCCTGGCATGCGAGCACGGGCGGCCCGGCGAGCGTTATATTCTCGGAAGCGAGAACCTGACGTTGAAACAAATCTTTGAGATTTTGTCGCGCCTCACCGGCCGCCCGGCGCCACGCCTCCGGCTGCCTTGGGCGGCGGCCTTCGCAGCAGCCGCCGCCGACACGCTGCGCGCGCGGTTGACGGGATCGCCGCCGCGCGCCCCTCTGGACGCGGTCCGCATGGCCCGCAAGAAGATGTGGGTCAGCTCGGCCAAGGCGGAACGCGAGCTCGGGTTCAGTCCCGCGCCGGCGGAAGCCGCCCTGCGGCACGCCGTGGAATGGTTTCAGGCCCATGGATACTGCTGATCCGTTACCCGTGGTCGCCATCGCCGCCGATCCGCTCGAGTTCCGCGGGCTGCTTCGCCACGCGCGGCGCCCGCGCAGGCTTGCCTGGCCTCTCGGCTACGTCCGGGAGGCGGAGATCGCCGGACGCCGCTGGATTCTCGCCGCCCACGGCGCCGGCCCGCGCCTCGCCCGCGCCGCCTCCGAGACGGCGCTCGACCGCATGGCGGGACGCGCGGTGGTGCTGAGCACAGGCTTCTGCGGCGCCTTGGATCCGCAGCTTCCCTATGGAGCCATCTTCGCCGCGCGCGAGGTGATCGGCGCTGCCACTTCCCGCCGCTACCCTGCTTCCTTGCCAGCCTCGCCCGCCCCGTTCCACCAGGGGCTTCTCTGGACCCAGGACCGTGCCGCCATCTCTCCCGGCGAGAAAGCCGCTCTGCGGCCAAGCGGCGCCGTCGCCGTCGATATGGAAGCCGCCGCCGTCGCCGAGCAGGCCCTGCGGCGCAACGCCCGCTTCTACTGCGTCCGCGTCGTCTCCGACACCGCCGCCGATCCCCTGCCCCTCGATTTCAACGCATCGCGTGACGAGGACGGGCGCTTCTCCAAATCGCGCATCACTCTCGCCGCTCTGATGCATCCTAATAGTTTGATACCCTTGCTCCGGTTCGGTCGGCGCTGCCGGCGAGCCGCAGCCATCTTGGGAGACTTCCTTGTCGCTTGCCGCCTCTGACATCGGCCGGGAGATGATGGCCGCCGTTTACACCGGCGATGGGCGCATCCAGGTCCAGCCGGTTCCCGTGCCCGAGATCGGTTCCGGCGAAATCCTGGTCCGCGTGGAGGCCTGTGGCATCTGCCACACGGATCTGAAGAAGGTCGCCCACGATCTGCTCCCCCCGCCCCGCATCTACGGCCATGAGACCGCGGGCGTGGTGGTCCGGGTGGGCGATGGAGTCACGAAGTTCCGCCCCGGGGACCGCGTCGTCGCCTTCCACCACATTCCCTGCCGGAAATGTTTTTACTGCGAGAGGAAGCTCTACGCGCAATGCGACACCTACAAGAAGGTTGGCATCACGGCGGGCTTTGAGCCCGCCGGCGGCGGCTTCGGCCAGTACGTCCGCGTCATGGACTGGATCGTCCGCGACGGCGTGGAGCGGATCCCCGACGGAGTGCCCTTCGAGGTGGCGAGCCTCGTGGAGCCCGTCAATACAGTATTGAAAGCGGTTGTGGAGGCCGCGCCACGCCCGGACGACGTCGTACTGGTCCAGGGGCAGGGCCCCATCGGACTGATGTTCACCATGCTGTTGCACCGGACCGGCTGCTCGATCCTGGCTACCGATACCATCCCTCGCCGGCTGCGGCTCGCCCGCCGCTTCGGCGCCGCCGAGGCGTGGAACCCGCTGGAAACAGATGTCGCCGCCCGCTGCCGCGCCCTGACCTCCGGGCGGGGGGTGGATCAGGTTTTTGTGGCCGCCTCGGCGCCGGGCGTCGTGGATCAGGCTATCGCTGCATCCCGTCCTGGTAGTAGAATATTGTTTTTCGCCCAGACGTCCGAGACAGAAAGGATCGAATTGTCCGGCGCAGACATCTGCAAGTATGAGAGAACTTTGTTCGGTGTCTACAGCGCCTCGGTCGATCTGCAAGCCGAATCGGCGCGTCTGGTGATGAGCGGGGATCTACCCGTGCAGGATCTGATCTCGCACCGCCTGCCCCTCACCGCCATCCGGGACGGCATCCATCGCGCGATGCATCCGGACGGCGAATCGTTGAAAATCATCGTTCAGCCACAGAGGTTGAGTTGAATTTATGAAGAAGATGAAGGCTGCCGTACTCTACGGTCGCGAGCAGGTGCGCGTAGAAGAGGTGGCCGTCCCTGCTATCGAAAAGGGCGATGTGCTCGTCCGCGTCCGCGCCGCGCTCACCTGTGGCACCGACGTCAAGGTCTTCCGCCGGGGCTACCACGCCAAGATGATTGTGCCCCCGGCGCTGTTTGGACATGAACTGGCAGGCGACATCGTCAAGGTCGGCTCGCACGTGGAGAGCTTCCGCGTAGGGCAGCGCATTGTGGCTGCCAACTCCGCTCCATGCCTCAACTGCTTCTACTGCCGCAAGGGGCTGGAGAACCTCTGCGAGGACCTGCTGTTCAACAACGGCGCCTATGCCGAATACATCCGGATCCCGGCGCGCATTGCGCAGCGGAACACGTACGAAATCCCGCCGCACCTGAGCTACCAGGACGCCGCCCTCATCGAGCCTCTCGCCTGCGTGCTGAAGGGCCTCGAAGAAACCAACGTCCGTCCCGGGGACAACGTGGTCGTCATCGGTCAAGGGCCCATCGGCCTGATGTTCGTGCGTCTGGCCAAAGTCTATGGCGCGCGTGTCATCGCCCTCGGCCGCCGCCAGTCCCAGCTCGACCGCGCCCTCCGCATGGGAGCCCACGACGCTCTCATCAACACAGACCCCGAAAGCGTGGTCGGCGAGGTCCGCAACCTCACCGGCGGCTACGGCGCCGATGTCGTCATCGAGGCTGTCGGCAACCCGGAGACCTGGGAGCTCGCCGTGCGCCTGCTGCGCCGCGGCGGCACGGCGCAGTTCTTCGGCGGCTGCCCCTCAGACACCCGCATCACCCTGGAGACGCAGCTCCTGCATTACTCCGAGATCAAGTGCGTCGCCAGCTTCCACCACACGCCCGCCTACATCCGCAAGGCGCTCGACGTAGTCAGCCGGGGCGACATCTCCGCCCGCGACTTCGTCAACCGCGAAGAGCCTCTGACCAACCTGCTCGACGTGCTGCGCCACCTCATGAGCCACAACGGCCACATGAAGACGGCCATTATCCCCTGACCCTGCGCGGACGCCCGGCGTGGAGCTGCTCGAACCGATCCCGTTTCTCCGGTCCTCCGAAGCCTCCTCCAGAACCTGGACTCCCGCAGATTCCGCCGCCTATACGCGGTGGCTGGCCACGCACCATTACGAGAACTTCCACGTCGTCTCCCTCCTTCTGCCCAAGCGGCTGCACCAGGACTTTTACAACGTCTACGCTTTTTGCCGCTGGGCCGATGATCTCGGCGACGAAACCGGCGATCCGCAGGAAAGCCTGCGGCTGCTCGCCTGGTGGCGCGAACGGTTGCGCGCGCTGTATGCCGGTGAGCCCCCCGCCCACCCCGTCTTCGTGGCGCTGTCCGAAACCATCGCCCGTCACGAGCTCCCCCTCCAGCCCTTCGACGGCCTGATCGACGCATTTCTTCAGGATCAAACCGTCACCCGTTACCGCGACTGGGAACACGTCGTCGATTACTGCCGCCGCTCCGCCAACCCCGTCGGCCGCCTCGTCCTCATGCTCTGCGGCTACCGCGACCAAGAGCGCTTCCGCCTTTCTGACGCCACCTGCACGGCGCTGCAACTCGCCAATTTCTGGCAGGACGTGGCCGTCGATCTCGGCAAGGGACGCATCTACATCCCGCAGCACCTGATGGCGCTGCACGGCTGCCCGGAGCAGGACGTCGTCGCGCGCCGTGCCACGCCCTCCTTCCGCCGCGTTCTGCGCGATGCCGTGGACTACGCGCAGGCGCTGTTCGAGCAGGGCCAGCCTCTCGCCCGCATGGTGGACCGCCGCTTGGCCCTCGACATCGACCTGTTCAGCCGCGGCGGCATGAAGGTGCTCGAAAAGATCCGCGCCCAGGAATATGACGTGCTCAGCTCGCGCCCCGCAATTTCAAAGACCGAGCGCGCCATGCTCTTTCTCGGCAGCCTCGCCCGGCTCGCCTTCCGGAGAGCCGCATGACCTCGCTCGAAGAATCCCGGCGCCACTGCGAATCCGTCGCCCGCCGCCGCGCCCGCAACTTCTATTACTCCTTCCTTGCCCTACCCGCGCCCAAACGCCGCGCCATGTGCGCCCTCTACGCCTTCATGCGCGAATGCGACGATCTGAGCGACGGCCACCGCGCCAGCCGCGAAGCCCTGCTCGATTGGCGCCGGCAGCTCGATGAAGCGCTCGAGGGCGGTATGCCCCCGCACCCGGTTTGGCCCGCCTTCCTTGACACCGTGCGCCGCTACCGCATCCCGCAGGATTGCCTCTACGGCATGATCGACGGCGTCTCCTCCGACCTTGAACCCCGCGCCTTCCAGACCTTCGACGACCTCTACCGCTACTGCTACCTCGTCGCCTCAGTCGTCGGCATCGCCACGATCCACGTCTTCGGCTTCTCCAATCCCCGCGCGCCCCAACTCGCCGAACGCTGCGGCATCGCCTTCCAGCTCACCAACATCCTCCGCGACGTCCGCGAGGACGCCCTCAACGGGCGCATCTACCTGCCCCGCGAGGACATGGCCCGCTTCCACGTTGCGCCGGAGATGCTCGCGGCGCCAGCCGTTTCCCGCGAGCTGCGTGATCTGCTCGCCTTCGAAGCCTCCCGCGCCCGCGCCTTCTACGGCGAAGCCCGGCCCCTCATCGAAATGGTCGATCCCGAATGCCGTCACGCCCTCTGGGCCCTCATCGAAATCTACCGCCGCCTGCTCGGCCGCATCGAAAAGAGCAATTACGAGGTTCTCGCCTCCCGCATCCGCCTGCCTGCGCTCGAAAAAACGGCCATCGCCCTCCGCGCCATTCTCCGCCGCGCCCTTTGACGCCGCCCCGTCTTGGCACGCCGCCCCGCCCGCGCTATCCTGAAAACAGAGGCGCTTGTCTGCAGGCGCCTGAATCTGCGGAAAAGGGGGCGTAACGGCTTCGACGGGATGGGATCGACGAAGTAAGGCGTGCCGGGTTCCGAGCTCCCGTAAAAAGATCGGAAAACCAAAACTGCCAATCAGCAGTTTGCCTACGCTGCCTAATTTTTAGGCGGCCGCTGAACGGCGGCGGGCCTGCGGGCCGCCGGGAAGCGTCATCTTCGCAGGCTGGGATCAAGGCTGCCGCCTGAGGCCGGGATCCGAGACCCTTCAGGCTGGACGCCGCGCGGCCGCGCCGGTCCGGGCCGCAGCGTCGAGATCCATAGGCCGGATACGCACGTAGGCTTGCTTCGGAGAACCATTTCGGACGCGGGTTCGACTCCCGCCGCCTCCACCACTCCCTCCCCGCTTCCCCGCATCCTTCCACCCGCAACTTTCAACGCCGGCAGCGGCAACCCGCCGGTTCGAGCCAGCGGTCACCGCACGCCCGCGGGCTTCCTTCCGCGCACGTGCTTCCCGAACCCGAACGGCGTCCCCTTGTACGGCTCCACCGGCTCGACGTCAAAGTCCGCCCGGATCTCCGCCTCCCGCCCCAGCGCCCAATAGATCGCGTTCACCAGCAGCCTCCGCAGCCCGGCATTCTCGAAATCCTGCGCCGAGCCCATCGTCAGCGTAAAAACACGACCGCCGCGGAATGTTCTGGTCCACGCCACCGGCATCATCGGGTCGTTCACTGCCCCGGCGGCGCGCGGCGCATCCGGCGTCATCCCGTCGGTCACTTCCCCTAGCAGCAGCGTCTCGCAGCCCTCCGGCAACGGCAGCCGCACGGCGTAGACATCCGTCGGCCCCCGGATCTCCCCGTCGCGAACGCCGCGCAGAACCGGGTGCCCTTCCGCGCCCGGCGCAATGCGCGCCCGCGTGCCCTGCTCCCCATGCTTCCCGTGATGCCGGATCCACGTCTCCCCCAGCACCTGCCGCCCGAACCCGCCGTCCCATTCCTTGCTGTTCCAGCTCCAGCGCGCGTAGGTCGGGCTTGAGCGCAAATGGAACGCGTGCGTCGCCGTGCGGATCCCGATCACCGGCCTTCCCGCCTCCACATACTCCACGATGTGCCTCATCTGCTCGTCCGGCATATCCCGGAACCTCGTGAAGATCACCATCAGATCGGCGCTGCGCAGCGCTTCGAGCCCCGGAATGTTCCGCTGGTTCCCGGGATCAATTTCGCCCGTCGCCGGATCCACCGCCTGGAGAACCGTGCAGCGGAACCCGTGCTTCTCTTCTGCAATGCGCGCCAGCATCGGCAGAGCCTCTTCCGAGCGGTACTCCTCATCTCCGGCGATCCACACGATGTGCGGGCGCCTCGCCCCCTCCTGCGCCGCCGCCCCCGGAATCGCAGCCCCCTGCCCCGCCAACATCCACGCCGCCAGAATCACTCCCGCGCGCCGCATCACGCTCCCTTCCTATCACATCCTCCCCGCCCCAGGCGTTCTCGCACCTTCTGCCTTCGCAAATCCTCAGGCACTCCGGCGGCAACACTCGCCCCGTGTAGGGCGTTGGCAAGACTGGCACCTTTCTCGGCCTTGTTCCCGCGGCACTTGCGCCAGCAGGTTGCGTCTGATAGCTCCAGCGACCTGAAGATGGGTCGGCTGACGTTGATTGTTCCCGCAGGTGAACCCCAGGCCCCCTGCCGCGGATCCTCCCTCTCGTCTTCCCTTTGATCCCTCATGTTCAACAACCGGGTCCCTTCAACCCAGTTCCCATGTATCGCTGCGGCCAGCGCCCGATTCCCCGTCCATGCGCACGTTCTCGTGGCAGTCAGCTTCGGTCGGCTTTGCCCTCCTGCTGGGAGGCGGCGCGACGATCGACGTGGGCCGTGCATCTTTCATCCGCCCTGAATTGCGCTTCTATGGACACCACACAAAGCCAATCCTGCTGGTCATGATCGGTGTCGGGTGGCGCTTCTGAACCCGCTGGAAATGCAGTGAATCCATCGCGCCCTGCCCGGGCGGCCTCAACGAAAGGCCTGCCGGCGCGCCGTCTTGTCCCTGCCAGGCGCCAGACTTCCGCCGCTGGCCCGCAACTTGCGCTCATCGGCGGAGCCACCGCCATGGACAATCGGCGCACAGCACGGAATCCCTGTGTCAGAGGAATTCTCTTCCCCTGCCGCCCAACTTCCTCGGTCTGGAGTTTTCCCGAGCCTTGTCCCGCGAGCTGTAAGACAACCGCTGGGGCGGCCGCTTCTCCCGCTCCTCTTGGACGCAGCATCTCCGGCTGCGCCCCCTCATCACCCCTGAAAAACTGGATCTCCAATGGCCCTGTTCCCGGCGTCTGCGGGAGAAGAAAGAAAGGGCGGGCCCGGCGGCAGGGCCCGCCCCGTAGCAGCGGTCAGAACCGGATGCGGAGCCGCAGCTCCACCTGCCGCGGGTCGAAAGTGTTCGAGGCGTCAATGGTTCCGAAGTTCGAGTTGGTCCCCATGCCGACTTCAAGGCCGCGCGAAGGATCGCGCGTGGGCTGCAACGCCCCCACGCTGACGCTTCGCATGCGCGGCTTGAATTGCACGTTGTTCAGCGCGTTGGTGGCTTCCGCCGACAGCAGGATCTCGACACGCTCCTTCACCTTGAAGTTCTTCTCGAGGCTCAGGTTCAGGTTGTCGCGTCCGGGACCGGTGATGTCGGCGTAGTTGGTCGCCGCCGTGCCCCACCACAGCATGTCGAGAATCGTTTTGCCGTTGGCGGCGGTCGTCGTGGCGCCGCGGAAGGCGCCCACGTTGTACTTCAGGAAGCAGAAGGCGCACGGCCTGATCCGCTGGCCGTTGGGCAGCGTCACCGTGGTCCTGCCGTCGTACCAGCGTTGCAACTCCTTCGGCACTTCCACGGGCGCCCCTTCGATGCGGATCGGGCGGCCGTTGATCGAGTTGGTGTTGCCGCCGCC
Source organism: Acidobacteriota bacterium (assembly GCA_037446555.1). GTDB lineage: Bacteria > Acidobacteriota > Terriglobia > Bryobacterales > Bryobacteraceae > JANWVO01. Next base: position 69,150 of record JBBIIK010000018.1, read on the forward strand.
GATGTTGTTGGGCGTGCCGGTCTGCGCGAGGTAGGCGCCGCCGATCTTCCATCCGCCGGCGATCGCGTTGAGCAAGCCGCCGCCAGCCGCCCACCGCTTGCCGCGGCCAAAGGGAAGCTCGTACACCCAGGTGGCGACGAAGCGGTGGCGGATGTCGTGGTCGCTGAAGCGCTGGTTGTTGCGCAGGTTGCGGCGGTCGAGGTCGCCGGGGAAGTTGCCGACGGCTTCCGAGCCGCCATTGAGCTGCATCTCGCCCTGCACGAAGTCCAGCGCCTTGCTCCACGTGTAGTGCGTGTTGATCAGGAAGCCGTTGGAGAACTGCCGGTTCAGGGCGAGGGTCAATCCGTGGTAGTTGTTCCAGCCGATCGGCGCCATGTGCGCATAGTTGCCGGGCAGTGGGAACAGGTTGTAAGTGAGTTCGCGGTTCACAGTGCGCGCATTCCAGGGCGACTGGAAAGCGTTCAGGGCGCCCGAAGACGGCTGATAAGGGTTCGGCACCTGGATGTTGCGCGGATCGCTGGTGCCATTGTTCGCGATCCATTCCTGACGGAACATCTGGATGGCGGCATCGGGATAGAACTGGCGCGCGTTAAACGGCAGGCGCGCATACGGAAGCCGGTAGCCGCGCAGTCCGTTGTAGGTGGCCGAGATCTGGTAGCGGTTGAACAGCCGCGTCTCGAGGGCGGCGTTCCACTGCTGCACCCGGCCGCCCTTGTAGTCGTCACGCACGAAGGTGATGTTCCCGTTGCCGTAGAGGCGGGGATCGTCGGGGTTCATGCCGATCGGCAGAACGATGCGGTTGACGGCCGGGTCGTAGAACTTGCCCACCGGCACGCCGTTTGGGGCGTCGCCGTAAGGGGCATTGATGGTCGAGGGAGAAAAGGCGCTCATGTTGTAGTAAAAGGGGCCGCCACTAACAGGTCGCTGAAATACGCGCTGTGAATTTGCCCGAAATGCTCTCTGTCGTTTTCTCGGGCTTTTGAATCGGCTTTCCGCAGCCTTCCCACGCCCCGCGGTGGGCCCTCATCGGGCCCTCGCGGGGCTTCTTCGCCCTCTCCGGGCGCCCCTCACGCAGTCGCCGCCATCAGGC
>JBBIIK010000019.1:0-69502 GCA_037446555.1 Acidobacteriota bacterium
GGCGTGGATGATGATGCCCCCATCCACTCTCTTGTTCTCGTTCGTGTTCGCAATCCTGTTCCCAGTGGTGGTCACTTCAACCGAGCACTACGGGGTCAGTCCTGGTGAGCACCGAGGGCGCTCGGAGAAACCTATGGCGCGCTGCCACTTGCTTCCCTGCCCCGAACCGATACCCGTTTCCCCTCGTCTCCCTCTGCCCATGGGAAAAGAACTCTCCCTTCAAATCGCCTTGCCGCGAAGCCGCCCCTCTCTACCCCCTGGAATAGCCCTCTTGGGGGTATCTCGCCGCAAAATCCCCCACAACCAATTGATAAAAAGCGACTTAACAACAGAAGTTCGTTTCAAAACGAACTCAAAACGAACTCCCTCCTCCACCGGCAGAACTCGCTCAAAAAAAAACCACTTCCTCGCCCAAACCGCCACCCTCGCCCCCGGGTTCGCTCCCGTCCGAAACCGCGTTCGTTCCTCCCATTTCCGCACCTCCCCGAACCGGATGCGCCTCCACAGCCCTCAGCCAAAGCCCCTCCGCAATCCTGCCTTCCCCGCCATCGCTCTGGAAGCCCGGCGCCCCGCGCACCCTCCCGCCGCACGGGCCACTGCGCACAGACACCGCCGCGCCAGGCGCCGCAAGCAGCCCTCCCGCCACCCCGCCGCGCCTGTATAGTCGGTAAAGGGACCATGGTTCAACCTGCCAAGCCCGGCGTGCTCGTCGTCGACGACGAACTCAATCAGCGCACCGCCCTCGCTTCCATGCTCGAAGCGTGGGGCTACTCCGCCGCTACCGCCGCCGACGGCGCCCAGGCTCTCGAAGTCCTCCGCGATTTTCCCGCCGACGCCGTCATTACCGATCTCATGATGCCAGGCATGGATGGCGCCGAGCTTCTCCGCCGCCTCAAGGATCAGGGCAACGCCCCGCCCGCCATCGTCCTCACGGCCTTCGGCAACATCGAAACCGCCATCCGCATGGTCCACGATCTCGGGGCTTTCTGGTTCCTCGAAAAACCCCTCCAGACCGGCGCCCTCCGCCTGCTCCTCGAGCGCGCCGTCGCCCAGCGCCGCCTCGTCCAGTACAGCGAATCGCTCGAACGCCAGCTCTCATCACGCGGAATTCTCGGCGAATTGGTGGGCAATTCCCCTCAAATGCAGGAGATTTTCTCCCTGATCCGCCAGGTCGCCCCCACCTCTGCTACCGTCCTCATCACCGGCGAGAGCGGCACCGGCAAGGAGCTTGCCGCCCGAGCCCTCCATCGCCTCAGTCCCCGCCGCGATGCTCCCTTCGTCGCCATCAACTGCGCCGCCATGCCGGAAACCCTCATCGAAAGCGAACTCTTCGGGCACGAAAAAGGCGCCTTTACGGGCGCCGTCGAGCGCCGCCGGGGCTGCTTTGAACTCGCCCACACCGGCACCCTCCTGCTCGACGAAATCGGCGAAATGCCTCTCGCCACCCAGGCCAAGCTCCTCCGCGTGCTCGAAGAACGCCGCGTCCGCCGACTTGGCGGAGCCCGCGAAATTGACGTCGACGTCCGCCTCCTCGCCGCCTCCAACCGCCGCCTCGCCGACGAGGTCCGCGCCGGACGCTTCCGCGAAGACCTCTATTTCCGCCTCCAGGTCTTCGAAATCCGCATGCCTCCGCTCCGCGAACGCCTCGATGATCTCCCCGCTCTCTGCCAGGCCATCATCTCCGATCTCAACCAGCGCCACCAATGCGCCGTCGAAGGCGTCTCCCAGGACGCCATCCAGGCCCTCCATGCGCACCCTTGGCCCGGCAATGTCCGCGAACTCCGCAATGCTCTCGAACGCGCCGTCATCCTCGCCGGCAGCGGACTGCTCGAACCGCGCCACTTCCTCTTCCTCTCGCCTCCGCCCCGGCCTGCCACCCCCGATGCCTCCGCTCCCGGATCCGGCGAAATCCGCATTCCTATCGGCGCCACCATCGATCAGGCGGAACGAGCCCTCATCGAAGCCACTTTGCGCCACACCGGAAACAACCGCACCCGCGCCGCAGCCATCCTCGGCATCAGCCAGAAAACCCTCTTCAACAAGCTCCGTGAATACGGGGAGCGGGCGCAGGGAGAGTGAACCGTGTCGCTACGCGCACGCGTCATGCTCATGACCGTCGGCCTCGTCGCCGCCGTCGCCCTCACCCTCATCGCCGTCGAGCTCCATAACCTCATCTCCGTCTCCCTCCAGCACTCCAGCGACCGCGCCCACATGACCGCTCAGTTCGTCAAGCGCTACGTCCTCGACCGCGCCCAGCAGCGCACCCGCGATTCCGCGCAGATCGCCTCCCTCGACGAGCGCATCTCCGAATGGCAGCTTGCCGTCCGCTCCGACCCGGAACTCCCCGACCTCCTCGCCTCCACCCTTGCCCAGACCCGCGCCATTGTGGAAATCTCCGTCGCCGACAGCCGCGGTATCATCCTCGCCTCCTCCAACCCCGCCCGCACCGGCCAGCTCCTCCAGCCCCGCCTCCCTCTCAAGAATCTCCTCGATCTCGGCCCCATTGACAAGTTCCAGGCCGTCCTCGGCAGCCAGATTGATTACGAAAATCGCGTCGAATTGGGTGTCGAATTACCAGACAATTCGACCAAACGCCGCGTCGTTTTCATAATTCAAGTCCTCGTCTCATCCGTCCTCCTGCGCGACGCCATCCTCCCCGAGGTCCGCCGCTCCGCCCTCGCCTCCCTCCCCCTCTTCCTCCTCGCCGTCGCCATCGCCTCTCTCACCGCCCAGATCGCACTCCTCCCCTTGAGCGGCATCAGCCGCACCATCGACCGCATCCGCAGCGGCGAGCCCGAACCTTTTTCCGAACCGCCCTCCTCCCGCGAACTCGCCGCCGTCCAGGAAAAGCTCCGCCTCCTCGGCGAACAGTTCCGCGGCGCCCAGGAAGGCGCCTCACAACTCCGCCACAGCGTCGAGCACATGATCCAGGGCCTTGAAGAGTCCCTGCTGCTGTTCGATTCCCAGGGCCGCCTCGTCGTCTCCAGCGAAGCTGCCGAACACCTCCTCGGCCTCTCCCGCAGCCAGATCGCCGGCCTCCACATCCGCGACCTCTTCCCTCCGGAGGGCCCCGTCGGCAGCGTCCTCGCCCAGCCCCTTCTCACCCGTACTCCCCTGAAACAGGCCCGCGCCGGACGCCTCCTCGTCAGCTTCGATCCCCTCCCCCACGGCGCTTCCCTCCTCCGCCTCCGCGACGCCGAAGGACGCCGCATCGTCGAGGACCAGCTCAATCTCTCCTCCCGCCTCGCCGCCATCAGCCGCCTGACCGGCGGAGTCGCCCACGAAATCAAGAACCCCCTCAACTCCATCTCCCTCCGCCTCGAACTCCTCCGCTCCCGCGTCCTCCCGGAGCTGCCGGAACTCCAACCCGAACTCGACATCATCGCCCAGGAAATCGTCCGCCTCGACCGCGTCGTCCGCACGTTCCTCGACTTCACCCGCCCGGTCGAGCTTCAGACCGAAACCCTCGACCTCGCCGCCCTCATCCGCCGCCTCCTGGACCTCGTCCGCCCCGAAGCCCAACAGCACTCCATCCTCATCCAGGAAGAGGGCCTTGACTCGCCCGCCCCCGTCCGCGGCGACTCCGGCCTCCTCCAGCAGGCCATGCTCAACGTCCTCCGCAACGCCCTCGAGGCCATGCCTTCGGGCGGAAAACTCACCGTCCGCCTCCAGCAATCCTCGGAAAATGCCGTGCTGGAAATTTCCGATTCCGGGCCCGGAATTCCCCCGGAATTCCGCGAGAAAGTCTTTCATCTGTATTACACGACGAAGCGGAACGGCACCGGCATCGGGCTCGCCATGACCTACCGCGCCATCCAGCTTCACAACGGCGCCATCGAGATCGGTGGAGAGCCGGGCGGCGGCGCCGTCGTCCTCATCCGCCTCCCTCTCGTTGCCGGAGTGCCCGCATGACCACTCGCGCCGTCCTCGCCTCCGCGCTCCTCGCCGCCGCGCTCTTCGCCGCGGGCTGCCGCGCCCGCCGCGCCCCCGCTCCCGCCGCTCCGCCGCGCCCCGTGCGTTCGTTCACGCCGCCTCCCCCGTTCGTTCCTGCCCTCGTCGTCCTCAGCGAGCCGGAGATCGCCGAAACACAATTGCCCGCCTCTGTTTTCCCCCCTCCGCCGTCCGCCACGGCGGAGTTTCCGCCCCCGCCGCCCGTCCGGCGCCGCCCCGCCGCTCCTGCGGCGAAGCCGGAAGCCGGCGAAACCGCGCAACCCGAAACACCCGCCCTCCCTGAAATCCGCCTCGGCGAAGTCCTCCCCTCGGACGTCGCCCGCCAGCTCGAACGCCAGCTCGCCGAAAACATCGCTTCCGCGCGCGGCGTGCTCGAACGCATCCGTGCCCGCCGCCTCTCCCGGGAACAGGCGGACCTCGCGGCGCGCATCCGCGCCTTCCTTCGCCAAGCCGAACAGATGCGCGCCCGCGATCTCTCCGCCGCCGCCGAACTCTCGCGCCGCGCCGCGCTCCTCGCTCAGGAACTCGAACGCAACCTCAGATGAACCTACTTCCTCGGCGTCACCGTCACGAACTTCCACACGGTCGCCGAACGGTACTCCTGCCCCGGCTCGAGCACCGTCGAAGGAAACGCCGGCTGGTTCGGCGAATCGGGAAAATGCTGTGTCTCCAGGCAGAACCCCGACCGCCGCGGATACACCTTCCCGCCCTTGCCCGTGATCGTGCCGTCCAGGAAATTCCCCGTGTAAAACTGCATGCCCGGCTCCGTCGTCCACACCTCCAGTCCGCGCCCCGTCCGCGGCTCCACGACGCGCGCCGCCATCGACAGCCCCTCGCCCTCGCGATCCAGCACGAAGTTGTGATCGTAGCCGCCGCCAAGCCGGATCTGCTCGTCGTTGGCGTCGATCCGCTCTCCGATCCGGCGCGGCTTGCGGAAATCGAACGGCGTGCCCTCCACGCTCCGCAGCTCGCCCGTCGGAATCAGCCCCGCATCCACCGGCGTGAACCGGCTCGCGCGGATTTCAATTTCGTGATTCAGAATATCGCCCTGCCCCTGCCCCGCCAGATTGAAATACGTGTGGTTGGTCAGGTTCACCACCGTCTTTTTGTCAGTCGTCGCCCGGTAGTCGATCCTCAGCGAGTCGTCGTCGGCGAGCGTGTAGCGCACCTCCGCGCGCAGCGTCCCCGGATATCCTTCCTCGCCGTCGGGGCTCGTGTATTCCAGGATCAGCGTCTGCCCCTGCTCTCCGGACTCCGTGCGCGCCTTCCACAGCTTCTTGTCGAACCCTTCGTTGCCGCCGTGCAACGAGTTCTCCCCGTTGTTTTTCGCCAGCGTGTAAGTGACGCCGTCCAGCGTAAACCGCGCCTTCCCGATCCGGTTCCCGTAACGCCCGATGATCGCCCCGAAATACGGATGCGGCTGCAAATACCGCTCCAGCGTGTCGAAGCCCAGCGCCACGTCCGCCAGCAGCCCCTTGCCGTCGAACGTCTTCAGCGTCACGAGGATGCCGCCATGGTTCGTGATCGATGCCTCGATCCCGTTCTTGTTCTTCAGCGTGAAAAGCTGCACCGGCTCGCCCGTGGGCATTTTTCCGAATTCCTGCACAGTCACGGTTCCTTTTGCTCCTCTCTCAACGGTCTTGCATGCCGCAAAAAGCGCCGCGGCCGGAACTGCCGCCCGCATCGCCTCGCGGCGGGAAATTCGTCTCATGGGTCAGAAAACCTCCCTCGTTTTCCTGTCATAGGGCCCCGCCACCGGCGACAGCCGGTAACGGAAAGACATCGCCTGCCCGGAATCGATCCGGTAGGCCGGCATCGGCAGCGCGTTCGGCGACCAACTGTCGATGCCGCCCACGCCCATCTGCCTCCAGTCCAGGTTCACATACACCGGGCCCTGCGCCTGCATCTGGAAACTGTACGCCGCCCGCTCCATGTCCTCTTTCGTGTACTTGCGCGCAGAAACGCTCAGCTCCGGCGCCCCGGCCGCCAGCAGCCCCGCGCCCTGCGCGTTGGTGAACGCCGTCCACCGCACGCCCGTCTTGTTGCCGTTCTCCTGCGGCCGCGAATATTCCACCCACTCCTTCGCGACTGTGCTCCGGTACACGCCGATCCGCTCGAACTGCCGGTCGGCATATGTCTCCGCCGGACCGCGCCCGTACCACGCCCAGTTCTCGTAACCGCGCGCCAGCACCAGCTCGCTCCCGAATCGCGGCATCATCGCACGCTTCTCCGCGCCGGGCTCGTAGCGCAATTCGACGATCACGTCGCCGCTGCCATGCACGGTGAGCGTCCACGCCGCCGTGGCCCCGCCCATTCCGTACAGTTCCGCCTTCACCCGGATCCGAGCGCTGCGGCCGTCGATCCGCTCCACCTCCGCCTCGCGGATCGTCATCCGCGGCGCAGCATCGCGCCACAGCGTCCAGTTCTGCGCAGGATCGTTGGCGATCCGCGTGCGCATCGACTTCCAGGCGCCCAGATCGTTGTCCGTCGGCGCCCGCCAGAAATCCGGCAACGGCCCGCGCTCCATCAGCAGCGCGCCCTGATACCGGTAATCGATCAACGTGCCAACCGCCGGATCAAACACCGCCCGGAAGACCGGGCTCTTCAAAACGTACAGCGCCCCCTCGCGTTCGATCTCCAGCCCCGGCACCTTCGAGAAATCCGCCTTGGGCGCCGCAGGCGCATCCACGGGCAGCGCGAATTGCTCCCACGCAATCTCATGCCCCGCCGGCGCCCATCGCGTCGCGCTCTTCAGCCGGAAGCTCAGGTTGAGCCAGTACTCCACGCCAGGCTCGGGCGCAATCTGCGGCAGCGCGAGCGTGAACTCCTTCTCCTCGCCCGGTTCGATGTCGAGCGATGTGAGTTGCCCCGACGCGATTGTCTTGCCCGAAGCCGAAACGCTCCACTCGGTCGCGACGGAGTCCTTCGGGTTCAGGAAATGGAACCAGTTTTTCACCCGGATCCGCCCCTGCTTCAGATCCACGGGCGACGCGTGCAAATACCGGTATGCGTACTTGATTGCCGCCAGCCCCGGATGCGGCGTCCGGTCGCCGCTCACAAGCCCGTTGCAGTTGAAGTTGTTGTCGTTCTGCACCCGGCTCTTGTCTTCCCACCATCCGCCGTAGGCAAGGAAATTCGCCGCCGCCGCATTGCCCTTGTATTCCGGCGGCGCCGGCACCCGCAGCGACTGGTCCACCCAGTCCCACACGAACGCTCCCTGCGCGTTCGTCCCGGAATAGAAAATGTCCCAGTATTCTTTCAGTCCGCCGGTCGAATTTCCCATCGAGTGCGCGTATTCGCACAGCAGCAGCGGCTTGTCCGGCAGCTTCGCCGCCTCCTTCACCACTCTCTCCGGCGGCGAATACATGAACGAATTGATGTCGAAATTCACCCCGCCGTTCGCGCTCGATCCCTCGTAATGCCAAGGGCGCGACGGATCGCGCCGCTTCGCCCACTCGTAAGTCAGCTTCGCGTTCAGCCCGTCGCCGCTCTCGTTCCCCATCGACCAGATCACCACCGAGGGATGGTTCTTGTCCCGCTCCACCATCCGCTGCACCCGCTCCAGGTACGCTTTCGACCAGTCCGGCGATTCGGTGAGCAGGTTCCCCTTCGCCCCGTTGCCGTAATGGTGCGCTTCGATGTTCGCCTCGTCGATCACGTACAGCCCGTAGATGTCGCACAGCTCGTACCACAGCGGATGGTTCGGGTAGTGCGACGTGCGCACCGCGTTCACGTTGTTCCGCTTCATCAGCTCGATGTCGCGCACCATCAGCTCGCGCGTCATCACCTTGCCCGTCGCCGCCGAGTGCTCGTGGCGGTTGACGCCCTTGAACAGCACCATGCGCCCGTTCACCAGCAGCTTGCCCCAGCGGATCTCCACCTTGCGGATGCCCACGCGCTGAGGGATCGCCTCGATCACCGCCCCGCGCGAGTCCTTCAGCGTCAGCAGCCCCTCGTAGAGATAGGGAATCTCGGCGCTCCACAGGCGCGCCTGCGGCACGTCCACCGTCAACTCCGTCTTCTCCGCGCACGGCGCGCTCGCCCTGCCTGCCGTTCTTCCCGCCGCGTCGCGCAGCTCGAACTCCAGCGTGCAGCCCTTCGGCTCCAGGACCTCCGCCTTCACCCGCACCCGCGCGTTGCGGTACGCCTCGTCCAGCTCCGCCTGCACCTCGAAGTCCCGCACGTGGGTGGGCGCCGTGGACCAAAGGAACACCTCGCGGTAGATGCCGCTCATCCGCCACATGTCCTGATCCTCGAGATAGGCGCCGTCGCCGAACCGGTACACCTGCACCGCCAGAGTGTTGGCCCCCGGCTTCACGAGTTTCGTGATATTGAACTCCGCCGGCGTGCGGCTGTCCTCGTGATAGCCGGTCAATTCTCCGTTCACCCACACATAAAACGCCGAATCTACGCCCGCAAAATGCAGGTAAATCGTCCTGCCTTTCCACGTTTCTGGCACTGTGAAAGTCTGGCGGTAACTGCCCACCGGATTGAAATCGTAGGGCGGAGACGGCATCTTCCTCCGGTCCTGCGGAAACGGGTAGATCCAGTTCGTGTAGATCGGGATGTCGAATCCGTGCATCTGCCATACGCCCGGCACGGGCATCGTCCGCCACGACGAATCGTCGTATTGCGGGAGATGGAAGCCCGCCGGCCGGTCGGCCGGGCGCAGCACTCCGCGGAACTTCCAGTCGCCGTCGAGCGGCAGCCTCCAGGGCGATTTCGCCGGATCGAAGCTCCGCGCCGTCACGGCATCCGGGTACACCATCATCGTCGCGTGCGGCGGCTCCACTCCCACGCTGGTCACCGCCGGGTTGTCCCACTCGGGCGGCGCCGCGCAGGCGAGGGCGGCACACGCGGTTCCGGCCACCAAAAGCACACGGAAGACGTTCATATGAATTCGCTCCTGAAAGTCCGAAAGAGACGATATCACAACTGCATGCGCTTGCACCGCGCGCCCCGCTTGCCGTTCGCATATCATGAACACGGAACCGCGCTCCCGCGCGGGGAGGAGCCGCCATGTTGATCGTTCATGTCCATGTCTCGGTGAAACCGGAATCCATCGAAGCCTTCCGCCAGGCGACGATGGAAAACGCCTCCGCCAGCCTCAACGAGCCCGGCGTGGCCCGCTTCGACGTCATCCAGCAGATGGACGATCCCGCGAAGTTCGTCCTTGTCGAGGTCTACCGCTCGCCGGAAGCCGCAGCCGCGCACAAGGAAACCGCCCACTACGCGAAGTGGCGCGACACGGTCGCCCCGATGATGGCGCAGCCGCGCACGAGCGTGAGGTACTCCAACGTCTTTCCTCTCGACGAAGGCTGGTGAGCGCATGACGTGGGAGTTCTCGACCGCGGCGCGCATCGTCTTCGGCCCGGGCGCCGCCAGCCAGATTGCCCCCGCCGCCCGCGCTTTCGGCGCGCGCGCCCTGCTCGTCACCGGGCGCAAGCCGCGCCACGCCGCGCGGCTCGTCGCGGATCTTCATAACGCCGGCGTCGGCTGCACGCCCTTGCCCACCTCCGGCGAGCCCACGCTCGACACCGTGCGCGCGGGTGTCGAAACCGCGCGCCGCGAGGGCTGCGATCTGGTGATCGCCTGCGGCGGCGGCAGCGCCATCGACGCCGGCAAAGCCATCGCCGCCATGCTCGCCAACCCCGGCGACGTCCTCGAATATCTCGAGGTCATCGGCGGCGCGCAGCCGCTCCGCGCCGCGCCCGTGCCGTTCATCGCCGTGCCCACCACCGCGGGCGCCGGCAGCGAAGCCACGCGCAACGCCGTTCTCCAATCGCCCGAACACGGCGTGAAAGCGAGCCTCCGCAGCCCGCTGCTGCTGCCGCGTCTTGCCGTGGTCGATCCCGAACTCACGCTCTCCGCGCCGCCCGAGGTCACTGCCGCCACCGGGTTGGACGCGCTTTCGCAGTTGCTCGAACCCTTCGTCAGCCTGCGCGCCAATCCCTTCACCGACATGCTCTGCCGCGAGGGTTTGCGCCGCGCCGCCCGCTCGCTGCGCCGTGCATTCGAGGACGGAAACGATCTGGATGCGCGCACCGACATGTCGCTCGCCAGCCTGCTGAGCGGCATGGCTCTGGCCAATGCCGGGCTCGGCGCCGTGCACGGTTTCGCCGCTCCCATCGGCGGCGCCTTCCCTGCCCCGCACGGCGCCGTCTGCGCGGCGCTGCTTGCGCCCGTCACGCGCGCGAACCTGCGCGCCCTGCGCCTGCGCGATCCGCACAGCCCGGCACTCCAGCGGTATGAGGAAGCCGCGCGCATTCTCGATGCCGGCGCGCAGGGCGCCGGCTCGCTGGTGGAATGGCTCGATGAGATCCGCAACGCACTTCGCATTCCGCCGCTGGCTGCCTACGGGATTCGCGAAGCGGACATTCCGCAATTGTGCGACAAGGCCGCGCGCGCCAGCAGCATGAAGGGCAATCCGGTTCCGCTCGCAAAGGAGGAGCTGCACGCGGTGCTGGCCGAGGCGCTGGGCGCGCCGCGTTGACCGGTTCAGGAGATTTCGATACGCTTGTCCCAGCCCCGCGCGGCGGCGTTGCGGCATTCGCCGGCCGGCGGGCCAAGGAGTCTCGCATGGCTGACCTTCAGAAACTCTACGACGCGGTGCTCAACGGCGATCAGAAAACGGCGGTGGCTGTCACACAGGAAGCTTTGGCCGAAGGCTGCGACCCGATGGAGCTGATCACGAAGCACATGGTGCCCGCCATGGACGAGGTGGGCAGGCGCTTCGAATGTGAAGAGTACTTCGTGCCGGAGCTGCTGCTTTCGGCGCGCGCCATGAAGGGCGCGCTGGAACTTTTGCGGCCGCTGCTTGCAGCCAGCGGCGCCGAACCTGTGGGCCGCGTCGTGATCGGAACCGTGAAGGGCGACCTCCACGACATCGGCAAGAACCTGGTCGCTTCCATGCTCGAGGGCGGCGGTTTCGAGGTGATCGATCTCGGCGCCGACGTGCCACCGGAAAAGTTCATTGACTCCGTGCGCGAAAAGAGCGCTCACATTGTCGCCCTTTCGGCGCTCCTCACTGTTACCATGCCTTCGATGCGTAAGACCATCGAGGCGCTCGAGCAGGCGGGCGTGCGCAGCAATGTGAAAGTGATGGTCGGCGGCGCGCCGGTGACGGCGCAGTTTGCCGCCGAGATCGGCGCCGACGGCTACGGGGAAAACGCCACCGCCGCCGTCGCTCTCGCCCGCAAATTCGCACAGGCAGGCTAGCCCCAATGTCCCGGCTCGAGGAGTGGATCGCCGGCGGCGTCGTCATCACCGACGGCGCATGGGGCACGAGGCTTCAGGAACTGGGCCTAGAGCCCGGCGCGCTGCCCGACGCGTGGAATCTCGAGCACCCGGAGCGCGTCGAGCAGGTGGCGCGGGAGTATGTGGAAGCGGACAGCGAGGTGATCCTGACCAACACCTTCCGCTCGAACCGCATCACGCTCGCCGGGGCGGGACTGGAAGGACGCGCCAGCGAGATCAACGCCGCGGGCGTGGCCATCAGCCGGCGCGCGGCGGCGGGGCGCGCCCGTGTCACCGCATCCATCGGACCATCGGGCAAGATGCTGATGACGGGAGAGGTCACCCCCGCCGAGCTTCACGCCGCGTTCCTCGAACAGGCCCGGGCGCTGGCCGAGGCCGGCGCGGACGCCCTGCTGATCGAGACGATGAGCGATCTGGAGGAGGCGCGCATCGCCCTGCGCGGCGCGCGCTCCACCGGCTTGCCCGTCATCGTTTCCTTTGCCTTCGACGCGGGCAGGAACCGCGACCGCACGATGATGGGCGTGACGCCGGGGCAGGCGGCCGCGGAGATGGCGGCCGAGGGCGCCGAGGCGGTGGGCGCCAACTGCGGCGCGGGCATTGACCGGTTGGTCTCGATCTGCGCCCGGATGCGGGCCGCTTGTTCTTTGCCGCTGTGGATCAAGGCCAATGCGGGGCTGCCCGAGTGGCGCGACGGCCGCGCCGTTTATTCGACGGCGCCGAGGGACTTCGCCGCTTATCTGGCGCCGCTGAAGGAAGCCGGCGCCTCCTTTGTCGGCGGCTGCTGCGGAACGACGCCCGAATTCATCCGCGCCCTCGCCGCCGCCCGGGAGTCCCTATGAAGCTGCGCCTCATCAGTTGCGAGGTGCTCTACCGCGAGATGTGCGACGCGGTGGCGCGCTCGCCGCACCAGGTGGACACCGAGTTCCTGCCCAAGGGTTGGCACGATCTCGGCGGCAAGCGCATGGCGGCGCTGATCCAGGAGCGCGTCGACGCCGTGCCGGCAGGCGGCTATGACGCCATCCTGCTCGGCTACGGGCTGTGCGGCAACGGGCTGGACGGCATCGAGGCGCGGCACACCATGCTCGTGCTGCCCCGCTCCCACGACTGCATCGCCCTGCTGATGGGCGGGCGCGCGCGCTACCAGGAATTCTTTGAGGAATTCCCGGGAACTTTCTACCGTTCGACGGGGTGGCTGGAGCGGGGCAAAGGGCTGAAGCAACTGACCCATGGAACCACGGGCCTGGACGCTTCGCTTGAGCAATTTATCGAAAAATACGGCGAAGAAAACGGCCGCTATTTGTACGAGGAACTCACTCGGTACCGCTCCGCCTACCAGCGGCTGGTATACATCGAAACCGGGCTGGAGCCCGACGGGCGGTTCGAAGAAGAGGCGCGCTGGGAAGCCGCCGAACACGGTTGGGAGTTCCGCAAGATTCGCGGGAGCCTCGAGCTGTTCCGCCGGCTGGTGAACGGCGCCTGGAGCGGCGAAGACTTCCTGCTGGTCCAGCCTGGCGAGCGGGTGCACGCCACCTACGATGACGCGGTGGTGCGGATCGAACCGGCGCAGGAGAAGGAGGCTCTCCGGTGACAGGCAAGGAACGCATCCTGGCGCGCATCCGGCACGAGCAGCCCGACTGCCTGCCGCTGATGCCCATCACGATGATGTTCGCCGCCGACGTGGCGGGAGTTCGCTATGGCGACTACGCCCGCGACCACCGCGTGCTGGCGCGGGCGCAGCTCGCCGTGGCGCGGCGGTTCGGCTTCGATTACGTCAGCGCCATTTCGGATCCGGCACGGGAGACGGCGGATCTGGGCGGCGCGATCGAGTGGTTCGAGGATCAGCCGCCGGCGGTGATCGAAAGCCGGGCCGTCCTGCACGAGAAGAGCGTGCTTGACCGTCTGCCTGTGCCTGATCCGCTCGCGCCCGGGAGCCGCATGAAGGACCGCGTCGACGGCGTGGCGCTGCTCAGGCAGGAGGCGGGAGACGAGCTGATCGTCGAAGGGTGGGTGGAGGGTCCGTGCGCGCTCGGCGCGGACTTGCGCGGGCTGAACACCCTGATGCTCGACTTCATCGACGATCCGCCCTTTGTCGAGGCGCTGTTCGATTATTGCGTGCGGCTCGAGATTGAATTTGCGCGCGCGCAGGCGGGGGCGGGCGCCACGCTGATCGGCATCGGCGACGCGGCGGCGTCGCTGGTCGGCCCCCGGCTCTACGATCAATACGTGCTGCCCTTCGAAAAGAAATTGGTGGCGGAAATCCGGAATTTCGGCGTACCCGTGCGGCTGCATATTTGCGGAAATACGCGTAAAATTGCGAAGGGCATGGATGAAACGGGGGCCGATATCGTGGACCTGGACTTCCTGACGCCCATGGCCGAGGCCCGCGCGGCGATGCCGGAGCCGCAGGTGCTGCTGGGCAATATCGACCCCGTAAGGGTGCTGCGCGACGGAACCCCGGAGCAGGTGGAGGCGGCGCTGGAGGAGTGCTGGCGCGCCGCAGGTCCGTCCTACATCGCCGGTCCTGGGTGCGAGACGCCGCGCGGCACGCCGGCGGAGAACATGGAAGCGATGGCGCGCTTTGCGCGCAGCCGGCAGTGAAGCTCACCATCCGTCCGGCGCCGGGCAAGCGCCTGTCTGACCAGCTCCAGCAGGCGGGAGTCGAGTTTCCGTGCGGGGGCGAAGGGATCTGTGGCGGCTGCCGCGTGCGCCTTCTGGAGGGCGAGATCCCCGTTACTGCCGCCATGCGCGAACAGCTCAGCGAGGGAGAGCTGCGCGAGGGCTGGCGGCTGGCGTGCTGTGCGCTCGCTTCCGCGCCTGTCACTGTGGAGGTGGAGCAGTGGTCGGCGCGGGTACTTTCCGACGAGGAAGAGGTCCCCGTGGAGCCGCGCGGCGGGTGGGGCGCGGCGGTGGACCTCGGCACGACGACGATCGCCGCGCAGCTCGTGAATCTCGAAACGGGCGAGGTGGAAGCGCTGGAGACGGCGCTGAACGGGCAGGCGCGCTTTGGCGCCGACGTGATGAGCCGGATCCAGCACGAGCTGCGGCAGCCGGGCGAACTGGGGCGCGTGATCCGCTCGCAGCTTGGCGCGATGCTCGGCAGGCTGGCGGGCGGGCGACCGCTGACGGAGGTCCTGGTGGCGGGCAACACGGCGATGCACCATCTGTTCAGCGGACTCGACGTCGCGCCACTGGCATCAGCCCCGTTCCTCTCTCCGGCGACGGGCGCGCAGAGCTGGAAAGCTGCGGAGGTTGCGTGGGGCGCCGATACGGTGTTCCTGCCGTGCCTGGGAGGATTTGTGGGCAGCGACCTGCTGGCCGGGCTGGCGGCGGCACGGCTCGACAAAAAACGGAATTGCCACGTTTTGTTTGATATCGGGACCAACGGCGAGATCGTGGCGGCGTCGCGCGCCCTCATCCGCTGCGCTTCCACGGCAGCGGGGCCGGCCTTCGAGGGAGGGCGCATCCGCTGCGGGATGCGCGCCTGCGAAGGGGCGATCGACTCGGTGCGGATCGAGGACCGGCGGCTGGTGCCGCACGCGATCGGCGGCGGCGCGCCGCGCGGTATCTGCGGCAGCGGGCTGGTGGACGCGGTGGCGAAGGCGCTGGATCTCGGGCTGGTGCAACGCAACGGCAGGCTGGCGCATGGCGAAATCGCGCTGGCGGAGGGAGTCGTGATCACGCAATCCGACGTGCGGCAACTGCAACTGGCCAAGGGCGCGATGGCGGCAGGGCTGAAGCTGATGGCGCGGGATGCGCGGCAGCTGTTTCTCGCCGGGGCGTTCGGCAACTATCTGCACGCAGGCAGCGCGCGGCGCATCGGGCTGCTTCCGGAGGACGCCGAGGTGACGCCGGTGGGCAACGCAAGCCTGCGGGGCACGCGCGTGCTGCTGTTGTCGCCCTCCACGAGGGACGAGCAGGTGGCACGGATTCTGGTGGCGGCGGAGCACGTCGAGCTCGCCGGGATAGCCGGTTTCGAGGAGGTGTTCGCCGAAAGCATGGCGCTCGAGCCATACCAGCTGCGGTGACTGCGGTCACAGCGCGCTGCGGCAGCGCGCCGCCACCATAAGGACATGATCCCCGCAGAACAACTGTTCGGCGCGGTTGCCGCGCCTTCTCCCGAGAATGTGGAGGAGTTCCTGATGGCGTGCCACCGGCGGATCGAGCAACGGCTCGCCGCAATGGAGCGCGCCGCAGCGGCGCTGGATTCGAGTCGCGCAGAGGCCCTGGCGGCGCTGGAGGCGGCGCTCGCGTTTCTGGACACGAGCGGCGCCCTGCATACGGAAGACGAAGAAGAGAGCGTGTTCCCGCGCCTGCGGGCGCGGATGGAAGCCGGAGAGCGAACGTTTCTCGCCGGGCTGGAGCACGACCATGCCGAGGCGGGCATGATCCACCGCCGCCTGCGGGACCTTGTTTCGAAAGCGAAAGACGGGCCAGAGAACGACAGCGCGCTGCGCGGGGCAGTCGAAGAGATTGCGGCTCTCTACCGGCGTCACATCGAAAGTGAAGACGCCACCTTGACGGCCTACTCGCGCGCTCTGTTTACGCCGCAGGAGCGCTCCGCGATTGCCGAGGAGATGCGGGCGCGGAGAAGCCTTGCGGGACATACGCACAGCGCGGATCGGCCGCCAGAAAGTCGCCCGTGATCGCCCACGCACGGGAGCGGGAGCCGCCGCAAAGATTGCGGTACTCGCAGGCGCCGCATTTGCCGCCGAGCGCGTCGCCGTTGCGGAGCACGCGGAACAGGCGCGAGTTCCGGTAGGCGTCCGCCAGCCGGACATTTCTCACATTGCCGGCGGAGATTTCCAGAAAACCGGAGGGGTAAATCTCCCCGGTGTGAGAGATAAAGAGCAGCCCTTTTCCGTCGTTGATGCCCGCCTTGCGGGCGATGGTGCCAGCGGAGGCGAGGGCGGGAGCAGCGCCGGAGGCCTTGCGCCGCTGCGCGGCGAAGCGGCGGTAGTGCTGCGCCTCGGTGGTCTTGATGTCGAAGGGCGCAGTCAGGGAAGTCCGGTAGAGGAACTCGAAAACCAGCTCGTATTCTTCGGCGGTGAGATCGTCTTCGAGCTGGGCGCGTCCGGTGAGGACCAGGAAGAAGACGCTCCACAGCCAGGCGCCGCTTTCGCCGACGAGCGCGGCGATGCGCTCCAGCGAACGGAAATTGCGGCGTGTCACCGTGGTGTTGATCTGCGTTTCGAGCCCAGCTTCGCGGGCCGCGCGCAGGGCTTCGAGCGTGATGCGGAAGCTGCCTTCGACGCCGCGGAAGCCGTCGTGCTGCGCGGCATCGGCGCCGTCAAGGCTCACCGCGATGCGGGCGACGCCGGCGTCGCGGAAGCGCCGCACGGCATCCGGCGTGAGCAGCGGAGTGGCGCTGGGCGTGATGGTGGTGCGCAGGCCCGCGGCGACACTCATGCGGAGCAGATCGAAGAGATCCTCGCGTTTCAAGGGATCGCCGCCGGTGAAAACGAGGAGCGGATCGCCGAACTCGCGAATCTGGCGGATGAGTTCTTTCGCGCCGGCGCCGTCGAGCTCCGCCGGGTGGCGCTGCGGTTGCGCCGAGGCGCGGCAGTGGCGGCAGGCGAGATCGCACGCCTGTGTGACCTCCCAAATGACGAGGAACGGGGACTCGGAGAAGTCTCGCATGGGCTGCTCTCTACTTCTCCAGAATCAGGCCGCCGCGGCGGGGAAACAGTGACCGGGGTCACGGACTTTCGCGGGCGGGAGGCGCAGATTGTAGATGCGATGGCGGCCGCGTCAGAATTCGGTTTCGGCTTCGGCGCGGAGAGCGTCGGGATCGGCGATCACAATCTGGCGACGTTCGATGCGGATCATGCCCTCGGCCTGGAAGCGCGACAGGTTGCGGCTGACCACTTCGCGCACGGTGCCGAGACGCATGGCGAGTTCCTCATGCGTGAGCGGCGCGGTTTCCATTTCGCCGCGCTCCCAGGAGTCGAGCAGGAGGCGCGCGAGGCGCTGGCGCACGCTGCCGAAGGTGATCGCCTCGATCAAGCCGACCAACTGGCGCAGGCGGCGCCCGAGGATGGCGAAGACGCGCAGCGGCACTTCGGGGTGCTGAAGGCAGAAGCGGCGGAAGTCCTCTTTGCGGATCAGGTAGGCAGTGAGGGGCGTGAGCGCGCGCACGGTAGCGGGGTAGTCGCCCTCCTCGAACAGAGGGACCTCGGCGACGGAAGAGGGCGCGGAATCCATGGCCAGCATGATTTCACGCCCGGTCTGGCTGGTCTTGCAGATCTTGACCGCCCCCTCGCCGAGGACGTAGATTCCCTCGCAGGGATCGCCTTCGTAGAAGAGCGTTTCGCCGGCTTGGAACCGCTTTTCGACGGCGAGCGCGGCGAGCTGGAGACAGACGTCCTTCGGGAGGGTGCGGAACAGGGGCGTGGTGCGGAAGGTTTCCTGCTTGCGCGCATCCATGCGGAGGAACCGTGAACCTGCGGATCAGCCTTCAATGTACCGTTTGCGGGGCTTGCGCGGCAATTTGCCCGGACGGCGCGATGCTTCGGGTGAGAAAGCGGATCCAGAATGACCCCGCGCGATGCCACGCCTGTGACGGACTGGAAAAGCCTGTCTGCGAAGCGCACTGCCCGGCAGGGGCGATCCGTGACGTGGAAGTGGGAAAGAGCGGGAAGGAAGAGAGGACGAAAAGATGAGCGAGCCCTATTTCTATTTCGAGGATTTGAGGGAGCATGCGGCACTGCCGGCGAACGGCATTCTGAGCCGCACGCTGCATGCCGATGGGATAACCAAGATCATCCAGTTTTGTTTCGCCCCGGGGCAGGAGCTGTCGGCGCACACGGCGCCTGTGCCGGCGCTGCTCTATTTCGCGCAGGGAGAGGCGGAGCTGCAGCTCGGCGAAGACGTGAAAAATGTGCGGGAGGGGGCACTGGCGTACATGGCGCCGCGGCTCGAGCATGCCATCCGCGCGAAGACGGAAGTCGTGATGCTGCTTGTCATGTTCCGCGAATCTTCCAAAGGCTGACCGGCGGGCGCTGGCGGGGGATGCGCCTCCGGGGATAATACGGGAAGAGATGGCGCATCCTGAGCCTTTTCCCGGATTCCTGGACACGGAACAAGAGGCGGCGGTTCGACGCGAGAATCAGGACGTGTGCGTGGTGGCCGGGCCGGGCTCGGGCAAGACGCGCGTTCTGGTGGAACGCTTTGCCTGGCTGGTGCTCGAGCGCGGATGCGATCCCGAGCGGATCCTGGCGATCACCTTCACCGAAAAAGCCGCCAACGAGCTCAAAGAGAGACTGGCGCGCCGGTTTGCCGAACGCCCTGACCTTCGGCAGAAGGTGGAGCGGGCCCAGATCTCCACAATTCATGCCTTCTGCCACGCCATCCTGCGCGAGCATGCGCTGGCGGCTGGGCTCGATCCGCAATTTGAAGTGCTGGACGATGTGGAGGCGGCAACGCTGCGGTTCGAGGCGATGTCGCGCACGCTGGACGAGATCGCGAGGGAGAAGAAAGAGGATTTCCTGCGACTGGCGGAGGTTTGGCCTGCGGCAGGCATGGCGGGCGCGCTGCTGGCGGTGCACGATGCGATGCGGGCGGCCGGGAAGCTGGAGATGGCGCTCGCTCCGCTCCCGGCCGACGATGCCATCGAGAAATCGCGGCAGGAAATTGCCCGCCTGGTCGGCGAGGCCATTCACAACGCGCAACCGACGACAGACAATCGCCGGCAGAGACTGGCGCAGATCCGTGCGCTGGAGGCGCAAATTCCCGGACTTGCACCGCCAGAGCTGGCGGAGCACGTCCATGGCATCAACGTTCAGGGAGCAGAGCGGGGCGTCAGCGCGGCCGTGAAGGCGGCGCGGGAAGCGGCAGAGCGGCTGATTTCGTCGTGGGTGATGGAGTTGTACCGGCCGCAGCGAGAACTGCTGACGGAAATCCTCCGGCGGTTCGACGAGGAGTCGCGCGAGATGCGGCGGGAGCGCGGCGGACTGGATTACACCGATTTAGAGGAGTTCGCCCTCAGGCTGCTGCGGGAAAACGAAGGGGCGCGGCGCGCCGTGGCGGAGCGCTTCGAGCACATTCTGATGGATGAATTGCAGGACACCAATCCCCTGCAATGGGAGATTCTCAGCCAGATCCGGCAGCCGGGGCGATTCTTCGCCGTAGGGGATGTCAACCAATCCATCTACGGGTTCCGGCACGCAGAGCCGCAGGTTTTCCGGGATTTTCAGAAGGAAATCGAAGACAAAGGCAGGGTGGTGGACCGCCTGAAGAGGAATTACCGGACCCGCCCGGAGATTCTGCGGGCGGTGGAAGAGATTCTGGTCCGGAGCCAGCGCCCGGGAATCGAGCCTCACGAGTTTCATGCGGAAGCCCGGTATGGTGAGGGCGAACGGCCCTATGTCGAGGTGTATTGTGTGGCGACGGCGGGCAACCGGGAAGAGGCACCGGACGTGATGCCGTGGCTGGCGGCGCGGCTGGCGGAGCTGCACGGACAACCGCTGGCCAGTGAGGGGCGGAAGGCGCTGTTCAGCGACATGGCCGTGTTTGTGCGAAATTCCAATGCCTTCGGGGCGCTGGAAGAGGCACTGAAGCGCTATTCCATTCCCTACGTCATCACGGGCGGCAATACGTTTTTCGACGCGCAGGAAGTCGTGGACCTGATGAATTTCCTTCGCGTTTTGGCATTTCCGGAGGATGAAATCGCTCTGTATTCCCTGCTTCGTTCGCCGTTTTTCGGCGTAAGCGACGAGGAGCTGTTCGAACGCAGGCTTGCGAGGCGGCTGGCAAGCTTGGATGAAGGGGAGATTCTGGGGCGCTACCGGGAGCTTGCGGGCTCGCTTCCACTGGCGGCGGTGCTCGCACGGGCCATGGATGAGACGGGATACGGCGCGCAGTTGTCCGTTCCGGAGCTTGGGAACGCGGAGAAGCTGCTGTCGCTGCTGGACCGCCTGGAGCAGAAAGGACGCAGGGACGCCGCGGCGGTTGCCGGGGAACTCGAGGGGCTGCGCGGGTCGGCGAAGGAGTCCAACGCGCCCGCGCTCGAGGCGGGCGACGCGGTGCAGCTGATGACGATCCACAAGGCGAAGGGGCTGGAGTTTCCGATCGTGGCGGTGGCAGCGCTGGAGAAAAGAGGAAGGACCGATTCCATGCCGGCGGCATATCATCCGGAGAGCGGCCTCGGTTTCAAGTGGATTGCACCCGACGGGGAAAAACACGGCGACTGCATTTTTGAGGATGCCCGCGAGAGGATCAAGAAGAAGGACGAGCTGGAGCGGGACAGGCTGCTGTATGTAGCGATGACGCGCGCCAAGGAGAGACTGATCCTGGCTTTCACCCGTTCCGGCAACCGCACGGAGGAGTGGCCGAATCTGGTTCTCATGGGACTGGGCCTGGAGATCCCGGGCGAGGATGGCGGCAGCGCCGCCAATGAGCTGGCTTCGATCCGCCGCATTCAGGGGCTCCCGGAGCCGCCCGCGGTGCAGCTCGAGAATGCGGGGACGACGGAAGTTGTGACAGACCGGCTGGATTCTGCCGGCGAAGCGCCGTCGGAAGCCGCCGTGACGGCGCTTGCAACTTTCGCGCAGTGTCCGAGACGCTACCTGCTCCACTCGGCGCTGCGTTGGCCCGTGGCGCCATCGGGCGGAGGAGAGGGCATCGAACTTGGGACCGAGGTGCACGAATACCTGGCGGGGGCGCGCGAGGAGGTCCCGGAAGAGGCGCGGGAGCTGGCGCGCGTGTTTCAGACCAGCGGGCTGGCGCGGCGGGCAGAGCGCGCGCGAGAGAAGCAGCACGAGATGGATTTTCTGGTGGAACTGAACGGCACGCTGCTGCGGGGACAGATCGACTTGTGGTTCGACGAGGGCAACGGGCCGGTGCTGGTCGATTACAAGACGGACCGCTACCTGAACGAGAGCCGCACGCGCGGTTACGAATTGCAGTTGCGGTTGTATGCGGCAGCGCTCGAAAAGCTCAAGTCGAAGAAAGTGGCCGAGGCGTGGCTGTTTCCGCTGCGCGAGAGGCAGCCGCACCGGGTGGATGTCTCCGGGGACAAGATCGGGGAGGCCATGGAAGTGCTGCGGGAGTGGCAGGAAGCGGAGCGGCGCGGCGAATTTCCGGTGCGGGAATCGGAGGATTGCCAGTGGTGCCCGTTTGCGGGGGGCGCGTGTCCGGTGCAGCCGCGGCGCGGGCCGGGCTTGTAGACTGCGTGGGGAAGGGTTTATTCTCAACACTTGGACGCCCTCGCGGCGCGGCCGCCGCGCTGCCGGAACAGGGGAGGGGAATCACTGATGTCGATGCCCGCGAAAGACGAAGGCGAATTTGAAATTGTGCTTGGCAACAGGCAGATCCTGGCCGTGTTCGCCATCGTCCTGCTGCTGATGGGGCTGTTTTTCTCGCTCGGCTTCGTGGCCGGGAGGCGGTCGGCAGGCGGGGCGGATACAGCCGCAGGCAAGGCGGCCGAACAGGTGCCGATCACGCTGGACGCGAACAGGCGGGAAGCGGCCGAGCCCAAGGAGGCGCCGCGCAAGGAAGTGCCGGCCCGCACTCCGGAGCCGGCCGAGAAGAGCCCCACGCCCGCCGCCGGGGCGAAGGCGGAACCGAAGAAGGAACCGGCGGCGCCCGAGCGGCTCTATGTGGAGCAGCCTCCGGCGGGAATGTATTTGCAAGCGGCGGCGACGCAGCGGACCGACGCGGAGGCGATGCTGAGCTTCATTACCGGCAAGACCGGGCTGAATGGCTATGTGGCGCCGTCGCCCAAATCGCCCGAGCTGTGCCGGGTGCTGATCGGGCCGCTGGCCGGAAACGAGCAGATAGCCGAGGCCCGCTCGAAGCTGAGCGCTTTGGGCGTGACGAATGCTTTTCCAGTCAAATATTGACGCGGGAGCGAATCGGCGATGAGACTGCCGGCGCTGTGCGCGGGCGGGGCTGTGCTTACCGGACTGCTGCTGGCGGCGCTGTTTCCGCCGCTGGGGTGGAGCGCGCTGGCTCCGGTGGCACTGACGCCGCTGCTGTATGCGATGGCGCATGAGCCGCGCCCGCTGCGGCGGTTTTTGTCCGGGTGGCTGAGCGGAGCGGTGTTCTGGATCTGCGTCTGTCACTGGATCCGCGAAGTGCTGGCGAATTATGGCGGTCTGAACGCGGCGCTGAGTTGGGCGGCGTTGGCGCTGTTCGCCCTGGCCAAGGGGCTGCACACGGCGGTGTTCGCAACGCTCGCGGGTCCGGTGATGCGGCGTTGGTGGGCGGCGCCGGCCGTCGCCGCTCTGTGGGCAGGGATTGAAAGAACGCATGGTCCGCTGGGATTCGCCTGGCTGGCGCTGGGCAACGCCGGCGCGGGCATGGCGGTGCCGCTGCGGCTGGCGCCGTGGACGGGAGTCTACGGGCTGTCGTTTGCGTTCGCGCTGATCGGCGCGGCGGCGGCGGCGCTGGCGTTGCGGCGGAAGCGTGCGGAGCTGGCGTGGCTGCTGCCGTTGCTGGGACTGTGGCTGTTGCCGGCGGTGGAACGGCGGAGCGCGTTCGACCGCGAGGCGGTGGCCGTGCAGATCCACGCCGCGGCAGACTCGCAATGGGATGAGGCGACGCTGCGGGCAACGACGCGAAGGCTGGCGGTGCGAACACTGGAGATGGCGCTGGACCCGACGCGGCCGAGGGCTTCACTGCTGTTATGGCCGGAGGCGCCGGCGCCGTTCTATTACTATGACGACGCGCAGTTCCGGCACGAGGCATCCGATACGACGCGGCTGGCGCAGGCGCCATTCCTGTTTGGGACCGTGGCGTGGACAGCCGGGCGCGAGCCGTTGAATTCCGCGGTGCTGCTCGACAGCGCCGGACGCCTGGCGGGACGTTACGACAAGGCGAGGCTGGTGCCGTTCGGGGAGTTCATCCCGCCAGGGTTCCGATGGATCCAGAAGATCTCCTCAGAAGCGGGAGACTACGCCGCGGGCGAGGGGGCGAGAGTGTTGATGGCAGACGGAAGGGCGATCGGCGCGTTTATCTGTTACGAGTCCGCGTTTCCGGATTATGTGCGGCAGTTCGCCGCCGAAGGCGCGGAGGTGCTGGTGAACCTGACCAACGACGGCTACTTCGGCCGGAGCGCGGCGCGGGCGCAGCACCTGCTGCTGGCGCGAATGCGGGCGGTGGAGAACCGGCGGTGGCTGCTGCGGCCGTCGAACGACGGCGTGACGGCGTCGATCGATCCGTCCGGGCAGGTGTGGAACGCGTTTCCCGAGCACACGTTTCACGCGGGGCGGCTGCCTTTCCGGTATCTGAGGGAGCGCACATTCTACACGCGCCATGGGGACTGGTTCGCCTGGCTGGCGCTGGCGGCGGGGCTCACCGGGTTTGCAGCGACGCAGATTCCCGTGTACCGCCCGTTCGAATAGAATGGCGCCATGCGGCGCATTCCGATTCTCGTTTTGCTATCGCTGCTGGCAGGGGCGGAGCCGTTGCCGGTGCGCGGGATTCACCTTGGGGCGCCAAGGCCGGACGAGATGGAACTGGCGTTGCGCTTCATCCGGGAAGCCCTGCCCAAAGAAGGCGTGAACACGCTGATTCTCGAGTTCAACTACCGCTACCGCTACACGTCGCATCCGGAAGTGGTGGACGAGCCGGCGCTGACGCGCGAGGACGTGGCTCGCCTGGCGGCGGCGTGCCGCGAGGCAGGGGTGAGACTGATCCCGATGATCAACCTGCTGGGGCACCAATCGTGGGCGAAGACGACGTTCGGGCTGCTGCGGTCGCATCCGGAATTCGACGAAACTCCAGGAAAATATCCGGACAACGAGGGGATTTATTGCCGCAGTTATTGTCCGTTGCATCCGGGGGTGCACAAGGTGATTTTCGACCTGATAGCGGAGCTGATGGACGCTGCAGGGGCGCAGGATTTCCACGCGGGCATGGACGAGGTGTTTCTCCTGGGCGAAGAGGACTGCCCCCGGTGCCGCGGGCGCGACCGGGCGGAATTGTTTGCGGGAGAGGTAAAGGCGTTGCGGGATTTTGTGGCGGGGCGAGGAGGACGGCTGTGGATCTGGGGCGACCGGCTGCTGGACGCAGACATGACGGGGATCGGAAAGTGGGAGGCGGCGGAAAACGGGACGGCGCGGGCGATTCAGCTGATCCCGCGGGACGTGGTGATCTGCGACTGGCATTATGAGGCGCCGCATCCGACGGCGCCGTTCTTTGCGCTGCAAGGGCTCAGCGTGGTGAGCTCCCCGTGGAGGAAGCCCTCCGTGGCGCTGGAACAGCTGAGGATCACTCAAAGGACGCGCGCCACCGCGGCGAAGCCGGTAGCGGAGCGGATGCTGGGCATGCTGCAGACCACATGGGTGGGCTTCGGTCCGTTCGTCAGGGCGTATTTCGGAGAAGACAAGACCCCGCGGGCGCAGGTGGCGGAGGCGGTGCTGTGCTTCCGGGAGCTGTTCCAGGAGCTGCGGAGAGCCCAGTGAGGCCGTCCCGGCTCAGCCGTGGCGGATGACGAGTACGTCGCCGTCCTTCACGATGTAGTCCTTGCCTTCCAGGCGAAGCAGGCCTTTTTCGCGGACGCCAGCGTAGCCTCCATGATCGACGAGGGCTTGCCAGTGGACGACTTCGGCGCGGATGAATTTCTTCTCGAAGTCGGAGTGGATGGCGCCGGCGGCTTTCACGGCGGTGGAGTTCACGGGGATGGTCCAGGCGCGGACTTCGGTCTCACCGGCGGTGAGGAAGCTCATGAGGCCGAGGAGGCGGTACATGACTCGCACGAGACGGTCAAGCCCCGAGCCGGGGAGCCCGTAGGAGGCCAGATACTCCTGCTGCTCTTCGGGCGGCAGTTCGGCGAGTTCGGCCTCAATCTTGCCGCAGACGGCGGCGACTTCGGTGTGGCTCGAGTCCGCCACCAGTTCCCGGCGGAAACGGTCTTCGATCTCCGGCATTCTGCCGGCGTCATTTTCTCCGACATTCAGGACAAACAGAACGGGCTTTTGGGAGAGGAACTGGAAGCCGCGGAGGCGCTTTTCGTCTTCCGCCTCGAGCTGCCACGCGCGGAGAGGGCGGCCGTCCTCGAGCATCGGTTTTGCGGCGGAGAGCAGCTCGAATTCGCGGTCCAGAGCGGGGTCCTTGATTTTTTTCCGGTCTTTTTCGAGCCTTTCGAGGCGCTTTTCGACGACGGCGAGATCGCTGAGGACGAGCTCCATGTCGACGTCGCGGATATCGCGGAGGGGGTCGACGGAGCCCTTCTCGTGCGGGATGACGTCGCTTTCGAAGAGGCGGACGACGTGGGCGATGGCGTCGGCGACGCGCAGGCTGGCGAGGTAGGAAGGCTCGCGGAGCGCCTCGCGGGAGATGGAGGGAAAGTCGATGAACTCAAGAGTGGCGTGGGTGACTTTTTCCGGCGCGAAGACTTTTGCGAGGGCGTCGAGGCGGGGATCGGGCACCCGCGTGACGCCAACTTTCGTCTCCATGGAGCCGGTGCGGGCAGTCTCATGCACGCCGGTGAGGATCGTAAAAAGGCTGGTCTTGCCCGTCATGGGCAATCCGATGATGGCAGTTTTCATGACAGCTATCCGGAACTAGAGAGGCACTTCCACGAGCTTGAGGATTTCGTTGAGGATGCGTTCGCAAACCTCGGTGGAGCGGGTGATGAGCGTGCTGCGCTGGTTCAGGACGACGCGGTGGGCGAAGACGGGAACGGCGAGGCGCTTGATGTCGTCTGGCAGCACGTAGTCCCTGCCCTCGATGAGGGCGAGCGCCTGGGCGGCGCGGTAGAGCCCCTGGGCGCCGCGGGGGCTGACGCCGAGGGCGAGCTGATCGTGCTCGCGCGTTTGCTCGACGATGGCGAGGATGTAGTCGAGGAGGGAGTCGTCGACGCGGATGGACTCGACGGCGCGCTGGATTTCGATCAACTCGGCGGGGCCGAGAACTGGTTTGACCTCGGGAGCAGTGGCGGGCTGAGAGGCGCGGAGGATCTCGCGTTCGCTGGCGGCGTCGGGGTAGCCGACGCGGATGCGCATGAGGAAACGGTCCATCTGCGATTCGGGCAGGGGGTAGGTTCCGTGGTGCTCGACGGGGTTCTGGGTAGCGATGACCATGAACGGTTCGGCAAGCGGATAGGTGACGCCGTCGATGGTGATCTGGTGTTCGTTCATCGCCTCGAGGAGAGCGGACTGGGTTTTCGGGGTGGTGCGGTTGATTTCGTCGGCGAGCAGGAGGTTAGTGAAGATGGGGCCGCGTTTGAATTCGAATTCGCCGTTGCGGGCGTTGAAGACAGTGACGCCGAGGATGTCGCCGGGCAGCATGTCGGAGGTGCATTGCAGGCGGTGGAAGCTGCAATCTATGCTGCGCGCGAGGGCGTGGGCAAGCGTGGTTTTGCCGACGCCGGGGACGTCTTCGATGAGGAGATGGCCGCGAGAGAGGAGGCAGACAACGGAGAGGCGCACGACCTCCGGCTTTCCGCGCACGACGCCGTTGAGAGCGGCTTCAAGGTCGTGGAGTTTCGCCGATGCTGTAGCGATGGCCTCGGGTGCGGTCATCCTCTACCATGATAGCCGCGGCCCGGGGGCGGGACGCGGAAGGAAGCGCAAAATCAGAGGCTGTAGCCGTTTTTCGAGGCGCGGACGCGGCCGTTGGCGGCAAGATGCTCCAGGACGTGAGCGACGGCTTCCTCGCTTTCCGCACCGGTTTCGGCGGCGATCCGGTCGACGGGCTTCGGCGATGAGCCGAGCGCGGCGAGGATCCGCTTCTGCAGGTCAAGCAGCGCCGCGGCTGCTTTCTTGCCGGCTTCGACGCCGGGCTGATGGTAGGCGTTGATGTGGACGAGCGAGGCGTAGAAGCCGGTGGCGCGCTCGTAGAGGGCGATGAGGGCGCCGACGGAGAGGGCGTCGACGCGCGGGATGGTGATGAGGATGGATTCGCGGCCGTTGTCCGTGAGCGCCTCACGGGTGCCGAGGAGGAAGCCGTCGAGGTAGTCGCCGGCGCGGACGCCGGGTTCAAGTTCGAGCGGATCGCCGCCATCCTCGAGCACGCGGATGAAAGTGACGAAGAAGTTGTTGACGCCTTCGCGGAGCTGCTGAACGTAGGCGTGCTGATCGGTGGAGCCCTTGTTGCCGTAGACGGTGATGCCCTGTTCGACGATGCGGCCGTCGAGGTCGCGCTGCTTGCCGAGCGATTCCATGATGAGCTGCTGGAGGTAGCGGGAGAACAGGAGGAGTCGGTCCTTGTAAGGGAGGATGACCATGTCGCGGCGGCCCCTGCCGCCGGTGTAATAGTGCCACATGAGGGCGAGGAGGGCGGCGGGGTTCTGGCGGGTGAGGCGGACGCGGGTGGCCTCATCCATGGCGGCGGCGCCGGCGAGCAGGGCGGCCGTGTCGAGGCCCTGGAGGGCGGCGGGCAGCAGGCCGACGGCGGACATGACGGAGGTGCGGCCGCCGACGAAGTCGAACATGGGGAAGCGGTCGAGCCAGCCGTTCTCCTGTGCGTAGGAGTCGAGCTTCGAGCCGGGCATGGTGATGGCGACGGCGCGCGGGCCGAAGGCGACGCCGGCGCGGGCGAAGGCGGCTTCGGCGAGTTTCATGCCGTTGTGGGTTTCCGGCGTGCCACCGCTTTTGGAGATGACGAGGACGAGGGTGCGGTCGAGGCGGCCATCGAGCGAGGCGAGGACGCGTTCGATGCCGTCTGGATCGGTGTTGTCGAAGAAGTGGAGGCGCATGCGGTCGCGCCGCGGGTGGCCGAGGGCGTCGGCGAGGAACATGGGGCCGAGGGCGGATCCTCCGATGCCGATGCTGAGGACTTCGGAGAAGGCGGAGGAGTCGTGGATACGCGCGGCGAACTCCTGGACGCGCTTTTGGGCCGATTCGATGGCGATGCGCAGATCGGCCGAGGGCGCCAGGTGAGGAGCGCGCAGCCAGTAATGGCCGACCATGCGGTTTTCATCGGGGTTGGCGATGGCGCCGCGCTCGAGTTGTTCCATGGCGGCGTAGGCGCGCTGCATGGCGGGCTCCATTGAATCGAGCCACGCGCCGGAGAAGTTCATGCGCGAGACGTCGAGGGAGAGCCCTGTCCGGGGGACGGTGACGAGATATTCGAGATAACGCGTGTACAAGGGCATGTCGCTAACAGACAGCATAGCGGGCCGGGGTGCGACGGCGAGGGAAGCAGTGAACATAATGAAGGGGTATGAAGTGGATGGCTTTTCTGCTGGCGTGCCTGCCTGCGGCGGGCGCAGATAAATGGACAGTGGACGACGTCCTGCTGCAGGAGCAGGTGGGAAGCGTGGAGCTTTCGCGCGACGGGCGTATGGGCGTCTACACGAAGTCGAAGATCGACAAGGAGAAGGGCGAACCGGTTTCGCACCTTTGGCTGAAGCGTTTTGGCGAAGAGGGCGCGGTGCAGCTGACGCGGGGGCGGGACAGCGCATCGAGCCCGAAGTTTTCGCCCTCGGGCAAGCTGATCGCGTTTCTGACGAGCCGGCGGGCACCGCGGGCGGAGGGCGAGGAAGGCGAAGGGGGCGCGCCGGGCGGCGAAGGGCCACGGCAGCAGGTGTGGCTGATGCACACGGGCGGCGGCGAGCCGTGGCAGTTGACACGATTCGAGCGCGGGGTGCGGACGTTCGACTGGATCTCGGAGGACGCGGTCGCCGTGGCGGCGGCGGAAGATCCCTCCTGGCACGATCAGCGGATCAAAAAGGAGAAGGACACCTCGCGCGTGGTGGACGACGAGGAGCACGAGCCGCCAGTGCGGTTGTTCCGCGTAGACGTGAAAGGCGGCAAGCCGGCGCGGCTCACCACCAACACGGACCGCATCAAGAGCGTGGATGTGTCGCCCGACGGGCAGTGGGCGGTGACCGTACACAACCGGAGCCTGGCCGAGATCTACAACCAGAAGATCAAGCCGGCGACAATGTTGCACCATCTGGCGACGGGGCGCAGCGTGACGCTGTTCGACGGGCAGAAGCTGTATCCGCGCTCGATCCACTGGAAGCCGGATTCGAGGTCGCTCTACTTTACCGCCCCCTACACGACGCACCCGTACCTTTACAACGCGAGCATCATGAAGCTCTATCACTTCCCGCTGACGCTCGCGGAGCCGCTGGACGCGGCGGCGAAGGCGCGTCCGGTGGAGGTGCCGCTGGACTGGGAGAATGCGCTCGCCGGGGCGCCAGCGGCGACAGCGGACGGCTTCGTGGCGCTGCTGGCGAACGGGGCGCGCAACCGGGTGGCGCGCTATTACGAGAATGGCGCGGCGTGGAGGCGGGAGTGGGTAGATGCGCCGGACGTGCATCAGGTGTGGACGTCCTTGGGCGGCGGGCGGATCGCATGGACGAGGTCCAACGCGTCCACGCCTGCGGTGTACATAACGGCGCGTCTGGAGGGGAGCCGCTTCGAGGGCGCCGAAGCGTGGATCGAGCCGAACGCCGGGTTCCGCAAGAAGACAATCGCGCGGACCGAGGTGATCCGGTGGAAGGGCGCGCTCGACGAGGAGATCGAGGGGATTCTCTATTACCCACACAATTACGAAGCGGGAAAGAAATACCCGCTGGTGGTGATGATTCATGGCGGTCCGCACGGTCATGACGCCGATGCTTTCCGGGAAAGCTGGGCATATCCGCACCAGCTGTTTGCGCAACGCGGGGCGTTCATTTTGAAGCCGAATTATCACGGGTCGTCCAATTACGGGCTGAAGTTCGGCGAGTCGATTTCCGGCGGGAAGTACAACGACCTGGAATGGATCGACGTCGAGAAGGGTGTGGACCATCTGATTGCGAAGGGGCTGGCTGATCCGCGGAAGCTGGGCGTGATGGGCTGGTCGAATGGATCGATCATCAGCATCGAGCTTTCGGTGCGCACGACGCGCTACAAGGCGGTGGGCGCGGGCGCGGGCGACGTCAACTGGACGAGCGACTGGGGGAACGCGGTGTTCGGGGACGCATTCGAGCAATATTATTTGGGCAAGACGCCGATGGATGATCCCGATTTCTACGTCAAGAAGTCACCGCTTTTCCAGATGGAAAAAGTGACGAGCCCGACGATTATTTTCTTCGGAACCGAGGACCGGCAGGTGCCCACCGAGCAGGGCTGGCAGCATTACCGGGCGTTGCAGCACTACGGCAAGACGCCTGTGCGTTTCATTCTCTTCCCCGGCGAGCCGCACAGCCTGCGCAAGTACGTCCATCAGAAGCGGAAGGTGGAGGAGGAACTGGCGTGGTTCGACCGGCATCTGTTCGGCACGGCGGCGGAAGGGAACCCGTCGTTGCGGGCGGCATCGCCGCTGGCGGCGTTGGAGCGGCTGCGGAATGCGGGCGATGTGCCGGAAACGGTGGACCGCGGTTCGATTGCCGTGGGACGTTTCGAGGTGACGCGGGCGCAGTTCCGCGCTTTTGATTCTTCCTATCCTGTACCGGCGGGCACAGAGCTGTTCCCGGCGACGGGCGTTTCATATGAGAAGGCGCGGCAGTACTGCGAATGGCTGTCGAAAAAGACGGGGCGCAAGTACCGCCTGGGAACCGAAGAGGAGCTGGGCGAACTGCTGAATCGCAGCAAAGAAGAGAACACGCTGGATCAGTGGGCGGGCTACACGGTCAACTTCGACGACGCCGCGCGGCTGGCACCGCTGGTGGAGGGAGCCGGCCCCGGCGGCCTGCTGAAGCCCGCTGGATCCTTCCCCGGCACCGGTGACGATCCGCTGTTTGACCTTGGCGGCAATGCGGCGGAGTGGGTGGCCGGCAAGGACGGCAAGCCGAAGGCGATGGGCGGCAGCGCCGATCAGCCCGCCGATGCCAAGGCTCCGGTGACGCAGCGCCAGGACTACATCGGCTTCCGCGTAGTGATGGAGAAGCAGCGCACAGGGGCCGCAGGGTAGCACGCTTGTAAATATCGTGCTACCATGCGGATATGTTTTTCCGAAATCTTGCTGTCGTCCACATTCTGGCCCTCTCCCTCTCGTGCCTTGCTGCGGAGATCGTTGTGGTGGATCCCTCCGGGGCAGCGATTCCGAACGCCGTCGTGGAGGTGACAGGCGGTTCGGCACGCGTTTCCGCGCCCGGCTTCACTCCAAAGGTCATAGTTCTTCCTCCGGGCGGCGGCGAGGCGCGTGTCACACTGGAACCCGCCCCTCTGCGAACCACGGTGGACGTGGTTGTGCGGGCGGCAGGCGCGGAGACGGCGCAGACGATTGCCACAACCGCCCTGGAGATCGAAGGCACCGGCGCGCGCACGGTGCTGGACGCCGTGGACCGGCTGGCGCCGGGGGCGTTTGTCACGCGGCGCGGGGTGATGGGATACGGCATTGCGACGAACGGCACGGGAGCAGTGAGCGTGCGCGGGATCGGCGGCTCGCCGAACACGGGAGTGCTGATCGTGATCGACGGGCGCCCGGACTTTCAGGGGCTGATGGGACACCCGCTGCCGGATCTGTACACGTTGTCGGATGCGGCATCGGTGCGGGTGACGCTGGGACCGGCATCAGTGTTGTACGGCTCGAACGCAATGGGCGGAGCAGTGGAGATCATTCCGGCGCAACCGGA
This sequence comes from Acidobacteriota bacterium, assembly GCA_037446555.1. GTDB lineage: Bacteria > Acidobacteriota > Terriglobia > Bryobacterales > Bryobacteraceae > JANWVO01. The sequence continues at coordinate 31,661 of JBBIIK010000019.1, forward strand.
GGCGGGGTTTCAGACGCGGCTGACGTCCTCGCTGGGCTCGTGGTGGACCACACAGCACCGGCTGAACCACGCGGCGAAATTCACCAGGGGATTTTATTCGCTGAACGCGGGATATTCGGGGACATCGGGTGAACGGCCTTCTTCGGATTTTCGCAATCTGGATGCGACATTCACGGCCGGCGGCGATTTCTCGGAGCACTGGAAGGGATCGCTGGAAAGCCGCTACGGATTTTTCCACGTGGAAGATCCGGGCACGATTTTTGCACCGCTCCAGGGAAGCTTTGCGCGCGTGGGGAGAGGCGGGTACAGCCTCAACCTGAACAACGCGTATTCGCGCTCGCACGGCTATATCCGGCAGTACGGCGCATGGGGGCGGCACTTCATCACCGACGGGTTCCGTTCGACGGACTCGACCCGCGGCGTGCGGGCGATGCAGACGTTCCTGCTTCATCCGTCGCTGACGGTGGACGCCGGCGGGGATTTCAACCACTACGGCGGCGAGGCGCGCAACGTCAGGAGCCGACTCGATTATGGCGAGTACACGCTGAATGAAGGGGCGGGATTTTCCCGCGCGCAATGGCAGCTGTCGCCGCGCTTTTCGCTGGCAGGCGGATACCGGTACCACCGGCATTCCGTGTACGGAGGGCTGTCGGTGCCGGAAGCCACCGCGACGGTGCGGATCTCGCCGCAAGTATCCTGGTCGGCGGGCGTGAGCCGCGGCTTCCGCAACCCGACAATCCGTGAACTTTACCTCTTCCCCGCCCCGAATCCCGCTCTCCAGCCGGAACGCTTGTGGAACTGGCAGTCGACGCTGTATGTGCAGCCGCACCGGACATTCACGGCGTGGGCGACGGGCTACTATTCGTCCTTGTCGAACCAGATCGTGACGCTGGGACGCTTCCCGAATCTGCGGCTGGAAAACTCCGGGCGCGCGATTTTGCGCGGGGTGGAAGTGCAGTCGCAGTGGCGCCCTTCGAGGGCGTGGATGATGAGCGCGGGCACGGGCGTGCTGCGGTCGGCGCAGGTTGCGCCGCTGATTCCGGCGAACAAGTTCAACGGGGCGCTGCATTATCAGCACAGCAGATTTACGGCCAGCCTGTCGGCGATGGTGGTGGGGCGGCGGTATGCGAACGCGGCGCGCACGGCGACGCTGGGCGGCTATCCGTTGCTGACGCTGCAGGGCTCGTGGAAAGCAAGCCGCAGGGCGACGGTATTCGCACTGGCCGACAACCTGCTGAACCGCCGCTACGAGATCCTGCCGGGTTACGTGATGCCGGGCGTCAATGCCGCCGGCGGGGTGACGCTGCACTTTTGAGCCATGCCACTGCCTGCCGCCGCCACTTTGCGTTCGATGGTGATCAGCGCCGCCATGGGCGCGCTGGCGCTGGCGCTGCCGGTGGCGTTCCATGCGGTGGGGCTGGGATCGCGGTTCCTGCCGATGCTGCTGCCGCTGCTGGTGAACGGATACCTGAGCCGGTGGCCGTGGGCGGTGGCAACGGGTCTGCTGATCCCGTGGATCTCGGCTTTCGCCACGGGAATGCCGCCGTTGTATCCGCCGATTGCAGCGATGATGAGCGCTGAGGGCGCGGTGCTGGCGGGCGTGGCGGCGCTGACCGCGAGGCTGCCGCTGCCGCTTTCGGTGGCGCTGGCGGTGGCGGCGGGACGGGCAACGGCGCTGGCGGGCGCGTATGCAGCGGCGGCGTGGCTGGAGCTGCCGCCGGGCTTCGCCTCGCTGGCCCTGCTGGTGCAAGGGTTGCCGGGCATTGTGCTTCAATTGGTGGTGACGCCGCTGGCCGTGGCGGCGCTTCGGCGGCGCGGGGGACTGCTACTGGATGAAACGTGAATGGTTCGACCGCCTGGCCGCGGCCTGGGACTCGCTCCCGGGGCAGCCGGAGACTGCGGCGCGGGCGGAAACATTTCTGAGGAAAATTGTGGATTCACGCCACGCCCGCATTCTGGACGCCGGAGCGGGCACGGGCGTGCTGGTGGAGCCGCTGCTGCGGTTGCCAGAGCCGCCGGAGCTGATCGTGGAGTTCGACTTCGCGCCGGCGATGCTCGGCGAAAACCGGAGGAAACATGCCGCGCGCACGCAGGTGCGCCTGGTGTGCGGCGACATTTGCGCGCCGCCTTTTCCGGCGGGATTCTTCGACGCAGTGATCGTATTCAGCGCGCTGCCGCACATTGAGAACAAGAGGGGGGCGCTCGAGGCGCTGCTGCGCGCGCTGCGCCCGGGAGGGCGGCTGGCCGTGGGGCATCTGATGGGGAGCGAGGCGCTGAACGCGATGCATGCCACCATCGGCGGAGCGGTCGCGGAGGACCGGCTGCCGCCGGCGCGCGAGCTGGCGGCGTTGTGCGCGTCGCTGGGCGTGAAGGTGCTGACGGCGGAGGAGAACGAGGGGGAATATACGGTGGCGGCGGAGAAGCCGACGTGAGGCTGCCTGCGGCGTGGACGGGGCTGCTGGCGCTGGCTGCAGTGCTGGCGGCGGCCGAATGGCTGGCGGCGCGGCGTCCGCCGTGGCTCGCGCTGCGGATGCTGATCGCAGCGGCAGCGGGGCTGGCGCTGGGGCGCCTGCTGCCGTGGGGGCGGCTGCTCATGCGCGCGGCGCGGCGGCCGTTCTTGCGAAATGGCGCACTTTATTTTCTGTTTCTGGGGCATTTTGTGCGCGTGCTTTTCGAGGAAACGCTGTCGCTTTTCCGGGCCTGGAAACTGGCCGCGCCGCACCGCTGGCGGCGCGGGGGATGGCGCTCGCTGGCGATGGCGGCGGCAGCATTGTTTCCGAGGGCGCTGCGGCGGGCCGAGCGCTTCTACGCCGCCTTGCTGGCGAACGGGCTGGCGCGATGACGGCGGCTGCGAGAGTCGAAAGGCTGGAATTCCGCTACGGCGGACGTACGGTGCTGGGCGGCATTTCCTTCGAGGTCGCGCCGGCGGAGAGCGTGGGGCTCGCCGGACCGAACGGCGCGGGCAAGAGCACGCTGCTGTGGTGCCTGATGGGGCTGCTGCGCCCGCACGCGGGAAGCGTGGAAATCAGGGGCAGTTTCGGCGCGGTGTTCCAGAACCCCGAAGACCAGCTGTTCATGCCCACCGTGCTGGAAGACGCCGCCCTCCCGCTGGAGAACCGGGGCGCGCCGCGGGAGGAGGCGCTGCGGCGGGCACGGGCAGCGCTGGCGGCGTGCGGGCTGGAGCATGCCGCGGAGAGACCCGGACATGAGCTGAGCGCCGGGGAGCGGAAGCGCGCCGCGCTGTCGGTGGCGCTGGCGCTCGAGCCGGACCTGCTGCTGCTGGACGAGCCCACCAGCGAGCTGGACCCGCGCGCGGCGCGCCAGCTCGCGGAGCATCTGATCCGCCAGCGGTGCGCCAAGCTGATCGCAAGCCACGACCTGGGCTTTCTGAGGCGGACGACGGCGCGGTTGCTGATCCTCGACGGCGGGCGCATTGCGGCGGACGGGCCCACGGAGGCGCTGCTCGGCGACGAGGAGTTGCTGGAGCGCCACGGGCTGAAGTGAGTCCCCTGGGCTTGCCACAATAGAACGAGCGCATGGGGATTGCCGCCGATTTCGTGCTGATCGTGGTGGCCGGGCTGGCCGGCGCGGTGCTGGCGCGCCTGCTGCGGCTGCCGCTGCTGGTGGGCTACATCGCGGCGGGCGTGATGGTGGGGCCGAACACGGCAGGGCCGACGGTGTCGTCGATCCGCGACATCGAGCTGCTGGCCGAGATTGGCGTGGCGCTGCTGCTGTTCAGCCTGGGGCTGGAAATCTCGATCCGCGACATGCTGACGGTGCGGCGCATTGCGTTGCTGGGCGGCCCCCTGCAGATCCTGGGATGCGGGGCGCTGGGGTGGCTGGCGGGAGAGCGGCTGTTCGGCATGAACAGCACGGAGGCGGTGTGGTTCGGGGCAATGGCAGCGCTGTCGAGCACGATGGTGGTGGTGAAGATGCTGGACGAGCGCGGCGTGACGCGGACGCTGGCCAGCCGCGTGATGATCGGGCTTCTGGTGATGCAGGACCTCGCGGTGGTACCGATGCTCATCCTGCTGCCGCAGGCAGGAGCTGCGGGAACGGCGGCGGTGCTGCGCCCGCTGGCGGCTTCGCTGGCGCTGCTGGCGCTGGTGGTCGTGCTGGGCACGCGGCTGCTTCCATGGCTGCTACGGCGCCTTCTGCGCTGGGGCTCGCGCGAGATGTTTCTGGTGGCGGTGGTCGCCATCAGCGTGGGCACGGGGTACGGCGCGCACCACGCGGGGCTGAGCTTCGCACTGGGCGCCTTCATCGCGGGGCTCGTTCTGAGCGAGAGCGAGTTCAGCCATCAGGCGCTGAGCGAGCTGGCGCCGCTGAGGGACATTTTCGGGCTGATGTTCTTCGTCTCCGTGGGGATGCTGTTCGATCCGCGAACGGTGGCGGAGCACCCGCAGAGGATCCTGGGGGGCGTGGCGTTTCTGGTGCTGGTGAAGGGGCTCTATATCGGCCTGCTGGCGCGCCGGTTCGGCTATGTGTACATGGCGCCGTGGATCATCGGGCTGGGCCTGGCCAACATCGGGGAGTTTTCGTTCGTGCTGGCGCGCACGGGGCTTCGCGGAGGATTTCTTTCGAAAGACGCCTACGATTTCGCGCTGACGTGCACGATTTTGTCGATTGCGCTGGCGCCCCCGGTGGCATCGCTGGCTCTGCCGCTGGGCCGGTGGTGGCGCAAGCGGTTTCCGGCTCGTGGCGCCGCGCGGCAGTTCGAGGCGCCGCGGGAACGGCTGATGGACCACATTCTGGTGGCCGGCTACGGGCGCTCCGGCCGCGCGGTGGCGGGAGTGTTGCGGGCGGCCGGGTTGCCCGTCGTGGTCATCGAGTTGAACCACGCCATCTTCAACGATCTCCGGGCGGATGGCGTCCCTGCGGTCTGGGGCGACGTGACGAGCGAGGAGATCCTGCGCGCGGCGGGTCTGAAGAACGCGCGGATGCTGATTCTGACGGTTCCCGATGCCGATACGGTGAAGCTGGCAGCGGAGAGGGCGCGGCGGCTGGCGACGCAGGTTCCTGTGATCGCGCGGGCGGCGCGGGTCCAGGTGATCGACGAACTGAAGCGTATCGGCGCGACCTCTGCGGTGCTGCCGGAATTCGAGGGCGGCATGGAGATGGCCCGGCAGGCGATGATCCGCAGCGGAATCGATCCGGCGCAGGCGGAGCGGAGGATTCTGGAAGTGAAAGAGCTCTACCTGGGCGAAGGGCTTTGACCGCGCCCCGCGAGGGCTATTCGGGCTCTTCCGCTTCCGGCTCCTCGCCGAAGCCGGCGGTGCGGCGCAGGCTTTCGAGCTTGTCGGACTTGCCGGGGAGGAGGATCTTGCGGTAGTCGCTCCAGTTGGACGCTACCAGGAAAATCGTGAACAGGACGGAGCCGACGACGAGGAGAGTGACGGCGATGATGGAGGCGTAGTGGAAGCCTGCGGCTCTTTCGCCGGAGAAAAACATTTCTTCGAATTCCCGGCCGAAATTCATGCCGAAATAGCCGGTAATCATGGCGCCTCCGCCGAGGATCATGCTGAGCATGGCGAGGCGGTTGATGGATTCGGTATTGCGCTGCTGGTAGATGCGCTCGAGCGTGTTGTTGAGCTTCTCGATCTCCTGTTCGATTTCGGCCTTCATCAGAGGGACGCGGAACTCGGAGCACTGCATCTGGAAGTGCTCGATCTCCTCGTCCTTGTTGGCGAGCTCGCTGAAGTACCAGTAATTGGAGAAGAGCTGGAACTCGGCCATGAGGCGCGTGACGAGGCGGGTATCCTCGTCGGTGATGTCATAAGATCCGAACTTGCGGCTGAGCAGGCGTGAAACGAGGGCGGTGCGCTCGCTGAAGTCGAGCAGGGTGGCGCGGTAAAACAGCGCGACTACCGCTTGCAGATAGTAGCGCGACATGAACATGCGGTGCACGAGGAAGCCCTCGCGAAGCTGGTGTTCGTCGCAGTCGAAGCGCCCCATGACGAGCGTGACGTTGGAGTAGCTGGAGAAGCCGTAGAGCGTGCCCTGATGGGCCCAGCGGCGGTACACCTGGCGGCGCATGGCCTCGCGCGTGAATTCGCTGTCGTAGCGGTAGCCCTCGCCCCAGCGGTCCACATAAAGGAAGCGCGCCATGAGAATTTCGTACTCCTCGCTCTGGTCGAAGTCCGGCTCGACGCTCGCCGGATCCACCGACATGTAGGAGTACACCGTCATGCGCTCGTCCAGCAGCGGCTCGAACTCCTGGGTGGAGTAGTTGAGGAAGTAGAGCAGCTCGGTGATGACGCGGCTGAGCGGGGGAAGATAGCCGCGCATGACGCAACGGGTGAAGCGCTCTTCGGCAAGCAACTGCGTTTCGCCGCCGCCTTCGAGCCGCAGCTCGATCTGATTGGGGACGCGCCCTTCGCGGAGCTGGCGCCCGCTGGAAGGATAGACCTTCCGCATCATTTCGTTGATCCAGAGCGCGGCGGGAATCGGGATGTCGTTCGCCTCGACGCCGATCGTGAGAATCCCGATCCCGTTGGCGAACATGAACAGGCGCAGGTCGGTGACGCGCACGGAGGCGCTGCGGCCGCGCGAGTCGGCGGCAAAGAGAATGAGCTTGCGCCCGGTTTCGCCGAGGTGGGCGAGAGGGATGGAATAGACGCGCAGCATGTTTTCGGGCGCGCCCTCGCCGCCGGCGATCCCTTCGCCGACGTCGAAGAAGACGCGGCGGACGAAGGGATGGAAGAAGACCATGTCCTGGTAGGCGAACGAGTCCATGTCGAAGCGGCGGAAAGGATCGCGCTGCCACCGGCCGAGCTTTCCGGGCACGGGCGAGCCGGCGCCCATGGCGTGGTCCTGGATCCACTCGTCGAGGCCGGCAGTCCAGAGCCGCTGCTTCTCCCACACGCGCTGATGGTCGTGCATCACGGCTTCCTTGTCCACTGCGAAGGGGAACAGGAAATACGTGTGCAGGTGCTGCGCGCGCGCCTCCATCGAACCCGTATTGTAACCCGCGGCGGCCGCGGGCCGTGCGATGATCGTTTTGTCCTGCCATGAAACACGCAGTGATCACGGGAGCATCGAGCGGATTGGGCGAGACGTTCGCGCGCAAGCTGGCGGCGCGGGGCTTCGGGCTGCTGCTGGCGGCGCGGCGCGCGGCGCGCCTGGAGGCGCTGAAAGCGGAGCTCGAGCAGAAGCACAAAATCGAAGTGGAGTGTTTTCCCTGCGACCTCGCCAAGCCCGCCGAGGCCGAAGGGCTGGCGGCGCGGATCGAGGCGGCCGCGACGCCGGACCTGCTGGTGAACAACGCGGGATTCGGCACGCTGGGCTTTTTCCATGAAACCGGCTACGCGCGGCAGGTGGAGATGGTGAACCTGCACGTGCTGGCGACGATGCGGCTGACGCGCGCGGTGCTGGGAGGGATGATCCGGCGGGGCAGCGGCGCCATCATCAACGTCAGCAGCGTGGCGGGCTTCTGGCGCAGCGGCGGCAACACGAGCTATTGCGCCACCAAAGGCTGGATGAACGATTTCACCGAGGGGCTGAGGATCGAGCTGGATCTGCTGGGCTCGCCGGTGGTGGTGCAGGCATTGTGCCCGGGCTTCACATACACCGAGTTCCACGACGTTCTGGGCGTGGACCGCAACAAGGTGCCGAAGTGGCTGTGGCTGGACGCGGACCGGGTGGTGCAGGCGAGCTTGAAAGGGCTGGACAGCCGCAAGCTGTTCGTGATCCCGGGCTGGCAGTACCGCATCGGCGCGGCGCTGGGAGAGCTGCTGCCTTTCGGGCTGCGGCTGGCGCTCGAGCGCAAGAGCCCGCACAAGCGGCGCTAGGGTTCAGAAGCGCAGGCGGCCGTAGTCGACGGGCTCGTCGGCGAGGTGGAGGAACGGCTCGCCGGGCATGCGGAGGTAGATGCTTTTCAGCTCGTGGCGGGGGAAGTCAGTCAGCTTGCGCGGAACGGGGCCCGAGTCCGTCCATTCGTAAAGGTCGATTTCCCAGGGGTTGAAGGTGTCGCTCAGGCCGCGCTCTTTGGCGACGCGGTAGAGGTAAACGTTGCCAGGCTCGTGTCCGCCGAGCCAGAGTCCGATGACGTCGAGCCGGAACTTGTCGCGCGAGAACATCACGAGGTTGGTGAGATAGTCGTTGCCCAGCCCGAAGCCGTCGCCGTCGCGACCGTAAATGCCTTCGATGATGGCAAGGCCTGTCTTCAGCACGCTCTGGTTGTCAAGTGTTTTGTGGGCCCAGATCTCCTGCGCGAGCGGGCTGACGGTGTTGTCCTCCGGGTGCGCCTGATAACGCCGGAATCCGTTGCGGAGGTGATTTTCGAAGTAGCGCTGGACGCGCTCCGCCGCATCGCGGCACATGTGCGGCTTCATCACATCCGGCACGTTGGCCACCATGCGCATACCCTGGCAGAAGCGGATGAAGGGGAGGCAGACGAGTCCCTGCTCGTTCTTCACCGCCTGCGTCAGGCACATTGAGTGGCCCTTCCACTTGGCGATGTTCAGCAGCCACGTATCGGGGGCGTTGACGGGCCAGTGGTGCGGGATGCGGTCGTAGATGACCCCTTCCGGGACTCTGGACCAGACGATTTCGCGTTCGGCGCGCGGGCTGCGGTAGTTCTGTTCGGTCTCGTTCATCTCGACGCCGTGGCGCTCGTGAATGCCCATGAAGCCGCGGTAGTGCCAGGCGTGATAGAGGTTCGTTTCGATGGAGTGGAATTTGCGTAGGCCCAGTTCTTTCAGGCCGAGGATGATGCCTTCGTAGAAGTCGGGGTCGGTGCCCGTGCCCCAGTTTTCCTCGTCGGGGCGGTTGCGCGTGCGGACGCTGGTGATGTTGGGCTTGAGCACGATGCGGTGCGTGAGCGGGATGCCGGGTTCGCTCTTCAGGGCGAAGATCTGCCGCGCGAGTTCGAGCCCTTCGCGCAGCTTGGATTCGCGGTCCATTTTGTGAGGGACGCGCGTGCGGCGGATGAAGACGGCCTTCGGGTGCTGTTCGAGGAAGTCATGCAGGCCGAAGTACTGCGCGGGGGCAGCGGAAACGGGCGCGGCGGCAAGAGCGCCGAGCACTTGGCGGCGGGAGAGAGTCATCGGCCGGCCTCCTGAAGGGTGACGACGGCGATTCTGCGAAGCCCAGGCTGGTTCCATTCTACACGGCCCCCGCGCGGCATCAGCTTGAGCGGCGCGGCAGCTGCGCCCGGCTGCGCAAGGCGGGCAGAGCGGAACTGGCCGCGGGCGCCGGCGAGGAAGTCGTGATCGATCCAGCGGCCATACCCGATGAGGATCACCACGAGCGAGCCATCCTGCGCACGGCGCAGGACGGGGAGCGCGGTGGAGGCGTGCCAGATGCGGACGTCGAGGCCGTGCAAGCCGCGGCGGAGAGGGTTGTCGAGGCCGAGCTGTTCGCGCAGGTCGAGCGCGAAGACGAAAGGATCCAGCGCCGGCTCGTCCATCACGCGCACAGAACCGCGCCCGATGCGGTGGATGGTGATCGTGCCCTCTTTGACCGGTTCCCCCGCATGACCCCACCACGGCTCCTGCGGCTGCCCGGGTTCGGGCGCGAGCAACACAATGCCGCCGGAGGCTGCAAACTGGCGCAGCCTTTGCCGGACCGGCGGCGGTGGCGTGCGGTTCGGGACGGCGACGAGGCGAAGTCCGGGCGGAGGCGTGAAGTCCGCGAGCGGGAACACGCGCGGGGGGAGCTGTTGCCGCCAGGCGAGATTGAGGATCTCTGCGAACTCCTCGTCCCACTCCGGGACGAGCACGGCGAGCGTGGACGCCGGGCGGCGCGGAGCAGCGCCGGCCCCGCGAAGAAAAGCGGCGACCTCGCGCAGGCGCTCCCATGCGGCGGCGGCGCGCGGATCGTTTTTGGCAAGCGCTTCGCGGTACGGCTGCGGCAGGCGGAGGAAGGCGGGGGCGCCGAAAGCCCACGATTCGGAGAGGACGATCTCCGCGCCTTCGTATTGAGTTGTGTCCGAGGGGGGATCGTAGTCGAGCGCCGGAGTGCGGCGCGGGAAGAAGCCCTCGAGCCAGGAGTGGTGGTGGAGGTTTGCGTTGATCCAGGGCTGCTCGGTGGCTCCGGCGGCGCTGTCGAGCGCCTGCAAACCGGGCCAATGCCCGGCGCGAATCACCGCCTGCGCGGGCGAGACGTCCCAATGCGCTTGCGGCGGGGCGAGCGAGACGAAGCGGATGAAGGCGCCGTGCTCTTTGAGCAACGCGGCTAGTGCGGATTCTTCGGCGGGAGCGGAGATCATCACGCCGCGGAAACCGGCGTTTTTCGCAGCGGCGATGGCGGAGGAGCCGGCGGCGGCCTCAGCAATGACATCGATGCCCGGCGGGGCGGCGGGGGCGCGGGCGGCGGGAGGCGTGACGAGGACGGAAGCGCCGAGTTCGGCGGCGCGGCGCACTGCATCGGGGGAAGGATCGGGCCAAAACAAAATGATGAGAAATGTTGCGGGCGCGAGCACGGGCCACGCTCCTCGTTTGCGGACGGATTGCTGCTTCCTGAAGTATTCCCAGCATACAGCGGCCGGTCAGCCGGCGCGGCGCGAGACGGCGCGGTGGAGGAAGAGCGCGGCGAGCGCCATGCCGAGCCCGGCGAGAGCGTCGATGGCGAAGTGGTAGCGCCCGTAGACGGTGGCGACGGCGATGAGCACGGCGAGAATCAGGAAGGCGCAGCCGGCGAGGCGGTGAGAGGGGAGCAGTCGGCGCACGGCGAAGGCGCAGGCGAAGGCGGCGGCGGAATGCCCGCTGGGGAAGACGCTCATGTGGATGCCGTAGGCGCCGAGGATGCGGAGGTTGAAGGCGCGGAGGGCGCTCGTGAGTGGAAGATCGGCGTCCGGGAAGACGGCGCGTGGCGGCTCGCTGGGGAAGAACGGGTAGAGCGCATAGGTGGCGAGGGTAGCGGAGAGGATGATGCGGTAGGCGGCGTCGAGCTTTTCGCGCTGGTTGAGCGCATAGAACGTGGCTGTCGTGGCAACGGGCATCAGATAGACGAGCAGGTAGCTAAGTTCGAGCACATTTGGAAGCAGCGCGCCGAGAGACTCAATGGCGCGTTTTAGCCTCCAGTGATGCAGAAGGAGCCGGTCGAGCGCGATCCAGTAGTTTTCGAAATTGCGGTTTTCATGCGGGAGCGCCATCCAGCCCATCTGGCGGTAGGCGAGGAGGATGAGTGCGAGGGGGAGCCAGTCGCGCAGGACGGCGAGCGCGGGGCGGCGCGCCGCGGCGGGCAGCGCGAGCAGCCAAAGGGCGGCGAAGACTGCGGCATCGGCGAACCAAACCTCGAGTCGCGTGGCAAGAGGGAGCGGGCGCAGGGCGGCGACGAGGGAGGTGTAAGCGAAGTATGCGAGGCAAATCCACTCGCTTCTTCGGAATTCCGGCATGGGCGCAGCCGCCTACGGCCGCTGCGTAAAATGGACATATGCCATCCACGCGGCGACATTTTCTGAAGACCACGGCTGTCACGGCCGGCGGCTTGCAAGCAGCCGGACTCGAACAGGGCACGAGGTCCGCGAACGACCGAATCCAGTTTGCCACGATCGGCTGGGGCATCATGGGGTCGGAAGACACGCGCACGGCGGCGAGCGTGCCGGGTACGAAGCTGGTGGCGGTGTGCGACATCTACCAGGGGCGGCTCACGCGCGCGCAAGAAGTCTACGGCAAGGATCTGTTCGTCACGCGCGATTACCGCGAAGTGCTGGCGCGAAAGGACGTCGACGCGGTGATCATCGCCACGCCGGATTACTGGCACGCGCGGATCGCCATCGACGCGATGGAGGCGGGCAAGGACGTTTACCTCCAGAAGCCGATGGTACAGCGGGTGGAAGAAGGCATGCCGCTGATCGAGGCGGCGCGGCGGACAAAGCGGATCGTGCAGGTGGGCAGCCAGCGCGTGTCGAGCGCCATCTATGCGAAGGCGCGAGAGCTGTACCTGGCGGGCGCGATCGGGGAGCTGAACATGGTGGAGGCGTGGTGGGACCGCAATTCGGCTTTGGGCGCATGGCAGTATTCGATTCCGCCGGACGCTTCGCCGCAGACGGTGGACTGGGACCGTTTTCTGGGCCATGCGCCGAAGAGGCCGTTTGATGCGGTGCGCGTGTTCCGGTGGCGGAATTACCAGGATTACGGCACGGGCGTGGCAGGCGACCTGTTCGTGCACCTGTTCAGCGGGCTGCATTTCGTGCTGGACTCTTTGGGACCGGCGCGGATCTTCGCCGCGGGCGGGCTGCGCTACTGGAAAGACGGGCGCGACGTGCCGGACGTGATGGTGGGGCTGTACGACTACGAGAAGGACAAGTCGCACCCGGCGTTCAACCTGGCGCTGCGGGTGAATTTCGTCAATGGCGCGGGCGAGAGTTCGGGCTTCCGGTTCACGGGCAGCGAAGGCGTGCTGACGATCGACCGCGGGGTGACGCTGGTGAAAGTGCCGCCGGAGCGCGATCCGGGCACGAGCGCGGGCGCGTTCGACAGCGAGACGCAAAGAAAGATCCTGGCCGAGCACCGGAAGAAATATCCGTCGCGGCAGGCGACGACGGCTTCGATGGAGGGCGCGAGCGAAGAGCGCTGGCTTCCGCCGCGCGGGTACAGCGATCAGTACGAGCACCACGCGAACTTCTTCCAGGCGGTGCGCACGCGGCAGCCGGTGACCGAGGATGCGGTGTTCGGCTTCCGCGCCGCGGCGCCGGCGGTGCTGAGCAACACGAGCTACTTCGGCGGGAAGACCGTGCGGTGGGATCCGGAAGCGATGGCGGTGAAGGCGTAGGAGGCGGCGATGGCATATTCGGCGAACGACACGATCCAGATTGCGCTGATCGGCAGCGGCGGGATGGGGCAGGGCGACGTGCGGGACGCGCTGCTGAATGAAGGCGTGCGCGTGGTGGCGGCGGCGGATGTCTACGATTCGCGGCTGAAGAAGATGCAAGAGACGTATCCGGGCATCTTCACAACGCGCGATTACCGCGAGGTGCTGGCGCGGAAGGACGTCGACGCGGTGATCATCGCGACGCCCGATCACTGGCACGCGCGGATCTCGATCGACGCGCTGGAGGCGGGCAAAGACGTTTATTGCGAGAAGCCGATGGTGCAGAAGATCGAGGAAGGCAAGGCGGTGATCGAGGCGCACCGGCGCAGCGGGCGGATTTTCCAGGTGGGGAGCCAGTATGCGTCGGCGCTGAGCTTTCACAAGATCGGGGAGTTGATGCGGGCGGGCGCGGTCGGCGAGCTGAACATGGTGGAGGCGTGGCTGGACCGGAATACAGCGATGGGGGCGTGGCAGTATTCGATTCCGCCGGACGCGTCGCCGGCGAACATCGACTGGGACCGTTTTCTGGGGCACGCGCCGAAGCGCCCGTTCGAGCCGATACGGCTGTTCCGCTGGCGGAATTATCTGGATTACGGCACGGCGGTGGCGGGCGATTTGTACGTGCATCTGCTGACCGGGCTGCACACGGCGACCGGCGCGCTGGGGCCAGCGCGGATTTATTCAACGGGCGGCATCCGCTACTGGCGCGACGGGCGCGAGACGCCGGACGCGCAGTATGCGGTGATCGAATATCCGAAGACGGCCGCGCATCCGGAGTTCACCTTCCTGCTGCGCGTGAATTTCAAGAGTTCGAAGCCGCAGGAGGATTTCGGGTTCCGGTTCATCGGCAATGAAGGGACGCTTGCGACCGACGTGCGCTCGGTGACGCTGGCGAAGCACCCGAAGGAGCGCGAGCCGGGCTACATTATCGACACGTTCCCGAAGGCGGTGCAGGAGCAGTACGTGCGCGAGTACCGGAAAAAGTATCCGCCGGTGAAAGTGACGGCGGATACGCTGCAGGCGAGCGGGGAGACGCGCTTCGTTTCCGGCGAGGACGCGCACCGGCGCCACATGGCGAATTTCATTCAGGCAGTGAGGACGCGCAAGCCGCACTTCGAGGACGCGGTGTTCGGCTTCCGCGCCGCAGGGCCGGCACTGCTGTGCAACACGAGCTACTACGAAGGGCGCGTCACCACATGGAATGCGGAGACGATGACCGCCGGGTGATTCCGCCATGCGGCGCGCCGCTCTTTACATCGACGGCTTCAACTTCTATTACGGGGTCCGCAACTATTTCAAGCAGGGACAGGAGACGCGCGGATTTTCGCTTTCCGGGCTGGTGTGGTGCGACTTCCGCGCGCTCGTCGAGAGGCACTTTCTGGATGCGGACACGGAACTGAAGCTGATCCGCTATTTCACGGCGCCGGTGACGGAGGGGGTGGAGGCGAAGAAGGACGAACACGCGCGGTACGAGCTGTGGCTGCGCGCCGCTTCGACGATTCCGGGGCTGATGACGGTGTTCGGCTACTACCGGAGCGGGCAGCAGGCATTGCGGGAAGAGAAGGAAACGGACGTCAACATCGCCGTGGAGATGCTGCTGGACGGTTTTGCGGGCAATTACGACACGGTGTACGTGCTGAGCGGGGATACGGATCAGATTCCGGCAGTGGCGGCGGCGGCGTTCCGGCTGGGCTCGCAGAGGCGGGTGCGCGTGCGCGTGCTGGTGCCGCCGGCGCAGTCCATCGAGAGCTGGCAGAGGCATTATCTGAGTTACATGCAGCAGCTTAAGAAGAGGTTCGAGTTTCATCAGCAGGAACCGCGGCAGGTGGACGTTCTGGGGTTGACGGAAGGGATCCTGGCGAACAGCCTGCTGCCGTACGACATGCCCGAAGCGGAATGCCCGCATTACTGGCGGCTGCCGTCGAGGTATCTGGAAGAGAAGTGCGGGGCGGAGTGGCGCCCGGACATCGCGCGGGGGCAGGCGGCGGTATAGTGGCGCCATGAGGCGGCGCGATTTTCTCGGGACGGCGGCGGCGCTGCCTGCGGCGGCGCAGGCGATCCTCGAAGAAACGGAATCGATGGAAATAGTTTCCTCGCACGAGCACCTGCTCAGCGAGGAGGAGCGGTACGCGCTGAAGCCGGACGTGTTCACGCTGCTCAGCCACTATGCGGCGGACGATCTGCGCAGCGCGGGGATGGCGGGCGAGCCGCGGCGGTGGGAGGACATCGAACCGTGGTGGCGGCACGTACGGGGCACGGGCTACGGGCAGGCGGTGCGGATCGCGCTACGCGACATCTACGGGGTCGAGGATCTCAGCGCGAAGTCGGTGGAGACGGCGAACGCGCGGATTGCGGAGGCGAGCCGTCCGGGGCTGTACGAGCGGGTTCTGAAGCGGATGGCGCGGATCCGCTATGCGGTGCTCGACGACTACTGGCGCGGCGAGCCCGTGCGCCCCGACCCGCGGTATTTCGTGCTGGCGCGGAAGCTGGACTGGTTCTGTTCAGTGAGGCAGGCCGGGGACGTGAAGCGGATGGAAGAGGTGACCGGGGTGGCGATTCACGGCGTCGCGGATCTGAAGCGGGCGATGGAGAAGCGGCTCGAGCAGTCGCTCGCAGCAGGGCTTGTGGCGCTGAAGACGACGCTGGCGTATTCGCGCCCGCTGGACTTCGCCGTAGTGAGCGAGCGTGAGGCGCAGGCAGATTTCGAGCTGGCGATGCAGGCGCCGCAGGCGGCGCCGCCGAGGCGGTTGTCGGACCATATGTTTCATCGCGCGCTGGCGCTGGCAAGCGAGCGCGGGCTGCCGGTGCAGGTGCACACGGGGACGCTGGCGGGCAACCGCGGGATGATCGACCACACGCGCCCGGGGCTGCTGAATCCGCTGTTTCTGCGGTATCCGCGGGTGACGTTCGACCTGTTTCACACGGGCTGGCCGTGGACGGGCGAGGTGGCGGCGCTGGCGAAAATGTTCCCGAATGTGACGGCGGACTTTTGCTGGATGTGGGTTTTAAGTCCCGCAGGGGCGCGGCGGGCGCTGGACGAGATGCTGGAGACGGTGCCGGCGAACAAGATCCTGGGGTTCGGCGGCGACTACCGCTATGCCGAGCTGACCTATGCGCACGCGAAGATGGCGCGCGCGGGGATCGCGGAGGTGCTGGCGGGGAAGGTGACGCGGGGGTGGTGCACGGCGGCGGAGGCGGCGGAGACGGCGCGACTGTTGCTCGAGGAGAATGCAGCGCGGCTGTTTCCGCGCAAGAGCGCCTGAGCGTCAGGGCCGGCGCGTCCAGTAAAGGACGCACTCATGCGGCATTTCGACGAAGCCGCGCTGCTCGTGCCGGCGGAAGAGATCGCGCAGGGCGGCGGTCATTTTGGCGTGTCCGGGCGAGCCGGAGCGGGGCATCCACGAGAGCGAGGAGATGCGGGCGAGGAACGAGTCGAGATCGAGGCGGTGCGTGTTGGGGAAGACGGCTTCGCGCAAGCCGGGCCAGCGGCGCTTTTCCATGCGTTCGGCCCAGGCGATGTCCTCGAGTGCGAAGCGGTGCAGGAGCTGTTCGAGTTCTTCGAGGAAGGGCGAGCCTGAGCGGCTGCGGTTGTTCCAGAGCAGGGCGAGGAAGCCGCCGGGGCGGGCGATGCGTTGAAACTCGGCCCACGCGCGGGGCTGGTCCATCCAGTGAAAGGCCTGGGCGCAGAGGACGAGGTCGAAGGAGGCGGCGGGCAAGCCGGTGTCTTCGCCTGTGCCGGGGCGGGCGTCGATGCCGGAGGCGACGGCGGCGGCGCGCATGTCGTCATTGGGTTCGACGGCGACGACGCGGTAGCCGCGGCGGAGGAAGAGGAGCGAGGCGGCGCCGGTGCCGGCGCCGATGTCGGCGGCGAGCGAGCCGGGGGCGAGGCCTTCTCGTTCGAGGGTGCCGACGACAGCCTCGGGGTAAGGCGGGCGGCCTTTCAGGTAATCTTCGGTACGTCCGAAAAAGCGGTTGATGTGCATTGCGAACTTGATACGAACGTTCGATTTAAACGAACGTTTGAAACTCCATTTGAAGGGACTGGAAGAGAGTGATGCCTGCGACGCCGGCGGCGCTGGCGGCGAGGCAGAGGGGTGCGTTTTCGGTGGTGACGCCGCCGAGAGCGAGCACGGGGATGCGGACGGCGGCGCAGGCGCGGCGGAGCCCCTCGAGACCGTGGACGGGGCGGGGATCGTCTTTCGAGAGCGGGCGGAAGACGGGGGAAAAGAAGGCGTAATCCGCGCCGCCGCGTTCGGCATCGATCAACTCCTCGAGCGTGTGACAGGAGACTCCGATGAGGAAGCCGGGGGGGCAGATGGGGCGCCAGGCGGAGGGCGGGGGCGAGCCGGCAGGGAGGTGGAGCCCGGCGGCACCGCAGGCGAGGGCCACGTCGGCGCGGGAGTTGACGAGGATTTTCGCGGGGCCGCAGAGGCGGAGCGCTTCTTCGACGAGAAGGGCGAGGGAGCGGGCGTCGAGGTCCTTTTCGCGGATCTGGATCCAATCGACGCCGGCGAAGGCGTTGCGGCGGATGAGGGCGAGGAGGGCGTCCGCGCCGCCGGCGGAGCGGCGGTCAGTGATGTAGCAGCGGATCATAGTAGGCTCCGCCGGCGCAGGCGCGGCAGAGGGCGCGGCCTTCGGAGACGACCTCGCGGCCGAAGTTGATGCGTTCGCCGCAGGAGTGGCAGAAGACGCGGGGGCCTTTGTAGCCGGGCAGGTCCTGGGGCATGAGGCGGACCTCGACCCACTGCACGGAGAAGAGCTCTTCCGGGGGGAGGACGCGGTAGGCCTCGAGCTGCTGGAGGGCGGGTTTTTCAAGATGGGGGAAGAGTTCCGCGGCGCGTTCCTTGCTGGACTCCAGGGCGGAAATACGGACGGATTTCCCGGTTTCCAGATCGCAAAACGTGGCCGCCATTTTCCCGTAATCGAAGAATTTGAGGGCCCGTTTTCCGAGCCGGCATCCGGTGACGACGCCGATGGCATCGGTGGCGCAGCGGTCGATTTCGACGAAGGTGACGAGGCGTTTGCGGTGGACGCCGAGGGGGTCGTGGAGGCCGAGAAGGGCGAGGCCGTGGACGGCCATGCGGATGCCGAGGACCTGGCCGGCGCAGAGGTGGCCGTGGGCGGCGCGGGCGAGTTCTTCGTATTCGGGGAGAGATTTCAGCACGAGTGGGCTCCCAGCGGGCTCAATGCCATTGTGGCGGCTGGCGGGGGCGCGGGGCAAGCGGGTCAGACCGGGTCGAAGCTGGAGGCGGAGAGCGTGGCGGGCGCCTGGATGTGGAGGGTGCGGTTGCGGTAGCGGACGCGGCAGGGGCGGGGTTGCGGGGAGCGGATGGCGGCCTGATCGAGAGCGCCGTCTCTCCAGCGGAGATCGACCTCGAAGCCGCCGCGAGCGAGGAGGCCGCGGGACTCGCCGGAGGGCCAAGCGGAGGGGAGCGCCGGGAGGAGGTGGATGAGGGGGAGCGGGGCTTGGCCGCCGGGGTCGGGCTGCTCGGGGAGCGAAAGTCCGGAGCGGCTCTGGAGGAGCATTTCGAGGATGCCGGCGGCGCCGCCGAAGTTGCCGTCGATCTGGAACGGGGGGTGGGAGCAGAGGAGGTTGGGCATGAGGCCGCCGCGGTTGTACTGGCCGGGGGCGGAGCGGGCGGGCTGGAAGAGTTGGGAGAGGAGCTGCCAGGCGCGTTCGGCGTCGTGGAGGCGGGCCCAGAGGCAGATTTTCCACGCGCGGGACCAACCGGTGCCGCCGTCGCCGCGGAGTTCGAGGGAGCGGCGGGCGGCGGCGCACCATTGGGGGGCGGTGTCCGGGGTCCACTCCATGCCGGGGTGGAGCGGGTAGAGGTGGGAGAGGTGGCGGTGGCGGGGGTCGCGCTCCTCGAAGTCCTCGGGCCATTCCTGGACCTGGCCGCGAGCGCCGGTGCGGTAGGGCAGGAGGCTGGCGCGGGCGGCGGCGAGGCGGTTGCGGAAATCGGAGTCGACGTTGAGGACGGAGGCGGCGGCGAGGGTGTTGGAGAAGAGGTCGCGGGCGAGAGCGAGATCCATGGTGGGGGCCATGGAGATGCCGGCGGTGACCTTGCGGCCTTCGGCGTCGGAGTAAACGAAGAGATTTTCCGGGGAATTCCCGGCTGGAGTGACCAGAAATCCGTCGTCATTTTCGATCAGCCAGGCGAGGATAAATTCGGCCGCTTCCTTCATTACTGGGTAGAATTCAGCGAGGAAAGTACGGTCGAGGGTAAATTCGTAGTGCTCCCAGATCTGGCGGCAGAGCCAGGGGGCGGCCATGGGCCAGAAGGAGGGCATGGCGTCGTTGTCGACAGGCCATGCGCCGCGCCAGAGGGTGGTGTTGTGGTGGGCGACCCAGCCGGGATGGGAGTACATGGAGCGGGCGACTTCCCTGCCCTTCCGGCTGAGCTCGCGGATCAAGCGGAGGAAGGGTTCGGCACATTCGAGGAGGTTGGCGGGCCCGGCGGGCCAGTAATTCATTTCGGCATTGATGTTGAGGGTGTAGCCGCTGGCCCATGGGGGGATGACCTCGGCGTTCCAGATGCCCTGGAGGTTGAGGGGCTGGGAGCCGGGGCGGGAGCCGGAGATCATGAGGTAGCGGGCGAAGTGGACGTAGAGGGCGGGGAGGGAGGGATCGCCGCCGGAGGAGAAGCGTTCGATGCGTTCGTCAGTGGGAAGAGAGGACTGCGGCGCGGCGCCGAAGTCGACGGTGCAGCGGCGGAAAAGGCTTTGATAGTCGCGCGTATGGTGTTCGAGGAGGGTTTGCCAGGAGGAGCGGAGCGTTTGGCGCATTTCGGCATCGAGATCGTTGTTGCGCCAAGAGGACCAGGAGCCGAGGACGAAGATTGCTTCTGAGGCGCCGTCGACGGCGAGGGAATCGCGGGCGACGCCGGCCATGCCGTTATGAAAGAGGAGGGCGAGGCGGAGTTCGAATTCGATGCCGCGGCTGCCGGCTTCGCCCTCATAGAGGACCTGCGCCGCGCCGGGCTTGCGGGAGCCGTCGGCGTTCCAGAGTTCGGGGTATTTCCACTGCTCGCCGCGCTTTTCGACCCATTCGAGCGTGCGGCGAAGGACGAAGCCGGGGACGCGGGCGCGGAGGCGCAGGGCCGTGCGGCCGAGGGGTTCGACGCGAGCGGTGGGGTGGACGGTGCGGAGCCGTGCGCGGAGAGAGAGGGCCCCGTACGAGGAGGCGAGGAAGCGGAAGACGAGGACGCGGTGGGGGAAGGAGGCGAAACATTCGCGGGTGAAAATGGTTTCGCCGCGGCGGTAGGAGACGCGGGCGAGGGCGGTTTCGAGGTCGAGTTCGCGGCGGTAGGATTCGACGGGACCGGCGCCGGAGACGGTGAACAGGAGATCGCCGGCGGGCTGGTAGCACTGCCACGAGCGTCCGGTCCAACTGCGGGTGATGACGGCGGAGGCTTCGGCGAAGCGGCGGGCCCGGAGGAGAGAGAGGACCTCGTCGAAGCGGCGGGTGACGTCGATGGGGAGGTCGTCGATGCCGGGCGCGCCGGAGACGAGGGTGTCGTCATTGAGCTGCAGGAGTTCTTCTTCGGGGCCGCCGTAGATCATGGCTCCAAGGCTGCCGTTGCCGATGGGGAGGGCTTCGTTGAAGTGGGAGGCGGGCTCGTCGAACCAGAGGTGGAATGAGGGGTTGGGGGCAGCGGAGGGAGCGGGAGCGAGGGCGGCGGCGGAGGACAGGAGGAAGTCGCGGCGCGTGGGCATGAAACAAAAGGCCCGAAGATTGATTTTATCCGTCCCGGCTTACGGGCGGCAGAGCTTGCCGAGGATGGTGGGGCGGCGGGCGCCGGTGGCGGAGGGGAGGTTGGCCGGGCGGCCTTCCAGGGTTTCGCGGGCGAGGATGGCGAAGGCAATGGCTTCCTTGGCGTCAGGATCGATGCCGAAGACCTCGCTGCGGACGACGTCGGAATCGGGCAGTTCGGCGCGGAGGAAGCGCAGGAGGGCGCGATTGTGGACGCCGCCGCCGCTGACGATGACCTGATGGGGCGGGTGATCTTCGGCGCCGGCGAAGCGGGCGAGTGCGTCGGCGACGGCGGCAGCTGTGAAATAGGTTGCGGTGGCGACCGTGTCGGCGGGGCTCAGGCGGAGATCGAGAAGACGCTGAACGAAGGCGGGGCCGAATTGTTCGCGTCCGCAGGACCTGGGGGGGCGGAGGCGGAAGTAATCGTGATCGAGCAGGCGTGCGACGGCGTCCGGGTGGACTGAGCCGGAGGCGGCGAGGGCGCCGTTGCGGTCGAATTTCTTGCGGCCGTTGCTGAAGCGGGCCATGAGCTGATCGATGACCATGTTGCCAGGGCCGGTGTCGAAGGCGAGGACCTGGTCCGGGCGGCAGGCGGGCGGAAGGCAGGTGACGTTGGCGATGCCGCCGATGTTGAGGGCGACGCGGGAGAGCTTCGGGTGTTTGAAGAGGAAGTAGTCGACGTAGGGGACCAAGGGGGCGCCCTGGCCGCCGGCGGCGATGTCGGCGGGGCGGAAGTCGCAAACGATGGGGACGCCGGTGCGGGCGGCGAGAACGCTGCCATCGCCGATCTGGAGGGTGGAGGCGATGCGGCGTTTCAGAAAGGGGGCGGGGCGGCCTTCGTGATAGATGGTCTGGCCGTGGCAGCCAAGGACGGCGATCCGGGCGGGCTTGAGGGAGGCGCGGCGGCAGGCTTCGAGGAAGGCTTCGGCGTAGAGTTCGGGGAGGAGGAAGTGGAGGCGGGCGATGTCGCGGGTGTGGGTTTCAGCGTTGGAGACGGCGAGGAGGGCTTTGCGGACAGCAGGCGGGTAGGGGGTCGTGTAGAAGGCGAGGGTCTGGACGCGGGCGCCGGAGAGCTGGACGATGGCGGCGTCGATGCCATCGAGGGAGGTGCCGGACATGATTCCGGCAGCGAGTAAGGGTTGGCGGGGCATGGTTTTTTCAGGATAGCGGGGTGGGGATCCGAAGGGGACGATCCGAAGGGGACAGCCTGATACGGCGAGTTGGCGTATTTTCCAAGGGGACGGAGCCGTCTGACGGTTTCGCAGAATCCGGCACTTCAGCCACCGGCCGCGAGTCCGGCCGGATCGAGCCGCTCGCCGGGCGTCTTCTCAAACGACCACCGCCGCCACTTCCGGCCGAACCGCTCTTCCATCTCCTGGAGAAACGCCTCGCTTCCATAAGGACGCCCGGCAAACGTGCATCTCCGCAGCAACCGCAGCTCGGAGAGCTCCTCAGGGGTCATCAGCAGCTCCCGCCACGCCTCCGCGCCTCCAAACTCCAGCCAGAATTGCTCGTCCACGAGCCGCAGTTTGTCCTGCGCCAGTTCGAGATGCACGGCCGCGCTCGACCACCGATATTGCTCGGCCCGTTCCACTATCCCAGCCCTTACCGGGTTGCGCTCTACGTAGGCGAGCGCCCGCCGCAGGTGCGAAGTCTCCAGCGGGCAGCTGAAGAAGCGGTTCTGGAACAGGTGTCCGGTCCTCTTCCGACGCGCGTTCAGCATCTGCGCGTAGCGGCCGTGGACGCGGCGCAGCAGAACGGCGAGGGAGTCCTCGGCCTCGGGCACAGCCACCAAGTGAATGTGGTTCGACATCAGGCACCAGGCGAGGATGCGCACGCCGGCCTGGTCCTTGCTCGAAGCCAGCAGCCTCAGATAGGTCTTGCGGTCGGAGTCCGTGAAGAAGATGCGCTGGCCGTTGGTGCCGCGCTGGGTCACGTGATAGGGGGCGCCTGGGGCGACGCAACGGGCGTTTCTGGGCATTCCGATGAAATAGTGGGTTCGCGGGGCGGAAAATCTCGAAGGGGACGGAGCGCTCCGTCCCCTTGGAAAATACGCGAAATCGCCGTATCAGGCTGTCCCCCTCAGCGGAGGGTGAAGGGGGCGGTGAGGTTGGCGATCTGGACCTTGTAGTCGCCGGGTTCGAGGATCCATTTGTTGCCGAGACCGACGAAGGAAAGATCTTTGGCTTCGAGGCGGAACTCGACGGTCTTCTGCTCGCCGGGAGCGAGGGCGATTTTCTGGAAGCCTTTGAGTTCGCGGTTCGGCGGAGAGACCTGGCGGTAGAGGTCGCTCACAAAGAGCTGGACGACTTCCTTGCCGGGACGCTGGCCGGTGTTTTTCACCTTGACGGAGATCGTGATGGAACCGGTGCGGGGCATGGTCTGGCTGCTGAGCCGGAGATCGCTATAGGAGAATGTCGTGTAGCTCAAGCCGTGGCCGAAGGGGAACTCCCAGCCGGTGGGATTGTCGTGGGTGTTTTCGAGCGGCTTGTAGTCGTAGGTGGTGAAGCCGTTCACGTTGCGCGGGTAGCTGAAGGGCAGCTTGCCGCCAGGGTTGACGTCGCCAAAAAGAACCTCGGCAACGGCGCGGCCGCCTTCGTTGCCAGGGAGTCCGGCCCAGAGAATTGCGCGCGAGTTCTTCGTGATGGTGCGCAGGACGCGGGGACGGCCGCCGACGATAACCGTGATGACGGGCTTGCCTGTGGCGGCGAGAGCCCCGACGAGCCGGATCTGCGGCTCGGGCAGGGCAAGGTCTTCGATGTTGCCGGGCGTCTCGCAATAGGAGGGCTCGCCGATGACGGCGACGGCAACGTCCGCGGAGGCAGCCGCAGTGGCGGCGGCGCGGATGTCGATCTCCTTGTCCCACTCGGCGCCCTTGACGTACTGCACGCTGCCGCCGGCGTTCAGTTGCTGGAGTGCCTTCAGGATGGTGAGCTTGTCCTTTGGAAACAGCTCTTCTTTGTTGCCCTGCCAGGTGAGGGACCAGCCGCCGTTGAGGACGTGGAGCAGATCGGCGTTGGGGCCGGCGACGAGAATCTTGCGGCCCTTCTGGAGCGGGAGGGCGCCGTCGTTGTTGAGCAGGACGAGGGCTTCGCGGGCGGCCTCGAGGTTGACGGCGTGAAATTCGGGCTGATCGAAGCGCGCTTTCATGGCAGGGTCCGGGCGCGGGCGGTCGAAGAGGCCGAGCTGCATCTTGACGCGGAGGATGCGGCGGACGGCGTCATCGATGCGCGAGACGGGAACGCTGCCCTCCTTGACGCATTGCAGGAGCAGCTCGGCGAAGCTGAAGTCGTAGGGGACCATGCTCATGTCGACGCCGGCCATGACGGCGATGCGGACGGCGTCCTTGGGGGTGGGAGCGACGCGGTCGCGGGTGTGAAGGCGCTTGATGTCCTCCCAATCGCTGACGACGAAGCCGCGGAAGCCCCATTCCTTCTTGAGGACGCCGTTGATGAGCCAGGAATTGGCGTGGCCGGGGACGCCGCTGATTTCGCCGGAATTGATCATCGCCGTGGGCGCGCCGGCGCGGACGACGGCTTCATAGGGAGGGAGGATGACGGAGCGGAGGGTGCGCTCGTCGAGCAAAGCGGGCGTGCGGTCCTTGCCGTTGAAAGGCATGGAGTAGCCGGCGTAGTGCTTGACGCAAGCGGCGACCTTATCCGGCGCGGAGATGTCCTTGCCCTGGAGGCCTTCCGTGTAGACGGCGCCCATGCGGGAGGCGAGATAGACGTCCTCGCCGAAGGTCTCCCAGAAGCGCGGCCAAAGGGGCTGGCGGCCGATGTCCTCGACGGGGTAGAAAGTCCAGGGGATGCCAGAGGCGCGCGTCTGGAAGGCGGAGATTTCGGCGGAGCGGCGTACGAGGTCGAGGTTCCAAGTGGCGGCGGTAGAGATGGCGTTAGGGAACAGCACCGAGCCGAGAGTGTAAGTGGCGCCGTGGATGGAGTCGATGCCGTAGAGGACGGGGATTTTCAGGCGGGATTTTTCGACGACGTCCTGGATGGCATTCAGGATCTCGTGCCAGTGATCGACGGTATAGGCTTCTCCGTTGACGTTGAGGATGGAGCCGACCTTCCACTTGAGGATGGCTTCCTCGAGCTTCTGCGGGTCGAGGCGGTGGTTGCGTCCGACGGCGTTGGGGACGGAGACGACGTCGATGGTGACCTGCGTCATCTGGCCGACCTTTTCCTCAAGCGTCATCTGGCGCAGGAAGCTTTCGATTTTCGCTTCAGGACCGGCAGCGGCGGGGCGGCGCCGCTGAGGCTGCCAGCCGGGCAGGGGGAGCACGGCGGCAAGAAGGAGCGCAAGGATCCATTTCCGGGACATAGCGCTCCCATTTTCCTGAATCGCGGCGGGCGGGTGCAATGAGGGAGGGCTATTGCTGCTTCTGGCTCCAGCCCCCGGCCCAGGATTTTTGCGGCTGCGGGGCGGGGGCGGCTTTGCCGCGCTTCTCGAGATCGGCGGTGACGAAGCGGTACAGGGACTCGAGGAGGGCGGCGCGGGGGAAGGGTTCGCCCATGACGAGCGCCATGTTGAGGTGGTCGCTCCACGCCATGCCAAGGTAGGTGGATTCCGGGATGATCTGATCCATGCGGAGAAGCTGCCCGTCGTTTTTCTGATCCCACGCAGAGAGCATGCGCCATGTCTGGGCGGCGTTCTTGGGCACCCGGTCCGGGTGGATGATGGCGGCGAGCGAGTAGGTGGGGACATTGGAGTGGGGGTGGGCGGAGAGGAAGCGGCGGCGGACGTCCTGCTTGAGGCTCTTGAAGCCCTCGGCGGGGTTGCCCTTGCAGCCGGCGCGGTCCTTGACCTTGCCCATCCACGCGTCGAGCTGCATCGGGAGGGAATCCGCGATGGGAGAGCCGCCGCTGGCTCCGGCGGTGCTGATGAAGGCAGCGACCTTTTCGCGGATGGCGGGGTAGAGGGCGAGGGCAGTCATGATGTCGGGCGTGCCCTTGCTGTAGCCGACGAGGAGGAAGGGGCGCTTGTCGCCGAGCCACTTTTCCTCGATGTAACCGGCGATGAGCTTTGCGTTGTCCTCGCTGGAATCGTTGGGGACCGAGAGGATGTCGGTGGACACGCCGTATTTTTCGGCGAGAACCTTGCGTCCGACGGCGTAGGCGGGGTTGTCCGAGACGCAGGTGTTGAAGATGCCGGGAATGACGAGGAGGCGGTAGGCGCGGGAGAGTTCGCCGAGGGGGAGATCTTCGCGGCCCGGGGTTTCGAGCCAGCGGGAGCAAGGGGAGAGGTCTTCGCCGTCGGGGTTGTTTTGCTTGAGGACGGAGCAGAAAAGATCGGAGAATTCGCGGGCGCGGTTGCCGCTATCGGGGCGCAAATAGATGACGAGGATCCGGCCATCGGAGAAGTAATCCTGGCCGTGGGCGGTTTTGGCTTTTGTGACGGTGTTCTTGGGAGAGACGTATGTGGTCTTGACCACCTGCCCGCTGTGCTTGAGAGTCTCGCCGATGAATTCGCGTTCCTTGTCGGTATCGGGGTCGATGCGGTGGGTGACGCCGCCGGTGCGCTGGTCGCGGTCGAAGCCGACATCGTGGGTGCCGGCGCCGACCCAGAGGGTGAGGCCGCCGACGTCGAAGGGGGCTTTCCAGATGCGGAAGTGGTGGCGTTCGGCGACGGTCATTACGGGATCGCTCATGGCGAAGCCGTAGTCCTGGGGGCGCCCGAAGACATACAGCTCGCTCATGGGCATGGTGAGGTAGGCCTGGCGGGCGAAGGTGCCGAGGGCGCCGCGGAGGATGGAGTCCTTGACGGAGCGGTCGACGACGACCCAGCCGACGTCGAGGAGGGCTCGCTTGACCTGTTCTTCCGCGCCGAGGATGAGGAAGTTGACGCGGTCGCCTTCGAGGCCGTCCTTGTCGACGACGCGGCGGGGGATTTTATCCAGAATTTCTTCAGTAATCTGGGGCAATTCTCCCTCGAATTTCTGGATGGATTCGCCAGCTTTTTCGAGGATTTCCACGACGACGGAGTACTGGCCGGAGGAGGGGGAGGAGTTTTGGTTGATGCCGAGGAAGAGGCGGCCGGAGACGGTCATGCGGCTTTCGCGGCGGGCGCCGATGAGGAAGGGGCGGGCGGCGCCGCCCTGACCGACGCGGCCGATGAGGGCGCCGCGGCCGGCGTCATTGAGGGGCATGGCGCGGACGAGGTCCATCCAGCCGCGGCGGAGGCCCTCGGGGGTGGCGTCCTGGCGGGCGTCGGCATACTTGAGGGCGCCTTCCGCTGTGATGCGGACGAGGTCGCCGGCGTTGACGTCGATGCCGGTGTCGACCCAAGTGTCTTTGCCGTCGAGGGTGATGGTTTTCTTTTGCGCCGGGGCGGGAGCGGCGAATACGGAGGCGAGAGCGAGGGCGAGGATGGTTCTCATCGTGGCTCCTCCTGTGCGGCAGCGGGTTCGGCGGCGGCCGGGCCTGCGGTTTTCCGTGATTTCCATTCTTGCATTCTTTTCTGGCATTCGAGCAGGAAGCGGGCGCGATCGGGGTGCCGGGGGTTGTGGCGGATGTGGGAGACGGGCGAGGAAACGACGACGACCTGGGAAGGGAGGCCGAACCAGCGGCCGATGCCGAGGAACTCGCGTTTGACAGAGACGGACTGGACCTCGCTCCAGAGTATGCGGGTCTTGCCGAGGCCGAAGAGGCGGCGCTGTTCCAGGCCGACAGGCCCGCAGACGATTTCGCGGGGCCAGCAGGCGAGGAGCCACAGGGCGAGAGCGGCGAGGGTGGCGCGTTCGGCGAGGGGCGCAGGGGCGCCGGGGGGATCGAACCAGACGGAAAGGAGGACGGTGAGGAGGAGGACGAAGAGCGCCGCGCCGATCAGGATGCGAGTGAGCCAAAGCCCTGGGAAGCGAAGCAACTCGGGACGGCGACGATCCCAATAGGAGGCCACGAGCCCATTCTGCCAAAGCGGGCGCGCCGCCGAGCGCGGAGTGGGGGACAATCGAATCATGCCGCGGTTGTTCCTGGTGGATGCGTTCAACCTGATTTTCCGCGCCTATCATGCGCGGCAGCGGACGGGGGCGCCGCCGATGCGGACGTCGCGGGGCTCGTCGACGGAGGCGATCTACATTTTTCACAACATGATCCGGCGGCTGCAGAAGCAGTACGCGCCGGAGTATCTGGCGGCGGTGTTCGAGAGCGAGGGACCGACGTTCCGGGACCAGGCGTATGCGGCTTACAAGGCGAACCGCGCGGAGACGCCGCCGGAGCTGATCGAGCAGATTCCGGCAATCGAGCGGATGCTGGGGGCGATGCGGGCGCCGGTGCTGAAGACGGAGGGCTACGAGGCGGACGACGTGATCGGGTCGGTGGCGCGGAAGGCGGCGGCAGGGCTGGAGGTGTGGATGATCAGCTCGGACAAGGACCTGCTGCAGCTGGTGGGGGACGGCATCCGGATGATGGACCCGATGAAGAACGACACGGTGTACGATCCGGCGAAAGTGGAAGAGTTCAAGGGTGTGCCGCCGGAGCGGATTGCGGACCTGCTGGCGCTGGTGGGGGACACGTCGGACAACATTCCGGGGGCGCCGGGGATCGGGGAGAAGGGCGCGGTGCAGCTGCTGCGGGAGTACGGGAGCTTGGAGGCGTTGCTGGAGCGGGCGGCGGAGGTGGGGAAGAAGTCGTACCGGGAGAGCCTGCTCGAAAACCGTGAGCAGATCGAGCTGTCGAAGCGGCTGGCGACGATCGAGACGGACGTGCCGCTGGAGGTGGATCTGGAGGCACTGCGGGTGCAGCCGCCGGACGTGGAGGCGCTGGCGGCATTTTACCGGGAGTACGAGTTTCTGAGCTTTCTGAAGGAGCTGCAACTGCCGGCGGCGGAGGGCGGGGCGGCGGAAGAGGAGGCGGAGGAAGAGCCGGACACGGCAGTGTTCTACGACTGGAAGGCGGCGGGGTGCCCGGAGACGGGCAAGCCGGTGGAGGACGTGCTGCTGTATGCGTTTCTGGTGCTGGCGGACCCGACGGCGTGCGCGCTGGACTCGCTGATCGCGCGGTATCTGGAGCGGGCGCCGGCGACGCGGGAAGAGACGCTGCGGGCGCTGGCGCGGCGGCTGCGCCCGCTGGTGACGGGGGATTTGAGAAGGCTGTACGAGGAGGTGGATGTGCCGCTGATGCCAGTGCTGCTGCGGATGGAGCGCACCGGGGTGCGGATCGACACGGAGCGGCTGGCGGCGCTCTCGCGGGAGATGGAGGCGCGGCTGGGGCAATTGACGGAGGAGATCCACGCGCTGGTGGGGATGCCTTTCAACATCAACAGCCCAAAACAATTGGGGGAGGTTTTGTTTGAGAGGCTGGGGCTGCAGCCGCAGGGGAAGACGACGAAGACGAAGGCATACTCGACATCGGCGGACGTGCTGGAGGCGCTTGCCGGGGCGCATCCGGTCGTGGGGCGGATCCTGGAGTACCGGCAGGTGTCGAAGCTGAAGGGGACGTACGTGGACGCACTGCCGCAACTGATCTCGCCGGAAGACGGGCGGCTGCACACGACGTTCAATCCGGCGGGGGCGGCGACGGGGAGGCTTTCGAGCGCCGATCCGAATTTGCAGAACATCCCGGTGCGGACGGAGCTGGGGCGGGAGATCCGGTCGTGTTTCGTGCCGGAGAGCGGGTGGGTGCTGCTTTCGGCGGACTATTCGCAGATCGAGCTGCGGCTGCTGGCGCATTTTTCGGGCGACGCGGCGCTGGTGGAGGCGTTCCGGAACAACGAGGACATCCACACGCGGACGGCGAGCGAGATTCACGGGGTGCCGCCGCTGATGGTGACGCCGGAGATGCGGCGTGCGGCGAAGGCGGTGAATTTCGGGATCGTGTACGGGCAGACGCCGTTCGGGCTGGCGCAGCAGCTGGGGATCGCGCAGGAGGAGGCGCGGGAGTACATTCAGAGGTACTTCGAGCGGTATCCGGGCGTGCGGATGTGGATCGGCCGGACGGTGGAGGAGGCGCGGGAGCGGGGCTACACGCTGACGCTGTGGGGGCGGCGGCGCCCGATTCCGGACATCGCGTCGAAGAACCCGAATGCGCGGGCATTCGCCGAGCGCACGGCGGTGAATACGCCGCTGCAGGGGACGGCGGCGGACCTGATGCGGAAGGCGATGATCGTGGTGGATGAGGAGCTGCGGCGGCGGGGCTGGAGATCGCGGCTGCTGCTGCAGGTGCATGACGAGCTGGTGCTGGAGTGCCCGCCGGAGGAGCTGGAAGAGGCGCGGGCGATGGTGAAGCGGGCGATGGAGGGAGTGGAGAAGCTGTCGGTGCCGCTGCTGGCGGAGACGGCGTCGGGACCGAACTGGCGAGACGTGGAATGAACGAGCTGCTGCGGAAACAGCTGGAGCAGTTGCGGCGGAAGATTGCGCGGATCGAGGCGCGGGGCGCGGCGCGACCGGCGTGGGCGGAGATGCCGAAGGAGCTGGGCAGCGCGGTGGAGACTGCGCTGGGAGCGCACTGGGAGCTGGAGCGGCGGTGGGCGGCGCACCACCGGCACGGCAACGCGGACGTGGGGGCGCTGGCGGACTTGCCGCGAGACCTGCTGGCGGCGCTGGAGCCGGAGGCGGCGGACTGCCCGCCGGAGGAGTGGGTGTTTCTGGACACGGAGACCAGCGGGCTCGCCGGGGGCAGCGGGACGTTTGCGTTTCTGGTGGGCACGGGGCATGCGACGGCGGGCGGGTTCGTGGTGCGGCAGTTTTTCATGCGGGAACCGGGCGAGGAGCCGTCGATGCTGGAGGCGCTGGCGCGGCATCTGGAGCGGTTCCGGGTGGTGGTGACCTACAACGGGAAGGCGTTCGACGTGCCGCTGCTGGAGACGCGGTACCGGCTGGCGCGGCAGCGCGTGCCGTTCGGGCGGATGGCGCATGTCGACCTGCTGCATTCGGCGCGCAGGCTGTGGCGGCTGGCGCTGGAGTCGTGCCGGCTGATGGAGCTGGAGGCGCGGGTGCTGGGGTTCGAGAGGGAGGGCGATCCGGGCGGGGCGGTGATTCCGAGGCTGTACCTGGAGTTCTTGCGGACGGGGAATTCCCGCCCGATGACGCCGGTGTTCACGCACAATGCGTACGACATTCTGTCGCTGGCGTGCCTGACGGCGGTGGTGCCGACGGCGTTCCGCGATCCGTCGCAGCTGGCGCATCCGGCGGAGATGGCGGCGCTGGCGCGGTATTTTCAGCGCGAGGGGAGGCTGGAGGAGGCGCTGCGGCTGCTGGGCGAGGCGCTGCGGAGGAACCTGCCGGAGCCACTGCTGTGGGAGGCGTTATGGCAGGCGGCGGAGATGGAGAGGAAGCTGGGGCGGCTGGACGCGGCGGTGGCGCGGTGGTCGGAGCTGTCGACGATCCGGAACCCGTGGCAGGCGAAGGCGCTCGAGAAGTTGTCGTCGCACTACGAGCGCCGCGAGAAGAACGCGGCGCTGGCGCTGGAGATGGCGCTGGCGGCGCAAGCGATCGAGCCGGGCGAGGCGCTGGAGAGGCGGGTGCGGCGGCTGCGGGAGAAGGCATCGGCGCCGCGGGCGGGGCGGCTGCTGTAATCGCCGGAAAAAAACGGCGCCGCACACTGAGGAGCGCGCGGCGCCTTCCCTTCCAGGCACAAGGAGGTTTAGGGACCGGCGGCTCTGTAAGAGGCGTCGCTGTACTGCCACGCGCCGTCGATGTAGGACCAGAGCCGCACGTAGAGCACCTGCCCGTTGACAGGCAGAGTGCTGAGGGTGACGGAGGTCGCGGTCCCCTGGTCGCCTCCGTAGATGTTGTTGTTGCCGAGGCTCGTTCCGACGAAGAGCCAGAATTTCTCGACGCGCGCGCCGGGCGACCACTGGAAGGTGACCGTGGCGCCGGGCAGCGTCGAGCCGGGCGCGGGAGAGATCAGCTCCCCCTTCTGCCCGGCGGGCTGGGAGCCGGTGGCGGTGAAGACGTAGTCGTTGAATTGCCATGCGCCCTGGATGTAGGACCAGAGGCGGACGTAGATGGTGGAGCCGTCGGAGGGGAGGCCGGAGACCGTGGCGCTCAAGCTGGTTCCCATATCCTGGCTGAAGAGCGTGTTGCCGCCCTGCCAGCGTCCGACGAAGAGGAAATAGCGGGTGACCGCCTGGCCGGCGTTCCACTGGAAGGTGGCGGTGGTGGCAGGCAAGGTTGATCCTGGCGAAGGCGAAGTGATGGCCGCCTTGACGGGTGTGACCGAGCCGGAGGCTTTGAACGTGTAGTCGTTGAACTGCCACGAGCCGTCGATGTAGGACCAGAGGCGGACGTGGATGGTGGAGCCGTCCGTGGGAAGGCTGGCGACGGTGGCTTCGAGGGACGTGCCCATATCCTGGCTGAAGAGCGAGTTGCCTCCCTGCCACTGGCCGAGGAAGAGGAAGTAGCGGGCAACGGCAGTGCCCGTGTTCCAGCGGAAGGTCACGGTGGTGCCGGAAAGCGTGGCGCCGGGGGCGGGGTCGGTGATCTGCGCCTTGACAGGAGCGACGGCGCCGGCGGCCTTGTATTGGTAATCGTTGTAGACCCACTGGTTGTCGATGTAGGACCAGAGGCGGACGTAAAGGGTGCGGCCGTCGGTGGGAAGCCCCGAGACGGGGGCGGAGGTCAGAAGGCCCTGATCGGCGGAGTAGAGGGTGTTGCCGCCGGGCCAGAGGCCGATCATGAGCCAGAACTGCTGGACGCCCTGGCCGGGGGTCCACTGGAAGGTGACGGCGCCGCCCGGGAGGGTGGAGCCGGGCGCGGGAGAGGTGATGTCGCCCTTCTGCGCAGTGCGGGGGCCGGGGGAGCTGAGGGTGCGGAGGGCGTCTCGAACGGAGAGGGCGGCGTCCATCTGCTGGGCGGGGGTGGAGGCGGCGCGGCCGAGATCGAGGTAAAGGCTGGCGGTGTCGCCTGCGAAGCAGGAATCGCAAACATCGATGCGGGCGCCGGCGGCGGAGCGCTGGAAGGCGGCAGCGGCACCGCGGGCGGACTTGGTGGAGAGGGCAAGGGGGGAGTCTGATTCGGAGGCGCGCAGGTAGAGGCGGAGATCGGCGGATTCGTACAATTCGGGAGGGAGGACTTCGAAGCCCTCGAGGGCGGCGAGTTCGGCGACGAGGGTGCGGAAGGCGGCGGCGTTCTGGTCGAGGGGGAGGATGGCGAGGCGCGTGGCGCGGGGAGCGGGATCCTGAGAGCGCGCGGCGAGAGTGGAGGACTGGCGCGTGGGGGGGAGGGGCTCCTGAGCCGGGATCGCGAAAGGCAGAAGACCGGGCAGGAGCAGGGACAGGAAGACTGAGCGCAACCGCATTTGTCTCCATTGTCGCCGCCATTGGAGTGTTTTCGCGCAAAAACTTGGCGGCTATGAGTTCTGGTACTGGCGGGCCGCTTTCGAGGGGATGGCGATCATGCGGCCTGTTCTTCCATGTGGTGTGAGGAAGCGGAATCGAGGAACTGGGATTCGTCGAGCAAGCCGACGAGCCCGGCGCCTTTTTGTCGTTGGGCGAGGCTGCGCACAAGGGTGGAGGAGCTTTCGATGCCACGTTCTTCGAAGGGCTGGATGGAAGAGGGGTCGATGGGCTCGACGGCTTCGACGCGGTCGACGGCGAGGGCGGCGAGGGTGCCGCAAGTGTTGACGATGATGGCGACGGGGCGGCGGCTGGCATGGATCTCCGCTTCGAATTTGGTGAAGAGTTCGAGGAGGCGGGCGAGCGTAGTTTCGCGGCAGGAGTCGACGAGGCGGCGGGCTTGATCGTACTTGCCTTCGGCTTTGAGGTTT
Organism: Acidobacteriota bacterium; assembly: GCA_037446555.1. Classification (GTDB taxonomy): domain Bacteria; phylum Acidobacteriota; class Terriglobia; order Bryobacterales; family Bryobacteraceae; genus JANWVO01. The sequence continues at coordinate 64,874 of JBBIIK010000019.1, forward strand.
TCGACGCGGACGGCGATGGCGTGGATGGCCTTGTGGGGGGCGTCCATTTTCTTGAGCAGGGCGGCGACGGTGAGGTTGTTGGTGTGGAAGTTGTCGTACCACTTGCCGAAGGCGCAGGCATGGGGGTCGGTGGTGAGGGTGAAGGGGCGGTGTTCTTCCACCGAGCGGTAGAGTTCCTCCATCCATGCCATGTGGTCGGCGGCGCGGGCGGTGATGAGGCCGACGAGTTCGCCGAGTTCTTCCTCTGCGGCGGGCATGCCGAGGCGGAGGCGGAGGTCGATGCAGGGGATGATCTTGCCGCGCCAGTTCATGACGCCGCGGATGCAGGAGGCGGCGCGGGGCACGGGGGTGACCTCGGGCTGGATGACGAGTTCGCGGACGATGGAGGAGTGGACGGCGACCGATTCGTGGTGGACCTGGACGACGACCCAAGGAGTGTGGGCGGAGGCGCGGAGAGATTCGGTTGCTTCCTTCATGGCCTGGCGCGCACGCTCCCGCTGGCGGGAGCGTGTTCGCTGGGCTTATCGGCAGCGCGCGTGAAGATTTGAGGGCGCGTGGCGGCGGCGGTCAGCTGGCCATCTGGGCGCGCTGGCGGTTGAGGAGCGAGTCCTCGAAGGAGTAGTCGATTCGCTGTTTGGGGTGGTGGCGGAGGTACCAGCGGTAGGTTTCCTTGAGGCCGTCGGCGAAGGGTGTGGGCTTGAAGCGGAGGACGCGCTGGGCCTTGCTGATGACCATGGTGACGGGGGGCAGGTCGAAGTACATGCCGAAGTAGAGGCGGGGGCCCATGGGGTGGCCGCCGGCGCGGAGGATGCGTTCGCGGGGGACGCGGGCGACGGTGGTTTGCTTGCCGCAGGCGGCGAGGAAGGCTTCGAGGAGTTCGGCCTGGGTGAGGGGGCGTGCGTTGGCGATGTTGAAGGCGTGGCCGAGGGCGGCGGGGGTTTCGACGGCGCGGATCATGGCGCCGACGAGATCCTTGACGTAGACGAACTGCATGAGGCGGCGGCCGTCGCCGGGGAGGATGATGGGGCGCTTGTCGCGGATGCGGTCCCAGAAGAACTGTTCGCGGTAGATGGGGTTGCCGGGGCCGTAGACGAAGGGGGGCCGGATGGTGGTGATGGGGGTGCCGTGGCGGTGGAAGAGGCGGAACAGGGCGCGTTCGGACTGGGCCTTGTTGCGGACGTAGGAGTCGGGATGGTTGTCGTCGGCAAGGGCGTCGCCCTCATGGTGGTTGAGGCCGTCGCCGTAAGCGGCGACGGAGGAGACGAAGACGTAGCGGCCGATGCTGCCGGTAAGGAAGTGGGCGGTTTCGGCAACGGCCTGAGCGGGGGTGCCGCGTTCCCAATCGTAGGCGAGGTCGAAAACGGCGTCGAAGGAGCAGCCGTTGAGAGCGGCCTTGACCTGGCGGGGGTCGTTGCGGTCGGCCTGGAAGTTGGCGACGCGCTTGCCGAGGTCGTGATCGAGCTTGCGGTGGAGGATGGCCACCTCGTGGCCGCCGCGCAGGAGGGTCTGCACGAGGTGCCTGCCGATGAACTGGGTGCCGCCGATGACGAGTGCTTTCATTGTTCCTTCAAAATCCGCGCTGTGTCAGGCAAGAGAAGCTAGTCGTAATATTCGAGGCCGAGGTGGGTGATCAAGTCCTCGCCCTGCATCCACCGCAGGGTGTTCTTGAGCTTCATGAGCTGGATGAAGATGTCGTGCTCGGGGTAGACCTCGGGGGCGTGCATGGGCGCCTTGAAGTAGAAGCTGAGCCATTCCTGGATGCCGCGCATGCCGGCGCGGTGGGCGAGGTCGAGCAAGAGGACGAGGTCGAGCACGATGGGGGCGGCGAGGATCGAGTCCCGGCAGAGGAAGTCGATCTTGATCTGCATGGGATAGCCGAGCCAGCCGAAGATGTCGATGTTGTCCCAGCCCTCTTTGGCGTCGCCGCGCGGGGGGTAGTAGTTGATGCGGACGACGTGGTGGATGTTCTTGTAGAGCATCGGGTAGAGGTGGGGCTGGAGGATGGTGTCGAGGACGCTGAGCTTGGTTTCCTCCTTGGACTTGAAGGAGCCGGGATCGTCGAGCACCTCACCGTCGCGGTTGCCGAGGATGTTGGTGGAGAACCAGCCGTGGACGCCGAGCATGCGCGCCTTGAGACCGGGCGCGATGAGGGTCTTCATGAACGTCTGGCCGGTTTTGAAGTCCTTGCCGCAAACCGGAAGGTTGCGGTCGCGGGCGAGGTCGAGCAGGGCGGGGATGTCGTGAGTGAGGTTGGGCGCGCCGTTGGCGAACGGGACGCCGGACATCAATGCGGCGTAGGCGTAGATCTGGGACGGTGCAATGTCGGGGTCGTTCTTCTTGAGTCCTTCCTCAAACGCCTCGAGGGTCTGGTGGACGGCAGTGGGCTTGTGGAAGACCTCGGTGGAGCCGCACCAGATCATGACCGAGCGGCTGACGCCGTTCTGCTGCTGGAAATTGCGGATGTCTTCGATGAGGGCGAGGGCCTTGTCGTACTTGGCGCCTTCGGTCTTGATGTGGGTTCCATGGAGGCGGCGAACGTATTCCTGTTCGAAAACCGCCTTCATGGGGCGGATGGCGGAGAGGGGTTCGCGGACCTGGTCGAGGAGGGAGCGCTCAAGGACCTGGGCCTTGACGGCGGCGTCGTAGGCGCTGTCCTCGAAGATGTCCCAGCCACCGAATACGAGGTCCCCGAGGCCGGCGAGAGGAACGAAGTCGCGGATGAGGGGGGTGCGGTTTTCGGTGCGCTTGCCAAGGCGGATGGTGGCGAGCTGGGTGAGGGAGCCGACGGGCTCTCCGAGGCCGCGCTTGATGGCCTCGACGCCGGCCATGAAGGTGGTGGAGACGGCGCCGATACCGGGGATCAGGACGCCGAGCTTTCCTTCAGCCGGACGGATCTTGACATTGGGTTGGGCGGGCAAAGTCAGAAACTCCTTTGGAAGGTCGAACTGAAGTGGGCTCGAAAGAAGGCCAAGTTTTATCTTAGCGCACGGGGCGCGGTCCGGCATTTTTCGGCTGCTATACTGTGGCCGATGAGCGGGCGGACGACGGCGACGATCCCGACGGTGGTGGCCGACGACGAGGCGCCGGCGCTGGACGAGCTGCTGTACCTGCTGAAGGGGTTCCCCGAGATCGAGGTGGTGGGCACGGCGAGCAACGGGCTGGAGGCGCTGAAACGGATCGAGGAACTGGAGCCGGACCTTGTGTTCATCGACGTGCAGATGCCGGGCCTGGACGGCCTGAGGCTGATCGAGCGGCTGCACGAGCAGAAGGCACCGGTGCCGGCATTTGTGCTGTGCACGGCGTATGAGCAGTACGCGCTGGAAGCGTTCCGGATGGAGGCGCTGGACTATCTGCTGAAGCCGGTGGCGCGGGAGCGGCTTGCGCTCACAGTAGAGCGGGTGAAGCGGACGATGCTGGAGCCGGAGCCGGAGGCGGCGCGGGCGGCGGCGCAACTGAAGCGGCTGCTGATCCGGAGCGGCGGGAAGAATCTTGTGGTGGATTCGGACGACATCATTTATGCGCGGATCGAGGACGGCGTCATTACGATTGCGGCGACGCACGTAGAGGGGGAAAGCACGTTCAAGACCCTGGAAGAGCTGCAGGCGAGCCTGGACCCAGCAGTGTTCTGGCGCCCGCACCGGAGTTTTCTGGTGAACATTCACCGGATTCGCGAAGTGATTCCCTGGTTCAAGTCGAGCTATCAGGTGCGGATGGACGACCGGAAGGGGACGGTGATCCCGGTGAGCCGGGTGCAGACGAAGCGGCTGCGGGAGCTGTTCCGGCTGTAGGCAGGCGCGCCGGAGTCAGACGGCGATGTGGAGCCGCCAGAGGAGGTAGCCGACCGCCTGGCGGAAGTAGAGCCAGCGTTCGCGCCAGCTACCGCGGGGGGTGTGAGGGCGAGGGGAGCCGAAGACCTGGACACCGGCGTGCTGGAGAATGTTCTTGGCGCGGTAGATGTGGTAGCCGTCGGAGACGAGGATGGCGGAGCGGAGACCCATGCGGCGCATGACTTCGCCGACGGCGAGGAGGGTTTCGACGGTGGAGTCGCCCTCGCCTTCCATGACGATGTTTTCGCTGGCGATGCCGCGGCCGACGAGGTAGTCGCGGCCGACCTGGCCTTCGGTGAACTGGGGATCGCCGCCAGCGCCGCCGGTGGTGAAGACGAGCGGGGCGAGTTTGCGCTGGTAGAGATCGAAGGCGTGGTCGAGGCGCGCTTTGAGGACCGGGGAGGGCCGTCCGTTGTATTCGGCCGCGCCGAGCACGACAATGATATCTGCCGGCCTGGCCTCGTCCACCTCCGACTGGCGGGCGATGCGGTGGGAGACGGCCAACAGATAGCAGAGCAGTGCGACGGCCCCGCCAGAGCCGAGGATGGCGAAGGTCCTCCGCATCGTCTGAAGATGATTGTAGCGGGAATGCAGAAGACGGAAGCCATCACGAGCGCGCAGAACCGGCTGCTCAAAGAGGCGCGGCGGGCGGCGGGGCGCGGGACGCTGACGCGGAGCGGGCTGTGCGTGGCCGAGGGGGCGCATTTGCTGGAGGAGGCGCTGCGGAGCGGGCTGCGGGTGGAGGCGGTGCTGGCAGCGGAGGATGCAGTCCCGGAGGCGCTGCGGGACGCGCGCCGTCGAA
>JBBIIK010000020.1:0-69186 GCA_037446555.1 Acidobacteriota bacterium
ATGGGCTCAATCGACTTGCGCTCGCCGGGCAGCAGCAGGCCGCGGCAGTAGTCCTTCAGCGGAGTCTCTCGGTCCCGATGCCCCGCGGCCTTAGCCAAGCCCTCCAAATAGGCCGCGAAGCGCGCACCTCGCGGGCTTGGCCCCGATTGGGCGGTTCGCACGAAACAATTCTAGCATAATTTGTTTCATTTATGACCCAGTAGTACTAGGCCCGCTCTTGCACTCTCAAGGCGTTTCTCCTTGTGTAGCCCGGGGCGGCAGGCACTTTGAGGCGCCCGAGCCGATGCGCCTGTCCATTCGGAGCGGCAGTCCGGGGAACATGAGCAGGGCATCGATCCTCGCAAGAGAGTGCGCACGTTCCGGTTCCCGAGGTCATCCTCCCGCGCCAGATCCGGCGTGCAATGGCCGGCGCCGGGCGGCTGTGCCGGGCAAGCAGGACAAAATCTTCGAAACAGAGTGAATGATGCGAGGTTCAGCAAGACGCCGGGTGCCGGCGCTTGCGGAGGCTTGCGACAGGACTCATGCCGGTTCTTCCAACTTCTAGCCCTGCTCCCCGCTGTGCCCCACTTTCAGCACGGCCAGGAACGCCTCCTGCGGGATGTCGACGCGCCCGACGCGCTTCATCCGCTTCTTGCCCTCTTTCTGCTTCTCGAGCAGCTTTCGCTTGCGCGTGATGTCGCCGCCGTAGCACTTGGCGAGCACGTTCTTGCGCAATGCGGCGATGTTTTCGCGGGCGATGATCCTGGTGCCGATCGCCGCCTGCAGCGCCACCTCGAACTGCTGCCGCGGGATCAGCTTCCGCAGCCGCTCGATGAGAGCCTTGCCGCGCTCGTAGGCGAAGTCCTTGTGCACGATGATGGAGAGGGCGTCCACCGGATCGCCCGCCACGAGCACGTCCATCTTCACCATGGGCGACTCGCGGTAGCCGGCGAGGTGGTAATCGAGCGACGCATAGCCGCGCGAAGCCGATTTCAGCCGGTCGTAGAAATCGAGCACCACCTCGTTGAGCGGCAGCTCGTAGACCAGCATCACGCGCCCGCTGCCGATGTACTCGAACTTCTTCTGCTTGCCGCGCTTTTCGTCCAGCAGCTTCAGGATCTCGCCGAGGTACTCCTCGCGCGTGATCACGGTGGCTTCGATCACCGGCTCCTCGACCTTCAGGATCTCGCTCGGGTTCGGCCACTTGGTCGGGTTGTCCACCTCCACGACCTCGCCGTTGCCCAAATGCACCCGGTAGCGGACGCCGGGCGCGGTGGTGATCAGGTCGATCTGGAATTCGCGCTCCAGCCGCTCCTGCACAATTTCCAGGTGCAGCAGCCCGAGGAAGCCGCAGCGGAAGCCGAAGCCGAGCGCGGCGGAACTCTCCGGCTCGAAAGTGAACGCCGAATCATTGAGCCGCAATTTCTCGAGCGCATCGCGCAGCAATCCGTGCTCGTGGCTCTCCACCGGGTAGAGCCCGGCGAACACCATTGGCTTCATCTCCTCGAAGCCCGGCAGCGGCTCCGCGGGCGGGTTCTCGGCGTTGCAAATGGTGTCACCGACGCGGGCGTCGGAGACGGTTTTGATGTTGGCGTGGAGGAAGCCCACCTCGCCGGCGCCGAGTTCGTCGCAAGGCACGGGCTTGGGGGACTGGTAACCGAGCCCCTCCACCTCGTAGACCTTGTCCGTGCTCCAGAGCCGGATCTTCATTCCCTTGCGGATGGTTCCGTCGACCACGCGCGCCAGAATGATGACGCCGCGGTAGGGGTCGAACCATGAGTCGAAGATCAGCGCCCGCAGCGGCGCGTCCGGGTCGCCCTTGGGCGGCCGAATGCGCTTGACGACGGCTTCGAGGATCTCATGAATGCCCGCGCCCGTCTTGGCGCTGGCCAGAATGGCGTCGCTGGCGTCCAGCCCTACGACATGCTCGATCTGCTCCTTGATCCGCTCCGGCTCGGCCGCCGGCAGGTCGATCTTGTTGATCACCGGGATCAACTCGAGATCGTGGTGGATGGCCAGGTAAGTGTTGGCCAGCGTCTGCGCCTCCACGCCCTGGCTGGCATCGACCACCAGCAGCGCGCCCTCGCACGCCTGGAGGCTGCGGCTCACCTCGTAGGTGAAATCGACGTGCCCGGGTGTGTCGATCAGGTTGAGCTGGTAGGTTTGCCCGTCTTCCGCCCGGTAGTTGAGGCGCACGGCGTGGGCTTTGATGGTGATGCCGCGCTCGCGCTCCAGATCCATGGAGTCCAGCACCTGGTCCATCATCTCCCGCTGGCTCAGCGCGCCGGTGGTTTCGAGCAAACGGTCGGCGAGCGTGGACTTGCCGTGGTCGATGTGCGCAATGATCGAGAAGTTCCTGATCAGTGAGGGATCCATGCTGTGCTGTAATGGAAGGGAGGCTTTTCAGATTATCCCATATGGCGCACAAGGTCTTTGAGGGACAACTGGATGCGCGGGGGTTGCGGTTCGCGCTCCTGGTCAGCCGGTTCAACAGCTTCGTCACCGAGCGGCTCCTCGCGGGCGCCCTTGACGCCTTGCAGCGCTCCGGCGCGGCGGAGGCGGAGATCGAGATTGTACGCGTGCCGGGCTCGTGGGAGATGCCGGCGGCGGCGGTGGTGCTCGCCCGGCAGCAGCGTTTCGACGCCATCATCTGCCTCGGCGCGGTGATCCGCGGCGAGACGCCCCACTTCGACTACATCGCGGCGGAAGCGGCCAAGGGGCTGGCGCAGGTTTCCATGGAAACCGGCGTCCCGGTCGCCTTCGGCGTGCTCACCACGAACACGCTGGAACAGGCGATCGACCGCGCGGGCGCCAAGGGCGGCAACAAGGGCTTCGAAGCTGCCATGACCGCCGTCGAGATGGCCAACCTTCTGCGCAAGCTCCGCCAGACGTCCTGACCGATGCCCGCCCGCCGCAAATCGAGGCAGCGAGCCCTGCAGGTTCTTTACATGAGCGACCTGACGGGCATGCCCGTGGAAGAAGCACTGCGGATATTCCTCGAGCATCTCTGCTTTGCCGAGAGGGAGGAGGAGTCGGGCGCGGACTCGACGCTACCGGCTGAACTGGACGCCTTTCTGGAAACGCTCGCCTGCGGGACGGCTGCCTGCATTGCCGACCTGGACGCGCTGATCGCACAACACGCCGAGCATTGGCGGCTGGAGCGCATGCCGCGCGTAGACCGCTCGATCCTGCGCTTGGCTGTCTTTGAGATGCGCGACTTGGGCACCCCGCCGCCGGTCGTGATCGACGAGGCCCTGGAGCTGGCGCGCCGGTACACGGGAGAGGAGGCGATCCCGTTCCTGAACGGCGTGCTGGACTCCATCCGCAAGACGCTGTTCCCGGAAGCGGCCGCGCAGTCCGGCTGAACCGCGGGCCTATTTCTTCGGAAAATCCGGGCGCGCCTTCAATTCCGCGATCTGCGCCACATGACGTTCCGTGTGTCCCGCCAGGAAAATGTGCCATTGTAGAGCATCCAGATCCCCGATGGGAGAGGGCGCGAAGTGAGACCGCAGATCCTGTTGGGTTTCGCGAACGAAGGCGATGTTGCGGTCGCGCAGGTTGCGGAACTCATTCGTCAGTTCCTGGATGGAGCGGAAGCGCCCCTTCGGGGTGAGCGCCTCGGGTGCCTGCGCCTTCTGGCTGCGGTTGGTGACGCCGGCAAGGATTTTCGCATCCATCTCGCGGGGCTTGGGTTGCTTCTTCGAGGGATCAGCAGGAGACTCGAGCGCCTTGCGAGCCATGGACGCCAGGAACTCCTCACTGGCGGCGATGTGCTCCGCCACCTCCATGACGGACCACGTCTTCGCGTCGGGCTTCCACTTCAGCTGCGCCTCGCTGAGTCCGCTAACGGCGTCCAGGAAGAGCTTGCGCGAGCCGTGGAGGGCGCTGAGGGCGAAGTCCCGCTCGCCCTGGCTGAGTGTCTGGGCCTGGCAAGCGGAGAGCAGCAGGGGGCAGCAGAGAAGAAGAGCGATCCTCATACCCTCTGACAATACCACCCGGCGCGAGCCCGCGCGGCTTCAGCGGGCTTCCCGGTAGCGGCGCAACAGCTCTTCGGCGGCGGATTCGGTGAAGGGTCCGGCGTGCTGCCAAAGGATTCTGCCCCCTGCATCGAGCAGGGTGACGTAGGGCAGCTTGTCGTTACGCACGTTGAGCGCCTCGCGCAGTTGCTTTTCGCCGCGCGTGATGCACAGAAAGCGGTCGTGGAACGGCTTGGGTGAGGCGCGGCGCATGCCGGAGCGGATCATCGGGCGGATCAGGCGCGGAGCGGCTTCAATGACTGCGGCGCTATAGACATTGACCTGATCCCGGGCCAGCGGCGCCGCCCACTTGTCCACCATCTCCCCCGCCTCCCGAGTGAAGCTCCACACCACCACCGACGGCTGCCCGAGCAGCGCGTCGGGCAGCAACGCCTTCCGGCCCGTGAGGGACTCGCCTTCCACCTTCGGAATCGGATTGCCTAGCAAAGGGACCGACAATAAACACACTGCAAACCACTTCACACTCTTACGGATGAGGCCGCGGGCGCCACGGGTGCAACAGAGTGCCTTCGCAGCCTCGCTCTGCCCCGCGTCATGGGCGTCCGGCGAGCATCTCTCGCAAGAGGCGCGCCACCATTGCCACCTGCCTTGCGCCGTCGAAGGTCTCGAGGAACCATTCGGAAGGCCGCGACGGAGGCGGCGGCGACTCAAGCCACGGCAGCAGCCGCGCCGCCACCTGCTGGTCTGGCTCTCCCGGGGCGAACAGAAGAACCGGAACGCCGGCTCGTTCGAGCACGTGGCGCGTCGGCGAACCCACGGGCGACCACGCGGCCACCGGCAGACCGCTGCGGACGTAGTCGAACAACTTGGCGGGCACCTGGACGGAGCCGGCCCCGCCGGTCAGGTCCAGCAGCACGAGGATCGACGCCGCCGACATGGCCTCCTCCAGCTCTTCCCGCGGCCTCTGGCCCGGACGGATCTCGAGGAGCCCCGCCGCCTGGAGCCGCGTCACGTCCGCCGCGCAACGGGCGAAGGTATCCGGCTCGTGTGGCCCCACGAACTGGATGCGCCAGTCCTGCGAGGAAACCGTCCCTTGTTCCAGCAGCACCGCCATCGCCCGCAGCAGCGAGTCCGGCCGTCGCGGGCCATACAGCGAGCCGGCGTGAACAATCCGGCGCGGCGCCGTGGCTGGAGCGGGTGCCGGAGCGGGCTGCTGAGGATCAAAGCCGTTCCAGAGAACGTGAAACTTCGACTCCCAGCGTGGATAGCGCGCCCGCAGCCGGTTCGCGATCGCGTCATTGGTGACCAGAACGGCCGAAGCCGCGCGCAAGAAGGCCGCTTCCAGCGCTTCGTCGTAAAGACGGGCCCACCGCCGGGCGCGGAAGGGGCTGCCTGCCAGCGGGTCGCGGAAGTCGGCAATCCAGGGCACGCCGGTGCGCAGATGAAAAAACAGCCCGGCCAGGTGCGCGGCCAGCGGCGGAAAACTGGAAATCACCGCCTGCGCCGGTTCGGCGCGGTGCGCCTGCAGGGCATGGCCCAGCGCCGCCGGCAGCCAGGGCAGCTGCTCGTTGTACGGAACGATCCCCTGCAACGCGCGCGTCAGCGGCAGAACCGCGCGCCAGCCGCCCCGGGCATCCTCGGGGCTCAGGAAGTGCGTCGAGCCTGAGGAAGAGGCGCCCGGCACGGCGAAGGCTGCGATCCGGCAGCGGAATCCGTGCTCCGGCAAGTAGCGCGCCAGCCGCCCCGGGCGAGCCGCTCCGGACGCGGTGGAGGGAGGGAAATGAAATGCGAAGAACTGCACCAGCGGGAGGTCCGGCTCCCCGAAAGGTCTGCTCAACGTTCGCCTCCCTTCGTCTCCGCTTGCCTTGCGCACCCGGCTACGCGCCTCCAGTTCCAGCGAAGTCCGGCTAGAGCAAATTCGCCAGCCCGCGCGCCTCCAGAGCCTTCACGATCTCCCCGATCCGCTGCGCTTCGGACAGCCGCGCCACCAGCAGGGCATCGGGCGTGTCCACAATGGCCAGATCCTCCACGCCGAGCAGCGCCACCAGCTTGCCGGGGGCGTCGGTGTAGTTGCGGCGCGAATCCAGCGCCAGCAGTTCTCCACGGGAGACGTTCCCGTTCGCGTCTTTCGCGAGCAACTCGTAAACGGCCAGGAAGCTGCCCAGATCGCTCCATCCGATGTCGCCCGCAGCAAAGCCGGCAAAGCCGGGCGTCTTTTCGAGCACGGCGTAGTCGACGCTGATGTTATCGCACTGCGGAAAAAGTTCCGCCAGACGCCTCGGGAATGCGCGATGGCCGAACGGGGGCAGAGCGGAAATCTTCTCCGATGTCGAGCACAGGCACTCCCGCAGTCTTTCCAGATACAGTTGCGCGGGCCAGAAAAAGATGCCGGCATTCCACAGGAAATTTCCTGATTTTACGTAGCGTTTTGCCGTTTTGAGATCCGGTTTTTCGCGGAAACGCAGCACCGGCGCCGGTTTCAGCGATCCCGGCTTCAGGCTGCCTGCCGGAAATTCGATGTAGCCGTAGCCTGTTTCCGGCCACCGCGGCTCGATGCCGAGCAGCACCATGCGGCCCCAGGCGGCTTCCTTCCATGCGGCCCTGGCCAGGCGCTGGAACGCCGCCGGGCGGCCGATGTGGTGGTCGGCGGGAAAGACGCCCATGACGGCGCGCGGGTCCGAGTCGAGCATGATCTTCGCCGCGAGCCCGATGGCCGGCGCGGTGTTGCGCCCTTCCGGCTCGGCGAGGATCTGGTTCGGAGGCACCTCCGGCAGCAGCCGGACGATGGCATTGCGGAGCGGCGCGGAGGTCAGCACCCAGACGTTCTGCGCTTCGACCAGCGGCGCGAGCCGGTCCAGAGTGAGGCGGATCAGCGGCCCCTGCCCGGTCAGGTCGAGGACCTGCTTGGCACAGGCCTTGCGGCTGCGCGGCCAGAAGCGCGTGCCGCGCCCGCCGGCGAGGATCAGCGCATGGCGATGTTTGGATGCAGTGGAGGCCATCTCCCTGAAGGATACCCTGCGAAGGGGCTACGTCCGAAGATGCGTCGTCGAGCCGCGGACGTCGCCCCGCATCAGGGCGTCCATCTTTTCGCTGGGTGCGCGCAGGCCAACAAAGAACGGGCCGAACAGGGCGAAGGCGGCGCGGACCTCGTCAAAACGCATTTCTTGGGCCAGCCGCTTCACTTCGAGTGGATCGTGGGGAAGCGGCAGATTCAGCGTACCGGATTCCGGCGCGGCAGAGCGCTCATTGAATCTTGATCGGAGGCGCTTTCAACGGCACCTTATCCAGGCGGTCGTGCCAGCCGTAGCGGAGCCGCGGCTTGCCAGCCTCGTCCAGAACTGGCCGGCCTTCTTCGTCGAGTTCCGCGTTTCGCAGTGTGTGCAAATTCAAGGTGCATCCATCGTGCATGCCGTTCACGTCCCGGCACAGAAGGCTCCAGCTCAACGTCGTCGAGGACTGTTTGAGCAGGCTGATCAAGGCCTCCCGGCCCGTCACGCCCTCCGCGCCCCACGAGAACATGTAAGGCTCAAGCTCTTGCTCGCTGAGAAGGATCGTCGCATGCTTCGGAGGAACCAGCCCCCCGGCGGCAAACAAGGAGTCCATGCCTGGTCCGAATGGCCTGATCTCAGGACCTGCAGAAGCTCTGACGGCCTCGCACAACGCCTTGAAATGGTGCGACGCCATGCGGCGCTTCCGCTCGACCCGGACAGGGGCGTCCAACGGCGACCGCGCCTCGACGACACGCCCATCCTCCATGCGAAGAGCTACCGGAACGATGTGCAGGCCCCATTCAGAGGACACGGCGTCGAATCGCATCAGATCCTGGCCATCTCGATTGTACAAGTCCAGAATCTGCTTCAGGTGGGTCAATTGGGATGTTGCAGGGGCCTTCGGCAGGAGAGATTCCGGTACGACGAGCCGGATGTCCCTGTTCAAGGCATAGAACTTGACCGGGTAGCTTCTGCCCGCCCGGTTCGCGGCGCCGCGAGGCAGGATGGTCTCTTCCACCGTGACCGGCGCTCCGTACTTTGCCTCCAACAAGATTCGCAAGGACCGCATCGGCCTGGGTTCTTCGATCACGGCGCCAGGCTGCCAGGTCCGGATTCCGCCAGTGTCCTGCTGCCAGGCTCGGGCTGCCTCCGGCAAGGCTGCCAGCAGAATAAAGCCGATGAAACAGGCGCGTATGTGACCTCTCGCTGTTCCGACCGGCATTTCTGACGTCCCCACGTGTTTTGCTCGTCGTTCCTTCATTTTCGTACCCCTTAATTTCCGGAAAGCTGCCCGTTGCCCCGGAAGACCGTGACCTTGTCTTTTTCGATTACGATCTTGATTTCGTGGATGTCATACGTACACCCTGGTCCGCCGGCGCACCCTCTCATCAGCATGGTCTGCGTGTCGGTCTCGATACACCGGTTATTCGGATACCTTCCATTCGCAACTTGTTGCTGGTAATAGCGGACCCAGTTTGTCGGGTTGGCGATCAGGTCTCCTCCGTACTTGTTGAGGGAAGTCACTGTCCAGGAGGACCATTCGTCCGGCCTTAGCTCGCGGAGCTCTTCTCGAGCTCCCGGAAACCAGCACCCGTCGACAAGGTCCGAAAGCCGCTGAGATACAACTCTGCCCTGATACCGGCCGGCCGGCGGGTCCGTATCCCCGTATCTTTCAGGTCCATAAGAAATATGGCCCCGATATGATTAGAGTCGGACGACCACCACATGGCCTTTGACTTTTCACCAGCGGGAAACGGGCAGGCATACAGGAACGCCGCCAGCCCGCCCGCGGCCACCGGCCCGGCGCAGGAGCACTACAACGAGATCCTGCCTATCACCTGATACGTGCCCGGCCGCCCGTTGACCGGCACGGACACGCTGGAACTCATGCCCCCTTGCGTGTTTGGATACGAGGATCCGTCCGGCGCGTACACGGTGGTGGTGGTCTGATAGCCGCCGTGGCCGCATCCGCACAGGATGCTGTTGTCGATCGATGAGGAGTAACCGTAGACCGCCGAGTAGTCGCTGCTCGCGGCGCCGTCGTTATGCACGCTGATCGAGTAGGTCATCCGGCATTGCGCCGCGGCGACGGCGGCGACCCCGATCGCCAATGCGACAACGGTTCCCAGGGGTGGAATCCGCATCTTGCCATCCTCCTACCTCATTTATCACGCAGTGCCGTAGATGATGATTCGGGATTTCACCCGCGTTTGAATGTGCCGTTCCAGCTTCTCGCCGGACTCCGCGGACAGCAGCCCTCGAATTCGGGAAATAGCCGAGGCAGCCAGTCCTCTCCGGCCTGCTGCGATTGTGGCAACAGCGCGGGATTGTTCCTCCGCCTGCGCCTGCCTCCCGGCCCGTTCCCATTGGAGTTCCAGTTCGTCCCATTGTTGCCGGAACCGGGCAAGCTCCTGCTTCACAACGGCCCGCTCGGCTGGAGCCAGGCCCAAAGAGGCGAGCTGCGCCTCCTGCCGCTTCAGCTCCACTGGGCTGGGGGACGCCGGAGCCGAGAAGGCGAGCAGAAAATGCTGGACGGCCAGATCTTCCGGGATTTTCTCCGGGTTCTTGGCGCCGTCCACCGCCACCGGAAGCTCCGTCAAATGCCCGGCGTGCTGGGCGGCGCCCGGCGCCGCTGCGGCGATCAGACACAGAAAAGCGAAGATTGCTCTCATTGCGCGACATTTTCTGAGACGAGCCGGAAACGGCGGCTGCCCGCCTGCTTCTCCGGCCGCCGGGTAGCAGCCGGCAGAACAGGCGGGGAAAAACCGGTTCCGGAAGGACGTTTGAGCCGCGCGCAATCCTGTTTCCCTGCAACAGCAGACACCGTGCTGTCGGTAATTGTTCCCCGGTTTCATTTCCCAATCCCCGGCATGCATGGCCGAATCTTACCCCCCATACAGAATGTCAAGCAGAAACATTCTCCGGGGTATCTTTTTTTCGGCAACTCTTCTTCAACACACCGGGCAAACACCTCGTTGCCGGAATCCATCGCGGCCGGAGGTTCCCCTGATTCCAGCGCGCTTGCGAGCCGCATTTCGCGGCAGGAAGCCATGCCGACTCCGGCCGGCGCCGCAGGCCGGGCGGCCTTTTCCTTCTGAAAAGGAGTGGAACGGGGATTTATCGAAGGGGATTTGTTTGGCTGTTCTTTCGCTTCGACGCCAGAATGCTCCGCCGGCCATCGCAGGAAAGGTCAAGCGCTCCGGCGGGTTGAAGAATGAAGCGGGACAGGTGTGTCAGCGGGCGGCGGCAGCCGCTCAACCGATCGAGCCGCGGACGTCGCCCCACATCAGGGCGTCCATCTTTTCGCTGGGTGCGCGCAGGCCAACAAAGAACGGGCCGAACAGAGCGTAGGCGGCGCTCACCTCGTCAAAGCGCATCTCGTAGATCAGCCGCTTGAATTCCAGCGGGTCGTCGGAAAACAGATCCACGCCCCACTCCCAATCCTCAAAGCCGATGGCGCCGGAGATGATCTGGCGCACCGATCCGGCGTACTTGCGCCCCACAAGCCCGTGTTCTTGCATCATGCGTTGCCGGTCGGCGAAGGGGACCTGATACCAGTTTTTGATTTCGCCGCGGCGGCGGTCCATGGGGTAGAAGCAGAGATAGCGGCTTTCGGGGATCTCCGGCCATAGGCGCGGCGCCATGGCCTTGCGCTGGCGCTCGAGCGTTTCCTTCACAGCGGCGTCCCACGCTTCCGAGCCCGGCGCGAGCCCCTGCGCCTGCAATTCGTCGTAAATCTTCCGGGTGGACTCGTACAACCCCAACTCGACGACGCTCAAGAAGGAATGCGTGGGCTCCAGGTAGCGGCCGATCCGCGCCTGCCGCACGGCCTGCTCGGCCTCCAGAAGCCCGGCAAAATCGCGCCGGAAGTGGAGCAACAGAAAATCGCCCTTGTGGCCGAGCATGGCGTAGGCAGCCGACTGCTCGCCTCCCTCGGCGCCCTCTTGCGTCTGGAGCCACTCCCGCGCCTCTTCCAGCGCCACGTGGCGCGAATGGGCGTCGAGCGCGCGCCACTCGTCCCAGCGGATGCGGAACATCTGGTGCAGGACGGCGGCGCCTTCCAGCGTCAACGGAACAACCGGTTCGCTCATAGGTCTCCTTTCCCTGCGCGATTATGCCCCGCTCCAGGGGTGCTTGTACGGGGCGCGGTATTCGCGCCTGAGCATAGCGTGCGCGGCGTTATCGTTGGGGATGCGCTCGGCCTTGGCGTCCCACTCGATGGTGCGCCCGGCGCGCCATGCGATCATGCCGAGCTGCACGGTGGCGGTGCTGCGGAAAGCATCTTCGGGAGTGCACGGCGCAGGCTTCGAGCCGCGCACGCATTCCAGAAATTCGCGCATCTGCTGACGGCTCAGATCCACGGGCGGCGTGATCTCCTGCACGCGGCGCGGGGCGTCCTTTCCTTTGCCGAACACGATCCAGCGCTGATCGGTGACAAACACAGTTTCCTTTTCGCAGAAAATCGTGACACCGTTGGAGAATTCGGGAGCGCGCTCCACCGCGCCCCACAGCCGGTGCCGCCACACCACCGGGCACTGGCTGAATTCGAAGTGCGCGGTGAGCGTGTCGGGCGTCGTGATTCGGCCCTTGTAGTGATAGATGCCTCCGGCTGCCGTGATCTTCTCCGGCATGCCGAGCCCGAGCAGGACACGGGTGGCGTCGATCAAGTGGATGCCCCAGTCCACCAGGTGGCCGTTGCCGGTGGTCTGTTCGAGCCGCCAGGCGCGGTGGCCCACGTTCAGCGAGTAAGGGATCAACGGCGCCGGTCCGCACCACAGGTCCCAGTCCAGCGTTCCCGGAGGCTGGCGCGGGGTGTTGTCGAGCGGCATGGCCGTGTAGTGGATGTTGACGTCCACCTGCACGACGCGCCCGGGCGCGCCGCTGCGGATGTAGTCCGCCGCAGCCTGGAATGCGGCGCTCTGGCGGCGCTGGAAGCCGACCTGCACGATGTTGCCCGCCTTCTTCCAGGCGTCCACCATGGCGCGGCCCTCGCGGATGTCATAGGCGAGAGGCTTTTCAGCGTAGATGGCCAGCTTGCGCCGGGTGGCGGCGAGGAACGGCAAGGCGTGCCAGTGGGGAGGAGTGGCGAGGATCACGGCATCGATGCCGCCCGAGTCCAGCATCTCCTCGTAATGCTTGAACAGCCGCGGTCGGCGCCCCTCTTGCTTCTCTACCAGCGCCGCCATGTCGTCGAGCATCTTCGAATCGGCATCGCAGAGCGCGGCGCAGGTGACGCCGCCCTCCTGCCAGGCGGCGCGCAGGTTCACCCCGCCCCACCAGCCGCAGCCGATGATGCCCAGCCGCACGGTTGCGGGCTGTGCGGCGGCGAATGAAGCGGCGCCGGCGGCGAAGAACGTCCTTCGGTTCATCCGATCCTCCCCGGGAAGTGTGGCGCGCTCCGCCGCGATGCGCGACTGCGACGGTGCGCAAAGCTCATTCTAACGCGAGGGCGGATGGCCGTCGAGATCAGCGAACGCGAAGGTCCGGCCTGAAGCGCAGGAAACCCACAGCCAACAGTCCGAGCGCCGTCAGGATGTACGTAGACGGCTCGGGGATCGGCGGCGGTTCCGGGATCTCCGGCGGCGGATCGCCCGGCGGCGGCGGAATGATCACCTCCGGAGGCGGCAGAGAAGCCGGGGTGTCCGGATCGGACGGCGCCGGCGGCAGTAGCGGCGGCGGCAATGGGCCGGGCGGCGGCACGCTGCTTCCTGGAGGGGGCAGCGGTCCCGGCGGCGGCACGTCTCCGCCGGTGGGTGGCTGCGCCGGTGGCGGAAGCGTGGACGGGGGCGTCGCAGGAGGCGTCGTGCCCGGCGGTGTCACCGGCGGTGGAGTTACGGGAGGCGTTTCCGGCGGTGTCGAGGGCGGCACCGTGGGCGGCGACAAGGGAGGTGGCTCGGCAGGGGGGGCCGGCGGTGTCACCGGAGGTGTAGCTGGCGGCGTGCCGCCCGGAGGGTTGGTGGGCGGCGGCGTGACCGGCGGCGTGACAGGCGGTGGGGAAACGGGCGGAGGCGCGGGCGTGCCCGGGTCCGGGCCCGGTCCCGAGGGTGGAGGCGGAGGCGTGGTTCCTCCGGGTCCGGGAGCGCCGACGGGAGGCAGGAACCCGCCTGCGGCGGGTGGGGGCGTCAGCCAAATGCCGCCGGGACCGCGGGGCGGCATGTCCAGCGGCGTGAAGCCCGCAGGCGGCACGACTGCCGCCAAAGGGGTCTCTTCTTCAGGCTTGGGGGCTTCCAGTCCAGGCGCCGCCACGGCAGGAGTTGGACGCTCCGGCTCGGCTTCCAATTTCGGCGTGTTGAGGACCTCTTCCGGCGGCTCCTCCGCGCTCACCGCCATCTGGGGCGCCTCCTCCACTTTGTTGCCGCAACGGGCGCGGACGGTCGTCTTGCCGTCGGTGATCACCTGTTCTCCCTCGAACAGGCGCACGGGCTTCCTGGTGAAGAACACCCTGTCCTTCACGCGGTAGGAGACGTAGGCCAGCCGCGGCTGGCGCAGTGTGACTGTGCGTGCGCGGCGCGGATCGAAACCGGCGTAATGACGGGCGACCACGGGGTCGCGCCGCGCCGCCTGGATGACCTCTTCCGCCGAGGCAACGCCTCCCGGGATGACCGAGTAAGGATACACGAGCCGCGCCGGCGTCCTGGCGCGCTGCTCCAGCAGCCGCTCCAAGTATCCGGGAACCGGCCCGCCTTCGACGGCGAGCGAGGGGAGAGCCTGCCTCTGCTGCCAGACAGCCACCATTCCGGCTGCTCCGGCCAGAACCAGCGCGGCCAGAAGCATGGGCGCCCATCCGCCCGGCGGCCGCCGGTTTTGAACCTGCCGTTCCCAATTCAGCCCGATCTTGAGTTTGACGATCAAATCCTTAGACCTGCGCTCCGCGATCCGCGGCCGCCCGGCCGCGAGACCCATCCGCGGAGGATTGCGCGGAAGGTCTACCTCAAGGCTACTTTCTTGATTTGCAAGAAGAAAGACGCACTTGTACCGTAACCGAATCACTAGTACCGGAGTCCTATCTGTCCGGGGTCAGAGCCGCAAAGCTCGGATTCCTTTGCCCTCTTCGATCAGGAACCGGCCGCCTGCCTTGAGATTGAGGTACTCCTCCGTGCGCCCGCTGGGCCAGAAGACGGCGATGCGCTGAAGCGCGTCCCGGCGTCCGAGCCCAATGGTGATGGGCAGCTCGGACTGCGAGAGGTAGCCGGTAGCGGACTTCACCATCCGGGAACCGGCGAGGTCCGAGGCTTCGAACTTGACCACGGCGCCGATGGCATCGCGGTTGGATTTCGTGCCAACCAACCGCAGGCGGACGCTGCGGTGGCCGTTGTCGAGGTCATTGCGGAAGAGCCAGGCGGGGCCGTTGTTGGTGGTGATGAGGATGTCAAGGTCGCCGTCGTTGTCGAAGTCACCGTAGGCGGCGCCGCGGGCGACCTTCGGGGTGGCGAAGGAGTCACCCACCAGGCGGCCGGCGTCGCGGAAATTGCCGTTGCCGTCGTTCATGAAAAGGTGCGGAGGCTGGGCGTGGGTGACGTTGCGGCGGGCGCGGCTGATGGATTCGTCGATGTGGCCGTTGACGATGAGCAGATCCAGCATACCGTCCAGATCCGGGTCGAAGAAGAAGCAGCCGAAGCCGAGCGAGTGGCGCGTCGCCTGGCCGATGCCCGCCTGTGGCGCGCGGTCGACGAACTGGCCTTCGCGGGTGCCGCGGTACAGGCCCATCATCTCGTTGTCGAAATTGGTGACGATGATCGAGACGAGCCCCGAATTGTCGACGTCGGCGGCGTCGACGCCCATGCCGGCGCGGGCGCGGCCGTCCTCGCTGAAGGCCAGCCCGATGCGCACGGCCTGTTCGAGGAACCGCCCGTTGCGCAGGTTGGTGTAGAGCTTGTTGGGCTGCGTGTCGTTGGCGACGAAGACGTCCGGCCAGCCGTCATTGTTGAAATCGAGCAGGGCCACGCCGAGCGACTTCGACGTGGTGTCGAGCACGCCGCTCTTGGCGGTGACGTCCTCGAAGGCGCCGTCGCCCCGGTTGCGGAACAGCCAGCAAGTGACGCCGCGGTAGGCCTCCGGCGTGCAGTAGGCCTTCGAGTTGCCGTCGAACGAGCAGAAGATGTCGCCTTCCTGCGTCCAGCGGACGTAGTTGGTGACGAACAGGTCGAGCAGCCCGTCGCGGTCGTAGTCGAACCACATGGCCGAGGTGGAGAAGCCCTCGTGGCCCATGAGGCCGCTGGAGCGCGTGACGTCGACGAACGTTCCCTTGCCCGTGTTGCGGAACAGCCGGCTCTGCCCGAGGCAGGAGACGAAGATGTCGGGATGCCCGTCGTTGTTGTAGTCGCCGATGGCCACGCCGAGCCCGTACATTTCCACATCGAGCCCGGCGGCGCGGGTGACGTCGGTGAAGGTGCCGTCGTGATTGTTGCGGAAGAGCTTCAGCGTGGTGCGGCGCCGTTTGTGGCCGGGCCAGTCCATGGAATTGATGAGCAGGATATCCTGCCAGCCGTCGCCGTCGTAGTCGAAAAAGGCGCAGCCGGAGCCCATCGTTTCCGGCAGATATTTCCGGCCGAATGCGCCGGAATTATGCACGAAATCGATGCCGGCTGCGCGCGTGACGTCAGTGAAGCGGAACCCTGGGCCCGCCGGCGCCAGCGCGCCGAGGGGCGCAGCCGCGCATCCGCCCAGCCCTGCCAGAAAGTCCCGCCGCCGCATCGCCATCTACTTCTCCGGCAGCGGCCCCTCCGGCAGCGTCACCAGCCCCTTCTTGATCGCGTAGACCACCAGGTCCGCCGTGCGGTGGATGCCGAGGGCCTGCATCAGATTGGCCCGGTGCACGGCCACCGTGTTGACGCTGAGGCCCAGAATGGCGGCGATCTCCTTGTTCGACCGCCCCTGCACGATGTGCTGCAACACTTCGCGCTCGCGCTGGGTGAGCTTGTCGAAATCGCTCGGAGCCTCCTGCTGGCTGGGCGGGGGCAAACCCGGTGCGATGACCGTGCGCCCGGCGGCGATCTCCTTGATCGCATACGGCAGGTCCACCTCCAGCGCGTTCTTCAGCAGATAGCCTTTCACGCCCGCGGCGAAGGCGTTGCGGACGTAGGTGTCCTCCGAATACATCGACAGCATCAGGATCCCCGTCCCCGGCCGCTTCTTCAGGATCTGGCTCGCCGCCTGGATGCCGTCCAGCTCCGGCATGGCCAGGTCCATCACGATCACCTGCGGCTTCAGCCGCTCCGCCTCTTCCACCGCCTGCGGTCCGGTAGCCGCCTCCCCCACCACCTCGATGTCGGGGTCGTCTTCCAGCATCCGCCGGAAGCCCTTGCGCACCAGCGAATGGTCATCGGCCAGCAAAACGCGGATCTTGCTCATCCCTTGCCTCCCTTCGCGCCCAGGGGCGCTTCGACGCGAACCACCGTGCCCCCTCCCGGCCGGCGCCGGAACTCGATGCGCCCGCCGAGCAGTTCGGCCCGCTCACGCATGCCGATCATCCCCAGCCCGCTTTCCTGCGGCTTCTCGGGCAACCCTGCGCCGTGGTCTTCCACTTCCATCTCCATTTTCTCCGGCGAGTAGAACACGCGCACCCAGGCCTCTTTCACGCCCGCGTGGCGCACGACGTTGTTCAGCGACTCCTGGAGGATGCGGTACATATGGATCGCCACCGTGTCGCCGATCCACGGCGCCACGCCCTCTTTCGAATAATGCACGCGCATGCCGGTCTGCTTCCCGAACTGGCCCAGATACCACTCGATGCTGCGCTCCAGCCCGTAGTCGTCCAGCACCGGCGGATGCAGCATCTGCGACATGCCGCGCACGCGCTCCAGCGTCTGGTTGGCGATCTCGCGCACTTCGCGCAGGTCCTCGCGCCCTGTCACTCCCTCCGGCAGACGTTTCTCGACGCGCAATAGCATCATGCCCACGGCCGTAAGCACTTGGCCGAACTCGTCGTGGAGTTCGCGGGCCAGCGTGCGGAACAGGTCCTCCTGCACGCGGATCACCTGCCCGGCCAGCTCCTTGCGCTGCTCGGAGAGGTGCGACACCTGCGCGAACATCCTTCGGTCGTGCCAGATGACGAGCGAACCGGTGATCAGGATGGCAGCGATCACCGCCGCGAGCAGCGCGTAGAGGTTGCGCTCCACCTTGGAGTGGATGGCCTGGATCTCTTCCACCGCAGCGGCTTCGGCTTCGTTGTTCTGGATCAGCAGGCGCGAGATCAGCGTGGCCAGCGTGGCGCGTTCGGCCTCGATGCGCGTGCGGATCAGCGCGCGGGCGGCTTCCGTCCGCCCTTCGGAGGCCAGCTGCCACAGTTCGTCCACCACGGCCCAGAAGCGCTCGAAGACGGTCTCGAGAAGCCTCTGCTGCGCCGGCGTGCGCGTGGCGGGCATCAGGCGCGCTTCGATCTCCAGCGCATTTTGCAGGTCCTCGCGGATTCGCTGGAACTGCGGCCGGTAGGCCTCCATCGGGTAGGGCTCGGCGCCTTCTGCCATGTCGCGCAAGGCCAGCCCGAGCTGAGCCACGTCGTCCTGGATGCGGATCAGCTGAAGCGAGTCCCTGCGGTTGCGGTCGACGATGTCGGAGCCCAGCCGGCGCAACTCCTCCACCTGCCGCAGCGTGAAGACGGAAAACGAGCCCACGGCGGCCAGTGTCACCAGCAGACCGAGCAGCTGGATCAGCGTGGGGGTGCGCGGCGGCATCATGGTCATCTTAGCGGCCGCCCGCGTGCGCGCGCTATCCGGCGCGCCCTTTCGTACACTGGAAGATCAAGCCCGTCTCGCCGTGCCTTTCGATCCATCCACGCCGGTCATGTACGTCAAGGGCGTCGGCCCGAAGCGCGCCGAAGAGCTGGCCGCGAAGGGCGTCGAGTCGGCCGCGGACCTGCTTTACTACGCGCCGTTCCGCTACGAGGACCGGTCGAATCTCAAGCCCGTGGACCGGCTGGCGCCCGGCGAAACGGCTACCGTGGTCGCCACCGTCGAGCGGGTGCATGCGCCGCGCTTCCGCCGCCGCGACCTCGGCATGATCGAGGCGGTGTTCACTGACGGCTCGCGCCTGCCGCTCACCGCGCGATGGTTCCACGCGCAGTATCTGGCCAGCCTGTTCCAGCCCGGGCTGCGCGTGGCGCTGTTCGGCAAGGTGGAGTTCGACACCTACCAGGGCGGGCTCATCATGCTGCACCCGGAGTTTGAGATCCTGCGCGGCGAGGAAGACGACGAGGACGCGTCGCTGCACACAGGGCGCATCGTGCCGGTCTACGAAGCGGCGGGCAAAGTTTCCACGCGCGTGCTGCGCAACATCCTCTTTCGTCTTACCTCGAGCCTGCCCGAACTCGAGGACCCGCTGCCGGAGTCCGTGCGCCGGCGCCTGCGGCTGCCCGCGCTGGCCGAGTCCTTGCGGAACCTCCACCTTCCGCCTCCGGACGCCGACCTGCGGCTGCTGAACGCCTTTCGCACGCCTGCGCAGACGCGGCTGATCTTCGAGGAGTTCTTCTGGCTCCAGGCGGGCTTGCTGCTGAAGCGCGCCGAGGAACGCAGCGCCGCGGGCATCTCGTTTGAACTCACGGACCGCGTGCGCGAGCAAATCAAGAAGATGCTGCCGTTCAAGCCCACCGCGGCGCAGAAGCGCGTGCTGGGCGAGATCGCGCGAGACATGGCTTCTCCCACGCCGATGAACCGCCTCCTGCAAGGCGACGTGGGCAGCGGCAAGACGATCGTCGCCGCGCAGGCGGCCGTGATCGCCGTCGAAAACGGGTATCAGGCGGCGATCCTGGCACCGACGGAGATCCTCGCCACGCAGCACTATCTCAACTTCCGCAAGATCTTCGAGCCGCTCGGCTACCGCATCGTGCCGTTGCTCGGATCGCTGACGAAGAAAGAGAAGGAAGTGGGCAAGCGCGCCGCTGCCACCGGCTTCGCGCAGATCGTCATCGGCACGCACGCGCTGCTCGAGGAGGACGTCGCCTTTGCGCGCCTGGGGCTGGTGATCATCGACGAACAGCACCGCTTCGGCGTGCTGCAAAGGAAGGCGCTGCAACAGAAGGGCGCCGCGCCGGACGTGCTGGTAATGACGGCCACGCCCATCCCGCGCACGCTCGCCCTCACCGTTTACGGCGACCTCGACCTGAGCGTGATCGACGAGCTGCCCCCCGGGCGCAAGCCCGTGGAGACGAACCACCGCACGCGCCACGAGATCGAGCAGGTTTACAGCTTCGTGCTGCGCGAGGTGGGCGCGGGGCGGCAGGCCTATATTGTCTATCCGGCGATCGAGGAAAACGAGGCCACGGCCCTGAAGGCTGCCGAAGCCGGCTACCGCGAGCTCTCCGAACACGTCTTCCCGGGCTTGCGCGTCGGGCTGCTGCACGGCAGGCTCCCCGCTGAGGAGAAGGACCGCGTGATGCAAGCCTTCAAGAACGGGGAGATCCGGATCCTGGTTTCGACGACGGTGGTGGAGGTGGGCGTCGACGTGCCCAACGCCACGGTGATGGTGATCGAAAACGCCGAACGGTTCGGGTTGGCGCAACTGCACCAACTGCGCGGGCGCGTGGGTCGGGGAGCGGCGCAGAGCTACTGCATTCTGGTCACCGGCAAGCTTTCGGAGACGGCGCAGGAGCGCATCCGCACGCTGGTGGGCTCGGCAGACGGCTTCCACATCGCGGAGACGGACCTGAAGCTGCGGGGCCCCGGAGAGTTTCTCGGCACGAAGCAGAGCGGTCTGCCGGTGTTCCGCATCGGCAACCTGATCCGCGACCACGACATTCTGGAAACCGCGCGCCGCGAGGCGCTGGAGTTTGCCGAACGGCCTCCTTCGCGCGAAGAATACGAGCGCGCCATGCGCTACGTGCGCGAGCACTGGCAGAAACGCTACGGCCTGGCGCTGGTGGGATGATGCCGGCGCAGGCGATGGAAAGGAACTCGTGAATCAGGCATGAGAGTCATTGGCGGTGAGTTTCGATCCCGGCGGCTGAAGACGCCGCACGGAGATTCGGTGCGGCCGACGCCGGACCGTCTGCGGGAGGCGCTGTTCAACATCCTGGCGCCGCGCATCGAGGGCGCCGTTTTCCTGGACGCCTATGCGGGCTCCGGCAGCGTGGGCATCGAAGCGCTGAGCCGCGGCGCGCGCCATGCAGTTTTCCTCGAGAAAAGCCGCCCGGCGTTGCGGGCCCTCGAAGAGAACATCCGGATGCTGGACATCGCCTCGCGGTGCGAGGTGCATCCAGGCAGCGCCGCCCCCGTGATCACGAAATTCGAGGCCGACATTGTTTTCCTCGATCCGCCCTATCCGCGCGAAAAAGAGTATGAACTGTGCCTGGAGGCGCTGGGCCAGCAGCCCCGCCCGCTGGTCATTGTCCAGCACGCCTCGCGCTTCACGCGCCATCTGAAGGATGCCTACGGCACGCTCCGGCGCGTGCGCATCCTGAGCCAGGGGGACAACTCGCTCAGTTTTTACGAGCCGCGCCCTTGAAGCCATGCCTACGCTCCCCGAGGCGCTTGCCCGCTATCACGAAGCCACCAAGCATACGCCCGAACGGCTGCGCGCGTCGCGCCACTTCCTCGACTGGGCCAACATGCCCCCGCCGTTCCGCCATTACGATGGCGCGCCCGTCGCAGACCTGCCCGCCGATCCACCGCTGCGTCCGGGTCTCGCCGCCGCGGAGGCGATCTCCGCGCTGTTCTACTACTCGTGCTCGATCAGCGCCGCCAAAGTGGCGCCCTCCGGCTACCGCTACGCGCTGCGCGTCAACCCTTCCTCCGGGAATCTGCATCCCACTGAGTTCCACTTTCAGACGCGCGGCTTGCCGGGCTGGGAAGACGGGTTCTACCACTACCGTCCTTCGTCCCACGAGGCGGAAGGGCGCGCCCGCGGCGACGCCCTGGGAGAGATCTCCTCGGCGCCGCTGACCGTGGCGCTCACGTCGATCTTCTGGCGCGAGGCCTGGAAATATCGAGCCCGGGCCTACCGTTATGTGAACCTCGATCTAGGCCACGCCATGCTGGCCTTGCAGTATGCGGCCGGGGCGCTGGGCTGGCCCTCGCGCGTGCGCGGGATGTTCGACGACGCGCGCGTCGCAGCAGCCCTGCGCCTGCCCGGAGACGAGCAGCCGATGCTGCTGGTGGAGTTCTGGCCGCCGCACGAGTCTTCCGCATGCTTTCCGGCGGAGTGGAAGCCCGGCTTGCCGAACGAACTCTCGGCCGAGGTGATCGAGTATCCGGAGATCACCGCCATGCATGCGGCGACGCTCGCGTACGCGCAGACGGATGCGCCTGCGCCGCAGCTGGTCTGCTGGCCTTATGGCGACTATGGTGCGTTGTCACGGCAGCGGCGTTCGGCGCTCGATTTTCTCCCCGGCGGCCGTGTGCTGCCGCAGGACGCGTTCCGCGCCATATGCGCACTGCTCGGGGAGCCGCTCGATGCTGATTGGCGTGGCGGGTGGGTGACACCGTGGCTCTTCGTCCACCGCGTGGAAGGGCTGGCGCCCGGGCTATACCGCCTGCATGGAAGCGAGCTGCAACTTCAGCGGGAGGGCGATCAGCGTGTGGTGGCGGCGGCGTTGAGCCTGGGGCAGGAGCTGGCGGGCAACTCCTGCTTCACGGTGAGTTTCGTGGCGGACTTCGGACGCGCGGCAGAGCGGTTCGGAGACCGCGCCTACCGTTTCGTCCATCACGAGGCGGGCGCACTCGGCCAGCGGCTGTACCTGGCGGCGGAGGCGTTCCGATTTCGCGGCACGGGGATTGGCGCCTTCTATGACGACTACGTCCATGCATGGCTCGGGCTGGATCCCCGCGGCCAGCAGCAGGTGGTCTATCACTTCGCCGTGGGAGATCCGGCGCCGCACCCGCGCCTGGCCCCGCCAGTTTGACAGAATGCGGATATGTCAGTGTCCGCAGCCTCTCTGGTGAGCCGGAGGGTGTTCCTGGCGACCCCGGCCGCCATGGCGCCGGAAACTGTGCGTCTTCCGAAGCAGGTCCGCGTGGCCGTCTGGGGACTGGACGGCCATGCCGGCGAGTACACGAAGCCCCTGGCGCGCTTTCCGGACGTCGAGATCGCCGGTGTGTATCACTGGAACCGCGCCGCCGCGGAACGCTACGCGCGCGGCAAGGCGCGCGTGTTTGACGATCCGCGCAGGATGCTGGACCAGACGCGCCCGGACATCGTGGGCGTCTGCAACGACAACGGCGGCCGCGCAGAGGCGGTTCTCGAGTGCCTCCGGCGCGGGCTGCACGTGGTGGCCGAAAAGCCCCTGGCACTGCGGGCGAACGATCTCGACCGGATCCGCCGCGAACTGAAACGTTCCGGCGTCCGCATGGGCATGCTGCTGCCCATGCGCTGGGAACGCCCCTACCAGGCGCTGAAGAAAATCGTCGACTGCGGCGACATCGGCGAGGTCATCCAGATCTCCTCGCAGAAGTCTTACGTTCTGGGCAAGCGCCCGAAGTGGATGCAGGACCGCTCGACCTACGGCAGCACCATCCTGTGGATCGGGATCCATATGATCGACCTGATGCGGTGGACGAGCGGACGCGAGTTCCGCGCCGCGGCGGGATTTCAGGGCATTGCGGGAGATTTGCGCCAGGGCGGGATGGAAACCACGACGAGTTCGTCGTTCCGGCTCGACAACGGCGGCACTGCAAGCCTGCACATGGACTACTGCCGCCCCGCCACCGCCGGCTCGCACGGGGACGACCGTCTGCGGCTGGCCGGCACGCGCGGCGTGGCCGAGTACATGACCGCCACCGGCGTCACACTGCTCACCACGGCGCGCAAGCCGGAGAAGATCGTGGAGCTGCCGCCGGAAGGGTCGCTGTTTGCCGAGTTTCTCGAGCATGTATACCTTGGCAAGCCGACCACGATGCCCCATGCGGAGATCTTCCGCATCTGTGAACTCACGCTGGCCGCGCATGAAGCGGCGCGCACCGGAAAAGTGATCGCGGTATGATTCCTGACTCGAGCCTCACCCCGGATTCCCCCTCATTCCGAAAGAAGCTGGACCGGCTGTTCGAAACCGCTGCAGTCAAGGTGCGCGCGCTTGACGCCGCCTGGGACCCCTCCCGCGGCTCGCCCGTCTTCACAAGCGGCGGGCGCTACACCGCTCGCGGCTGGACCGAATGGACGCAAGGCTTCCAGTTCGGCATGCCTTTGCTAGTCTTCGACGCTACCGGCGACCCGGAAATGCTGGAGCTGGGCCGCAGCCGCACGGTGGAGCGCATGGCGCCGCACCTGACCCACGCGGGCGTGCACGATCACGGCTTCAACAACGTCTCCACTTACGGCAACCTGCTGCGCCTGATGAACGAGCGCCGCACCGCGGAGAACACGTGGGAGCGCCGCTTCTATGAACTCGCGCTGAAGGTGAGCGGCGCCGTGCAGGCGGCGCGCTGGTCGCGCATCCATGGCGGGGGCGGATACATCTACTCGTTCAACGGGCCGCATTCTCTTTTCGTGGATACGATCCGATCGCTGCGCGCCCTGGCCATCTCGCACCGCCTGGGGCACGCGCTCATGGGCGAGAACGACGAGCGCATCTCGCTGCTTGGCAGGCTGGTGGAGCACGCCCGGGCCACGGCGCGCTATCCGGTTTTCTACGGCGAAGGGCGCGATCATTACGACGTGCGCGGGCGCGTCGCTCACGAGTCGGTTTTCAACGTGAACGATGGCCGTTACCGTTGCCCGAACTCGCAGCAGGGCTACTCGCCCTTCTCCACGTGGACGCGCGGCTTGGCCTGGGCGATGCTGGGCTTCGCCGAACAGATCGAATTTCTCGATACGCTGCCAGCCGGGGAACTGGCGCCGTTCGGCGGCAAGCAGGCAATCCTTGCGGAGTTCCTGAAGGCCGCCCGCGCCACGTGCGATTTCTACATCGAAAATACCGCCGCGGACGGCATTCCGTATTGGGACACCGGCGCGCCGGGGCTCGAAAAGCTGGGCGACTGGCGCAGCCGCGCCGCCGACCCCTTCAACCCGCGCGAGCCCGTGGACAGCTCCGCCGCCGCCATCGCCGCGCAGGGCCTGCTGCGGCTGGGCCGTTATTTGAACGACGGCCGCTACTTCCGCGCCGGGCTCACCGTGCTGGATACGCTGCTCGACGAACCTTACCTGTCCACGAGCGCCGCGCATGAGGGCCTGATCCTGCACTCGGTCTATCACCGCCCGAACGGCTGGGACCGGATGCCGGACGCGGACGGCGTGCCGCGCGGAGAATCCTCGATGTGGGGCGATTATCACGCGCTCGAGGCGTCGCTCCATGTGCACCGCCTCGCCTCCGGAGGGCCGTACTACGCCTTCTTCTCCGCGGCGGGGTGATTTTCGAGAATCTTGCCCTTCGCGCCCAGCCGGATGCGGCGCCCGCGCCACCAGGCCGTGCGCCCGCACCACGCCGCCGCCCAGATGGCGAAGGCGAACAGGTCCCACAAGGGAATCAGCGGCGCCGCCAGCAGCGCCGGCCAGTGGCCGAGCACGGCGAAACCGGCGAAGGCGCCCATCGCCGAGCGGGCCAGCCACAGCGCCGCGGCTGCGCCAATGTTGCCTGCCGCCAGGTTCGCTAGTGCCCACAGCCCGGCGTGCGTCACCGGCATGCCCGCATAGGCCCCGGGGCGTGAGTAGCGGATCGTGCGCGCCCACCGCAACTGATGGCGCCAAACAGCGCGCCAGCCGGGATCGGCCAGGTACGTCAGAACGGGGAAGTCCGCGAAGCGGGCCCGCTTGCCCAGCGCCACGATGCGCGAGGCGAGCTGATAGTCATCGGCGATGTAGTCCTCGAACGCCGCGAACCCGCCGATCGCCTCCAGATCCGCCCGGCGGAAGCAGAGCGTCGATCCGAAGCCGAACTCGCGCACGCCCGTCAACGGGGCCACCAGCGACGAGGGCATGAAGTCGGTGGCGATGCCCAGCGCTTCGAAGCATCCAGCCAGCGAAGCGGCGCGGGCGCGGTAGAGGCAGGTGACCACGCCCGTGCCCGGCTGTCCGAGGCTCGCCACCAGCCGCCGCAGATAGTCCGGCGGCACGGTGATGTCGGCGTCGTTCACTGCCAGGACGCCGTGCCGCGCCCGCCGGCTGAGCCCGTCCAATACCCCGGACTTCGCGTTCATCGCCCGAGTGTCGATGATCTCGATTCGCGCCGCCGCCTCAGGGTGGCTCTCCAGCAGTTTTCTCAAGACAGGGATCGCCGGGTCGTCAGCCCTCTGAAATCCCAGCAGCAGCTCGTAGCCGGGATAGTCGAGCCGCAGGTGCGAGGCCACGGCCTCTTCCAGTTGCGGGTCCAGGCCGTAGACAGGCTTCAGAATGGAAACCGGCGGAAGGCCGGCAGGCGGACGCGCGGGCGCCAGGCGCCGCCGCAAAACGAACGCCAGGGAGGCGGCCAGGGCGGTGGATTGATAGAAAAGGGCGAGGGCTGCCGCAGCTAGCAACAGCCATTCGGTCAAAGCGCCAGCAACGCGACGCCGGCAGCCGCCAGCACCGCGCCCCCACAGCGCTTCCAGTCCACCCGCTCCCGCAGCACCAGCCGCGCCAGCAGCGTCTCCACCACAAGGCTCGCCGCCGTCGCCGGCACAGCGAACGACAAATCCGCGATGCGGAGCAGCTGCGTGAAGGAAAAGAAAGAAAGGGCCAGAAACACGATCGACAGCGGCACCTTCCACCGCGCGCCGCCATGCCGCATGCCGTGGGATTGCAGCAGATCGGCGCACGCGGTGCATGCCACCACGGCGGCCACCAGCATCCACTGGGCGGTCACGAAACGCCTCCCGCTCCGCCGCTATCGTCGTGTCTTCCCGTGTCAGCGGGGGTCAGCGACGTCAACGCGGCGCCGCCCGTGATCAGCGCCGCACCGGTCCAACGCGCCAGTGTCACGTGCTCGCCGAGAAAGGCTGCCCCCATCACCGCGTTCAGGATGTAGCCCACGGCCGTGACGGGCAGCACGAAAGAGAGGTCCGCCATCTGGAGCAGCCGAAGCCGCAGCAGCATCCAGGCGATCAGCAGCACGATGCCGGCCATGACGGCGGGTTCCATCAAAGCCATAACGGGGCCGGCGGCCGCCGGAGCGCGCTTCATGCCGAGAGAAATGGCGAAGTTGCCGGCGGCGTTCAACACGACGACCGCTGCCGCGTGCCACAACGCCCGCATTCTCATCCCGGGTCAGTCTCCGCTGGCGGTCACGGTCTCGCCCGCCGGCGCCGCTCCGCTCCGCCCTTTTTGTTCCGCCACGAACTGCCGGCGCTTCGAACGCAGGCTCAGATACTCGCGGGCTTCCTTGTACAGCCTCTTCACGTCGCCGTTGAGCACCGCCTTCGCCACCACGCGAAACGCTGCCTTCGGCCGGTAGTAATACTCGTCGTAAAAGCGCTGGACCCATTCCACCAGCTCGGCGCGGTCCAGTCCCGGGTAAACGATGTTCGGCAACTGGTGGCCGTTCTCGTCCGTCATGGAGACGCCAAGCTGGATCAGCCCGTTCTTCTGCGCGTAATCGTAGAACTCGGTGCCGGGATAGGGGTGCGCGATGGAAACCTGGATCGTCTCCGTATCCAGCTCCTTGGCGAACTCGATGGTGCGGCGGATGGACTCGCGCGTCTCGCCAGGCAGTCCGACAATGTAGTCGGCGTGCACGGTAAGGCCCAGCTTGTGGGCGTTCTTCGTGAAGCGCCGCGCCATCTCGAGCGTCGCGCCCTTCTTGATGTTCTTCAGGATCTGCGGATCGCCGGATTCGTAGCCGACGATCAGCAGCCGCGCGCCGGCATCCTTCATCGCGGCCAGCGTGTCGTAGTCCGTGGTCACGCGCGACGTGCAGGACCACGTCACGCCCAGCGGCGCAAGCTTTTTGCACAGTTCGATGGTGCGCGCGCCCTTGTAATTGAACGTGTCGTCGTCGAAGAAGATCTCTTTCAACCCCGGGAAGTTCTCCTTAGCCCAGCGCACCTCGTTCACGACGTCGTCCACTGAACGCAACCGCCACCGGTGCCCGGAGTGCGTCTGCGGCCAAAGGCAGAAGGTGCACAAGGCGGGGCATCCGCGCGAGGTGTACAGGCTGATGAACGGGTTCAGCAGGAAGGGCACGTTGTAGCGGCGGAAGTCGAGGTCGCGCTTATACACCTTCGTCACCCAGGGCAGGGCGTCCAGGTCCTCGATGTAGGGCGCGTCCGGATTGTGGACGAAGCCGCCGTTCTTGCGGAAGCTGGCGCCGGGGATCTCTTCGAGCGGTTTGCCGTTGGCGTAATCGACGATCTGGTAGTCGAACTCGCGCCGGATGACGAAGTCGATCGCCGTGTGCGCCAGCGCCTTCTCCGGCTCCACGGTCACTGGGGGGCCGACGAAGCAGACTTTCAGCTTCGGGTTCGAGTCCTTCATCATGGCCGCCATGCGCACGTCCACGTCGAAGCCGGGTGTGGAAGTGAACAGCACCAGCAACTCGAAGTCCTTCGCCATCCGTACCGTTTCTTCGATGGAAATCCGGTGCGGGGGCGCGTCGACCACCTTCGAGTCGGGCAGCATTCCGGCGGGGTAGCAGAGCCAGACCGGGTACCAGTAGGACTCGATCTCGCGCGTGGCCGGCCAGCGCGAGCTCGCGCCGCCGTCGAAGCCTTCAAAGGAGGGCGGGTTCAGGAAAAGGGTTCTCATGCAGTCGGCCTCGGCCTCGGACAATGCGGCCAAAGCTCTATTTTAACAGTCTGATAAGGGCCGGCGAGACTTATTTTTGCGGGCGGTGCACGGAAACGGGCCTTCCCTCGTCCAGCACTTCCAGCGCGTTCAGGAAGGCGTAGTTCCGTCCGGGGATGAACTGGAAGACGAGTTTTCCGTTGGGTGTGGGCTTCAGTCCCCGGTAGGTTTTCCGCAGCACGCGGAACGCGCCGCCGGCTTCGCGGTACACGTCGAGGTTCCGTGCCAGCAGCACCCCGTTGCAAAGGATGTCAAACACCCGGCTGCCGGCGCCCCCACTTCCCTGCTTGCTGCCGAACCAGGTTTCGGCGAAATGAAACACGGCGGTGTAGGTCGAATCTGCCGGGGCAGGAATCGTGTAGGTCAGCCGCCCGTACCGTTCACCCCGGTACAGTTCGGGATCGTCCGTTCCTTCGATCGGCTCCACCCGCCGCACCAGCTTGCCGCCGAAGAAGAACCTGTCTGAGGACCAAACATACCCCGACGAGTCCCGGTAGGGCTCCTCGCGGGCAGCGATCCGGATCGGCCGCAGCCGCCCCGGTGTGCCGGGAACGACGGAGAGCGCCGAAAGCAGCGGCGCGTTGCCCAGGGACGTGAAGGCCACGTGCAGAAAGCCGTCCGCTGCCGGGCTGATGTCTTTCCATGTCCGCGCGGCCACGGTTTGCCCGGTTCCCGCCTCGGTCATGATGTCGAACTCTTCCACCGCCGTTTGGCCGTTGATCCAGATCCGGAAAGTCCGGGCGTTATCGGTGCCGGATCTTAATTGTGGCTCACAGAACCAGAGGGTCAGCTCATAAGTGCCAGGCTTCAGAGGAATCCGGTAACGGAACTCACCCTCCCTCCACGTTCGGAACAGGGCCGGAGTGAGCGTGCCCGAAACTTCCAATCGTGGCGCGGCGCCTACACTGCCGCCCTCAAAGTAACGGTCGGAATGCCAGATGAGCCCGTCGCTGTCGCGCACGGACTCGGCACTGCCCGCGGCCAGCCGCAGCTCGCCGAAGGTGACAGCAGCGGCCACGTCCACGAGCTTGGCCTGGGCTCCGGGTGCATCTGCTGCCGAGCCGCCTGCGCCGCCGCTCCACAGAACCAGTCCTGCCGCTACCAGAAGAGTGAGCCCGCCGGCGGCAAGTCCGAGCCAGAGACGGAAACGGGTATGCCGTTTCGCCTCGGCCGCACCATCAGGTTGCGGCGCCAGCGCGCTGCCGCCCCCAGTGCCCGCTGCGGGGCTCTTCGCCGGTGCGTCCTGCCCGGCTTCCAGCGGCTTGCGCCGCTCGAAGACAGGCACATAGGCGCCCAAGGGAAGTTCGATGCGGACGCGGTGATCCTTGCCCTCGGTCTCGTAGTACTCGTTCAGGCGCTTCCGCAGTCTGTGCGCTTCTACGCGGACGATGGAGTCGCGCTTCTGGTCGAACTCGGGCGGGCGGCCCAAGGCCTCCACCGCGATGTTGTATTCCTTGATCAGCTCCTGCTGCCCTTCGAAGCACTTCTCGCAGATGTAAGAGAGCAGTTGCGCGAGCGATGGGGCGCGCTGAAAAATCGCCGATGCCAGGATCGTCCGGAGTTCCGCCCTCTCCGCCTCAAACGAGGGCGTCTGCTCGCCTCCCCGCTTCGATGGCGTTGGATGGGCCACAGTCGAGAACTATAGCACCTCTCAGGCCACAGGTAAACGGGGCAGGCGTGCGGCGTTACACAGCCAAGGGGAGCGTGTAACGGGATTGATAGGAAAGCACTAATTGCAGGTAACGACGGCGACGGCCACGCTGTTAACCGCTTTAGCCTTCCATAGGCGCTCTAATGGAAGTACATTAATGAAGCTGCCCAGAGTTGGGTGGTGAACGTCAACTTTGTTCTTAGGGGTTTCGATGACTTCAAGACCACGTCGGTTCTCCAAGGCTGTTTGGGTTGCCGTGGGGGTTCTGCTGTTGTGGGCCTTTCAGTCAGGCGCCCATGCGCAGCTCATCACCGGCAGCCTGACAGGGATCGTCATGGACAGCTCGTCGGCCGTGGTGCCGGGGGCGTCTGTGACGCTCACCAACGAGAGGTCGGGCGACACCCGGCGCACGACCACGAATTCCGAAGGGTACTTCTCGATCTCCGGCGTGCTGCCGGGATCTTACACGGTCACCATTGAAATGCAGGGCTTCCAGCCGTACAAGGCGGAGAGGGTCGTCTTCAATGCAGGCGACCGCCGCACGCTGGGCGAGGTGGTCCTGCAGGTGGCGACCACAGGCACCGAGGTCAGCGTCACGGCTGTGCTCGAGGAACTGACGCCTGTCGACACGGGCGAAAAGAACGTCGTCCTCAGCCAGCAGCAGATGCAGAACGTGGCCATCGTCGGGCGCAGCGCCGCCGAGTACATCAAGATCCTGCCCGGGATGGCCTTCATCAGCCCCGGTGTGGAAAACCGCCCGGGCTTCAACGGCGAAAACATCGGCATCAACGGCAACGGCGACGGCGGCAAGCAGAGCACCATCGGGAACTTCTCGGCCAACGGCACCCGGCCTGAGGCGCTCGACATCGTGGCCGACGGCTCGCACGTGAGCGATCCGGGCTGCAACTGCGCCAATCCGGTCAACCCCAATCCGGAGATGATCGAGGAGTTCAAGGTGCAGCAGTCGAACTTCGGCGCTGAGAACGCCAAAGGGCCCGTTGTGTTGAACTCCATCACCAAGGCTGGCGGACGCGACTTCCACGGCAGCGCTTATCTGTACGCCCGCCACTATTCGCTCAACGCCAACGACTGGCTGAACAACGCCCAGGGCACTGATCCCAAGACCGGCAAGCCTGTGGCAGGCAGGCCCAACAACAAGTACTTCTTCCCCGGCGGCACATTCAGTGGCCCGGTCCTTCTGCCCGGCACCAAGTTCAACCGCAACCGCGACAAGCTCTTCTTCTTCACCGGCTTCGAGAGCTTCCGCCAAACCATCGACACGGGCCTGCTCCGCTCCGTGGTGCATACGGAAGCCATGCGGCAGGGCGATTTCTCCGACACAGCCTATTTGCAGAAGTTGCAGAGTGCCGCAGGCATCGCGGCCAACCCGCTGAAGGCGGACCGCTATCCTGGCGGACGCATCCCTGCCAGCCAGCTCGATCCTGGCATGACCAACCTGCTGAAGCTGACGCCGCTGCCGAACACCGACCCCGCCGGCGCGGGCAACGGCTTCAACTGGGCGCGCGTGCTCGTAATCGACCAGAACATGTGGCAGAGCCTGAGCCGCGTCGACTACAACATCAGCGACAACACCAAGCTCTTCGTCCGCTACAACCGCCAGAACGAACTCCAGCCGTTCCCCATCATGCTTTGGTGGCGGAACGCCGGTTCGGTGCCCCTGCCCACTCCCATCGAGGGCAAGAACCGGACCGACAGCATTTCGTTCAACTTCACCAAGGTTCTTTCGCCGACGCTGACCAACGAGACGGTGTTCGGGTACACCTTTGTGGACTTCCCGAACTCCTATCAGGACTACAACAAAATGACCCGCGCGGCGAACAACTACCCCTACAAGGGAATCTTCAAGCAGGACGACAAGATCCCGGCTTTCTGGACGTGGTCGGCGCCCACCGCCGGCGTTTACTCCACTGGCGGCTTCGACCCCGTTCTGTTTGCCACCAAACACCTGGTCACGCTGACCAACACGGTGAGCAAAGTGACCGGCACACACACCATGAAGTTCGGCGGCTACTACGGCTACATCCGCAACAACCAGCCGGGCAACGCCAATTCCAACGGCCAGCTCATCTTCGATACGTGGGCTGACGCCAGCACGGGCAACGTGCTCGGCGACTACGTGACGGGGATCGTCGTCCAGTACAGCGAGGCGACCAAGCAGATCCCGCGCGACATCAAGTGGAACGAGCTGGCCTTCTTCGCCCAGGACAGCTGGAAGATCACGCCGCGCTTCACCCTGGAGTACGGCCTTCGCATCCAGCACATGCAGCCCTGGACGGCCCGCAACGGCATCGGCATCGCCACATGGGTGCCTTCCGCCTACAGCCCCACGGCGCCGTCCTCCGACCTGCCGGGCATCCTCTGGCACGCCAAGGACAAGTCCGTCCCGCTGGCCGGCTGGCAGACGCGCGCGCTGTACTACTCGCCGCGGTTCGGCTTCGCCTGGGACCTCTTCGGCAAGGGCAAGACGGTGCTGCGCGGCGGCTACGGCATGTTCTACTACCATGACCCGCAGCTCGCCGCCGACGCCATGGACCTGCCCGCCGGCGTCCGCAACACGAGCGTCTGCTGTGGCGTCACGTTGCCGCAGATCGACGCCACGGCTACGCAGGGAAGCCTCGCCTTCGGCGGCACTGCCGTCAACGGCCGCGACGACCGGCAGCCGCGCACGCAGAGCTTCAGCTTTACGCTCAGCCAGCGTCTGCCCAGCCGCACACTGCTGGAAGTCTCCTACGTCGGCAACAAGTCGGACCACCTGATCAACAGCGGCTACCAGAACATCAACCGCGTTCCCATCGGAGCCATGCTGAATGATCCGGGCGGGGATACCAACGCTTACCGCCCGCTGCGGAACTTCCAGGACCTCAACGTTCCCAGCCACTCCTCCTACTCCAACTACAACTCGCTTCAGGTCTTCGCCACCAAACAGGCGGGCTGGTCCAACTACACGCTCGCCTACACGTGGTCGAAGGCGATGGGAATCGTCACCAACCCGATCCTGGCGATCCCCGAGCGTTTGAAGGACAACTATGGCCCGCTGTCCTTTGACCGGACGCATGTGCTGGCCGCCAGTTACGTGCTGAACATTCCGGACGTCGTCAAGACCGGCAATCTGCTGGCCAAGGGAATCGCCAACGGATGGCAGATCTCCGGCATTGTACAGGCCACCAGCGGCGTCAACATCTGGCAGAACTCGGACAACAACTTCAACTTCCAGGCGCCTTCGAAGATCCGTCCTGGCAACAACATGAGCGACATGGAAGTCACCGGGACCAATGCCTGGGCCTTGAGCCCCATCCTCGTCTGCAATCCGAGGGCGAATTTGGGACCGCACCAGTATCTGAACGCGGCCTGCTTCGCTCCGCCCATCGCCGGGCAGAACGGGCAGTTGGGCGTCAACGGGCCCACCGTGATGCCGTACTTCCGCGGACCGGGCTTCTTCAACACCGACCTGTCGGTGTTCAAGAACTTCAAGTGGAGCGAATCGAAGAACGTGCAGCTCCGCTTCTCGGCCTACAACGTCGCCAACCACCCCAATGTCTCCTTCGTAAATGGGGACCAGAACCTCCGCATGACCATGGACGCGGCCGGCCGCATCACCAACTCGAGGTTCGGCTACGCCGATTCCAAGGTGGGCCGCCGCATCATCCAGATGGGCTTACGGTTCCTGTTCTGAGCGTCACGCCGTCCCGTAGAACGCGCAGGTGCGCTTCGCGCGGGGACTAGTTCCCGTGGGCGGAGGCGCCTGCGCATTGTCTTGCAGCGCAGCAACGGCCGCTTTCAGCTCTCCTGCACCTGCCTTCCTGCGAGGGCGGCGGAGGGGCAAGTCACTGCGTTCCTCGCATGGTCTGTGGCCTCACGCGGGCCTCTGCGTGCGGTGTGCTAGCCTATGGAAGGCTTTCAAATCCCGCAGATGGCGCGCGTTTCCTATGGCTGCCGGTGCTGACTTTTGGTATCGCCACCGAGGTGCGCTGGCGCGTCTGGTCGGGCTGGACCTGACGCATTCCCAGAGGCGTTACGCCCGCCTGCTCGAGTCGTTGGTCGAACCTGGATGCCGATGGCTTGACCTGGGTTGCGGGAGGCAGATCCTTCCCGAATGGGCGCTGGATGCGGAACGCCAACGCGTTCTGAGCGGCAGGGCTGCTTTGCTGGTGGGCGTTGACGTCGACAAGGCTCTCTGGGAACACCCGTTGATCCGCGACAGAGTCGTCGGGCTCGGGGGGCAACTCCCATTTCGGGACGGCGCTTTTGATCTTGTGACTGCGAATATGGTGACGGAACACGTCCCTGCTCCGGATGAGTTCCTCGCCGACATCTGGAGGGTGCTTGCGCCGGGAGGGAAGTTCGTCTTTCACACGCCGAACGCCAGATATCCGCTCGTTTGGATCGCGAGGCTGTTCCCCTATCCAGTCCGGCGGCGGTTAGTGTTCCGGATTGAAGGCCGCGCCGAGGATGACGTGTTCCCCACGTTCTACCGCATGAATTCGCTGTCTGCGATCCGACGGCATTCGGAGCGGGGGGGATTTGATGTTTTCCGTCTTGAGACCGTCAATTCCTCAGGGACTTTTGGACGCTGGGGGCCTGCGGGCTGGGCGGAAGTCGTTCTGATGAAGATGCTCTCGTCGATCGGAGTCCGTCCCATTGTTCTCTGCGTGCTGCGAAAGCGCTGATCCGCATCCGGTCTTCCGGGGTTGTGCTGGCCGCAGGCAAACGGGCGGCTGTGGCTCAGGGGCGGCCCGGTCCGCCTACGCGCAGTGGCATCCTTTTGACGGAACGCACTGGGCGGTGCGCCTGCAACGTTGGCCGCTCTGGCAAGCCCGCCACGGCGGCGGTGGAAGCAAGCGGGCCGGGATCGACTGCCGAGCCGGCGGGCGGGTTGTGCGGCGCCAACTGCCTCTGCTCGTTCTTCTCTGTCTCCACCCACGCCGCAGCCGCACAGATCAGCACGTAGTACAGGTCGAAGGTGGTCCGCGAAAGAAAGGTCGATCCGAAGACGAAGACACCCAGTGCTGTGAATATCGCGTAGGGGACAGCTGCCTCCTCGGTCAATCCGGCTGCAGAAAGCCGCCTCCCCGCCCGCCACATGCGCAGCATGGCGCTGGCGAGCATCCACACGTAAAGCAGCAAAGCGAAGATTCCGCTGTCAACCAGAATTTGCAGCCACGTGTTGTGCAGGACCTTGCCCGCATATGTGGCCGCATCTTCCGGCGGCACATACTTGAAAATCAGACGCTGCTGGTTGGTCTCTGTGAACCCGACTCCGAACAATGGATAATCCATCCAGATCTTCGGAGCGGCCAGGGCTACAGCGATCCGCCCGCGGGCGGAGGATTCGGCGTTCGGATCTTTCAGTGTCGCCATGCGGCTCGAGAGGCTGTCCCAGACCAGAAAGGCCACGCCCGCACTGGCTGTTCCCATTAGACCCAGTGCGAGCCACTTGCGTTTTTCGAGCAATGTGATCAGCAACAGCCCGGCGGAGACAGCCAGAATTCCGCCGCGGCTGTGAGTCATTGTCACTGCCGCCAGGCTCATCGCCGAGGCGCTGATCAATCCGAGTTTCATCCATCTGGACGGCACCAGATGCCGGGTGAACCAGCACATCGGAACGGCCATCGCAAATGCCAGCGCCATCGTATTGTTGTCACTGAGAAACCCGCCATATCCGCCGAGAAAAACGACCCCGCCGTGCAGCACTCCA
The DNA here is from genome assembly GCA_037446555.1 of Acidobacteriota bacterium. Lineage (GTDB taxonomy): Bacteria > Acidobacteriota > Terriglobia > Bryobacterales > Bryobacteraceae > JANWVO01. Next base: position 34,933 of record JBBIIK010000020.1, read on the forward strand.
TACAAGCCGTACTTGGTTCCCAGCGCTCCAAGCGAACCGGCCACCACGAGGCAAAACCACTTCAACTGGTTTCTGGTCTCCAGAACCAGCGGAATCACAACGGCCATCACAAAGACCCGCAAGAAGAATAGGTAACGGTCCACGCACAACGTGGGGTCAACCGCGGTAATCACCGAAATCGTGACCACCAGCAGAAACAGGAGCATGTTCCTCAGCAGAGGGTTCAGGATCAGGAGAGGCAGGTTCCGCAGAATCCGCGGAACATTGGACAGCAGCGTCGCCAGCGCCAGGAAGAGCGAATACCGGTTTGGACCCGACCAGGCCAGGATGTCCGGCCTCATCATCCCGAACCAGTAATAACCGTACAGCCCCAACACCGGACGCAGAGGGCTGAGGATGGAGAGTCCGGCGACCGTTGCGATGACAATGAGAGCGCGAATCCCCATCTTCGGTCAGGGCCCGTCCCCCCAATCTAGCACGAACGCCGCTCCTCGCCACCCGCTCCGGCGGTCAACAGACGCCGCACCGTGCCGCTGACCGGCATTGCTCATCCTTATGCGTCCCGGCGGCCAGTCTTCTGGTATGATCCATGGGTCAGAGGTTCGCGAGCTTCCCGCCAGCCTCCCGCGCTAAGAGCACTGTCACCAGCCAGCCCGCACGGACTGCGGCCGGCGGCACAGCCGGCATTCTGGTTCCGAGCCCGGGGGAACCTCTTCCGCTACGACGGGCCCGCCGGCACCGTCGTGTTCCTGGCCGCGCTCCCGCTATGTCTCGGCATCGCACTGGCCTCGGGCGCCCCGCTGTTTTCCTGCATTGTGGCCGGTGTGGTCGGAGGCATCGTGATTTCGTTCCCTTTGGCTTCGCAGGTGAGCGTCAGCGGTCCCGCGGCCGGGCTCGGCGTGATTGTCGCCACCGCCATCGCCAGCCTCGGCTCCTTCCCGGCGTTGTTGACGGCGGTCGTGTTCGCGGGTCTTCTCCAGATCCTGATGGGCGTCCTGCGTCTTGGGCTGCTGGCTGAATACGTGCCGAACTCCGTGATCAAGGGCATGCTCGCGGCCATCGGGATCGTCATCATCCTCAAGCAGATCCCGCACGCTCTGGGGCGCGACCAGGACTATATGGGAGAATTTGCTTTCCTCGAAAAATCCGGGTTCAACACGCTGACCGACATTCTGGCGGCGCTGGCGGCGCCGCACGGCGGCGCGGCCCTCATCGCCGTGGCGTCGATGGCCGTGATGATCTTCTGGGAACGCCTCCAGCCCCGCCTTGGCGGCATTCTCCGGCTCTTGCCCGGGCCGCTGCTGGCTGTTGGGCTCGGGCTGGGCCTGAACACGCTGTTCCGCGCCCTGGGCTCTTCGCTGGCCATCACCGAGCCGGAGCATCTGGTCACTCTGCCCGTCGCCGGTTCCCCTCGCGAGTTCTGGCAGCTGCTCACCCACCCGGACTTCTCGCGCGCCGCCGACCCGAATGTCTGGATCGCGGCATTCACGCTTGCCGTGGTGGCCAGCATCGAGACCCTTCTTTCCATCGAGGCGGCCGACCGCCTGGATCCTTACCACCGCATCACGCCCACCAACCGCGAGTTGCTGGCGCAGGGCGTGGGCAACATTATGAGCGGGCTGCTGGGCGGGCTGCCGGTGACCAGCTTGGTGGTGCGCACTTCGGCTAACGTCTTCGCCGGCGCGCGCACGTGGATGTCCTCCTTCATCCATGGCTGGCTCCTGGCGCTTGGCGTGATGCTCCTTCCGCAGCTTCTCAACCAGATCCCTCTCGCCTGCCTGGCTTCCGTCCTCATCCTGGTCGGCTTCAAGCTGGCCAAGCCCTCCTTGTGGCGGTCTATGTACGCGCAAGGGTGGAGCCAGTTCCTTCCTTTCACCGTCACAGTGGTGGCAGTGGTCTTCACGGACCTGCTGAAAGGCGTGCTTGTCGGGTTCCTGATCGGCATCTTCTTCGTGCTGCGCGCCAACCACCACGCCGCGCTGACCGTCGTCGATCAGGACCGCTATTACCTGGTTCGATTCAACAAGGACGCCTCTTTCGTCAACAAGAACGAACTCCGCTCGCGGCTGCGCGCCATTCCGCCGGGCTCCCATGTCATCGTGGACGCCACCAAGGCCCTCTACATCGACCATGACATCCGCGAGGCCGTCGAAGACTACATGCCCCTGGCCCCCTACCGCGGCATCACAGTCGAACTCCGCAATTTCTGAAGAGGTTCCCATGGAGTCCTACAAGAAGCTGCTGCTCGCCAACAAAGCCTGGGTGCAGGACAAACTCAACGTGGATCCCCGGTTCTTCGAGCGCCAGTCTGCGCATCAGCGTCCGGAGTATATGTGGATCGGCTGCTCGGATTCGCGCGTCCCGGCCGAAGACATCACCGGCGCGCAGCCGGGCGAGCTGTTCGTGCACAGAAATGTGGCGAATCTCGTGGTGCACACGGACTTCAACATGCTCAGCGTGTTGCAATGCGCCGTGGAGGTGCTGGAGGTTCAGCACGTCATTGTGTGCGGCCACTATGATTGTGGTGGCGTCAAGAACGCCCTCACTCGCCACGATTTCGGGCTCATCAACAAATGGCTCCGCCACATCAAGGATGTCTACCGCCTGCACCGCCGGGAACTCGAATTGATCGAGGACCCGCAGGAGCGGCTCGACCGGATGGTGGAGATCAACGTCATGGAACAGGTGAACAACCTGGCCGAGACCTCCATCGTGCAGCGGGCCTGGAAAAAACACGGACGCCCCGTGCTGCACGGCTGGATCTACAATTTGCGCACCGGATATCTGAAAGCGCAGGCGTGCCTGCGGCCGGGCGCAAAGCTGGAATCCATCTACCTGTTCGACTTCTGGGACGAGGCGCCGCCGGGCCGGCAGAGCCAGGAGTGAGATCCGAGGAAGCGTTTCAGCCGCGCGCCGCCCACCCCATCCATTCCAGCCCCGCGAGAATCCGCTCCGTCTCCTCGAATCCATAGGAGATGCGCAGCTGCCGGCGCGCCACCTCGCGCAGTTCGCCCTCAGCCGCCACGCAATACAGGCCCGGGATGTAGACCACCCGCGGCGTTTCTCCTCCTTGAAAGAGCGCCGTGAAGAACCGGGATTCCGGGTGCGTCTCCACGCCGCGGAACGTCAGATAGAAGTAGAATCCCGCCGAGCCGCCGGTCACCCCCTCCAGGCAATGCCCAAGATTCCTTTCGATCCCTTCGCGCACGGCCAGTGCTTTCTCCCGGTACCCTTCGTTGACCGCGCGGATCTGCGCGTCAATGTGGCCATCCAGGATCCACGACGCCATCTCTTGCACGAACAGCGGCGCGCTGAAGCCCGCGTCGCTCGTGCGCTGCACCATCGCGTTCATCAGCGGCCCGTCCGGCCCCAGCAGGTAACCGATCCGCAACGCCGGCGCGAGGATCTTGGACAGCGTCCCCACTTCATACGCGATACCCAGATCATCCTGCGCAAGCACAGACTGCGGGCGCTCCGCGGCAGGATCATGGATCATCTGCTCGTAGGCAAGATCGAACACGACGGCAACGCGGCGTTTCAGGCGGCGTGAAACTTCCGTTCCAATCTCGAGCAGCCTGCGGCGGCGTGCGTTGGAAAGCACGGCGCCTGTCGGGTTGCTAACGGTCATGAAGTAGAAGAACGAGAGCTCCTCCAGCCCTGCGCCAAGCGCCGCCAGCCGTTTCTCCAGCAGCTCCGGGGGAATGCCGTGCTCGTCCTCCGGAATTGCAAGAAGGCGGAATCCGCGGCGCACCAATGCGTCGAGATAGATGTAATAACCCGGGTCCGACGTCACAACGATCCCCGGCCGGCAGATCTCCGCGAAGCCTTCCAGCAGGCTCATGGCGCCGCACGGCCCGATGATCAGTCGCCGCGCCGCGAGCGTCGCCTCGTCCAGCCCGCCGCCGTGGCGCAGCAGAAAACGGCGCAGCGACCGGATCAGGTTGGGCGAGCCTTCCGGCCCGCCGTAGTTGAACGCCTGCCGGTAACGCGCGCGATCCGCCCCGACCGCCTCCATGGCCCGCACAAAAAGGTCCGCGGGGATCGTCCGCTCATTCACGTATCCCACGCCGAGGTTTATGTCGAAGCCGTCGCGGAAGTCGCGCGCGAAGGCGGCCATCATCCGGTTGGCAGGCGAGGGCTCGGCGCTGCGTCCGCCGTATGCGGACAATTGCGGGATCTGGATGCTCATGCCAGGAATCTTGCGCGCTGCAAGCGCGTCTCCCTCATCCTACTTTCTCGCCTGCGCCTGATGCCACGCGGAGTAGGAGAAGTGCGGGGAGAGCCTTGTCTCCTCGGGACCGCGGGACCGCGCGCCCGCATAGCGAGAGTCCCGGCCCAGCGTGCCGGCCCGCAAGCATACAGAGCGCTCGCGGGCGCGACGGCTCAGCCGGCCGGCTCGCGGCTGTGGCCTTGCCGTTGGAAACGCTCCAGCAGCATGGAGAGCTGGCGAACTCTCTCAGGATGCTTGTCGTAGAGATTGACCGTTTCGCCGGGGTCCGCCTCCAGATTGTAGAGCTGGCCTTGCGGATCTCCAGGCAGCGGAGAGACGCGCGCAGGCGCGGTGAATCCCCCGGATCCCAGGCCCATCACGAGCTTCCACTGGTCCTGGCGGATCGAGAACATCCCGTCGAAGGAATGATGGACGATGGTGCGGCGGAGCGGCCGCTTGGCGGTTCCCAGCAGCGATGAAAGCAGATTGGTGCTGTCCTCGCCCTCATGGGCTCCGAGACGGTAGCCCGTGATCGCGGCAAAGGTGGCCATAAGGTCCGTGAGGCACCCCAGTTGGCTGCTGACGGAGCCCGCGGGAATCACGCCCGGCCAGCGGGCAAGGAAAGGCACGCGGTGGCCGGCCTCCCAGATGTCGGCCTTGCGCCCCCGCCAGGGCCCGTTGGCGCGGTGGCCATAGGCAGCCTGATCTTCGGGGCGCCAGTCGGCGCCATTGTCGCTGGTGAAAATTACCAGAGTGTTGCGGTCGTGCACGGCCTCCAGCACTTTGCCGATCAGGTCGTCGGTCATTGCAACGAAGTCCCCGTACAGGTCCGCCCGCGAACGCCCGGCGTATTGCGGAAGCGGCACCCACGGCGTGTGTGGGGCGCTGAGCGGCAGGTACAGGAACCAGGGCCGGGTGTGATTCTTGCGCAAGAAATCCACCGCCCTCGAGGCGAACGTGGACAAGACCTGCTCAATCCGGAAGCCCGGCGCGATGGGGCCGGGGCGCCAGAAGACGCCGCGCGGGCTGTCGCTGCCGGGCGTGCGCGCCGTGGCGGCCTCCACCACTCGGTCGTTTTCGAAATAGAGATAGGGCGGCATGTCGAGTGATGCTGGAATTCCGAAGTAGGAATCGAAGCCCGCATCCACTGGCCCCGGACGCAGCGGGCGCGAATAATCGGTGGAAGGCTCCCGCCCAAGGCCGAGGCGCCACTTTCCGATGCCCGCCGTCTCGTATCCACGCGATTTCAGCATGGAGGCGAGCGTCAGCCCGCCATCCTCCAGCAGAGCCGGGGACGTGCCATCCAGCACGCCCTTCTTCAGCCGGGAGCGCCAGCAATATCGTCCCGTGAGCAGCGAATACCGCGTCGGCGTGCACACGCTCGATGGGGTGTGCAAGTCGGTGAACCGGATGCCCTCGCTCGCCAGGCGATCCAGATTGGGAGTCGGAATCGCCGATTCCGGGTTGTAGCAGCGGAGATCGCCCCAGCCGAGATCGTCGGCGAGAATGATGAGGATGTTGGGCGGGGACTTGGGCGGCGCCTGAAAAGATTCCTCGACGGCGAGGGGCGCGGCGGCGAGCAGGAAATCACGTCGGCTGATCATGGCTGGAGTCGAATTCGGAGAGCCGGGCGCGCAGGGCTTCCGGCTGAATTTCAAAGCGCAGTGCCAGTGGCTTGTCATCGTTTCCCGCATCAGGGCGCCTCAGGCTCTCACGGGGACCCACAGATATGATGTTGCGGTTTCCCCCCGGGCATTCTTGCTGCCCACGCGGACAATATAGTCCCCGGGACGCTGGAATGCATGGCGTGTTTCTCCGTATTTTTCCGCGGCCAGAATCTGATCGGCCATGGGCCTGGAGCGCACAGTCACCTTCGGCGACCCGTCGCCGAAGTCCCACGTCTCCTCATGCTCGCGGCTGCGGAATGTGCAAACCCGGAAGAGCACAGGCTGGCCCGGGCGCACCCTCATCGTCGGCCAATACAGCGCGTGAATCGTGGGCGGCCAGGCCTCGAAGGGCGGCCTTTTCCCGTTCTGCGCCCGCACAATGCCGGGATCGAGGACCTGAACCACAGCAAAATCCCACGACGAATTTCCGGCATCATCCGTGATTTTCAGAATCTCGCTGTAAGAGCCCGGCTTTTCGTAGCGGCAACGCGCCCGCGGGCCTTCGGCGCGGACGCCGCTGCTCAGCGTCCACTCATAACGGCGGATGCGCCCGGCCGCGCTCCACGACAGGGAACCGTCAAGTTCCACCTCCTCGCCCGCGCGCACGAGATGATGCGGGCGCGCTACCGCGATGGCCGCGGGCTTCTGCTCGGCGAGGCACGCCTGCCAGACAAACGGCCACGCATCTTCGGTGGCCCACTGCCCCGAGGGCTGCAGCGACTGAATTCCGAAGTGCAGGTGGGACCACCCCGCCCCGCCTTCCTTGCCCAACAACCCCAGGCGCTGCCCCATCGATACGCGCATGCCTGGACGGATTCCCGGATCGACGGATTGGAAATGGCTGTAACGGTAAAACCAGCCGCGGTCATCCACCAGATACAGAACATCGAGGCGGGGGCGGGCGGGGGAATTCTTGTAGTCAGGATGGACCTCGTTGCGGGCGGAGACAACCAGTGCGTCGGTCGCGGCGAACACGGGTTCCAGCCCTTCGGCGCCGCCGAAGTCCAGATCGTTGTGATAGTAGATCGAGGCTGAAGAGGGGCAGTCGCCACCGTTCACAAACGTGGGCTCATTGGTCGCCTGCGTTTCTGTGTGGAGCCAGCGCGACCGCAGGGGCAGTTGAAATGTGCCCGGTTCGATCCAGGGCGAGTCCTCCGGCCAGAGGCGCAGACGCACGGCCGCGGTGAGCCGCCAGAGCGAGAGCGCGGAGTTGCGCTCCAGCCCGCGCGTGGCCGGGCAGTCGACTTGCACGCCGCCCGCGCGCGCCGGCAGACGGTAATTTCCGGTCACGAGCCACGCCTCTTCGCCGTTGACGCGGACCCGGACGCGCGCCTGCCGCACCGCGCCCCGGAGCGCGTCGCGGTGTTCGGCCAGCTCCAGCAGCTCCACGCGCGCCGGCTTGCCGCGCGAAAGCGGCACGGTAGTCGATTCGCCGGCGTTGAGTTCCACGGGAGTGTGCAGACCCTTCGGCTTCTTCGATTGGAGGAGCAGAGCGGGCGATTGGAGGAACGCGCGGCGGGTTGTCGAAGGCATGTTCGAGTCAACCCGAGTCTAACGCCGTGCAGAAAACGTCGCAAGACCGGAATGCAAAAGCAAAGAGGCGGGAGGTCCGCCAGTCTCATACGCGGCCGCAGCGAAGCAGATTCCTCCGCCGGCCCGCGCTTCGCGCGCCTCCATTCAGGGCCGCGGCGTGGAGATGGGCGCGCCGTCGCGGATCTCATCGGTGGCGTTCTTCACCACTAGATCGCCTTCCCGCAGCGGGCCAGAGACCTCCCAACGGCCTTCCTGACGCGCGCCGGGACGGACGTCCACCCATTCGGCGCGGCCATCGCGGACGCGGATCACGAAGATCCGCTCTGTGGTGCGCACGACGCTCGAGGCCGGAACCAAGAATACCCGTCCGGGCGATTGCACGGGCCACTGCACCTCGGCGAACAGTCCCGGCGCGAGCACTCCCGCGGGGTTGGAAACGTCCAGCTCGACCGCCATCGTGCGCGTGCGCGCATCGAGCGTGCGTGCGAAGCGCGCCACCGTGCCTCGAAAGCTCTGTCCGGGATGCGCGGCGACCGTGAATGAGACCGCAGCGCCGGTTCGAACTGTTGCGTAGTACTGCTCGGGAACAGCCGCCACAAGGCGCAGCCGGGCCGTCTGTTCGAGCCGGAACAGCGGGCCGGCGCTTGGCCCGGCCAGCGCGCCCGGATGGACGAATCGCTCGGTGACGACTCCGGAGAAGGGCGCGCGGATCCGGAGATAGGCAGCGTTGGCTTCCAGCGCGGCGCGGGCCTCCCGTGCGGCTGCGTCGGCGGCTTCGGCAGCCCGCATCGAATTCTCGGCTGCTTCCGCCGCCTGCCGGGCGTGGACGAGTTCGAGCCCCGCCACGGCGCCCTCGGTCTTTGCAGCCTGCTCAAGCCGTTCGAGCGTCGCCTTTGCGGAGACCAGAGAGGCTTTGGCAACCGCAGCAGCCGCTTCCGAAGAGCGCGCTTTGGCGGCTGCCTCGGCAATTTGCGACTCCAGCTCCGGCGCGCTGAGCACGGCCAGCACTTCACCCTCGCGCACCGAGTCGCCCCGGTCCACGCGGATCGTTTCCACAAAGCCGGCGACACGGGCGCGCAGATCCACCTGCTGCCAGGCCAGAAGTTCTCCAGTGATCACGGCGGTGCGCCCGAGCGGGCGGGCCTCGACGGGAACCAGCTCCGCCTTTTGCGCGCAGAGCATGGACGAGGCGGTCAGCAGGACGAGGAAACTAGGCCGGATCATGAGTCCTCCCGTCGAAGTCCTTGGGAAGTAGCGAAGGCGAAACCGGTGAAGCGCGCCGCTGAAGAATTGCATACAGGGCTGGCAAAATCGTGAGCGTTGCAAAGGTGGCGGCGAGCAGCCCGCCGATAGCCGCGCGCCCGAGCGGGACCGTCTGCTCCGCGCCTTCGCCGATGCCAAGCGCAATCGGCAGCATGCCGGCAGTCATGGCCGCGGCCGTCATCAGGATGGCGCGAAGCCGCCCGCGTGCGCCCTCCAGCGCGGCGCGGACGCTGTCGGCGCCAGCGCGGCGGCCGAATTCGGCGAATGTGACCAGCAGAATGGAGTTCGCCACCGCAATGCCCACCGACATGATGGCGCCCATGAAGGACTGGATGTTAAGCGTGACGCCCGTGAGCAACAACGCCGCCAGCACGCCCACGAGCACAGCGGGTAACGTGAGGATCACTGCGGTGGCCAGACGGAACGACTGGAAATTCGCGGCGAGCAACAAAAAGATGGCGGCGATCGAGAGCGCGAGCCCCGTCTCGAGCCCGCCAATCGTGTCCATTAACGCGGGAATCTGCCCGCGGATCACAACCGTCGAGCCACGGGGCGGCTCGCCCGCGCGCCGCACGGCCTCCTCAATCTCGCCCACAGTTTCTCCAAGCGTCCTGCCGGAGACGTTCGCGGTGAGGCTGACCACGCGCTGCATGTTGTAGCGCTCCACCAGCCCGAACGAGGTTCCGGTGCCGACCTCGGCGACATCGCCGAGCAGCACGCGCGAACCGCCCCCGCCGACGGGCAGCGCGAGAAGGTCTTCCACCGAGCTCATGGCTGTCTGCGGCACCTCGACCTGAATCTGAAACGCGTTGCCACTGGCCGGATCGCACCAGTAGTTGGGCTCGACGAACCGGCTGGAAGAAGTTGCCGTCACCAGCGAGCGCGCCACTGAAGCGGCGGTGAGGCCGAACTGCCCGGCGCGGACGCGGTCGATCTTCACTTGCAGCGAAGGGAAGTCGAGCGGTTGCGCGTATTGCAAGTCCCGGAGGAACGGCAGGCGCGAAAGCTCGCGGCGGAGTTTCGCGGCATGCTCGCGGTTCTGGGCCAGGTTGGGGCCTTGCACGGCGACTTCGACCGGCGTGCCGGCGCCGAAGCTCATCACGCGCGAGACGATGTCGCCCGCTTCGAAAGACACCGAGACGCCCGGCATCCCCTCGCGAAACCGCGCGCGAAGCGCCTCGCGGAACGCTTCGCCGCGCAGGGGGGCTTCGGGCTTCAACGCCGCCAGCAGCACGGCCTCATGCGGCCCGCTGGTCCAGAGGTAGATGGTGTTGATCGGATAGCTGGCCGGCTGGACGCCAACGAAGCTCGTGGTGACGAGAACATTTTCGGGCCCCGCTGTTTCGCGGATCAGATCCAGCGCCTCCAGGGCGATCCGCTCGGTGCGCTCGATCCGCGTGCCCTGCGGGGCGCGGAGGCGGATCTGGAACTGCCCGGTGTCGACGGCAGGGAAGATCTCCGTGCCGGCGCGCGGCGCCAGAAGGACCAGCAGAACGGCTGTGCTCGCCAGATACGCTGCCGCCAGCGGCCAGCGAAAGCGCAAGGTGAATTGCAGGCAGCGCGTGTAGAGACCCTGCAAGCCGTCGAAGAAGCGGCTGCGGGAAGAATGAGCCTGTCCGATGAGGCGGATCGAAAGGACGGGTACGAACGTGCTGGACAGAAGCCAGCTGGCCAGCATGGCGAATCCGACGGCGAGCGAAAGCGGCACGAACAGCTGGCGCGCGACGCCTGTCATGAAGAACGAAGGAAGAAACACGGCCAGGATGCTGAGCATGGCAAGCAGGCGGGGCAACGCGGTGCGCGACGCGGCCCCCAGCACCGCCCACGCCTTCGAATCGCCTTCCGCCATACGGGCGTGAATGCTCTCCATCAGAACCGTGGCTTCGTCGACAAGGATGCCCACGGCGAGCGCAAGGCCGCCCAGCGTCATGATGTTCAGCGACTGCCCGGCCAGCCACAAGCCCACCACGGCGCCGAGCAACGCAAAGGGGATGGTGGCGATCACGACCAGCGAGCTGCGCCAGTCGCGCAGGAACAGCAGCACCATCATTCCCGTGAGCACTGCGCCGAGGAGGGCCTCGTTCACCAGCGAGCGCAGCGCCCGCGCCACATAGCCCGTCTGGTCGAATTCCAGCCGCACATCGACGTCTTCGGGCACCGCTGCGCGCATGCGCGGCAGGGCTTCGCGGACGCGGCGGATCACGTCCAGAGTGGAGGCGTCCGAGCGCTTGGTGACCGGAATATAGACCGTCCGCCGTCCGTTGACGTGCGCGTATCCGGTGAGAATGTCGGTGGCATTTTCCACAGTTCCCACATCGCGCAGATACACCCCCGGGCCCGGGCCCGCGCGCAGGGGGGTATTCAGAAATTCGCTGAAATCGCCGCCCACGGTGGCATTGGTGGAGGCGATGTAGGCCAGGCTGCCGATCCGCACGACGCCGGAGGGCAGCACCGCGCTGGTCTTGTTCACCGCGGCAATCGCCTGCTCGGGCGAGATGCCGTGGGCGCGCAGGCGGTCGGGATCGATGCGAACCACGATGGTGCGCTGGTTGCCCCCGAACGGCGGCGGCGCGGAGACGCCAGGCAGCGTGGCGAATAGCGGGCGGACGCGGTTGATGGCGAAGTCCTGCATCTCGCCGGGCGTGCGGTTCGGGCTGGAGAAGACCAGCTGCGCGATGGGCACGCTTCCGGCGTCAAAGCGGACGATGAACGGCGGCACGGCGCCCGGCGGCATGAAGGCGCGGGCGCGGTTCACGTAGCCGACCGTCTCGGCGACAGCCTGATTCATGTCCGTGCCGGGATGGAAGACCAGCTTCATCAGAGCCACGCCCTGAATGCTCTTCGATTCGACGTGCTCGATTCCGGTGATGTAGAGGAAGTGGTACTCGTAGTAATACGTCAGGAAGCCTTCCATCTGGGAAGGATCCATCCCTCCGTATGGCTGCGCGACGTAGATGGTGGGCGCGCCCAGCGGCGGAAAGATGTCGATCCTCATGCGGCGCACTGCCAGAAACGCTGCAAGAGCCACCGCCAGAACCGCCACCAGCAAGGTCACCGGGCGCCGCAAGGCGAGTTGCACAAGCCACATGAGAGCCTCCCCTCAGCGCCCCGCCTCGCGCAGGAAGGGGTCCAGATCCCCGGAGGCGGCGCAGAGATGAAGCAGCGCGCGCCAGACGTTCAGCCTTGCCAGCGAGTCGTCGATCTCCGCCAGCACGAGCATTCGCTGCGCTTCGGCGGCTTCCGCGAGCGTGGCCAGCCCGTCGCGGTAGCGCGCCATCGACTGCGCCTCGGCGTCCCGCGCCGCCTTCAACTGCACCGGCGTGTTTTCGGCGATGCGCCGCGCGGCATCGAGAGCGGCACGGGCGCGCGCGACCGCCGTGTTCAGCTCCCGCTGCATCTGCAGTTGCCGGGCTTTCTCCGCCCGCTCCTCATGCAAGGCCGCGTCCTTGCGGGCCTTCCACGCCGGGAGTTCGAACAGGGGGAAGTTCAGCGCCAGCCCCACGCCCCAATTAAAGATGTTCGGGCCCAATCCGGAGAGCCCGGCGAGCGTGGCGCCATCGGGCATCGCGCCCGTGCCGCGCGCGTAGGCCGCAGCCGTGAGAGTGAATCTCGGGCGCCAGCTTTTCGCGGCCGCTTCCAGCGCGGCTGCCGATTCCTCCACTGCGGCGCGTTGCTCTGCCAGTTGCGGATGGTCCGCGGATGCCGCGGCAGGCGCGCCCGTCTCTGGAACGTTGCGCAAGAAGGGGCCCGCGTCCACTTCGGGCAGCGAACCGTCCGCGGAAACGAACTGCGCCAGCGCAGCGAGAGCGGCTTCCACTGCCCGCGCGGCCTGAATCTGCTGATTGGAAGCTGAGGCAAGCTCCGCGGCAGCGCGGCTTGCATCGGCGCCGGGGCGCAGCTGCGCCAGAACAAGAGCGTCCACCACGGACTTCAACGCCTTGGCTCGTTCCACGCCGGCTTGCGCGGCGGCCTCGGTTTTCCGCGCCGCCAGAACGGTAAGGAATGCATCGGCGGCAGCGAAGGCAGCCGCCAGCCTCGCGCGCTCCACTGCGGCGGCCGAACGGCGCCGCGCCGCATCGGCGTTGTTCAGGGACGCGCGGCGCAGGCCGAAATCGAAGGGCTCCCACGAAATCTGCAGGCCTGTGGCGCTGCCCCACACGCTGGTCATGTCGTTGGAGGCGAGCGGCGGTCCGCTGATCGACGGCACGCCTGCCGGCGGCAGCAGCATTCCGAACACGTTGTTGCGCGTGGCGCGGTTGGCTTGCGCCGTCAGGTCCGCGCGCGGCAGCCATGCCGTCCTCGCCAGCCGCACCGCCGCGCTGGCAGTCTGCAGTCTTTCGGTGGAAACGGCGACTGAGGGGTAATGAGCCGCGGCCTCCTCCACTGCGCGCCGCAGCGTGTACGGCTGCGCTAAAGCACACGCCGCCGGGAGAATCACGAACGGGATGAGCTTCAGGCAGGACATCCGCCAGGATCGGCGCCTGTTATCGGTGCCGGGCGCCCGGCCGGGGTGACGGATCGTCCGGGAATCCAGGATCATGGAATGTAACAAATTACGACCTTCGTCTACGAAGCCCGATATATTGTATTCTTTATAGCAGCCTGCGCAGGCGCCGTCAATCAGGCCTGGCGCCGGGACGAACCCATGAAGAGGACCGTCACTACCAGCATCAGGGAAGGGAAGCAGCCGCAGCTTCTCCGCGAGATCCTGCTCAGCTTCTGGAAGATCCACATCCTGCACCATGCCGGCGAGGAGCCCGTCTACGGGCAATGGATGATGGCAGAGCTGCGAGGGCACGGGTACGAGATCAGCCCCGGAACGCTCTATCCCATCCTGCGGCGCATGGAACAGCAGGGATGGCTGGCCGAGGCGCGGAAGAAGAAAGGCGATCCCGCGCGCCGCAAGCAATACCGCCTGACACCGCAGGGCAGGGCGGCGTTGAAGACGATCTGTATTCAACTGGAAGAGCTTTACCGCGAAGTCGCGCCGGCGCGCCGTGGCGGCTCAGCCGGAAGCCGCGGCCGGCACTCTTGAGTGCGGCGGGGCTTGGTCCTGCAGGCCTGCGCGCGGAGCCTGAGCCACTTTGATCTGGAGCCGTGCCGAAGCGGCGCCCAGGGATCCGCATCGTGGCTCATTCCCCGGGGCGAAGATCCTGGCTTGGGGCCGCCGCGCAGCGCGGGAACGGCATTCCCGCCCGGGCGCCCCCGCTGATCCCGCGGTACCGCAATGGCGCGGCGCGATCCGCGGCGGCAGCCGCCGGCGCCGGGAAGCTCCTCTGTTCCGCCCGCAGCCGGCGGGCGCGCCAGTCCCTGTTTTAGAGACAGGCTTGACTTATGGTCTGATGGTATGATGAGTTAGCGGTATGACAGAAAAGCGCAAGCTGCGTTTCGCCATGCTGGGCGCGGGTTTCTGGGCGCAGTTCCAGCTTGCCGGCTGGATGGAGGCCGGAGGCGCCGAGTGCGTGGCCGTGTACAACAGGACGCGCGGGAAAGCCGAAGAACTCGCGGCGCGGTTCGGCGTTCCGGCGGTCTATGACGATCCGGAGGAGTTGCTGCGCCGCGAGAAGCTCGACTTTGTGGACATCGTGACGGCGGTAGAGACGCACGCCCCGTTCATCCGGCTGGCGGTGCGGCACGGGCTTCCGGTGGTCTGCCAGAAGCCGCTGGCCGTCTCGCTGGAGGAAGCCGAACAGGTGGTTGAAGAGTGCAAGGCGGCGGGCGTCCCCCTCTACGTCAACGAGAATTGGCGCTGGCAGGCGCCGGTCCGCGCGCTGAAAGGAGTGCTCGACTCCGGCGTGATCGGCACGCCCTTCCGCGCGCGCATCGACATGATCTCCGGCTTCCCCGTGTTCGCCAACCAGCCGTTCCTGCGAGAACTGGAGCAGTTCATCCTCACCGATCTCGGCAGCCACACGCTCGACACGGCGCGCTTCCTGTTCGGCGAGGCAGAGAGCCTGTATTGCACCATCCAGCGGGTGCATGCAGACATTCGCGGAGAGGACTGCGCCACGGTGGTCCTGAAGATGGAATCCGGCATGACGGTCTTGGTGGAGATGGCATATGCGGAGAATTTCCTGGAACGGGACCGTTTCCCGGAAACCGCAATCTTCGTCGAGGGCAGCCGCGGGTCGGCGGAACTGGCGCTGGATTTCTGGATCCGCGTGACGACGAAAGACGGCACCCGCATCCGCCGCGTGCCGCCGCCGCGCTATGCGTGGGCGGACCCTGCTTACGACGTCGTGCATTCCAGCATCGTCCCCTGCCAGGCGAACCTGCTGGCGGCGCTCGCTGGCCACGGCGCAGCGGAGACGGCGGGCGAGGACAATCTGAAGACCGTGCGCCTGGTGTTCGGCAGTTACGAATCGGCGCGCGGCAACTGTGTGGTGGAACCTGGCAGGCGGGCGTAGGATGGACTCCCGCAACGTGCTCCTGTATGGAAGCCCGGCGCCTTTGCCCCGAGTGACGCCGTTGCGCGCGGGTTCCGTGGAGCTGCTGTTCGACAACGGCGCCTTGCGCTACCTGCGCGTGGGCGGACGGGAGGCCGTGCGGCGAATCGCCATGGCCGTGCGCGACCCGGATTGGGGAACCGTGCCGGCACGAATCACCGCCCTCAAGATCGCCGCGGAACGCGACCAGTTCCAGGTGACATTCGTGGCCGAGCACGAGGCGGCGCCGGTCCGCTTCCGCTGGCACGCCCGCATCGACGGCACGGTGCGCTACCAGATGGACGGCCAGGCGTTGAGCACGTTCCGCCGCAACCGCATCGGACTGTTCGTGATCCATCCCACGGAGGGTTTCGCCGGGCGCGAGATCGAGATCGAGACCACAGACGGCGAGCGGAAAACAGGCGTGGTCCCGGTGGCCGTTTCGCCGCATCAGGTGTTCCGGCAGATCCGGGCCATCTTTCACGAGATCGCGCCCGGCTGCCGCGCCGAGGTGCGGCTCGAAGGCGAGACCTTCGAGATGGAGGATCGCCGCAACTGGACAGATTCCGGATTCAAGACCTACGGCACGCCGCTCAGCCTGCCATTTCCCGTGGAGGTGCCGCAGGGAGCGGTGATCCGGCAGCAGGCAGTCTTCCGGATTCACGGCACGCCTCCACAGACAACCGTTCCCCGTGCGCGAGACAGCGCGGTGGAGCTCCGCCTGGCAAGCGGCTCGCGGCGGATGCCCGGTGCGGGCTTGTCCTTGTCCACAGAGGATGCGCCGGAGGAGCGGCTGCGCGCGTTGCGGCTGTCGCATCTTCGGGTGGCCGCCGGCCAGCCCGTCAGCGCAGCCGCAGCGCGGCTGCCGCTGGAGGCGGTGATCCTCGCAGGCGTGGATCCGGAGCAGCAGATGCGGCAGGCGCTCGAATGGGCCAAGGAACGCCGCCTGGAGGTTGCCCGCTGGGTGCTGCTCAGCTCGCGCTACCCCGTGACGCCGGATGCCTGGTCCGAGATGGCGCGGAAGATCCTCGCGGGCGCGACGCTTGCAGGCGGCACGCGCGGCCCCTTCGCGGAACTCAACCGCAACCGCCCGCGGCCCGGCGCCTTCGACGCGGCATGCTTTGCCGTATGCCCCCAGGTGCACGATTCCGACAACACGGCCCTGATGGAGAACTGCGCGGCGCAACGGGACGCGGTGGCCAGCGCGCTCGGCTTCGTGCCGGCCGTGTATGCATCACCGGTGACGCTGCGGCCGCTGTTCAATCCCGCTGCCACGGGTCCGCAGGTGCCGCCCGAACCGGATCCCCGCCAGAGATCGCTCTTCTGTGCGGCGTGGACCGTGGCGAGCCTCAAGCACCTTTCCGAAGCGGGCGCGGCAGGAATCACCATGTTTGAAACGGCGGGCGCCGCCGGCGTGATGACGCGCGGGCGCGTGTTCCCCGTGTGGCAAGTTCTGGCCGATTTTGGCGAGTTCCGCGGAGGCAAAGTGATTCCTTGCGCCTCGAGCGCGCCGCTGGCAGTGGAGTGTCTCGCTTTGCAAGCGGGCGGGCGGCGGCGTCTTCTCGCCGCCAACCTCACCCCGGTGGAGCAGCGCCTGCGGTGGCAAGGCGCGGCGCGCGTGCGCATCCTGGACGCTGGCAGCGCGGAGGAGGCGATGTCCGATCCTGACCATTTCCGCCAGCGCTGGCGCGGCGCCATGGGCGCGCGCGGGCTGACTCTGGATGCCTATGGTGTGGCGACTCTCGATTTGGAGGAGGAAGCGCGATGACAGCGCCGGATGTGGCTACGGGCGTGGCCGGAGTACTGATCGGCGGCCTCTTCAACGGCAGCTTCGTGGCCCCCATGAAGCTGATGCGAAGGTGGAGTTGGGAAGCGTCCTGGCTGGTCTACTCTCTGGCTGGCCTGGTGATCATTCCCTGGCTGGCCGCGCTGGCTACGGTGCCGGGCCTGTTTGGCATCTATGCCGAAGCCTCCGCCAAAACGCTGCTCAGCGTACTGGGCTACGGTTTCGGCTGGGGCGTGGGCAGCGTGCTGTTCGGCATCGGAGTCAGCCGCATGGGGCTGGCCGTCGGCTATGGGCTCATTCTCGGGCTGATTGCTCCCATCGGCACCTTCTACCCCATGCTCATGCTGCACCGCGAAAGGCTGTTCACGGCGCAGGGCCGCGCTCTGATCCTTGGAACGCTGATCGTGCTCGCTGGCATTTTCCTCTGCGCGAAGGCGGGGCGATTGCGTGAACTCGCAACGGGAACGCCATCCGCCGCGAAGACGAGCTTCGGGGCGGGTCTGCTGATCTGCGTGCTGGCGGGCGTCTTCTCTCCGATGCTGAATTTCACATTCGTCTTCGGCGCGGAACTGCAAGAGCGCGCCCTTGCCGCCGGCGCCCATTCGAGCCTGGCCTCCAACGCCATCTGGCCGCTGGCGCTGACCTCGGGCGCCATTACCAACGCCGGCTATGCGTTGTGGCTGCTGCGGCGCAACCGGACCGCGGGCGAGTTGAAGGGCCCCTCGTCACACTGGGTGTTGGGCTCCGTCATGGGCGCGTTGTGCTTCGCCAGCTTTCTTGTGTATGGCCACGGGGCGACGGCGCTGGGCGAACTGGGCGGCATCGCGGGCTGGCCGCTGTTCATGTCCATGGCGCTGATCACCTCCAACGCGCTGGGCGCAATGAGCGGCGAATGGCGCGGCGCGCCGCGCGCTGCGTGGCTCTGGTCGATGGCGGGGATCGGCCTGCTGATCGTGGCCATCACGGTGATCGCAAGGGGAGGCGCGAAGTGAAGCTCGGCCTCGGCACCTACTGCTACACCTGGGCGCACGGCATCGAGGGCGGCCCATGTCCGGAACGCCCCATGTCTGCCTTTGATCTTCTGGACCGGTGCGTCGAGCTGGGCGTCCGCGTGGTGCAGTTCGGGCCGAACCTGCCGCTGGAGGGCGTGGATCTGGAGGCGCTGGCAGAGAAGGCGCGTGCGGCGGAAATCGAGATGGAAGCGGGAGTGATCGGGCTGGATGTGGAGAGTATTCGCAGGGGCGTGGAACTGTGCCGGCGCCTTGGGGCGCGGCTGTTGCGGACGATCGACTCTTACGACGCTCCGCCGCGTTCCACGGAGGAATTGGAGCGTTTCTTGCGCGCGGCGCTGCGGATCGTCGAACCCGCCGGCATCCGGCTCGCAGTGGAGAACTCGCGCACGCCGGCGCGCCGGATGGCGGAGACGCTGCAAACACTCGGCTCCCCGCTGCTCGGCGTCACGCTTGACACAGTGAATTCTCTTGCGATTCCCGAAGGGACGGAAGAGGTGCTGGAGGCGCTGGCGCGCCACACGCTGTGCGTGCATGTGAAAGATTTCCGCGTCTCGCGCATCTGGCACCGGATGGGATTCGTGGTGGAGGGCGCCCCGGCTGGTGCGGGGCAGCTCGACATCCCCCGGCTGCTGGACCGCGTGCGCAAGACAGGGCGCGACCCGAACGTCATCCTCGAGCTGTGGGTGCCGCAGCGGTCCACGCTGGACGAGACGGTCGCGCTGGAGGATGCGTGGGCGCGGCAAAGCATTGCATTCCTGCGCAAACTCGTCAGGGAGTGAACCGGATCAGGGAAGAGAGGAGACTGCATCATGACTGAGCAAGTCGCAATCATCGGAGCCGGGGGCAAAATGGGCCTCAGGGCGGCGCAAAAGATCGGGAAGCATCCTGAATACCGGGTGCTGATGTGCGAAAGCCACCCGGAGCGGGCGGCGCAACTGGCCGCGCAGGGCTACACAGTGACCGGCCTTGCGGAGGCCCTGTCGGAGGCCGACTTCGTGTTTCTCGCCGTGCCGGACAGCGCCATCGGGACGGTTGCCCGCCAGGCCGCGCCGCTGATGAAACCCGGCGCCATGCTGATCATGCTGGATGCGGCGGCGGCCTATGTCGGCGAGCTGCCGAAGGCGAGTCGCATCGGCATGATGATCACCCATCCCTGCCACCCACCGATTTTCACCGACCATCCCACGCCCGAGGAGCGGCGCGACTACTTCGGCGGCGTGGCGAAGCAGGACATCCTTGTGTGCCTTGTGCAGGGCGACGAGGAAACCTTCGCCCGCGCCGTGGAGGTCTGCCGGGCTGTGTTCGCCCCCGTGGACCGGGCGCACCGCGTCACGGTGGAACAGTTTGCCTTCCTCGAGCCGGCGATGTCGGAGCTTGTTGTCGCCGCCGCCGCCAAGTGGATGCGCGAGGCTCTGGATGCCGCGGTGGAAGCCGGGGTGCCGCGGGAAGCCGCCGAGGCGTTCCTCGCCGGACACGCGCAGATCGCGCTTGCCATCTGCTTCGGTGCGGAACAAGCGCCGTTCTCCGATGCCGCCCTGCGCGCCATCGCATGGGGCAAGCGGGAGCTGATCGCGCCCGACTGGAAGAAGGTATACCGTGAGGACGTGCTGAAATCCGCCATCGAGGAGATGATCCGATGATGCGCTGGCTGGCCGGCTTTTGCTTGCTTCTGGCGGCGGGCGCCGCGGAGTTGCCCCGGCTGCGCGTGAGCGAAAACCGTCGATTCCTTGTCACCGGGGACGGGCGCCCGTTCTTCTACCTCGCCGATACAGCGTGGGAGCTCTTCCACCGGCTGAACCGGGAAGAGGCGGAACGATACCTGGAAGACAGGGCGAGGAAGGGGCTCACGGTCATTCAGGCGGTGGCGCTCGCCGAACTGGACGGGCTGAACGACCCCAACCCTTACGGCCACCGCCCGCTCGCCTCGAACGACCCCCGCACGCCCGACGTGCGGCCCGGGCCGCAGGACGACTACTGGGACCACGTAGATTTCATCGTCAACAAAGCAAACTCTCTCGGAATGTACATCGGATTTCTTCCCACATGGGGCGATAAATGGAACCGGAAATGGGGTGTGGGTCCGGAAATCTTCACGCCGGAAAATGCAGAAATATACGGAGAATGGCTGGGACGGCGGTACCGGAACGCGGGCGTGATCTGGATCCTCGGCGGAGACCGCCCGGTCGAGACGGCCGCGCATCAACAGATCATCCGTGCCATGGCCCGCGGCCTGCGCAAAGGAGATGGCGGCACGCACCTGATCACGTTCCATCCGCCCGGAGGAAGCGGCTCCGCCGAGCCGTTCCACGCCGAAGAGTGGCTCGATTTCAACATGAGACAGAACGGCCACGTGACGGAATTCACCGGAAGGTACGACAAGACCGCTCTGGATTATGGCAGGACTCCGGTGAAACCGGTGATTGACGGCGAGCCCATTTACGAGGATCATCCGGTCTCGTTCCGCGCTCCGGAACTGGGCCATTCCATCGCCGCCGACGTCCGGCGCCCGCTTTACTGGGATCTGTTCTCGGGGGCCTGCGGCCACACCTACGGGCATCACTCGGTCTGGCAGATGTGGGCCCCGCAGCGGAAGCCGGTGAACAATCCTCTGATGCCGTGGTCTCAGGCCATCGAACAACCGGGGGCAGGGCAAATGCAGCACGCCCGGCGGCTGCTCGAATCGCGCCCCTTCCTGACGCGCATCCCCGACGATTCGGTCATCGTCACCGGCTCCGTGCCCACGGCCATGCCCGGCGCGGGCAGGTACCGTTTCGTGGCCACGCGCGACAGCGAGGGCAGCTACGCCATGGTTTACGCGCCCGTGGGGCGGGCGTTCCGCGTGCGGCTCGACAAGCTTTCCGGCTCGCGCGTGACGGCGTGGTGGTTCAATCCGCGCAACGGGCAGAGCACCCGCATCGGCGAGTTCGAAAAGCAGGGCGAACGCGAGTTCGTTCCGCCCGAGCCGGGTGAGGCGAGCGACTGGGTGCTCGTCCTCGATGACTCGTCAAGGAATTTCCCGCCGCCAGGATCCGCGCCTGCGGGCCGCTGAAGGCCTGCCTTCTGCGAACGCGCTTCCATCGGGCGGGCGCCCGTCGCTAGTGCCCTTCGGCCTCCAGGAACCGCTCGGCCTCGATCGCCGCCATGCAGCCCGCGCCCGCGGCGGTGATCGCCTGACGGTAGACGCGGTCCTGCACGTCTCCGGCGTGGAAGACGCCGGGCACGCTGGTCCGCGCTCCGCCGTGGCTGACGATGTAGCCCTCGGGGTCCAGCTCGATCTGGCCCACAAACGGGCTCGTGTTCGGGATGTGCCCGATGGCGAGGAACAGCCCGTCGACCTCCTGCACCCAGGTTTCTTGCGTCTTCACGTTTTTCAGCTTTGCGCCGGTCACGTAGCCCTTCTCGACGTCGTAAACCTCCTCGACAACGGCGCTGGTGATCCACTTGATCTTCGGGTTGGCGCGGCAGCGCTCCAGCATGATCTTCGAGGCGCGGAATTCTTCGCGGCGGTGCACGATGGTCACCTCCTCGCCGAAGCGCGTGAGGAAGTTGGCCTCTTCCATGGCCGAATCGCCGCCGCCGATCACCATAATTTTCTTGCCCTTGTAAAAGAAGCCGTCGCAGGTGGCGCAGGAGCTGACGCCGTGCCCGATGAGCTTCTGCTCGCTCGGCAGCCCCAGCCAGCGCGCGCTTGCGCCGGAGGCGATGATCAGCGTCCGGCACTCCTCCCACTGCCCGTCGACCTTCAGGCGGAACGGGCGGCGGCTCAGGTCCGCCTCCTCCACGACGCCCTGCATGTATTCGGCGCCGAACCGCTCCGCCTGCTTCTTCATGTTCTCCACCAGCACCGGCCCCAGAATGCCCTCCGGAAAGCCGGGGAAGTTCTCGACTTCCGTGGTGAGCGAGAGCTGCCCGCCGGGCTCATGCCCGCTGATCACCAGCGGCTTCAGCCCCGCGCGCGCCGTGTAGATGGCGGCCGTGTTGCCGGCGCAGCCGGATCCGATGATGATGACATTGCGCATGAAAAAATCAGCTCCTCTTGTTTCAAACAACCCCGGGTGTTCCTGTGAGAATCAGACCTTCTCCGGCACTACGTACGGAGCCCGGTACTTCCGCGTCTGCATCACGTTGGCCTCGTCGTCGCCGAGGAAACGACCGCTGGAATCCATCCGCAGCGAGCGCCCCACGCGGTAGGCGATGTTCGCCAGGTGGCAGAAATCCGCCGCCAGTGCTCCGATCTCGATCTCCGCCGTGAGCTTCTTGTGGTCCCGCGACTTCACCGCTTCGACGAAGTTCTTCACGTGCTCGAGCGTGCCCTCTCCCGTGGCCTTCTCCTCGGCGATCTTTTCATAGCGGTCGCGCCCGCCCGCGCCGGCGCTGCGCGCTCCCACGAAATCGGCCATCGTGCTGCGGTAAACGGCGAAGCTCCCCTGATCGAGCACCATGAATCCCTTTTCGCCGAAGAAAATATTGCCCACGTAATTCGCGCCGCGGATCGGCGCCAGCGCTTCCGGCGGCGTGGGCAGGTTCCGCACGTCGAACGTCATTTCGCCGTCGTCCCAGTGGAAGGAGGCGTGCTGCGTGTTCGGCGTCTCCTGATCGTCGTTCCACAGGAACTTCCCGCCGCTGCCCATCACCACTTTCGGCCTGTCCTTCCGCCCCAGACCCCACAGGGCGATGTCCATTTCATGCACGCCCTGATTGCCAATGTCGCCGTTGCCCGTGTCCCAGAACCAGTGCCAGTTGTACTCGAATTTGTTCACGCTGAACGGCTTCATCTGCGCCGGTCCCAGAAACTTGTCCCAGTCGATGCCGGGCGGCACCGGCTGGTCTGGCGTGTGGCCGATCGAAAAGCGCCGCCGGAAACACAGCCCGCGCGCCATGTAGGCCTTGCCAATGACGCCCTCCCTCAGCATCTGGATGGCCTTGATCTTGTGCGCCGTGGACCGGCTCTGCGAGCCCACCTGCACCATCCGCTTGTACTTCCGCGCCGCCTCCACCATCTTCCGGCTCTCGAACATGTTGTGGCTGGCGGGCTTTTCCACGTAAACGTCCTTGCCCGCCTGGCAGGCCCAGATGGTGGCCAGCGCATGCCAGTGGTTGGGCAGCGGCAGCGAGACGGCGTCAATCTCCTTCGACTCGAACATCTGCCGCATGTCGGCGAACTCCGCCGGCTTGTAGCCTTTCGCCTTTTCGATCATCGCGATCGCCCGCTCCCGCGCCGCCTGGTTCACGTCGCAAACGGCGGCGATGCGGCAGTCCTCGATCGCG
This sequence comes from Acidobacteriota bacterium, assembly GCA_037446555.1. Taxonomy (GTDB): domain Bacteria; phylum Acidobacteriota; class Terriglobia; order Bryobacterales; family Bryobacteraceae; genus JANWVO01. The sequence continues at coordinate 58,098 of JBBIIK010000020.1, forward strand.
TTGTAGTAGTCGATGTGATTCCGGCCCCGTCCGCCGAGGCCCACGATACCGATCTGCACGCGGTCATTGGCTCCCAGAATGGGCATCCGCGCCGTCGCTACTGCTGCGGCGGCGCCGAGAAACGTTCTTCGTTCGGTTTTCATGGATCGATCCGCTCCACTTCTGTCATTCTAGGCGAGCGCCCTTGGCTGTCGTTCGCCGCTTCCGGGCGATAGAATACCCCAAAGCCATGTCATCCCGCTTCGCCTTTCTCCTCCTCGCTCTGTCTGCTTGCGCGCTGTCGCCGCTGCCCGCGCAGCCCTTCCGGCCGCCTCTGCCCGAAATCGAGCGCACGCGCTGGTTCCGCGACGCCAAGTTCGGAATGTTCATCCATTGGGGCGCGTACTCGGTCATCGGGCGCCACGAATGGATCCGTCACCAGGCGCAGATCCCGCAAGCCGAATACGACACCTACGCCCGCCGCTTCAACCCCGTCCGCTTCAACGCCGACGAGTGGGTGACGCTGGCGAAAGATGCCGGCGCCCGCTACATCGTCATCACGTCCAAGCATCACGACGGCTTCAGCATCTACCGCAGCCGCGCGAGCGACTATGACATGGAGATCACCCCCTACAAGGGCGATCCGCTCAAGGACCTCGCCGCCGCCGCCAAACGCCACGGCTTGCGCTTCGGCTTCTATCACTCCATCATGGACTGGCATCATCCCGATTACCGTCCGCGCCGCGCGTGGGAATACCCGAACAATTACAAGGAAGGCGGCAACAACAACCGCTACATCGACTTCATGAAGGAGCAGCTCCGCGAGCTGCTCACCGGCTACGGCGACGTCGCCGTCGTCTGGTTTGACGGCGAATGGGAGCACACGCTCGCCGAAGCGAAGCGCGACGACGAGATCTACGACTTCATCCGCTCCCTCCAGCCCAACACGTTGATCAACGACCGCCTCTACGAGCGCAAGCCCGGCAACCGCGCCGACTTCGGCACCCCGGAACAGTATGTCCCCGCCACCGGCTTGCGCAGCCCGGACGGCAAGCCCGTGCTGTGGGAAGCCTGCGTCACCATCAACCAGGATTCCTGGGGCTACAACAAGTACGAGACCGTCTTCAAAACCGATCGAGATCTGGTCCGCATGCTCGTCGAGGTCGTCAGCAAGGGCGGCAACCTGCTGCTCAACGTGGGCCCGAAGCCCGACGGAACAATTCAGGACGAATTTGTCACGCGTCTGCGCGCCATCGGCCGGTGGCTGCGGACCAACGGAGAAGCCATCTACGAAACCACGGCCAGCCCGTTCGAACGGATGTCCTACTTCGGCCGCGCCACGGCGAAGGGCCGCACGCTGTACCTGCACGTCTTCCAGTGGCCCGCAGGCGGCAGGCTGCGCGTGGCGGGCTTGAAGAACCTGGTGCACAAGGCGCGCCTGCTGGCCGATCCTTCGCGGCCGGTGAAGGCCGTGCGCGACGGCCCGGACGTGATCCTCGAGCTGGCCGGCGAAGCCCCGGACGAGATCGCCAGCGTAGTCGCTCTCGAGCTCGACGGCGCCCCTGCGGCCGAGCCCTTCTCGAACCGCCCGGACGCGAAGGGCGTCATCACGCTGGGCGCCGAGTCCTGCGAGATCGATACCGAGTTCGAACAGCGCGCCAAGAAGGAGAACGCCATCGGGCACGTCTTCCTCACGCAGTGGACCCGCGACCGCGACGTGCCGTGGTGGGTGCTGGAGACGCCGCGGGCGGGCCGTTACAAAGTCGAGATCAGCTACGCCGCCCGGCGTGCGGGCGCCGCCTTCACCGTCGAGGCGGGCGGCGCGAAGCTCGAAGCCAAGGCCGCAGCCACGGGAGGGGATTGGGTGTTCAAGACGCAACCGCTGGGCGAAGTGCAATTGCCTTCCGGCAAGAGCGAGCTGCGCGTGCGCATCAGCCCTGCGGCAGGAACCATGAATCTCGAACGGGTGGTGCTGCGCCCCGTCGAATGACCGCTGTTCGGAACAAGGCGCCCGCGCGGTCCGTTAGAGAGAGAAAGAGGTGCGCGGTGAAGACGAAACGGAATTGCTGGCGGGCTGCGGCGCTGTTGGCCGCTCTCGCTCTGGCAGCTTGCCAGCCGCCGCCGGGGCCTCCCGGCGAGGACCGGACCGAACGCGTCACCATCGAACAGGCGCGCGCCGCCGGCGCCGAGCGGATCTCCGCCGACATCCAGATCGGCATGGGCGAGCTGCGCGTCTCCGGAGGCGCGCGCGAGTTTCTCGAAGCGGAGTTCTCCTACAACGCCCCCGCGCTGAGGCCCCAGGTGCGCTTCGACGAAAGCGGCTTCCGCCGGCGCCTCGTCATCTCGCACGGCAACCCTCCGCCCGCGCTCGGCAATGTGCGCAACCGCTGGGACATCCGCCTCGGCGGCGGCGTGCCCCTCGATCTCGAGGTCCGCTGCGGCGCCGGAGACAACCGCCTCGATCTGCGCGAGATCCCGCTGCGCAGCCTTGAGATGCATCTCGGCGTAGGAGAGGTGAACGTCGATCTGCGCGGCAAGTTCGCCACCGATGTCGATGCCAGGATTTATGGAGGCATCGGACGCGCTGTCGTGCTCGTGCCGGCCAGCGGTGTGGAGGCCAGCGCCGCCGGCGGCATCGGCCACATCAGCGTGACCGGGCTGGAGAAGAAGGACGGTAAATGGGTGGGCGGTCCGCCCGAAAAGACGGGTGGGCGCCTGCGCCTGGAAGTCAAGGGCGGCATCGGCGAGATCGAGATCCGGGCGGAATAGCACGCCCCGCTTTTGGGCCGCTTTGTCGCCTGCCGGAGGGATGGATCCCGGCGGCCGCAAATGCGGTTTCATGGTATCAGGGCCCTCGATCCATGAACCAGCCGCCGACGGAGTCCCCCGGCCGCGCCGCTGTGCGGCCGGTCACCCAGCGCGCCATCCGCCGCGTGCTGGCCGCCGGCTACGCCCTCGTGATGCTTTGCCTGCTCGCCGCCGGACTGCTCGGCGTGCGCAACATCGCCTCCATTCGCGCCACCTCGGCCGAGCTGCTGGAAGAGCAGGTGCGCATCCAGAACCTCCTGGACGCTGTCTTGCGCGGCCAGCGCGCCATCAACGCCATCTTCGCCGGCTTCGCCCGGCAGCCGGAGGAGATTGACGAGGCCCAGCTCCTCAGCCAGCTCGACGCTTCCGACCGCGAGATCGAGAAGATCGCCGAAGAACTGGCCGGCGAGCCGGAGCAGGCTCTCTGGCAGAAGCTCTACGCGGCCGCGGCCGACTTCAGCAACGAAGCCCGGCTCGTCCTTGGCGAAGAGGCGTCCCGCCGCCGGCCGGTGCGGCGGCTGATGCATGCCCACCAGTCCGTGCTCAGCCTCGTGGATCAGCTCGTGGAGATCGAAACGCGGCGCTCGGTCGCGCTCAAGCAACGCATTGAAGAACTCTCCCTGCGCCTCGCCCAGCAGTCGGCTGCCTTGCTTGGCGCGGGCTTCCTCATGGCGCTGATCTCCGCCGTCTACGCCGCCCGCTGGACCCTGCGCCTGATCCGCCAGCTCGAATGGCAGGCCGGCGAACTGAGCCGCGTCTCCTGGCAGCTGCTCGATAAGCAAGAGAGCACCGCGCGCCGGTTCTCCCACGAACTGCACGACGAACTGGGCCAGACGCTGACGGCTTTGAAAGCCAACCTTGTCGCTCTCGCTTCCCGCCAGGAGGCCCAGCCCGCGCTCATCGACGACTGCGTTCAGCTCGTCGACTCCTCCATGCGTACCGTGCGCGAGGTCTCGCAACTGCTCCGGCCCACCATCCTCGATGATTTCGGCCTTGCTGCGGGACTGCGGTGGCTGTGCGACCGCTTCCAGCAGCGCACCCGGATCCAGGTCGAATGCCACTGTACGGTCGATCAGCGGCTCCCCGACGAGGTCGAAACCCACCTGTTCCGCATTGCCCAGGAGGCGCTCACCAACGCCGCCCGCCACTCTGGCGCCTCGCGCGTCTCTGTCTCGCTCACACTCTCCGGCGCCCGCGTCCGGCTCCGCGTGGCCGACAACGGGAAAGGCATCGACCCCGCTGCCGTCCCCACGGGCGGCCTCGGCATGGTCGGCATGAGGGCCCGCGCCCGCAGCGCCGGTGGAGAGCTGAAAATAGAAACAGGGCTCGGCGCGGGGGTTGCCGTGGAGGCATCGTTGCCCGCTTCGGCCAGCCAGTCCGCCGCATGAACGCGAAACCCATCCGCATCCTGCTCGCCGACGACCATTCCATGGTGCGCCAGGGCTTCCGCCGGATCCTGGAGGCGCAGGCGGAATTCGAAATCGCCGGCGAGGCCTGCGACGGCAGACAAGCGGTAGAACTCGCCGAACAGCTCCGTCCGGATGTCGTCGTCATGGACGTCGCCATGCCGGGACTGAACGGCATCGAGGCTACGCGCCGCATCTGCGAATCGTCCCCCAGGACCCGCGTCCTGGCCCTTTCGATGCACCGCGACAGCGTTTACGTGCGGGAGATCCTCCGCGCCGGCGCCCGTGGCTACCTGCTGAAGGACGCTTTCGACGCCGATCTGGTCGCCGCCGTCCGCGCCGTCGCCCGCGGCGAAGGCTACATCGCTCCCGCCGTCGCCGATTCTGTTCTCGTCGACTACCGCCAGCACGTCACCGACCCGGTCGACCTCCTCACGCCCCGCGAGCGCGAGGTCCTGCAACTGATCGCCGAAGGCAAGACCAACAAGGAGATCGCCTCGCTGCTGAACCTCAGCGTCTACACCGTGGACGCCCACCGCGGACGCATCATGGAGAAGCTGAATCTCCACTCCACGGGAGAACTGGTCCGCTTTGCCCTCCGCAAGGGCATCATCGACTGAAGCCGCCCTCCCGGTGCGCTATCATGCGCAATGGTGGTTCCCGAAGCCTCGCAGCCTGAAGCCGTTCTTCCTCTGGTCTCCATCGTCATCGTCTCCCTCGATTGCCGCCTGGCGCTGGAGCGCTGCCTGGACTCCATTCATCGCAGCACCCTCGCCGAACGCTGTGAGGTCCTCGTCGTCGATGGCGGCAGCCGCGACGGTTCGGCCGATGTCGACGCCACCCGCCCCTGGGTGCAGGTCATCCGCATGCCCATGTACTTCGGCAAGACTCGCGCCCGCAACATAGGTACCCGCACCGCCCGCGCGGATCTCCTCCTGTATCTCGATCCCCGCGTCGAACTCGCGCCGGACTGCATCGCCAGGCTCGCCGAGACACTGGAAGCCAGGACAGACGCCGCCGCTGCCTGCCCGGCATTTCGGAATCCGGACGGCGCCGCGTTGGAATGCGCCTTCCGCCTGCCCGGTGCCGCGGCGCTGCGCCAGTCGAGCCTGCGGCTCGAGCCTCTGCCCCGCGCGCCGCTCCAGAACGGCGCCGCCGAAGCGGTTGAAGATTGGGCCGTGATGATCCGCAAAACGTTTCTTGCCGGCATGAACTACCTCAGCGAGAAGCGCTTCTCCGAACATTGGGCGATGCTGCACGTCTGGCGCCAGGCGCGCTGCGCCGGCAAGCGCATCCTCTGCGTGCCGGAGGCAAACGCGGTGCTGCATCCCGAACTGCCGCCGTCGGCGCCGCGCGAGGAACTCGCCGCAGACGCCGTCGCCGGCGCGGCCGCTTATCTGGGCAAGTATGAAGGATTCCTCGCTGCTCTGGGCTTCCGCCTGCGCTGCCTGCTGGCGGCGTTGGCGTCTTTCCGCCTGCCGCTGGCGTGGTACATCCTTCAGGGGCGCCGCCTCGATCCCACGCAATAAGGCGTTTTCCCGGTCTAAAGTCGGCCGCGCGGGCTGCCGATGATCTGGCAGGACATGGATATGACGGCGCTTGTCTGGATCCTTCTGCCGCTGTTCATCGCCATGGGCAGCGCCCTGTTGAGCTACTACATCATGCAGGCGAGGCTCGAGGTGGCGGTCGCCAGGGAGCGGGAAAGCCTGGCCGAGGCGCAGGCCACCATCCGCAACCAGGAAAAGCTGATGGAAGAAAAGGTCCGCGCCGCAGAAGAGGTGGCCGCGCGTCAGGCCTTCGATCAGCTTCTGGCCGACTTCCGCGTCGAAGAGCGCCACTTCATGCGCGAAAACAAGTCCATGTTCGTCAACCGCAAGTCGCTGGTCATGCAGGAGCGGCTCTTCTTCCGGAATATTCCTCTCTCGAATTGGGTCGAGCACGAAATGGTGGTGGAAGAGGGCAGCGACATGAAGTCGCTCGCCGATCAGGCGTCCATCTTCAACGCCCGTGCGCTGGCGGCTTCCGCCGCCAACGGGTCGGGCTCGGACGGCAACTCCCGCGGCGTGCGGCTGCTGCGCTCCCGCGAGGCGCGCAGCGCGTAGCGTCGCGCCGCCCGCCCTCTCCCGCGCCTCGCCCGAAGCTCTCCCTCTAGGCCAGTCCTTGGGCGGAGTTTTCGCCCGGCCGTAGACGCTGTCCTCCGGGATGGCCAGATAGGAGTGCTTCCGCCGGAATAGAAGGCGTCCTTTCTGTCGTCTGTCCGCGCCACAGATATTCTGTCGGGCAAACCTTTGACCCGAAGAGCCCAGGAACGCAACCTCGCTGACCCGGGCTCCGATTCCCGGCAGTCGCTCGCGCCACGGCCCGGTCTTGCATGGAGCATCGACTCTGCACTGGTAAGAAGATCCGTGTTGGCCAGGGCCTCAGTCCAAAATCCAGCAGGATGCCCGCTGCCGGACAGCGCGGTGGCAAAACACCAGGCGGGAACGGACATCGGTCAGCGGCATTTGACATCGGCTCGCCGGCCGGCCGACCTGGCAGGGACTGCTCTCCCTGCGTTCCGGATCAAGATGTTCACGGCTCTCGGCAACTCGGAAGGAGCCGTGGCTCCCTGCCTGCCGGTTTACTCGTGGGCATCATCCGGCTACTCTTCCCCGTATCCCCGGCCCATGTGATATCGTCTCTTACGTCATGCAGAGACAAGACCTCTCCCGCCGTTCTTTCCTCGTGGCAGCCAGTGCAGCCGCCGGTCTGCCCGCCCTCGCCCAGAAGAGCAAGCCCCTGGTCGGTGTCGAAATGTACTCGGTCCGCTCGGAGATGGCCAAGGACATCTTCACCCCGGTCAGAACCGTTGCCAGGATGGGCTACCAGTGCGTGGAGTTCTACGGGCCCTATATCGGCTGGTCCCTGGACCAGGTCAAGGAGATGCGCAAACTCCTCGACGACCTGAACATCAAGTGCCTCTCCACCCACAACGGCTCCAATAACCTTCTGCCGGTGAACATGCAGAAGACGCTCGAATGGAACAAAATGCTCGGCAGCAAGTACATTGTCATGGCCAGCGCCGGCAAGGTGGAGCCAACCGTGGCCGGGTGGATGAAGGTGGCCGACGTGCTGACCCGCGCCGACGAAATTGCCCGCAAGGAAAATTGCGCCGTCGGATTCCACAATCACCAGATGGAATGGCGCCCGGTCGAAGGGCAGAAGCCCCTGGAAATTCTTGCCAGCAATACGCCGAAATCCGTTGTCCTCCAGCTCGATGTGGGCACCTGTGTCGAAACCGGCAACGACCCTGTTGCCTGGATCAACGCCAACCCCGGCCGCCTCAAGTCCATCCATTGCAAAGAGTGGTCGAAGGAGAAGGGCTACCGCGTGCTCCTCGGCGAGGGTGATTCGCCCTGGAAAGGGATTTTCCAGGCTGCCGAAAGCAAGGGAGGCGTGGAATTCTATCTCATCGAGCAGGAAGGCCACGAGCTGCCGCCCTACGAGGCGGTGGAAAAGTGCCTTGCCAATTTCCGCCGGATTCACGGGGCCTGATTCCGGGCCCGGCCGCGGCGCCGCCCGCCTTGGCGGCGCCGGAAGATTCCCGTGCTCGCGTCCGGCGGGGTGGGCCGCCGGACCCGCGCCCGCGCCATCCCTCGCGCCGCCCCTCCCTGGGCAGGCGCCCTCCCCCGCGCCTTGGCCGGAGAGGGCCGAAAGACATTCCGCATTCCGGCCCATTCCGCGACTCCGCCCATTGGCTGCGGCTGTTCCCGCGGTCTTCCCGGCCCGGCAACGCCCTGCCTGCCCCTGATTGCCTCTGACGCAGCGCCTGCCCTTCGCGCCCAAGCCTGCCCGGGGGAAGCGCCACGGCGAATTCCGCCGCCGCGGCTTTTGCTTTTTCGGCGGTAAGGCTAATTCCCGGGCCCCGGCCTGCCGATGGTGGAAGGGACAAGCGCCACATGATCGAGCAAGCCGCACGCATTCCCACAGAAGCACCGTTGCCAGCCGGGGCGGGGCAGGGGAAGGCCGCCTCGGCCGCCCCCGCAGCCTGGAAGCATTGGTTGCAGCCATCGCTGTTCGACGTTCTCCTGGTGGCCGTGCCGTTCTGGTTCTTCAGCCTCGCCGATGGCGGTCTCGGCCTGGTGCTTGCCGATGGCGACACGGGTTGGCACATTCGCACGGGCCAGTGGATCCTCGAGCACAAGCAGTTCGCCTACCGCGACCTTTTTTCCTTCAGCCGCCAGGGCGAACCCTGGTTCGCCTGGGAGTGGCTGTCCGACGTTTTCTTCGCCCTGCTGCACCAAGCCGGGGGCTTGCAAGCCGTGGCCCTGTTCGGCATGGTCGCCGGGACCCTGTACTGCGGCATCGTCTTCCGGCACATGATGTGGCTGGGAGTGAATCTTTGGATCGCCCTGCCCCTGGCCTTTCTCGCTTTCGGCTCGGTGACGCTGCACCTGCTGGCGCGCCCGCACCTGTTCACATTGCTGTTGGTGCCCGCCGTGGCGTGGTGGATCGAGGCTGATCGCCGCCGCCCCACGCGCTCCATCTGGCTGCTCGTGCCTCTGGCGGCGCTCTGGGCCAATCTGCACGGAGGGTGGCTGGCGCTCGTCGCGCTGCTGGCGCTGACCTCCGCGGGCGCGGCGGCGGAGGCATGGCTGGGTAACCGCCAATGGCGCCAGGCACGCCGCTACGCCACCCTCACCGCCCTTTGTGTGGCCGCCAGCCTGGCCAACCCCTACGGATGGAGGCTGCACGCGCATATTTGGCAGTACTTGCGGGCCGACTACATCCTGAATATCGTCGGCGAGTTCCGGGCCCCGTCGTTCCGCGGCGAGCCGATGATGCATTACGAGATCACCCTGCTGGCCGCCGTGGCCGCCTGCGGCGTCCTCCTGCTTCGGCGCCAGGTCGTACCCGTTCTCTGGATCCTCTTCTGGGCGCACGCCTCGCTGCAATCGGCCCGGCACATCCCGCTGTTTGCCGGCGTGGCCCTCCCGTTCGTGGCCGCAGAGTTGCAAAGACTGTGGGACGAGCATGCCCGGCGCGCCGGGCGGCGCTCGGTGGCCGCCACGCTGGGTCAGTTGGCTGCGGAGTCGGCCCCGCAAGTGCGGCGCACGAGCGTGTGGCCGGCGGCGCTGCTGGCCGCCGTCGCGCTCCGCGTCGTGCCCTTCCCCCAGTTTCGGGATTTCCCGGCCGAGCGCTTCCCTGGTGCGATCGTGGAGAGTCACGGCGCGAGGCTCGAAGGGGCGCGGATTCTCACCCAGGACCAATGGGCCGACTATCTGATCTACCGCATGTGGCCCCGCGTCCGTGTCTTCTTTGACGGGCGCAGTGACTTCTATGGCCGCGATCTGGCCATGGACTACCTGGCCGCCATGGAAGGCAAGCCACGGTGGCAGGAGGTGCTTGACATGTACCGCTTTGACACCGTTCTCGTGCCTCCCGCTGTGCCCTTGGCCAGCCTCTTGAAGATGAGTCCGCGCTGGAACATTGTCGCCGATGACGGTCAGGCCATCCTTTTTGTGCTGCGGCGGGAGGCCGTCTGGCAGCAGGCGCGCCGCGGTGCTCCGCCGCCCTGCCCGAATTGTTCTGCGCCGCCCCCTAATGATATTCCATGACTCTGCCGAAAGAGCTAAAGAGGGAAACACCGGTGACCGGATCGCAACAGTCCGCTTCGCCCACCGCGCCGGCTGGTGAAAGCATGACGCGGGAGCCGCGCTCGCCCTGGTACATGCCGGGAGGCGAGGACCTGTTGAATTTCGCGCTGTCGGCAGGGCTCGCCGCCGGTACCTGGTGGCTGGAGATGCAGCGGGAGCCGGCCGGGGCCGCCGCCAGCGGGCTTGGCAGCCCGCCCGGTAAGGAAAGGGGGCCGCGATGAGCCGCGCTTTCGCAGCCGCGTGCGCCGCCTGCCCAGCCGCCCAGGCGTCCGGAGTCCTTCCATCGCCGGCTGGGGGAGTGTTTTTGCAATGCAAGGGAGTTGAATGGAGGCCTTTCCATGGATCGTAGGTTCCTTACCGTACTCGCAGTGAGCCTCGTCTTCGCGCTCGTGGTTAGCGCGCTGTTTTACTCGATGACGTCCAAGGCGGGCTCGCAGCCGAAGAAGGCGGAAGTCATCGAAATGAAGGACGTCGTCGTCGCCTCGCGGCCTCTTGCCGTGGGCCTGACCGTCAAGGCGGCCGACGTGAAAGTGGTGAAGATGCCGGCGCAGGCCTTCCCCAAGGGCGGCTTCAGCAAGCCCGAGGACGTTTTGGACCGCCCCGTGGTGGCCAACATTCTCGCCGAGGAGCCCATTCTGGAAGGCCGCCTCGCCCAGCGGGGCAGCGGCGTGGGCCTGGCACCGGTCATCCCGGTCGGCATGCGCGCCGTAACCGTCCGCGTCAACGACGTCGTCGGCGTGGCCGGCTTTGTGCTGCCGGGCATGAGAGTCGATGTGCTCATCACCGGCAACCCGCCCGGCAACCGCACCACCGTCACCAAGACGATTCTTCAGAACATCCTTGTGCTCTCGGCCGGCAAGACGCTTCAGACAGACGCCTCCGGCAAGCCGGTCGATGCCCCCAACGTCACCCTGCTGGTGACGCCGCAGCAGGCCGAGCTGCTCACGCTGGCCGGCAGCGAGGGCCGCATCCAGCTCGTTCTGCGCAACGGCGGCGACCAGAGCATCGAGAAGACCCAGGGCCTGAGCCTCATGGCCGTCTATGGCAAGCACGCCCGGCTCCAGCCGGCCGAGGACCGGCCCGCCGAGGAAGACGAATACTACGACGAGGTCAACCCGCGCCGCCGCCGCGCCGCTGCGCCGCCCGCCCCGGTCGTCGTCGCCCCGCCGCCCCCGCCTGCCCCGCCGGCCCCTGTGCCCGACCAGGTCATCACCATCCGCGGCGTGGAAAAGAAAGTGGAAGTCTTTCAGCCCGTGAAAT
>JBBIIK010000021.1:0-68592 GCA_037446555.1 Acidobacteriota bacterium
GCGAGTCAGGCCGGAACCACCGCCGGCAGATCGTGCACGGTCTCTTCCCAGCGTCAGCCACGGTGATCCATCAGATCACCGCGCCGGTCAGCAGAGTTCAGTTCAGTGGGTACTCAGATGAAGCAATGGTGGGTCACATCTGGGGAGCAAAGGTGGCTCAGTTCTCGCGAGCGCCGAAGCCTTCCAGTCGGGCTTCCCGTTCACGCCAAGCTTTTCCACCTCGGACACGGTGGATCTTACGGGTCGAACGAGGGCGCCCGCATCACCGTGGCCGGCGATCCGAAGCTGCCGAAGGACCAATGGACGTTCGACCGCACGTTCCGCACGGAGGTGTTCAAGCGCACCGCTCCGCGCGATTTCCGCAACGCGGGGATCGGCCTGCTGCGCGGACCCGGGATCGAGAACTACGACATCAGCGTGACCAAGCGCTTCCCGGTGACCCAGCAGCGCTATTTCTGGTTCCGGGCGGAGTTCTTTAACGCCTTCAACCACACGCAGTTCTCCGGGATCTCGACCGCGGCGCGGTTCGATTCTGCCGGCAACCAGATCAACCTGAACTTCGGCGCCTACACAAGCGCGCGCGCTCCGCGGCGGATCCAGCTTTCGCTGCGGTTCATGTACTGAGACCTGAATCACACAGGCGGCACGCCTCCGGGCGTGCCGCTTTTCTTGAGCGCGGGGAGAGAGGCGGGGAGACCGCTTCTGGCCTCTCAGACGCGGTAGTGGTCGGGGCGCCAGTTCTTGATGGCGCGTTTGATGGCGTCCGGCTCCATGTTCTGCTCGGCGGCACGGCGCGCCAGGTCCACGAACTCTTCGTCGGAGGCGAAGCGCAGGGCGACGATCTGTTTCACGCCGAGGCGCGGATCGAGCAGCCTTCCCGTGAGAACGAAGTGGCGGAGGTGTTCTTCGGCGCGGATGGCGCGGTCCTGCGCCTTGAGCGCGTAAATCCGCGCGTAACCGGCGATGAAGAAGGCGCAGAAGGCGAGGACGGCGATCAGCGAGGCGCTGTAGAGGCGCTGGTGATCGCCGAGCGACTTCCAGAGGTTGACAAGCGAGCCGATGCAGGTGAGCATCAGCACCGGCGCGAGAACGAAATGGTAGCCCGTGTCGAGCCGGGCGTGGTTGGCGTAGGACTGTTCTTTCATGCTGCGTCTCCTGTGCCAGATCCCGCTAGATCCGGGCTCAAGCAAGGCCATTGTCTCTCATGAGACCTCCGAGGCGCGGTGGCGGGGCTCCGGCTGCGCCCAGGACCTCGTGCGGCCGGGAAAAGAGACGGGAGCAAGACCGGTCCATCGACTCAGGCGCGCCGGGACGGCGGGAATGGAATGCCTGTTGCGGGGAGAGGATCTCCGGATGCGATGGGCGGGGCGCTTCAAGAACCGGCTTCCGCAGGAGCGCCGTGGTAGCGCGGGTGGGCGCGCGTCAGGTGGCGCTTCACAGCGCGGGCGGCGGCCTCCGGATCGTGGTTTTCGATCCCCCTAAGGATCGCAGTGTGCTCCTTGATCGTCAGGTCCTCGACATTCGGCGCGCGGAGCAGGCGCGGGAAGAGACCGAAGATCCAGCCCAGCATGGCCTCGCTGAGCGCGGGATAGAGTGGATTGCCGGCCAGGGAGGCGATGGTGACGTGAAAGCGGATGCCGGCGGTCATGAAGCGCACAGCATCTCCACGAACTGCCTTTTGGGCCTCCAATGCAGACCGCAACTGCTCGATCCCTTCCTCGTTCGCCCGGCGGGCCGCCTCCCGGACGAGGAATTGTTCGAATTCCTGCCGCGCTTGCCGCAGGGCCTCGCGCATTTCCGGGGAGGAGGTCAGCAGGTGGCGCACGGAGGCATCCATGCGCCGAAGCACGCGGCTGGCGTCCAGGCGGATGACGCGCGCCCGCTCGCCATGCTGGATTTCGATGAGGCCCATTCTCTCCAGGGTCTGCAGGGCCTCGCGGACCGCAGGCCGTCCGACCCCGAAGCGCTGCATCAGGGTACGTTCCCCGGGGAGGCGGCTTCCCGGCGGCATTTCGCCGCGCTCGATCAGGGCCAGAAGACGGTCGAGCACCTGGTCGGCCAGCTTCTTGCGAACCAGTTTCTCGCTGTCATCCCATGAGGATTCCATGCCCTCATCATACTGGAGGCATATACAGAATGCCTGCCAGAGGTCTGCTTGTATGATTAGTCCAGTTCCAGCGGGAGCCGCCACTGAAGTCTTCCGGGTCCAGAAGCGCCACGCCAGCCGAACACAGCCGCGGCGCGGCTGCCGTCGGGACGGAGTCAGGCACGCGGCCTCACCGGCCAGAACTCGCTCTCTGTTCGGGCTTCCTGCATCAGGCGGGCAATGGAGGCGACGATTTGCGGCTTGTCCGCTGAGAGGTTGCGCCGTTCGCCAAGGTCGTCGTCCAGATTGTAGAGTTCGATGGGGCCATCGAGTCCCTTCCGGATTCCCTTCCATGGTCCCATGCGCACCGCCTGCGAGAAGCCGCCCTCGTGGAACTGCCAGTAGAAGTAGTCATGCGGCTTCTGGGCCTGCCCGAGCAGCGTGGGCAGAATGGATATGCCATCGAGCCCCGCGGGCGCCTGCGCACCGGCGAGTTCGGCGAAGGTTGGAAGAATGTCCCAGAAGGCCCACGGGAAGCTGCTTGTCTGTCCCGCGCGGATGCGGGCTGGCCAGCGAGCCAGTGTGGGCACGCGGATACCGCCCTCGGTGAGGTCGCGCTTGATGCCGCGCAAGGGGCCCGAGGATTCGAAGAAATTCGGGTCGTGCCCGCCTTCCTTGTGAGGGCCGTTGTCCGAGGTGAAGAGGACCAGCGTGTTGTCGTCCAGTCCTCTGCGCTTCAGGGCCTCAAAGATGCGGCCGATGCCGGCATCCATGCGGGAGATCATGGCGGCGAAGCCCTTTTCCGGCCGGGGCCACGGCAGGTTCGCGTAGGGCCCGTAGGAGGGGACTTCCATGCCGTCGCCGGAATCGCGCCCCATTTCGTTGTTGGCGTGCGGGACCGTGTAGCAGAGGTGGAGGAAAAACGGATTTGAGCGATCCTGTTTTTCGAGGAACTGCAAGGCGCGGGCAGTGAACAGGTCCGGGGCGTAGTCCTTGCGCTGAAGCCCCATGTTGCCGCGGCAGAGCCAGGCGGTTTCGCCGTCGAGGAGGTGCTCGGGGTAGTAGTTGTGGGCGTGGAGCTGCGAGAAGAAACCGAACCACTCGTCGAAGCCCTTGCGCGTGGGATAGCCGGTGGAGCCGAGCTCGCCAAGGCTCCACTTGCCGAACAGCGCGGTGCGGTATCCGGCGCGCTTGAGGATTTCGGTGAAGGTGATGTCCTCCGGGCGGAGCGGCAGATCGGGAGACCGGTTGCCGCGGGTGCGAGCGTGCCCAGTGTGCAAGCCGGTCATAAGCGAACAGCGGCTTGGAGCGCAGACGGTGGAGCCGGCATAGGCGGAGGTGAATCGGATCCCTTCGGCCGACATGCGGTCCAGGTTCGGCGTGTGGATTCGCGTCTGGCCGTAACAGCCGAGGTCGCCGTAGCCGAGGTCGTCGGCGAGGATCAGGATGATGTTCGGGCGCCCCGGGGCCGGCGCCGGCTGGAAGGGGGCGGCAGCGGCAGCTGCGGCCCCGAGGAATCGCCTTCTGTTTACCATCTTCTTGCCCATTCCTGCATGCTTTCTTTGAGTGCCACGGCCGTTTGCGCGTGTAGTTCCACGGTGTCCTGCGTGGAGCGGGCGTAGCCGCCTGCCAGCGTAACGGCGACAGGGATATGTTTCCGCAAAGCGAGGTCGAAGAGCAGGCGGTCGCGTTCGTACAGTCCCTCGCGCGTCAGCGAGAGCCCGCCCAGCTGATCGTCGTAATAGGGATCGACGCCAGCGACATACATCACAATCTCGGGACGGAAGCCGAGCACGGCGGCCTCACAGGCGGGGCGGAGCCGGGCGAGGTATTCGGAGTCGCCGGCGCCGTCCTCCAGATGGATGTCGATAGTGGAGGGGGGCTTGACGGCGGGGTAGTTGTTGAAGTGGTGGATGGAGAGCGTGAAGACGCCGGGGTCGCCGCCGAAGATGGCGGCCGTGCCATTGCCGTGATGGACGTCGGTATCTACGATCAGAGCCTTGCGCAGGACGCCTTCATGCTGGAGGGTGCGCACAGCGACGGCCACGTCGTTGATGGCACAGAAGCCCTCGCCGTGGCCGGGGAAAGCGTGGTGGAAGCCGCCGCCGATGTTGAAGGATGCGCCCTCGGTGAGGGCGCGGCGGGCTGCCAGAAGGGTGCCGCCAGCGGCAAGAAAGACGCCCTCGACCATGCGCCGCGAATAGGGGATCTCGAGCTTCAGCACCTCGTGGTAGCTGAGTTTGCCGCGCTCGAGTTTCTCGATCCACTCCGCCGTGTGCACGCGGAGGAGTTGCTCGCGCGTGGCCGGCTGCGGCTCGAAGAAGTCTTCCGCGGCGGCGATGCCGCGCGCGAGCAGCAATGCGCGGATGAGGCGGTACTTCTGTGCGGGGAAAACGTGCGAGCCCAGGTGGAGATCGTAGCGTTCGTGATAGATGAGTTTGAACGGGAGCACGGCGCGCCCTAATCGCCGGCCTGGAGCGCGGTGAGGATGCCGAGGCGGTAGATGTCCTCGGCCGAGCAGCCGCGCGAGAGGTCGTTGGCTGGTTTGGCGAAGCCCTGGAACAGCGGCCCGGTACAGACCGCGCCACCGAGCCGCTCCACCAATTTGACGCCGATGTTGGCGCTGCCGACATCGGGAAAGATCAGCGTGTTGGCCTTTCCGGCTACGGTGGAGCCCGGGGCCTTGGAGCGTCCGACGCTTTCCACCAGGGCGGCATCCGCCTGGAGTTCTCCGTCCACGTGCAGATCCGGCCGGCGGGCCTCGACGATGCGCCGCGCCTCGATGACCCGGGAAGCTAACGGGTGGCGGGCGCTTCCCTTGGTGGAGAAAGAAAGGAGAGCGACCGCGGGCTCCACGCCCATCACGTTCTTCACCGTGTCCGCCGTGGCGATGGCGATATCGGCCAACTGGGAAGGTGTGGGCTCGATGACCAGCGCGGGATCGGCCATGGCCAAGACACCTCCGGCGCCGCATTCTTCGGCGTGGGTGCAGACGATCATGACGCCGGAAGCGGTCTTGATGTCGGGCCGCATGCCAATGGTGCGGTGGGCGGCGCGGAAGGTGTCGGCGGTGGTGGTGGCCGCGCCGCCGACAAAGCCGTCGGCGTCGCCGGCGGCCACCATCAGCCCTGCGAAGACGAGAGGATCGAGGGCCATGCGGCGGGCTTCCATCTCCGTGATGCCGCGCGCGCGGCGCTTCTCGTGAAGCAGCCGGGCGTAGTCGCTCAGCTTCGGATTGTTCTCCGGCTGTTCGACGACGACGCAGGAGGCCACATGCCCGCTGGGCCGCCCCATCAGGATCGGGATGGCCAGTTCCTCGGTGCAAAGGCGGTTGGCGGCGGCGATGACCCTGGGGTCCTCGCCCTCGGGGAAGGCGATGCGTTTTTTCCGGATCTGGCGCTTGAGCCTGGCGGTCTGCTGGTCGAAAAAGCGCCTGGCGGATTCGGGAACCTGCATGAACCCACCATTCTATCGCCGGGCTGCGAAGTGCGGTGCCCGCGGCGGGCGGCCGGGTCTACAATCGAAGAGGACTGCCCGCCGCGCGGCGGGCCTGCCGCAGTCCTGTTCAAGTTCTGGAAGGAAGGTCCTGATATGCGGAAGAAAATCACGGTTGTAGGCGGTGGCAACGTCGGCGCGAATTGCGCGCTGCGGATTGCCGGCAAGGAACTGGCCGACGTGGTGCTGGTGGACATTGTGGAGGGCATGCCGCAGGGCAAGGCGCTCGACATCCTCCAGTCCGGTCCGGTGGAGGGATACGACGTCATGGTGACCGGCGCGAACGACTACGAGCCGACGGCCGGATCCGACATTGTGATCATCACCGCGGGCTTCCCGCGCAAGCCGGGCATGAGCCGCGACGACTTGCTGATGGCCAACTACGAGATCGTGAAGAAGGCCACCGAGGAGGCGGTCCGCTACTCGCCGAACGCATTTCTGATTCTGGTCACGAACCCGCTGGATGCGATGTGCTGGGTGGCGTACCAGCTTTCGAAGTTCAGCCGGAACCGTGTCATGGGCATGGCCGGGGTGCTCGATACGGCCCGCTACCGGACGTTCCTCTCCATGGAGCTGGGGGTTTCCGTGGAGAGCATTTCGGCGCTGGTGCTGGGCGGGCACGGCGACACGATGGTGCCGCTGCCGCGGCTGACGACGGTGGGCGGGATTCCGCTTCCGGAGCTGCTGCCGAAGGAGCGGATCGACGCCATCGTGCAGCGTACGCGCGACGGCGGCGCGGAAATCGTGAAGCTGCTGAAGACGGGTAGCGCGTATTATGCGCCGTCGGCGGCCGCGGTGGAGATGGCGGAGTCGATTCTGAAGGACAAGAAGAAGGTCCTGCCGTGCGCCGCCTATCTGGAAGGGGAGTACGGGCTGGAAGGGATCTTCGTGGGCGTGCCCGTGAAGATCGGCGCCAGCGGGATCGAGAAGATCTACGAGTTGTCGCTGAACGACGAGGAGAAGGCGCAACTGGCGAAGAGCGCGGCTGCGGTGAAAGAGTTGATCGACGTTTTGAAGGAGAAGGCCGGCCTGTAATCTGCGAGCCGGAGGGCGAAGCGCCGCCCGCCTGAGATCGGAAGAGCGCTTCCGCGCAGCCGCCACTGTCACTGTCGCCACAGGCGCAGCAGGCAGGTTACAATACAAGCTCGCGCGGAGATTCTGCCGTGGACGAGCAGACAATGCGGATCATCAGCGGCGTGCTGGCGGCGCTGTGTTTCGTTCTGCTCCTGCGGCGGCGGGCCCGGCGCAAGTCCAGACGAGATCCCGAGTCCTAAAGCCCGCCTGTGGCCGGCCGTACCGGCGAGGCAAGGCCGGAGCGGAGCGGGCGCGTGCGTATGCCACAAGACCACCAAAAGACTGAAACAGTCCCG
The DNA here is from genome assembly GCA_037446555.1 of Acidobacteriota bacterium. Classification (GTDB taxonomy): domain Bacteria; phylum Acidobacteriota; class Terriglobia; order Bryobacterales; family Bryobacteraceae; genus JANWVO01. The sequence goes on from JBBIIK010000021.1 coordinate 6,952, forward strand.
CGAATTTCCGAAAAACATGCGTGTTTCCGGCTGTCGGTCCGGCCGTCTCCCATTCACCGCTGGGGCGTATTTGCCGAGGATTTCATTCCGAAAGGCCGGAAGGTGATCGAGTATACTGGCGAAAAAATCAGCCGCCGCGAGACGGCGCGGCGGGCGCAGCGCCGGTACAATTATCTGTTCACGCTGGACAATTACTGGACCATCGACGGCAGCGTGGGCGGCAGCGGGGCCGAGTTCATCAACCACTGCTGCGCGCCGAACTGCGTGACCCGTATCTGCAAGGGGCACATCCTCTACTTTGCGGCGCGGGACATCCAGCCGGGCGAGGAGCTGACCGTGGATTACCGCTTCGATCCCGACGTCGAAGAGGTGAAGTGTCGCTGCGGCGCGCCAGGGTGCCGGGGCACGATCAATCTGAGAAAAGAGCGCAGGCGCACCGGGGCTTCGCGGAGGAGCGCGCCCGCGCTGAAGAACGGGAAGGCACGGAGCCGCATGGACAAGCCGCAGTGGGCGGCCTGAAGGCCAGGCGCTGAGCATAGCGCAACCAGAGTGCCGACGGTGGAGAATTCACGGCGTGGGGTGGCACTTATTCCTCAGAAGAGGTGCAGGCGAACCCTGCCGGAGGCAGGGTGCCGGGCTCGTCCGCCGGGTCCACTCCTCCGCGGCGCCCGCCGCGAACCGGGCGGGCTTGCGGGCTGCCTGTGCGTCTGACGTCGGCTGACGAAATGCCGGGCGGTGGCGCGGCGCACCTCACCCGCCGCGCCCAGCCACGGCTTCAGATGGGTGGGGGAACGATGCGCCGGAGCGATCCGGGCGCGGGCAGACGGTACGCAGGGGCGAGGTGAGCAGGAGCCCTTCCCGAGTCATGGGATCACACTGTCGCCGGCGTTTCCGGAGGCGCGAAGGGAAGGGAGGGGCCGGGGAGCTATTTGCGGAACAGCGACAAGATGCCAGACAGGCCGCCGCCGGACTTGACGGCAGTCTCCGCCTCTTCGGCGCTTTTTCCGGCCAGCTTCTCTGCGATTTGCAGGAAAGCTTTCCCCGCCGGCGAGCTGGTTGGCGCCGGCTTGCCCTCCACGAGGGCCTGCTGAACCTCTTCGTGGCACTCCGGCACCACGTGGAACACCTCCAGGTGCAGGGCCGCCTCCACAAGTTCCTTCTGAAGGCCGGTGTCTTTCCGGAAGCGGTTCAGCACCACGCGCATCTTGTTTGGCTCGACCCGGTGCCGCTCCAGATAAGAAAGCGCCCTCTGGGCGGCATGGAGGGAGGGTAGCTCATTCGTGGTTACCAACAGCAATTCATCGCACAGCCGTGCCAGGCTCAGGTTCCAGTTCCCGTACGGGCCGCCTGAATCCAGGATTGCGACCTCGTAGATCGAGCGCATGAAATCGAGCAGCGCCGCCGGATTGGCGTCATGGTCGATGCCGTGGGCGGGCTGTTCGGGCGCGGCCAGAACGTCCACTCCACCCTTGCCGGAGACCAGCCCCTTCCAGATGTCTTCGTCGAGCTCGTTGGTGCGCGTGAGAGCGTCCAGAAACGAGTACGTCTGCCTGACCTTGGTCAGAAAGGCCAGTGTTCCGGCCAGGGGATCGAGGTCGGCGAGCGCGATGCGGGACTGCGTGATCCTTCTCCAGTGCAGGGCCACGTTGTAGGCGAGCGATGAGGCTCCGCACGCCCCCTTGACGGGCATGACACAAACCACGCGAGCGTTGACGCCGCCCCGGGCGCGGTGCGTGGCAGCCACGCGCTCCATGACGGTGCACAACTGGTCTTCGGTGAGCGGTGCGCAGAGAAACTCGGTGGCTCCCTGGCGGAGCGACTTCAGGATCAACTCGGGTTCATTGGTTGCGTGGAGCGCCACGACCGGCAGCTTGGGATTGAGCAGGATCAGGTCGCTCAACAGGGCCAAGGCCCATTCCGGGCGCGAGGTGGTGTCGACGAAACAGAGATTTGCGCCCTGGCTGCCGAGGATGTCTTCCAGGACAGCCCGTGTCGGGTATTCCTCCAGAGTTAGCACGGGGCTGAAAGGCAGCCACTCGGCCAGCAAGGGTGCCAGACCGGCACGGAGCTGCTCGTCGGGGCAGATAAGGAGGATCTTCCACTGGCCGAAGTTGCGGCTTGCGTTGGACATGGGCTTCTGCTCGGACGGGCTCTCGCCCTCCTTTCCCGTCTAGTAGCGCTATCGTCTTTTTCGGGCAAAAACTTGAGAGTCCTGACGAGGCCGGACGACTATTCCATAGGAAGGGGCGCGACGTACGTCCCTGACCCGGAATGGAATCCGGCGAAACATGGATCAGAGCACCACTGACGCAAAGAAATTCAAGGTCGGCCTTTGCGAGTCGCAGCCTGCCACGGCGGAAGGTCTCCGGTCGCTGCTGGAGGCCACGGACCATCTGGAATGCGTCTGGGCGGTGTCCCACCTGGCCCTAGCCATGCAGCTGGCCCGGCAGTCGCAGGTGGACGTGCTGATGCTGGACAAGCACATGGGCCAGCAAGCGGTGCTTCGCTGCCTGGAGCAGTTGAAGAACCAGAGTCCGGCGACCGCCGCCGTGGTGTGGGGGGCGAGCCTGGGCGAGGCGGAAGGGCTGCTGTATTTACATGCGGGGGCACGGGGCCTGTTGAAAAAAACAGCGGGCCTCCCGCTCATCATGCAATGTCTGACGGCTGTAGCTCGCGGGGCGGTGTGGATCGACGAAAGTGTGGCCCCGGGCGAGGAGAAGCCGGTCGAAAGCCTGCACCAGCTGACGCCCCGGGAGCAGCAGGTGCTAGAGCTGGTGCGGCAGGGGTTGCGGAACCGGGAGATCGCAGCCGTGCTGGGTATCCGTCCCGGCACGGTGAAGATCCATCTCCGCCACATCTTCGAAAAGACCGGGATCCACGGCCGGTATACGCTGGCGTTAAACCTTCTGGCGGCCAAGTCGGCAGAGAAGACGCGGCGGGCGGAAGTCGCCTGAGGGCGAGGCGAGGCGCCGCTGCCGGGGGACCGCCGGCTCGCCACGCGCGCTGTCGAGGTGCGGCGGGAACCTCCAGGCGCTGGACGTGCGGCACGCCTGCGCCGGCACAGGGTGCGGCGCCGCTTCCGGAGGAGCAGGGACAGCCGTGGCGCGGACGAACCTGCGCTGAGCCGAAGGGCTGCTCTGGTATTCTGACAACGTGCCTAGAACCCGGCCTCCCGGACCGACGCTCGCCATGTTTCTGGCGGCTGCCGCTGCGTGGGCGTGCGCGGGGGCTGCTGCGCAGCCGGCGCCTGCCGAGCCGCCGCTGGTGAGGATTCTTGCCGCCGAGCTGGCCCGAAACTTCACGGTGCTGCGTGAGAAAGCGGAGCCGCCACCCTATTTCATCAGTTACCGGGTGACGGATTCCGAGGGAGGCGCGCTGTCGGCCACCCTGGGCGCGCTGACGCAGAAGTCGCAGGCACGGCGCCGCGTGCTGGACGTTTCAGTCCGCACCGGGGAACGGCGGCTGGACAACTTCCATCTGCTGAAAGGCGAACGGCCGCGTTTCACGGCCTCTGCAGTGCTGCCGGCGGAGGATTCACCGGCGGCCATCGCCCGGCTGGCTTGGCGGCAAACCGACCGCGCGTGGCGCGCGGCAGCGCAGCGTCTGACGCAGATCCGTTCGGAGGTCAAGATGCGCGCGGCGGATCCGGCCACGGCCGATCTGCCGGATTTTTCCGAAGAGGAGCCGGCAACGGCCTTTCTGGATGTTCCATCGCACCGGTTTGCGCCAGAGGAATGGGCTGCCAGGCTTCGGAAATGGTCGGCACAGTTTTCCGAATATCGAAGCCTGATTTCCTCCAACATCAGCCTGCAATGGCAGCGGGAAATCCGCACGCTGGTCACCACCGAAGGGACGCGAATCCAGCACGGCAGGAATTTCTACCGGCTCACGGTGAGCGCCACGGCGAAAGGGTATGACGGCAACGATTACAGCACGTATGAAAGCTTCGACGCCGAAGACCCGGCGCGGCTGCCGCGCGACGCGGCCGTCGCCGCAGCCATCCGCAAGGTGGGAGAACAGATGACGGCGCTGTTGCGCGCGCCGGCGGCGGAGCCTTATGTGGGGCCGGCGATACTGTCCGGCAGGGCGGCGGGCGTTTTCTTCCACGAGATCTTCGGCCACCGCATCGAAGGCCACAGGATGCGGGATGAAACCGAAGGGCAGACCTTTGCCGGGAGCGTGGGCAAAGCGGTGCTGCCCGGATTCCTCTCCGTGGCCTCGGACCCTTCGCTGCGCTCCGCCGCGGGCGTGGATCTCAACGGCTGGTATGCGTTCGACGACGAGGGCGTTCCTGCGCGGCGCGTCCCGGTGGTGGAGAACGGGGTGCTGCGCAACTTCCTCGTCTCGCGGCTGCCGGTTCCCGGCTTTGAGCGCTCGAACGCGCACGGGCGGGCGCAATCCGGCATGGAGCCGCTGTCCCGCCAGTCGAACCTGGTGGTGGAATCGTCGAAGAAGGTTTCCCGGGAAGAGCTGCGGCGGCTTCTCCAGGCCGAGATCCGGAGGAAAAACAAGCCCTACGGGCTATATTTCGAGCAGGTGACGGGAGGCTTCACGACAACGCGGCGGGGCGGGTTGCAGGCGTTCACCGTGATTCCGCTTGTGGTGTACCGCGTCTTTGCCGATGGCCGGCCCGACGAGCTGATCCGGGGCGCCGACATCGTGGGCACGCCGCTGGCGAGCTTCGCCAAGATCCTGGCCACGTCGGACGAACCGCAGGTGTTCAACGGCTATTGCGGAGCGGAATCCGGCAATGTGCCCGTGTCGGCCGTGTCTCCGGCCCTTTTGGTGGAGGAAATCGAAATTCAGCGCAAGCCCGAATCGAAGGACATCCCGCCCATTCTGCCCAGACCGGATGGGGAGGTGCGTCCATGAAGGTTGCCGCCGTTCTAATGATCCTCTGCGCCGGCGGCGCCGCCGCGCAGGCACCGGCGGCCCGCGGGGATGCGGCGCTGGCGCAGAAGGTCAACGCGGCCCTGAACACGGACCCCGTCCTCCGCGCCCTGGCCGAAGAGCTGGGCCGCGCAAGAAATCTTCGCGCTCTGGGCGAGGAGGTCTTCTTCGCCGAGGTTTCGGCGGACGACGCCGAGACGTTTTCCGTGTCGGCCACGCTGGGCGCGGCATTCGCGCCGCAGCGCAACACGCTCCGCCCGGTGCGTCCCCTGCTTCGGGTCGGCTCGCCGCGGTTCGACAACATGGGTTCCATCTTTTCCGACTTCTATCCGGGTATGCGTTACGATTCCGGCGCCCTGCCGCTGGACAACCACCTGCCCACACTGCGCCACGCCCTGTGGCTGGCATTCGACCGCGCCTACAAGACCGCCTATGGGGCGTTGGGCCGCAAGGCCGCGGCGCTGCGCGGGGTAACGCAGGCCGAAGATCTGCCCGATTTCTGGCCGTCGGTGCCGGTGGTGGTTTTGGAGAATCCCGTCCGGACGCGGATCGATGAGACGGCCTGGACGCAGCGCGTGAAGCAGTTGTCGGCGGTCTTTGCGGATTACCCGGCCATCGCGGCCTCGAGTGTGGATTTCCAGGTCTCGCAGGGCGCCACGTATTATCTGAACACGGAGGGCACTCTGGTTCGCGCAGGCGACCGAATCGCTTTCGTGCAGGCAAGAGGATCGCTGCAGGCGGCCGACGGGATGGTTCTCTACGATGGCGATGTGATCGAGTCGCTGGATCCGGCCCGTCTGCCGGCGGAATCCGAGCTGCGGCAGGCGGTGGAGGCCGTGGCCCGCAACCTGGACGAGCTGGCGAAAGCGCCGCTGGGGGAAAGCTATGCGGGGCCTGTTCTTTTCGAGGGAGCGGCCGCTGCGCAGGCGTTTGCGGAAGTGTTCGGCGCCAACCTCGGGACCGTGCGGCGCCCGGTGGCAGAGCCGGGAAGGCAATTTCCCTGGCAGGGGAGCGAGCTGGAGAACCGCCTCGGGCTGCGGGTGCTGCCGGAGTGGATCGATCTGGTGGACGATCCGTCGGCGCGTGAATTCCAGGGGCGGGCGCTGCTCGGGTCCTATCTGGTGGATCTGGAGGGAGTGCGGCCTTCGCGGCTGAAAGTGGTCGAGAAGGGGGTGCTGAAGGCGCTTCTGACCACGCGCCAGCCCGTGCGCGGGATGGATGGATCCAACGGGAGAGCCCGGCTGCCGGGGGCTTTCGGCCTGAAGATTCCGAGGATCTCGAACCTCTTCGTGCAGGCGGCGCAGTCGGAGAGCGAGGCTGCGCTGCGGCAAAGGCTGCTGGATCTGGCGCGGCAGATGGGGCGGCAGTATGCGGTCGTGATCCGGAAGATGGATTTTCCCTCGAGCGGGTCGGTGGAGGACCTGCGGCAGCGCGCGGCGCAAGCGGGCCGCGCCGGGGCGGGCGGGCGCCCGGTGTCGGCGCCGGTGCTGGCCTACCGCGTCTACCTCGACGGGCGGGAGGAGCTTGTGCGCGGGCTGCGATTGCGCGCCTTCGGCACGCGCCAGTTCCGCGACATTCTGGCCGCGGGGGACCGGATGCACCAGTTTGATTTTCTCGACAACGGCGCGCCGCTGGCGCTGTCCGGGACGGGCAGCTACGTGGTGGGGTGCTCGGTGGTGGCGCCGTCGGTTCTCTTCGAGGAGCTGGAGCTGGAGGCGGCGACGGAGGATCTGCCGAAGCCGCCGGTGGTGCCGCCGCCGCAATAGCGCGCCGGCGGGGCTGCGGGAATGAGCCGCTCCGCCGCCGCGGTCTTGCGGCGGATTGCTAAGCTCGAATCGGGAAGCCTGTGGGACTGCTTTCGCGCGCCATCTTCGCCGAGACTGCAGGCAGCGCCTTTCTGGGCGCGGCGCTGTTCGTCTTCGTGCTTCTGCTGCAGCGTGCGGCGCAACTGTTCTCCATCCTGGTTTCGACTTCCGCCGGGGCGGGCACGGTGGGCTATCTGTTCCTGCTGCTGCTGCCCTCCACGATGCCGCTGACCGTTCCGCTGGGCGTGCTGGTGGGCATCCTGATCACGCTGAACCGGATGTCGAGCGACGGTGAAGTGACGGCGATGCGCGCCGCCGGGATGCCGGCGTGGCGGCTGCTGGTTCCTGTGGCCGGCTTTTCGGTGCTGGCCGCGGCCGCGACGGCCGCCTGTTCGCTTTACCTGACACCGCGCAGCAACGCCGAGCTGATCCGCGTGATCAACCGGTTGGGAGCGGCGCAGTTGTCGTCAGAGATCCAGCCCCGGGTGTTCGAGGAGAGCTTCCCCAATAAAGTGCTTTACGTGGGGGACATGATCCCCGGCGACCCTGTGGTCTGGCGCAACGTCTTCATCGCGGATCTTTCGCCGCCAGAGGAGCGCAAGAGCGCCTCGCCGCGCAAGGGAGACTGGCCGGCGATCACGGCGGCGGCCGAGGCGTTGGTGCTGCCCGACGCGGGCCGCAACCGGCTTCAGCTATCGCTGCGGAACGGCGTGACCTACGAGGCAGCGCCCGATCCTGCCGAGTACCACCGCATCAGCTTCCCCCGTGGCGAGCAGGCGCTGGAGGCGCGGCAACGGGAAGAGATCCGGGCGAAGCTCTTCACGGCGACACCGACTTCGGAACTGCTGCCCGAGCTGTCTCGGAGCGTCGAGGCGCGGATCGAGTTCCATCAGCGGTTCGCCCTCCCCATGGCTTGTCTGTTGCTGGCGCTGGCCGCCTTTCCGCTCGGGGTGAGCGCGCGGCGCGGAGGCAAGAGCGGCGCGTTCGTCATTACGGTCGGCTTCGCACTGCTGTATTACACGGCGCTGGTCAGCCTGATCGGGCTGGCGCGCGAGGGCGGAATTCCGGCCGGCCTCGCCGCATGGCTGCCGGACGCCTTTTTCGCGCTGCTGGCCGCCGTGTTGCTGTTCCGGCTCGAACGCCCCGGCGACAGGGACTGGCTGGCTGGCCTTCGCGGGCGGACCGCCGAACTGTCCCGGCGGCTCCGGGATCTGCCGCGGCCGCCGCTGGCGTTGCCCGGCATCCGGCGGCTGGAGGCCGGCGGCGCCCGCATCTTCCTGCTGCCGCAAATCATCGACTTCTATATTCTTTCCAGTTTTCTTTTTTACTTCCTGGTGCTGCTGTTTACATTCGTGGCGCTTACGGAAGTCTTCAATTTCTTCGAATTGCTGGGGGATGTTTTCCGCAACCAGATCCCCATTGCGGAGCTGTTCCGCTACCTGTTCTTCCTGGCGCCGAAGCTGATTTATGATGCTGCCCCGGTGAGCGTCCTGGTGGCTACCCTGGTGGCCTTCGGCATTCTGGCCAAACACAACGAGATCACGGCGCTGATGGCCTGCGGCGTCAGCCTGAACCGCCTCAGCCTGCCGGTGCTGTTCGCCGGCGCGGCGCTGAGCGCCGGCCTGTTCGCTTTCGATCATTATGTCGCAACCGGGGCCAACGTCATTCAGGAACGGCTGCGTAACCGAATTAAAGGCCGTCCCATTAAGACGTATTTGCGGCCACAAAGCCCGTGGATTTTCGGGCGCGGACCGCGGATTTACTACTACCGCTACCTGAACGAGAACGAGGGCGTGCTGGGCGGCGTGAGCGTCTATGAACTGGACTCTTCCGGCTTCCGCCTAGCGCGGCACATCTATGCGGAACGGGCGCGGTGGGAACCCGCGCTCCGCACGTGGGTCTTCCAGAACGGATGGGTGCGCGATTTTGGCGGCGGCGAGGGGTTCCGCATGTTCGCGGGCGAGGCGGCGACATTCCCCGAACTGGACGAGACGCCATCGTGGTTCATCAAAGAAGTGAAGACTTACAAGCAGATGACCGCCGGGCAGCTGGGCGAATACATTGCCGAAATGCGGCAGTCCGGCTTCAATACGATCCCGCTCCAGGTGCAGTACCACAAGAAGTTCTCGACGCCGCTTTTCGCTCTCGTCATGGCGCTGCTGAGCGTGCCGTTCGCGTTTCTCACGGGCGCCCGCGGCGCGCTCACCGGCGTTGGCGCCAGCCTGGGGATCGGCATCGCCTATTTCGCCCTGAACTACCTTTTCGAACAGCTCGGCAATACGGGGCAAATGCCTCCTGATGTGGCGGCGTGGTCGCCGAACGCGCTGTTCGCGTTGGCCGGGCTGTACCTGATGTCGAGGATGCGCACATGAACCGCCCGATGAACCGGCGCTTCCTGCTGCTGGCGTTCTGTGCCTCACGCGTCGCGGCTGCGCCCGGCGCGGACGACTGGCGGCAGTGGAACGACAAGAAAGTCCTTCAGATGCTCACCGGCTCGCCGTGGGCGCGGCGCCGGCGCGTCCGGCTGGAGTGGTTCCGGCGCGAGCCCGCTCCGCCGCGGGCGGAGGACATCCCCGGCGCTACGGGGCCGAATATGCGCCGGCCCGATGGCGGCAATCCGATCGGAGGGATCGGCGTGCCGCGCACATCGCTGCCGCTGGAGGCGGACCTGATCGTGCGGTGGGTGTCGGCGCTGCCGGTCCGGCAGGCGCGCGCGCTGTACCTCTACCGCGCGCAGGCGAACCCTGTCCGGACTCTGGCGGAACTGCTGGAGGAAGAGCCCGCAGAGGCGATTCTGGAAATCCACGGCCTACCGGCGCAGATCGCCCACAAAGGCGCCGGCTCGGTGGAGTTGGCCGCCATGCAGGGCGTGCGCGTGGTTCTTGCGCGGGGCAAGGCGCTTGTGCCGCTGAAGGCGCGCGCCGATCTCACCGGCCTGACACTGGATCTTTACCTGCATTTCGACAGGGCCGCGCTTGCAGCCGCGAAGGGCGACATCGAGGTGCGCGCGGACCTTCAGGTCGCACGGTTCAAGGAGCGGTTCCGGGTCTCGCAGATGTTCTACTCGGGGCGTCTGGAGATCTGAGGCGGGCTGCAGCCGGTCCGCCGGTTGCGATAGCCTCTTGGATGATCGCCAGGCCAGGCTTGGCCCTTAGTCCGAATGGAGGGAATTCACGTGATGCGATTCTCCGCTGCCGCCGCCATGTTCTGCCTGATGGCAGCGCCATCTGTTTCCCAACCCCGGACGCCGTTCCGGACGGTCATTTTCGGCCGCTATTCGGATTCGCTTCAAAGCTTCGAGTCGTTCGCGGCGCGCGCCAAACAGTCCGGGGCCACGCACATCGTGATCACCGCGGAGGATCTGCCGTGGGCGCTTTGGCAGCTCGACACGCCGGGAGATCCGTATCCGGCGTGGGCCATGTCGAACGTCGGCATTCTGAAGATCGCCGTGCCGGATGCGCTGCGGAGCTACCTCCGGCAAGACTATGCCGAGCAGGTGACGGGCATCCTGAAGGAGCGGTGCGAGGTGCTGCGCCGCCTGGGGCTGAAGGCTGCGTTCACGACCTTCGAGCCGCAGATCCTGCCGGAAGCCGTGTACCGGGACCACCCCCTGTGGCGCGGGCCGCAGGTCGACCACCCTTTGCGTTCGCGCGTACCGAGGTTCGCCCCGAACATCGACAAGCCGGAAGTGCTGGCGCTGTACCGCGAGTCTTTCCGCAAGCTGTGCACCGTCTGCCCGGAGGTCGAGATCCTCTCGCTGCACACCAACGATTCGGGTTCCGGCATGAGCTGGAGCCCGGGTCTGTATCAGGGGCCGAATGGCAGCGCGCTGACGCGGGACCGCAAGATGTACGAGCGCTACCGGGAGTTCTTCGGGGCCATGCGGCAGGGCGCGCAGGAGGCGCGGCCCGGCCCGCTGGAGATCGACGCCGAGTGGGTGCGGGAGGCCGTGCCGGAGTTGTTCGCCACGCGGCTGGAGCCCGGCATGGCCATCGCAAACCTGGAGGGGCCGAAGGCGACGCCCTACAAGGCGGTCGCAGGATTCCTGCTGGATTACTTCTACCCGTTCTACCCGGCGCTCGGCATACCGTTGCCGGTCCGCTTTCTGGAGGAGCTGGAAAAGGCCTCGCAGAGCAGCGCGCCGCGGCTGTTTTATCTGATTGGCGACCGGTATAACACCGACCTTTACTTTGATATTTACGATCAATTCTGGAAAAAGCCGACCAGCGACGACGTGTCGCGAATGCAGCTTTTGCGCTCGCTGGCTGCCGCACGCGCAGGGGAGGCCGGGGCGGGCCCCTTGCTTGGCGCGTGGATGGCCATCCACCGTGCCGGCAGGGACGTCGACATCCTGAATTTCGGCGGCACGCTGTTCTACATCGGGGGCGTGCATCAAAGGTGGATTACGCGCCCGTTTGTGCCTTTTCCGGAGGAATTGCCTGCAGCAGATCGTGATTATTACCGGAAATTCCAGTTCCAGGCGCGCGGGGAGGACCGGGCCCGGGACCTTGGTGACATCCAGGGCACGCGGCAATATCAGGGGCTTGGAGGCGCCGCAGTATCCGGGCAGCTCCTGGCGCGGATGAAAGGCGACATCGCGCAGGCGCGGGAGCTGCTGCGCAAGGCGGCCCCGGCGGCAGCGGGGCGGAAGGCGGAGATGGAGCTGCTCGACAAGCGGCTCCGCGTGTTCGACATTCTGATCGACAACTGCCGCGACGGGCTCGAATACCAGTATCTGCTCGACTTCATGAAGGGCGGACGCCTCCGCCGGCCGGTCGAGTTCCAGGAGCACCTTACAGACATCACCGAATGGCGGCAGATCAAGGACATCGCGCGGCGCGAAATGGACAACAGCATCGTTCTGGCCGAGCTGCTCGAGTCCACGAGGGACGTGCTGCTGGATCTGGCGAAGACCAAAGCGGAAGAGAACATCCGGGTGCTGGGGCCTGACCTCGCCAAACAGCTCAGGCGGCGCGTCGAGATCATGGCCCGCACATGGGAAGACTACGAGCGGCTGTTTGACGAGGAGAAGCCGCTGCCGGGCGGGCCGGCGCGGCAATAAGCGCCAGAACTCAGCGTTCCATCGTACGGATGCGTTCTGCCAGCCGCTGCGATGCGGCTTCGTCGCCTCTGCGGCGGGCGGAATCGAGCTCCTTCCTCGCGGCGGCAAGCGCATCGCCCGCGCGGCCTGCTTCCGAGTAGAGTTCGGCGAGGCGTTCCAGAATGAGCGGCTCTTCCCCGTTGCTGAGTTGCGCAGCTTTTTCAATGTGAGCCAGCCCGGCGCGGGGATCGCCGGAAGCGGCAAGGGCGCGGCCGAAGTTGAAGTGCAGCGCAGCGGAGTTGGGCTCCAGCTCCAGCGCCTTTCGGAAGTAGGGCAGCGAATCGCCGTACTTGCCGGCGCGCGCCAGCGCGCCTGCATAGTTGTTGAGCGCGTCTGGGCTGTCGGGCGTCAGGTCCAGAGCGATGCGAAAGTGGACGAGCGCCTTGTCTGTCTCGCCGGTTTCCACCAGCATTCCGCCGTAGGCGCTGCGCGCCTGCGGGTCTCCGGGGCGCAGATCGAGGGCCCGTTCGAAGTGGCGCGCCGCCCCGGCGTACTTCTTCGCGCGCGCCAGAGCGATGCCGATGTTGGTGTGCGCGCGGACGTTTTCGGGATCGATCTCCAGCGCCCGCGCGAACTCGCGCTCCGCCTCCACCAGCCTTCCTGCGCCGTGCAGCGCCGCGCCGAGGTTGCTGATGGCGGCGGCGTCCTGCGGATCGAGTTCGAGCGCCTTGCGCCACTCGTCGGCGGACTCTTCGTACTTGCCCTGACGGTACAGGGCCAGAGCTCGGTCCGAGATGCGGTAGAACTCCGTGGCAGGGGCATCGATCTTCAACCACTCGTCGACGCCGATATTCACAGATTCCGAGATGTTGACGGCGCGGTTGGCTGCCGTGGCGTTTTCGATGAGGATGGGCGGCGTGTCATTGCCCTGCTCGTCGATGTGCGTGAGAAACATCTGGGTGTAGGGCGAGCGGCTCTTGGAGGAGAGCACGAGCCAGCGGCCATTGGGCGAGAAGCTGTGCCAGGAGTTCATCAGCGGCGTGTTGCAGCGCATGCGCCGCGGGGTGCCGCCCTCGATGGGGACGATGTAGAGCTGGCTGTCGGGGCGCATGAGGAGTCCGTTGCGCGCCTGCACGAAGACGATCCATTTGCCGTCGGGCGAGACTTTGGGGAAGCTGTTGCCCATTGGGTTCTGCGAGGCGCCGCGGACGGGCTCCGGCGTGCCGCCGCGGCCGTTGTTGAACGGGATGCGGTAGAGGTCGTACTGGATCCGGGTTTCGTTGGGATCGTTGGCGCGCTCCGCGAGCTGCGCGCCCGGAGGATAGGCATCGCGGGCGCGGGCGTGGGCGAAGACGATCCATCTGCCGTCGGGACTCCAGGCAGCGTTGGTGTGGACGTAGTTCAGGTCGTCGGCGCCGGGCAGGGGTTTCAGGTGGCGGGTCTCGCAGTCGTACCAGGCAAGAATGCCGCGAGTCGGGTAGAAGACTTGCAGGAAGCGGTAGTCGCGAAAGTTGGCGACATAGAAGTTGCCCTGCACGTCTTGCGGTAGCTCGGGGGCGATGCCAGCACCCCTGAGCGGCTGTGAGCGGTCGAACTCGGAGCCGTTCACCATCGTGATCACGGTCTGCCCGTCGGGCGAGACCTGCGACATGAAGCCGACACGGATCTTGCCGCCGAGCTTTCCACGGAAGTTGCTCCAGGCGATGACGTCGCGGTTGTGGATGACGATCTCCTTGCGGATGGGAACCAGAGCGTAGAGCCCCTTGTCATTCTGCGGTCCGTCGACTTCGAGCCCGAGGGTGCGGCCGTCCTTCGAGAACGAGTGGCAGTTCATGCACACGGGCAGATCGTCGATCAGCAGGCGGCTGGAGTCCTCGTGAACATAGCGGAGGCGCCAGGCGACGAGGGGGAGCGCGGACGGCGGCAGCGGCTTGATGACGCCGCGCTCGATCTGCGCCGGCATCAGCGGGACGTCGCGGAAGAAGATGGGCGCGCCGACGGGATCTTTCGACGTGCGGATGGTGACGCTGCCGGCGGAGACGGCGCGGGCAGGATCGAGCGACGGGAAGCCCTCCAATGTGACCGTGGCGGGATGATCCATGGAACGCCGCTTGATCTCTTCCCAGACGTCGCGCGGCGGGCGCCATGTGCGGGTCGAGGCTTTTTCCGCCGCAACGCGCGGCAGTTCATTGGTGTCGGCGACGGCGCGGTAGTCGATCTCGCCTGGCTCGAGCTACCGCGATTCGGCGTCGATGCGGAGCGGCGCGCCGCCATCGCCGAAGCGCACGATGGCGCGCCAAGCCGTGTTCGAGCCGGACGAATCGCGGAAAAGGAATGTGGGCGCGGCAAAGTCGGGAGGAAACAGCGAGCCATCGAGCGGATACTCGATGGTGATCCGCCCCTGCGGCTGCGCCGCGGCAGCGCCGCACAGGACAAGCGCCAACAGGAGTCTCATCCAAAGCCCCGTGAATCGATCATATCCGAAGGCGCGGCTCGCAGGCTGCGCTGTTCTTGATACCCTTGTGAATTTGATTTTGCTGCCGCGCCGGAGACGCGCGACGGCGCCGCTTTGAGAGAACCAACGCCATGAGCCAGCCGCGCGAACGCATGTTCATCACCGAGGACGGGCGCAATGTCGCCTTTGTCTTCGCCCTGGTCAGTTCGCTCTTCCTGTTGTGGGGCTTCCTGAACGGAATGATCGACGTCATGGACAAGCACTTCCAGGACGAGCTTGGACTGACGAAGGCGCAATCGGCGTGGGTGCAGTTCGCCCACTATCTGGGCTACTTCCTGATGGCGGTTCCGGCGGGTTGGCTGGCCTCGAAGCACGGCTACAAGGCGGGCATCGTCGCGGGGCTGCTGATGGTGGCGGTGGGGGGCTTCTGGTTCCTGCCCGCCACCGAAGTCCACTTCATGGTGAAGGAGGGCAGGTTCGGCCCGAACGTTGCATTCCTCGCCTTTTTGGTGGGCGTCTGCACCATTGCCGGCGGGCTGACGTTTCTGGAGACCGTGGCGAACCCCTACACGACGGTGCTGGGCCACCCGAAGTTCGCGGCCACGCGCATCAATCTCGCGCAGTCGATGAACGGCTTCGGGTGGATCTTCGGCCCGATGGTGGGCAGCGTGTATTTCTACTCGAGAGACGCCGCGGGACGCAGCACCGGCAGCGAGACCTTGTACATCCCCTATGTCACCAGCGCCGTGGGCGTGCTCGTTCTCGCCCTGATCTTTTTCCTGACGAAGATGCCGGACATCAAGACCGCCGACGCCTATCACATGGACAACGGCACTCCGGGCGTCTCGCGCTCCATCTGGTCGCACCCGCACTTCACCCTGGCCGTTGTGGCCCAGTTTCTTTACGTGGCCGCGCAGGCGGGCATCTTCAGCTTCTTCATCAATTACATGGTGGAGGAGCCGCCGTCGATCAGCGCAAGCTGGAACGACGTGATGCAGTCGCTGACGGCGCGCGCCGGAATCCTGAGCGGATGGCTGAGCGGATGGCTGGAGCCGGCAGGGGGCGGGCTGTTCCGCATCACGGAAAAGGGTGCTGCGAACCTGGCGTCTGTGGCGTTCTTGTTCTTCCTGACGGGGCGGTTTTCCGGAGCGGCGATTCTGCGCCGCTTCGCCGCGCACCGCGTTCTCGGAACCTATGGCGTGATGAACGTTGTGGCCACGCTGCTGGTGTTCCTGAAGCTCGGCTGGTTCTCCGTGGCGTGGCTGTTTCTGAGCTACTTTTTCATGTCGATCATGTTCCCGACGATTTTCGCCCTCGGGATTCACGGGCTGGGCGCGCGTGCCAAAAAGGCCTCCTCGTTCATCGTGATGGCCATCATGGGCGGGGCGCTGCTGCCGAAGCTGATGGGCTTCGTGGCCGACCACTCGAACATGTCGCGCGGATTCATCGTGCCGATGTTCTGCTTCCTGTTCGTGGCGTGGTACGGCTTCCAGTGGCCGCGGTTCAGCAAGGCGGAGTCCCTTACAGCCGCGCCCAGCACGAGCGGGCACTGAGGCGCGGCTGCAAGCGGCTGGCGGGCGTCCCCGAGAGCCTACTTCTCCAGTTCCGCGGTCATTTTCGCGCCGCCCATCTGCGGGAGGACGGCCTCCAGCTTCACCGGACGGCGCTCCTTCTTCGCCACAAACAGGGCCTGCTTGCCGGGCGAACCGTCGGCCGGCTCGAGCTCCACGCGCCAGCACTCAAAGGCGCCTGCGGGGACGGTGACATTCTCCGAACCGGTCACCTTGAGCGTGAAGAGCTTCGTCTTCTGCGCCTGGATGTCCAGTACACGGTAGGCCGTCGAGTATCCTTCCGCGAGCGGGAGCGCCGCCAGGAGAGTGGTGGAGCCGGCGCCGTCAGCGAACAGAGGGCCCTCCAGAGCAATGTCGATGGGCCGCGGCTGCCCGCCCATCTGCATGGTGCCCACTGCCTTGCCGCCCGAGACCTGATACTCGACCTGTATGGGGCCCTGCTTCAGCGTGCGTTTCCGCGTCTCGTAAGTATTGGCGTCGAGCAGGGTGACGTCGGACACCTCGCCCATCGGCGTCTTCATCGTGTCCGTCGCCCGCCAGCCTTCCGCCGTCTTCTCGATCACGGAGCTCGTCTCGAGGGTGATGCTCTGCGTGCCTGCCTCGATCCTCGCCTTGAATATGTTCGGCAGCGTGGAGGGCGGCGCTGCGAGCGCCGGGAGCGAAGCCGATGGCGCGGGCATCGCAGGCAGCTTCACGGTGGAGGGATCCACGGTCAGATCTTTCAACCGTTTCTCCACTTCGGGAGTCATCGTGTCCTGGAAGCGTCCGCCGAGGTACCTGGCAAGGAACTTCTCCACCGCCGCGATCATGGCGAGGTTGTTGACCGGACGGGCGAAGCCGTGGCCTTCGTCATCGGCCACGAGGTATTCAACCGGGAACTTGCGGTCGCGCAGCGCGATGACGATCTGGTCCGACTCGCGCTTCTTCACGCGCGGGTCGTTGGCGCCCTGCACCACCATTAGCGGCGTGCGGATCTTTTGCGCCGAAAACAGCGGCGACTGCCGCTCGAGCTGCGCCTTGCCCTCGGGTTTGGTGGGGTCGCCCATGCGCTCGTAGAACATCTTCCGGACCGGCTCCCAGTAGGGAGGGATGGAGTCGAGCAGCGTGATCAGGTTGGAAGGGGCGACGATCGCCACAGCCGCGGCATAAAGGTCAGGCGTGAAGGCGACGCCGGCGAGCGTGGCGTAACCGCCGTAGCTGCCTCCCATGATGGCGACGCGTTTGGGATCGGCGATGCCCTCCGAGATCAGGTGCTTCACGCCCCACGTGATGTCGTCCTGCATCTTGTCTCCCCACTGGCGGTTGCCGGCGTTGAGGAACTTCTTGCCGTAGCCGGTGGAGCCGCGGAAGTTCATCGAGAGCACGGCGTAGCCGCGGTTGGCCAGGAACTGGTGCAGGGTGGAGTAGCCCCAGGCGTCCCGCGCCCACGGCCCGCCGTGCGGCACGACGACCAGCGGCAGGCTCTTCGCTGGAACTCCCTTCGGCAGTGTGAGGAACGCGGGGATTTCGAGGCCATCCGACGACTTGTACCGGATGGGCTTCATCTCTGCGAGCGCCTCGCGCGGCAGCTTCTCGCGGATCTTGTACTGCGGTGTCAGGCGGCGCGCCTTGCGGTCGAAGAGGAACGTCTCGCCGGGCTCGGTGTCGCGGGTGGCGGAGAGGATCCAGCGGCTTTCCTCCGCCGTGCGCGAGCCGAAGCCGAGGCGGAAGCCGGGCAGGCGCGACTGGAGCCACTTGTAGTCGGCTTCGTAGGACTTGTCCTTCCAGTAGATGCGTTCGCGGTCGTCCTCGTAGATGGTGGCGAGCAGCCGGTTCGTGACGTCAGAGAAGATGGCGCCCCCGAAGTCCACCTTGCCGAGCGGGTCCTTTTCCACGAGAGTGGCGGAACCTGTGGCGGGATCCATGAGCATCAGCTGCACGAGGTCGGTGCCGCCGGCGTTGGTGATGGAATAAAGTTTCGAATTGGTTTCGTCGAACCGCACCGGCTGGCAGGTGTCCAGCACGCCACAGGAGTAGATCTTCGAGAATCCCTTCTCGTCGACGCGGAGGAACTCGGTGTCTCCGTTTTCAGCCGAGCGCGTGGCGATGCGGGGCTGCGCCTTGTGATCGAACACCCATCCGGTGATGCGGTCCGTGTTGCGGCGCAGCAGGGTCTTCTCGCCGGTGGCGAGGTTCAGCTTGTAGAGGTCGTGCCAGGCGGGGTCGCGGTCATTGAGCCCGATGAAGATGTGCGCCGGATCGGACTTCGGGACCTCGTAGATGACTGTTCGTGCGCCCTTGGCGTTGGAGAGGTTGCGCGATGGAGGCACGGTGGCGCCGGCGGGCGGCGCTTCGGCAGGGCTCACAGCGTAGACGTTGTAATTCTCGTCCCCGTCCTGGTCCTTCACGTAGAGGATGAATTTCGAGTCGCGCGACCAGAAGTAGCCGGGGATCGGCCGTTTTGTTTCCGCAGTGAGCGGGCGCGCGGCCGAGAAGGGCTCGGCAGCCTTTTTCACCCAGATGTTGCGGGCGCCCTGGTGGGGCTTGAGAAACGAGATGTACTGGCCGTCGGGCGAGATCTGCGCCCCGGAGATTTCGACTTCCCCGAAGAACAGATCCCGGTCGATCAACGGCGGCAACTGGGCGGGCAAAGGGGTGGAGCAGAGCGCCGCCAGCAGAACGAGCGCGGATTTCCGCATCGTGTAAGAGTCTCCTTTCCTGTGCGCGTACCATGCTCTCATACGCGGGACAGGAAGCATTTGTTCCCGCGAAGCAGGCGCCACTGGCGCTGAGGGATTGCGTCCGAATGCGGGCAATCTGTCCGATTCCGGGCAACGGTTGCACGGGGGTGGAGCAAATGAGGCACCACGGATCGTGGCGCCGGATGAGGGCTCATCGCAAGTCGCAGAGGAAAAAGACGGTTCTCGGTGCGTCGAGCCACGGGCGGATGGCCCGTGCCTTGCTTGCGGATTCTTGTCGGGCCAGACCGCATGTTGGCGTGCATCGAACGGCGGATTCTCGCCACAAGCGAGCGGTCGGCGGGCAGTCCACACGGCAATGAAAGGAGGGCGCGGGATGACCGTGGACAACTACATGACCCGCACCCCATCACAGTGTGCCCGGATGCCACTGCGGAAGACATTATGCGGCTGCTGATCACGCACCGCATTGGTTGCGTTCCCGTCGTGGACGCCGAGGGAAAGTTGCTGGGGCTCGTCACGGAGCGGGAACTGTTCCTGAGGGAACGGCGCGTGCCCTTCTCCACGGTGGTGGCGCATTCTTTGATGGGCGCATGGGTCGATCCGCAGCATCTGGAAGAGTGTTATGCAGAGCTCCGCCAGGCGCGCGCCGAGGAGATCATGACGCGCGACTTCGCGGCCATTTCGCCCGGGACGCCGACCGGTGAGGCGGCGCGGCTGATGGTGAAGCTGGACCGCAATCACCTGCCCGTAGTCGAGCAAGGCCGGCTGGCGGGCATCCTGGCTCGCCATGATCTGCTACGCGCCCTGTTGCGCCACTGCGAGTCGGGGCAGACGCAGCCAGGCAGCGCGGGTTGAATCTCCCGCGAAGTCTGTTTCCCGCGCAATTTGTCACAGCAATTTTCCCAGGAGGGACCGGATTCGATGAAAAACAGAGAAGGGGCGCAGGCCGTTCTTTTCGCCGAGGCTGCGCCCTCCCAGATGGAGGCGGCCGAGGTTCTCGAACTTCTCTCGGTGGATCCGCAAGCGGGTTTGACGGAGGAGGCGGCGGCGGACAGGCGGGCGCAGTATGGCGCCAATCTTCTGACGCCGCCGAAGACGCACGGCCCGCTGGTGAGGTTTCTCCTGCAATTCCATGCTCCGCTGGTTTACATCCTTCTGGCCGCCGCAGCCATCACGCTTGCATTGGGCGAATACATCGACAGCGCAGTGATCTTCGGCGTGGTGCTGGTAAATGCGTTCGTCGGATTCCTTCAGGAGTCGAAGGCGCTGAGGGCGATCGACGCGCTGGCGCGTTCGATGACCACGGAGGCGGTGGTGTTGCTCGGGGGAAAGAAGCTGCGCGTGGACGCCGCAGAGCTGGTGCCCGGGGACATCGTATTCTTGCAGGCGGGAGACAAGGTGCCGGCGGATCTGCGCCTGATGGCGGTGCGAGGGCTTCAGATCGACGAGTCCGCGCTGACGGGCGAATCGGTGCCGGCTGTCAAGGAAGCAAGGGCTGTGGACGCGGAGGCAGGCATTGGCGACCGGGTCTGCATGGCCTATTCGTCGACGCTGGTCACCTACGGGGCGGGGCGCGGCGTAGTGGTAGCGACGGGGGATGGCACGGAGATTGGGCGCATTTCGGAGCTGATCCAGGCCACCGAGACGCTGGCCACGCCGCTGACGAGGAAGATTGCGCAGTTCTCGCACGTTCTGTTGTGGATCATCCTGGCGCTGGCGGGGCTGACGTTCGCTGTCGGCGTGCTGCAGGGGCAGGCGTGGCTGGACATGTTCATGGCCGCGGTTGCCCTGGCGGTGGGTGCGATTCCCGAGGGCTTGCCGGCGGCGCTTACCATCACGCTCGCCATCGGGGTGGCCCGCATGGCGGAGCGTCACGCGATTATCCGAAAGCTGCCCGCGGTGGAGACGCTGGGCAGCACGACGGTGATCTGTTCGGACAAGACGGGCACCCTGACCCAGAACGAGATGACCGTGAAGGCCGCCTACGCCGGGACGGCGCTGTTCCGGTTCAGCGGCGACGGCTACCGGCCGGAAGGGACGGTGGAAGCGGAGGCGGGGCCAGCCCCGGCCGAAAATGCCGCGCTGGCCGAGTGCCTCCGGGCGGGCCTGCTGTGCAATGACGCGGCGCTGCGGGAGACCGAAGGGATCTGGAAGGCCGAGGGCGATCCCACCGAGGCGGCGCTTCTGGCAGCCGCGGCGAAGTTCGGGCTCGACCGGCAGGAAGAAGAGAAGCGGATGCCGCGCCTCGACGCCATCCCCTTCGAGTCCGAACACCAGTACATGGCTACGCTGCACCGGGCCGACGGCCGGACGGTCGCTTACATCAAGGGCGCGGCCGAGACGCTGTTGCCCCGTTGTGAGGCGGCGCTGGACTCTTCCGGACAACGGGTCCCGCTGGAGGCCGGCGAGGTGCTGGCGCAGGTGGAAGCTCTCGCTGCAGAAGGGCTTGGCGTGCTGCTGCTGGCCCGCGCGGAATTTGACGACCGTGTGACGGTGATCGAGCATTCCCACGTGTCTTCGGGCCTCGTGTTTCTCGGTTTGCAGGGCATGATTGATCCGCCCCGGCCGGAGGCTCTGCCCGCGGTGCAGGCCGGCCAGAAGGCGGGCATCCAGGTGAAGATGATCACCGGCGACCAGGCCAAGGCGGCGGCTGCCATCGCGGCCAGGATCGGCATTCCCGCCGGGAAGGTCCTGACCGGCGCGGATCTGGCCAGGCTGGACGAGCAAGCGCTGGCGGGCGTCGTCGAGGAGGTGAACGTCTATGCGCGGGTGAGTCCGGAGCAGAAGCTGAATCTCGTCACGGCGCTGCAGAGCCGCGGTCACGTGGTGGCGATGACGGGCGACGGAGTCAATGACGTGCCGGCGCTGCGCCGCGCCGACATCGGCGTGGCAATGGGCATCGCGGGCACAGAAGTCGCCAAGGAAGCCGCCGACATGGTGCTCACCGACGACAACTTCGCCTCCATCGAGGCCGCCGTGGAAGAGGGCCGCGGCGTGTACGACAACCTGGTGAAGTTCATCGCCTGGACCATCCCGACCAATGTGGGCGAGGGGCTGGTGATCCTGGCCGCTGTTTTCACTGGCGCGGTGTTGCCCATCCTGCCTGTGCAGTTGCTGTGGATCAACATGACCACAGCCATCCTGCTGGGTCTCACGCTGGCGATGGAGGCCAAGGAGCCGAGCCTGATGCTGCGCAAGCCGCGCGACCCCAAGGCGCCCATCCTGACGCGTGTTCTCCAGGTCCGCATCGCCATTGTCTCGGCGATGCTGCTGGCCGGCGCCTTCGGCCTGTTCGAATGGATGCAGTGGCGCGGCGCCTCCGTGACGGAGGCGAGGACCGTAGCGGTGAATATCTTTGTCTTCGGCGAGATGTTCTATCTGTTCAACTGCCGTTCGCTCACCGTTTCGATGTTCGAGCTGGGGGTGTTTTCCAATCCCTGGCTGCTGGCAGGGGTCGGCGCCATGACCGTGTTCCAGGTGCTGTTCACGTACGCGCCGTGGATGAATGCCGCCTTCCACACGGCGCCCATCGGCGCTGTGGAGTGGGCGCTGATCCTCGGCTGGTCGCTGGCGATTTACCTTGTGGTCAAGGGAGAGAAATGGCTCCGGCGGCGGTTCGCCCCGCAGGAGGCCGAGGGCTGATGCCGGTGGAAGCAGAGTCGGGAGCGTTGATTCCGGAGCCGTCCTCCGGAATGCGGGGCCACGAATGGCTGCGCCCCGTTTTGATCGGCGCCGCCATTGCGCTGATCAGTGTTCTCCACTACCTGGTTCCCGAAGAGCGGCTGGCATGGCAGAACCTTCTGCAACACCTCTACCTGGTTCCGATCATGTACGCGGCGCTGCGCTTCGGCTGGCGGGGAGGGCTGATGGCGACGGCAGCCGCCACGGCGTCCTACCTGCCGCTGGTGTTGGGAGCGCGTGTCGTCCAGCCGTATCCCGGCTACCTGGTCAGCCGGATTGCGGGCATGGTGGAGTACTTCGCCGCCGCCGCCGTGGTGGGCGTGCTGGCGGAGAAGGACCGGCGCCAACGCCTGGAGCTGGAGCGCGCCGGCGGGGAGCTGGCGCGCGTGAACTATGAACTGCAGGGGAGCGTGGAACGGATGAAACGATCCGAGCGGCTGTACGCCGTCGGGCAGCTTGCCGCCGGGCTTGCCCATGAGATCCGCAACCCGATCGCCAGCATCGCCGGCGCCGCGGGCATTCTGGAGCGCCATCCCGACAATGCGGAAAAGCGGCGGGCCTGCGTGGAAATCATCTCGAAGGAATGCGGGCGGCTGAACCGCCTGCTGACGCAGTTCCTCGATTTCGCGCGGCCGCGCCCGCCCTCTTTCAAAAGGGCGGCGGTGGAACGTCTGGCCGATTCCGTCATCGAACTGGCGCAGCATGCGGCAGGCCGGCAATCGATTTCGTTCCGGCGGGAGTTCGAGCCTTCGCTGCCGGAGGTGGAGTGCGACGGGGAGCAGATCAAGCAGGTGCTGCTGAACCTGATGATCAACGCCATCCAGGCGTCGCCCGAGGGGGGAGAGATCCATGTCGAGGTGCGGCGCGCGGGCGAATACGTTGCCGTTTCCATCAAGGACCAAGGATGCGGCATGACCCCTGCGCAGATGGAGCGGCTCTTTGATCCTTTCTTCACGACCAAGGGATCCGGGACAGGACTGGGGCTGCCGGTGGCGCTCCAGGTCGTGCAGCAACATGGCGGCAGGATCTGGGCCGAGCGGAACCCCGAAGCCGGCATGACCTTTTCGTTCGAACTTCCCATCCGTCGGAGTGAGGCGGAATGAGCGCATTGCGAATCCTGGTTGTGGATGACGACGAAAGCCTGCGGCAGGTGATGTCGATGCAACTGGAGGAGATGGGCTACACGGCGCTGACCGTGCCCTCCGGCGAAGAGGCCCTGCGCCTGCTGGCCACCGAACCCGTTTCGCTGGTGATCACCGATTACCGCATGCCGGGCATGTCGGGGCTCGAATTGCTGGGCCGCATCCGCGCCGAATTTCCTTTGCTGCCGGTGATCATGATCACGGCCTTCGGTTCGATCGGGAACGCAGTGGAGGCCATCAAGGCGGGCGCGTTCGACTACATCAGCAAGCCCATCGATTTCGATCAACTGGTCATCGCCGTCCGGCGCGCGATGGAGCACCATCAGCTTCTGGAGGAGGTGCAGTCGCTGCGTTCGATGCTCGACCGCAAGTTCGGCTTTGAGGCCATCATCGGGCGGTCCAAGCCGTTGCTGCGGGTGCTTGAGCAGGCGGCGCGCGCGGCCCAGAGCCGGGCCACGGTGCTCATCCGGGGCGAGACCGGCACCGGCAAGGAGCTGCTGGCGCGCGCCATCCACGCCAACAGCCCGCGGCGGGGGAAGCCTTTCGTGACGATCAACTGCGGGGCGATACCCAAAGAGCTGATGGAATCCGAGCTTTTCGGGCACGTGCGCGGCTCCTTCACCGGTGCGGTGGCGCACAAGCTGGGCCGGGCCGAGGCCGCCGACGGCGGCACGCTGTTCCTGGACGAAGTGGGGGAACTGGCGCCGGAGCACCAGGTGAAGCTGCTGCGTCTGGTGCAGGAGGGTGAGATCGAAAAAGTGGGCAGTCCGGCGCCGCGCAAGGTGGACGTGCGCCTCATTGCCGCCACGCACCGCAACCTGGAGGCGCTGGTCGAGGACGGCCAGTTTCGCGAGGATCTCTACTACCGGCTCTCCGTGATCCCGCTGGAGCTTCCTCCCCTGCGTGAACGCGGCGAAGACGTTGCGGAACTGGCCGAGCACTTTTTTCTCCGGTGCCGGGAGCGGCACGGACGTCCCCAATTGGTGCTGCCTCCGGCCCTGCTGCCCTGTTTCAACAACTGGCACTGGCCGGGAAACGTGCGCGAGCTGGAGAACGTGATCGAGAGGCTGGTGGTGCTGGCGCCTGGCGACCAGATCACAGTCGACGATCTGCCCGAGTACTTGCGCCGCCAGCGGGAGCCCGCCGCGGCGCTTCCGATCGAGATTCCGCCGCAGGGCATCAGCCTGGAGAGCGTGGAACGCTCTTTGATCCTGCAGGCGCTGCGCCGCGCCGACTGGAACCAGTCCCAGGCGGCGCGCCTGCTCGACATCAGCCGCAAGACGCTGATCTACCGCATGGAGAAATTCGGGCTGCGGCGCGAATCCGGGGATCTCTGATTGCGGCGGCGGCCCGCTTCTGGGCTCTCTCGGGCAGGGTTGCCGCAAATCCTCCAGCAAGGCCGTGCCCACGCAGTGCGGCTGCGTGGCCGGCGTGGTCCGGCGCATCAGGCAAAGCGCGTGTAAACAAACGGGAATTCGTTGGCGGCTCCGCGTTTTACAGCGATTGCCGACGGCCGCTGCGCTTGGCATCGCGCGTGCTCGAACCATAGCGTGAAATGGCAGAGGCCGCACGCGGCGGCCGGGACACACGGTGATGCGCGGCGCGTGGAGCCGCAATCCTCGGGCAGGAGCATGCCAGGAGGTTCCCGGTTGCAAGCGTGGGCGGCGCAGAGCCCGCTTCTGGCGGGCCCGGGGTTGGGCCGGAGCTGGGCGGCCCAACCCCGGCCGGGTGGCGCAGGATTGGTAACGACCGACGAAAGGAGAGACGTAATGTTCGACATGATGATTCGCCGTGAGCAAGAAAAGCGGGAGGAGAGGCTGAGCCGCTTCCTCCGGACGGTGGGCGTGCTGGCAGCGACCATGACGCTGTTCGGCATCCTGATTCTGGCGATGCTGGTTGGCGAGTGAGAGGGCGGCAGTGGATCTCAGGCAGATGGGCAGGCACATTCGCGCGCAGGCCTCCATGGCGGCCGGGCGGGCGCCCGTGGTGAGTTGCCATGTGGATCTGGAAAGCACGAGTTGGCGCGGCGAGTTCGACGAACGGGCCGCCGCGCTAAGCGCCGCCTTCCCGCCCGGAGAGGGCCGGCGGTGCTTCGAACAGGCCTTGGGGCGGATCCGGATGTACCTTCGCCGCCCCAGGACCCTCGGCGCCAGGGGTCTGGCTTTGTTCGCGCGTGGAGGAGTGGAGCCCTTCTTCCTGCCGCTGGAGTTCCGTCTGCCCGTTCCCTCCTGCCTGGAAGTCGGCCGGTTCCCACACATCTACCGGCTGGTGGCTTTGAGGGACAACTTCAACCGTTTTGCGGTACTGGTCTGCACGGGCGATGCTCTCCGCGTTCTGGGAGTGAGCATGGGCGACGTGGCCCACCAGATCTGCGACCGCCGGCCGGAGAGCGCCCGCCGCGCCGTGCGCAATCCGGAGAGGCATACCAGCCTGGTCCGATGAGGCGGATTCTGGCCGATGGCGTCGCGGTTCTCGAGTCCTTCATGCGCCATGGCGGATACAGTCACCTGATCCTGGCGGGCGATCCGAAGTGGCTGGCCCTGGCCCGGCAATTGATGCCGCGGCACATGACCGCCCGCATCTGGGACGTTGTGCCTGCGGGCGCGGGGGACGCCCTGATGGACGTGGTGCGGGCGGCAGCCATCTCATTTGCCGACCGCGAGGAAGAGGAGCCGGCGGCCACCGTGGAGTGGCTTTGCGAGGGGCTGGAAAGCGAGGGGTGGGCGGTCTCCGGCCTGCAGGCCTCGCAGGAGGCGCTGCGTAAAGGCGCGGCCGAGTGTCTGATTCTCGACGAGCACTTCTGTCCGGAACCCGTGCGCGTCTGCACCGGCTGCGGCCGCCGGTCGAGGCCGGAAGGCCCGCAATTCATCTGCCCCTCCTGCGGCAAGGGGCTCTGCCTGCCCCGTGACGAACGGGAAGCGCTGGTGCGCGCCGCTGTTTTTTCCGGAGCGCACATCGAAATCGTCAACCACAGCGACGCCCTGATGCGCCCAGGCGGCGTCGGCTGCCTGCTGCGCACGGCGCCCGACCGCTTCCTGCGCCGCGCCGCCGCCTGAGGGGCTGCCCACCGAGTCAGGTTCGTCTGGCGCCGGCGCCCGCCGGTAGCGCCCCGGCCAGAGAGGCGTGGATCTCGCGGGCGGCGCGCATTCCCTCGGCCACCGCTTGAACGACGGTGACGCCGCCGTTGACCAGATCCCCGGCGGCCCAGACGCGATCACGCGAGGTTTGCAGCGAACCCTGCCGAGTGGCCACGGTGCCCTGGCGAGTGAAGTCGACTCCTGATAGTGCTGCGCGGACCGAGTCATCCACGCTTTGGCCCAACGCTTCCACCACGACTTCGCAAGGCAACACGTGTTCGGTGCCGGGGATCAACTCCGGACGGCGGCGGCCCGATTCGTCCGGCTCGCCCAGGCGGGTGCGCGCCACGCGGAGCCCGGCGAGGCGGCCCCCGGCGTCCGAAACATAATCGAGCGGTTGTGTCAGAACCAGGAAATGCACGCCGGCGCGCACGGCGGCGTCGCGCTCTGCGGGCCACGCCGGCATCTCGGCGAACGAGCGGCGGTAGACAAGATACACGTCCCGTGCTCCCGCGCGGAGGGCGGACAGAGCCGCATCGATGGCAGTATTGCCACCCCCGAGGACCGCCGCCGCGCCGGAGATGCGCCAGCCGCCGTGCTTGGCAAGACGCAAGAATTCGAGCGCGCCGAAGACGCCCTCGCGCGGGCGGGACGCACCGGGCAGAGGAACCGAGCGGTTCAGCCCCAGAGCCAGCAGCACGGCGCTGTAGCCTTCCGCGAGCAGGGAATCGAGCGTGTTCGAACCATTCATCTCGAACTGACGGCGCTCAATGGCGCCCGCGGCGATCAGCGCATCCTCGAGCTCGCGCCGCAGGACGTCGTCCGGCAGGCGGTCCAGCGGGATCGTTGCCCGCGCCACGCCGCCGGGGGCCGGTTCGCGGTCGAGCAGCGTGACGGAGTGGCCGAAGCCCGCCAGCGTGACTGCCGCTGCGACGCCCGCCGCCCCCGCGCCGATCACTGCCACGCGCACGCCCGTGGGCTCCGGCAGCGGACGAGGAACGCGGCTCCATCCTTCCTCCAGCGCCAGGCGCGACACCCAGCGCTGCAGGTGGCGGATGGGCACGGGCTCGGAGTAGTGCTCGTTGATGCACCCCGACTCGCACAGCGTCTCGGAAGGGCACACGTACCCGCAGACGGCCGCGAGAACATTCGCCTCGCGAATTGTTTCATAGGCGTCGCGGTAGCGGCCTTCCGTGATCGCCTGAATGAACCTCGGCACGTTTACTCCGGCCGGGCATTTGGGCACGCATGTGGGGTCGCTGCACTGGCGGCAGGAGGCGGCCTCCTTGCGGATGGTATCCAGCGCCTCGGCGCGGCCGGCCTTGTAGATGGGCTCGTAGATGGCCGCGTCGCGCGGCACGCAGCCTGAGCGCCCGCCGTCGCGCATGATCTGGGTGCAGGCGGAGCAGGCCACGCAGACGCGTTCCGGATCGAGCGGGCGGCCAGCGAGCACTTCCCGCGGGAAGTCAGGGTAGGCGAAGGCCATGCGCCCGCCTCCCACCAGGGAAACCCAGCCGCGCGAGACCGCCGCGGCGGCCACGTGCGGCAGGAATTGCCGGAGCCAGGAATACCCGCCGCCGACGACCGGCAGGTTCGGATATGCCTGCTGGATTTCGCGAACAATGTGAAGAAATCGCGCCACCCCTTCCAGTGGATGCTCCGGCGGCAGGGGCGCGCCTGCCACGGGCAGGTCGAACGGGCGGTTCACATAGGGGTTGAAATACGGATTGCCGATGGTGATGTTGACGAGCGGCGCTCCCTGCTCCCGCAGCCAGCCGACCAGGCGGAGAGGTTCACTGAGATCCGGCCCGTCGCTACCGTCGGGCGCCATGCCCCAGCCGTAGGGGTGCGGCATGGCGTCATAGGCGTTCATGCGCGTGGTGACGGCGATGTCCGGGACGAGGCCCCGGATCTTCGCGACCACATTGCGGAAGAAGCGCGTGCGGTTGTCGAATTCCGGCCCTCCGTAGCGGGAGTTCTCCCGGGTGAAGGAGGCATGGAGTTCACTGATCAGATAGCGGTGGCAAGCCTTGACGTCCACCGCGTCGAAGCCCGCCTCGAGCGCGCAGCGCGCGGCTTCGACGTAAATGTCTTCCAGGCGCTCCAACTCCTCGTCCGCGATCAGCGGATAGTCCGGCGGGAGCCCCATCGCGGGATCGAGGAATTTCGAATGATGGGCAATCACCGGCTGCGGTTTTCGACCGGGCTTTGAATATCGCCCCGAATGCGTGAGCTGAAGGACGAACACCGGGCGATGAGAAGGGCCCATCGTCTCCGCTGCAGCGCGCCGGGCGTCTTCGAGCATCCGGGCGAACTCGCCTGTGTTGGCGGAATGGATCCAAAGCTGCTTGGGGTTGGCGCGCCCTTCCGGGACCACGGCGCACGCCTCCACCCACAGCAGCCCGGCGCCGCCTGCCGCGAACCGGCGGTAGCGGCGGAAAGTAAGCTCGTCGGGCGCGCCGTTGGCGGTTCCGTCGCAGCCCTCCATCGGGAGAACCACAAAGCGGTTTGGCAGCCGGAAGACGCCGCAATCGAGAGGCTCGCCAAGAGGCGACAAGTCCTGCGCGAGCGGAATCTCAAGCCCGAGCCGTTCGATGTCGCGCGCAAGCTCCTCGGGCGCGTGGTAGTGGAATGGCTGGTGGGAAAGCATGGGGCCGGTGGGCCGCAGGCCGGTCACGACGGCAACACGGCCACTACAAGCATATCAGATGGAAAAGTCGGAAATGGCGGCAGCCAAGCGGCCGCACCGTCAGCTTTGCAGAGGAAATCAATCCTCGATCATTTCCGACTTCCAGCGGCCGCGATTCTGGAGCAGGCGCACTTCTTCCAGGGCCATCTCTTTCAGCCGCAGCGTGTCCACCTTGGCCACGCGGTTCAGAGGCATCTGGCCGGGTTCGAGAATCACGTAGTGCAACGGGCGTTTGTAGGAGGTCAGCGCGCGCGCATGGCGGCGCAGCTCGGATTCGGCCAGTTCCACGCCGGGCTTCTTCTCGACAAAGGCGACGATTGCTTCCACCCAGACGGGATGCGGCACGCCGGCGACGCCGCAGGAGGCAACCTTGTCCGAAAGCTGGCAAATATGGTCCTCGACGTCGCCCGGGAAGACCTGATAGCCGGCGGGCTTGATCACCCATTTGGCGCGCCCGTTGAAGTGCAGGCCCTGCGCGTCCGCCCAGCCCATGTCGCCCGTGTAGAGCCAGCCGTCCGTGGAGATCGTGCGCCGCGTGGCCTCGTCGTCGTTCAGGTATCCGGCGAATGTCTGCGGGCCGCGGAAGCACACATGCCCGATCTCCCCGGGCGGCAATTCCGCTCCGGCGGTGCCGTCCTCGCGCATCGGCTCGCGGATCGACATCGGATAAATCGGCGCGGCATGACCGAGGCTGGCAGCGATGGCCTCGACGTCGCCGCTGACAGGCGTGTAGGTGCAGAATCCCGAAGTCTCCGTGAGCCCAAGCCCGGTGCCGATGCGCGGCGCCATGGCGCGGAGCTTCTCCAGAAACGGGCGGGGCACGCTCTGTCCTCCATAGACGGCGATCTCCAGCGAGCGCAGGTCGCGCTCGGCATAGCTGGAGTGACGCCACTCCATGAGAAACATGGCGGGGATCTGCCCGAGCAGCCTCACCTGATAGCGTTCGACCGCCTCCAGCGTCTTGCCGGGATCGAAGATTTCCAGCGTCACTGCCGTGCCGCCCCAGAACAGCGTGGTCATGAGCAGCTCCGACTGGCAGCCGACATGCGACGGCGGCAGATGCACCATCACGCGGGAAGCCTCGAATTCAAAGGCCGTTCCGAGGCAGTAGTTCTGCGCCGTGATGCCGAGATGCGTGAGCAGCGCCGCCTTGGGGCTGCCCGTGGAGCCGGTGGTGAAGATCACCTGCACGCCGTCGCCGGGGCCGATTTCCGGCAGCGGCGCCTGCGGAGCATCCTGTGCCGCCCGTGCGATGAACTCGTGCATGGAAGAGGCATCGAAGAAGTGTTCCGGCGAGGGGGCATCTGCCGGCAGGCCGTAGGGCAGCGCTGTCGCGTAGCCGCGTGCGTTCGCCATGCGCAGGCTGCGTGCCGTCTCGGTGGGGGACAGCCGCAGATCCAGCGGCACGTGGATCACGCCCGCCAGAAAGCAGCCGTACTCGAGCACGATGTGATCGTCCGAGAGGGGCAGGGAAGTGGCGAAGCAATCGCCCTTGCGGTAGCCCGCCCGTGCGAGCGCCCGGGCGACAGCCGCTGACCGCTCCGCGAGCTGCCGGTAGGTCAACGACGTGCCGCGTGTGGCGTTCAGCACGGCGGGCGTGTCCGGCGCGCGCTCCGCCCAGTGGGCGACGACGCCGCCGAGGGTGTGCAGAGCGCCGAAGCGCGTCTCGAAATCGATCCACGTGCAGTCCCGAAAGGTCATCTTCGATATCATCTACGAGCAGTGATCCGCGTTGCAATTGCTCTGTGTTGTCTTCCCGCCGCTGTGGCGCAGCCTTTCCTCTTCACTTCGTTTCGCGGCAATGGCGAGACGGGCGTGTATTTCGCTGTCTCGGAGGACGGCTACCGCTGGACGCCCGTGCGTGGCGATCAACCCGTCGTGCCGCCCCGGATTCCCGGCATGCTGATGCGCGATCCGTTCCTCGTCCGCGGACCGGACGGCCGCTGGCACATGCTCTGGACCACGGGCTGGACCCGTCTCAAAGAGGACGGTTCGCTGACCATCGGTTATGCGGGTTCGGCGGATCTGGCCACATGGTCCGAACAGCGGCGCATTCCCATTCCGCTGGAGGGCGCGCGCAACGCATGGGCGCCGGAGATGGTCTGGGATGAGAAACAGAAAGAGTGGATCGTGTTTTGGGCCAGCACGATTCCGGGGCGTTTCCCCGAAGGCGACGAGAGCGGCGGCTCGGGTTACAACCATCGCATCTGGGCCATGCGCACGCGGGATTTCGAGTCATTCACCCGGCCGGAGTTGTTCTTCGACCCGGGCTTCAACGTCATCGATTCGACCATCGTGCGCGCCGGGCGGCGCTGGCTGATGGTGTTCAAGGACGAGCGCCGGGACCCGCTCAAGAAGAACTTGCGGCTCGCATGGGCCTCGAGACCCGCGGGGCCCTGGCGCGCCGAGGCGGAAACTTTCTCGAAAGCGTGGATCGAGGGGCCGTCTGTGATTCGGGCGGGGAGGGACTGGCTCATCTACTTCGATCACTACGGCAAGCCGCAGCACTATGGCGCCTACCGCACGCGGGACTGGCAGACGTTCGAGGACATCACGCAAAGAGTGCAGTTCCCGCCGGGTCACCGCCACGGCACGGTCGTGCGCATCAGCCGGCAGGACAAGGAGAGGCTGTCCAGGCTGCAGTAAGCGCGGCTACCGCCGTCCGCTGAAGTGCGCCATCATCGGTTTCAGCCGCACAGGCCCAAGGCCGGCCGTGATCTCCACGCGCAACCTTATTGTCTCAACGGGGTCGAACAGCACGATCCGCTTGTAGCCGATCGTCGAGCCGCGCGCCACTTCCACCCATCGATCTCCGCTCCATGCCTCCACCGTAAATGAGCGCACCATCTGTCCGTAGGTGAGGTCCTCCGCAAGGACGACGCGATCCACGAGCCGCCTTTGCGGCAAGTTCAGGATGTGCGGGTTGTGCGGGTCCGCCGCCGCCAGAGGCTTGCCGTAGATCCGCTGCACTTCGGCGCCGAATTCCGCGAGCCGCTGTGCGTCCACTTCCGGCAACAGGCCCCGGTTGTCCGGCGCGATGCCCAGCACAAGCTGCGCGCCGCGCCCGGCCGTCTTGTGGTAGATCTCCATCAGCTCCTCGAGGGACTTGAGCCGCTTTTCCGAATCCGGGTGCCAGAACCAGTGCCCGTGCCGCAGGGGCGTGTCGGCTTCCGCCGGGCGCCAGCGCAGGATGCCGTAATTGTCCACCACGTTCCAGTTCTCCTCGTGGGCGAAGCCGCTCTCGTTGCCCACCCAGCGGATGTCGCCGTAGGGCATGAAATCCAGGCTGGCGAACAGCAGGGCGTTGGGCTGGTAAGTGCGCATGGTGCGGACGTAGCGGACGAAGTCGTATATGTGCCCTTCACTGCCCGCGCCGTCGAGCCAGAATTCGACCAGCGGCCCGTAGCGGGTGGCCAGTTCCGTCATCTGCGCGGCGTAGTAGTCGTCGTATTTCTTGTTGTCGGCGTAGCGCGGGTCATGGCGGTCCCACGGGGAGAGATAGATGCCGAAGCCGAGGCCATGCTTTCGGCACGCCTGTTCGACTTCGCGCACGACGTCTCCCTTGCCCTGCTTCCACGGGCTGCGCCGGACGCTGTAGTCGGTGTGGCGCGAGGGCCAGAGGCAGAAGCCATCGTGGTGCTTGGCGACCATGATCAGGTACTTTGCCCCGGCGGCTTTCGCCGCGCGGACCCACTGCTCGGCGTCGAGCTGTTTCGGATCGAAGACAGAAGGATTCGCGGTTCCGTCTCCCCACTCGCGGTCCATGAACGTGTTGGGGCCGAAATGGACGAGCACGCCGATTTCGAGTTCATGCCAGCCGAGCTGCTGCGGGCTGGGCCGCAGGTCGGCGAAGTTTTGCGCCAGAAGGGGGGCGAGAGCAAGCAGCAGTCCCGTGATGATTCTCATGCCGCGAGGCTATCACGGTCCGCCGGGGGCGCCGGGAGGATGAGCTGCGGAAGTTCCGGGGAAGCGCCGTCACACAGCAGGGCAGCGCGGAGATGCCCTGTCACCGGCACGCCCGGGGGCGCGTCTCATCTACTGAAGGGCTCGCACCCCGCCGTTTTATGATGAAGTGGACAGGCCGCCTCATGAAATTCCTTCCTCCGGCGTGGGCCGCCCTGCTTGTGGCGTGCGCCACAGGACTCGCCTCTGACGTGGAGCGGGCGCGCGCGCTTTTCGAGCGAGCCGAGTACCGGCAGGTGACCGGGCTGCTGAGAAGCTCACCGGAGCGTGAGACGCCCGAGGCGCAGTTCCTGGCAGGGCGGGCGTGGTATCAGCTGGGTGATTTCAAGCGCGCGGCGGAGGCGCTGTCGAAAGCTGCCGAGGCGCGTCCGAAGGATTCGAATGTGTGGCTCTGGCTGGGACGCGCGTGGGGGCGGCGGGCGGAGACGTCCAACTTCGTGGTGGCGCCCTCGTATGCATCCAAAGCGAGGCAATGCTTTGAGAAGGCAGTAGCGCTCGATCCCAGCAACAAGGAGGCGCTGAACGATCTGTTCTCCTACTATCTGGAAGCGCCGGGCTTCCTGGGAGGCGGAATGGAGAAGGCGCAGGCGTTGATCGGCAAGATCCGCGAGCTCGATCCCACGGAGGCGGAGTACGCGCTGGCGCAGATCGCAGAGAAAAAGAAGCAGTACGATCAGGCGGAAGGGCACCTCAGGCGCGCAGTGGAGCTGGCGCCGAAGCAGGTGGGGCGGCTGATCGATTTGGCAAAGTTTCTGGCGCGACGTGGCAAGGTGCAGGAGGCGGAGCGGACGATGGACTCGGCCGCGGCGCTTGAGCCCGCGTCTCCGAAAGTGATGTTTGCTCGCGCCGAGCTATACGTCAACACGCGACGCAACCCGCAGGAGGCGCGCCGGCTGCTAGAGGAGTATCTCAGGGCGCCGCTGACACCCGACGATCCGCCCCGGGAGGAAGCGCGGAAGCTGCTGGAGCGGATCGGGGGATAGGTTCTCCGGATGCCGCCCCTCTACCTTCTGAAGGAATGCCTGCGGTTCAGCTTTCAGGCGCTGGTCGCAAACCGGATCCGCACAGCGCTGACCGCGCTGGGGCTAGTGATCGGCAATGCCAGCGTGATCCTGGTGGTCACCATTTCGCTGACCAGCAGGGACATCATTCTCGACAAGATCCGCGGCATCGGCTCCAACCTCGTGATGGCCTACTATGACGCCGGCGGGCAGGATGTGACGCGCGCCGCGGCCGACTATGTGAAGCTGGCCGACGTTGAGGCTGTGCGGCGGCAGATGGCAGGCCGCATCGTGGCCGCCTCGGCGGTTCTGAATTCCACCGATACAGTGATCGTCGCCGGACAACAGCGAGACATCCGGATCATCGGCACGGACGAATACTATCCGGAAGTGCGGAGCCTGCAGTTGCTGGCCGGGCGTTTCCTGGATCCGTCCGACATTGCACTGCGGCAGAAGGTGGCGATGCTTGACGACAAGCTGGTGGCGACGCTGTTCGGAGGCACCTCGGCTGCCATCGGCCACACTGTGAAGATCCGGTCGCTCGAGTTTGCCGTCGTGGGCGTGTTCCGCGAGCGGACGTCCACGTTCGGGCAGTCCGAATTGGGCGACCACGGCGCGGCGCTGATTCCCTACACGGTACAGCGCTACTTCGTGGATGTGGAGCGCGTCGATCCGATGTACGTGCAGGTCCGCGTGGCGGAGGACGTGCCCGCCGTGACGCAGGAGATTGCCAGCATCCTGGCGTCGCGCCACCGTCCCGGTGCGCGCTACACGGTGCAGAACCTCACGGCGATCCTCGACGCCGCTTCCGCCATTGCGACCGTGTTGACCATCGTGCTGATCCTGATTTCGGCGATTGCGCTGGTCATTTCGGGGATCGGGATCATGAACATCATGCTGGTGACGGTCACCGAGCGGACGCGCGAAATCGGCATCCGGATGTCGCTGGGGGCGTCGCGCCGCGTGATCCTGCTGCAGTTCCTGTTCGAGGCGCTGCTGATCAGCACGGGAGGGGGCGTTCTGGGGATCCTGCTGGGGGTGAGCCTGCCGGTGATCGCCAACTCGCTTCAGAGCGAGGTTTACATTCCCGTGTCGAAGCTGTCGATTGCGGTGGCGTTCTTGGTTTCGGCCTTTGTGGGCGTGGCGTTCGGGCTCCTGCCGGCCAACCGTGCGGCGCGGCTGAACCCCACCGAGGCGCTGCGTTACGAGTGACGCCCGGCCCGGCGCCAACGGGGGCGGGCTACGCTGTGGAGTATCAGCCATGCGAGTCTTCATTACTGTTTGCCTGATGATCGGACCTGCGGCTGCCGCGCCCAGGATTCTCACGCTGCGCGGGGCGGTGGAGCTCGCCTCACGCCAGAGCCCGGAGGTGGTGCTGGCGCGTCTCGATGAGCAGCACGCGGCGCTGGAAGCGCAGGCCGTGCGCGAGCCGGCGCTGCCGCGCCTGATCGTGGGCAGCGGGCTGGCGTATTCAAGCGGCATGCCGATGTCGATAGAGGGCGCGACTCCGGCCGTCGTCCAGGCCAAGGCTGTGCGCGCGTTGTGGAACCGGCCGCAGGGCTTCCAGGTGGCGCAGGCGCGCGAGAGCGCGCGTGCGGCTTCGGCCGCGGCCGAGGCGGCGCGTGAAAACGCGGCCCTGCGAGTGGCGGCTCTGTATCTCGATCTGGAAAGGCTGGCGCGGCAGGGCCAGGCGGCGCAACGGCAACTGGAGCACGCGCAGAAGATCGAGGCGGCCGCGCGGCTTCGGGCCGAAGAGGGCCGCGAGATACCCCTGGAGGCGCGGCGCGCAGCGCTGGAGACGGCGCGGGCGCGGCTGAAGCTCCAACAGTTGGCTGGACAGCGCAGGGCTGTGTCGCAGGCTCTTGCCTCCGCGCTTGGGCTGGACCCTTCCGAGGAGATTCAGCCGGTGGCGGAGGACCGCGGTGCGCTTGCGGCTCTGCCGGAGGAAGAAGCCGCCGTGGCGGCTGCGCTCCGCGATGATACGGAGATCCGGCGGCTGGAGGCTGAAGTGGCTGCCAAGAACTTCGAGGCCCGCTCGTTCCGCGCCATGCGGCTGCCGCGCATCGACCTGGTGGTGCAATACGGGCTGCTGGCGAAATTCAACAACTACGAGAAATTCTTCAACCGGTTCGAGCGTCACAACGGGCAGCTGGGCGCGTCGATCCAGATCCCGCTGTTTGCCAACAGCCAGGACAATGCCCGCGCCGCGCAGGCGGAGATCGAGGCGCGGCGGCTGCAGGAGCAGATCCGGCAACGCCGCCGGCGCCTGGAGAGCGATACGCGGCAGGCATGGCAGAAGGTGCGCGACGCGGAAGCGGCGCGCGAGCTGGCGCGCATGGATCTGGAGCTAGCGCGCGAGCAGGTGTCGCTGACGCTGGCGCGCGTGGAGGAGGGGCGCGCGTCTCTGCGAGAACTGGAGCAGGTGCGCTTTCAGGAACAGGAACGCTGGATTCTGTTTTATGATTCCGTGCATGACGTGGAGCTGGCGCGGCTGGAGCTGCTCCACCGCACGCAATCGCTGGCAGCAGCCCTGCGGTGACGGAAGGCGGCGGCTTGTGGTGAACTGAAGGATTCCGGGATGGACTCGCCGCTCATTTTCCACGCGATCCAGTTCGCCTCAGTGGCTCACGCCGGCCAATACCGTAAGGGCACGCGCATCCCGTATCTAATTCACCCGCTGCGGGTGGCGGCCATCCTGCTGGAAGCCGGCTGCGCGGAGGATCTCGCCGTCGCCGCCGTGCTGCACGACACGGTGGAGGACTGTTTTGTCACGCTGGAGCAGATCCGGCGGCTTTTCGGGGCACGGATCGCCGAGCTGGTGGCGGGCGCGAGCGAGCCGGACAAGAGCCTGCCGTGGGAGGACCGCAAGCAGCACACGATCGACTTCCTGCGCACTGCCGCGCCCGACCAGCTGCTGGTCTGTCTGGCGGACAAGCTGGACAACATCCGGTCGATCCGTGAGGATCTGGCCCTGCATGGCGAACTGGCATGGCTGCGCTTCCGGCGCGGGCGGGAGAAACAGCAGTGGTACTACCAGAGTCTGGCGGAGGTGTTCAGCGAGCGTTGCGGAGAGGGGATCGGGGCGCGGATGGCCGCGATTTTCGAGGCGGAGGTCCGCGCCGTGTTCGCCCCCCGGTCGTGGCCTCTCCCGCCAACGCCGAATAGAGATTTCCGCCTCCCTGCTGGGCGGAAAGATCCAGCCTCAAGAAGGGAGCCGGGAGGAAGCGCCCTGGCGCGAACTGGCTCCGCCGGATCGCCACCGCCACGCCCCTTGACTCCGCCGCGGTTTCAGCGTACCTAGAACCTAGGACGGGAGGCGCCGCCATGGTATCGGCGAAACTGATTCATCAAATTGAAGATCATTGGGAAGCCATCACCGCCAGGTTCCTGCGCCGTCTGAGGCAGCAGCAGGGGTTGCCGCACATCAGCCGCACGCCCGAATCCGAGTTGACAGAGATTTGCAGAAAGCTGATGAGGAATCTCGGCCACTGGCTTGTGTCGAGCTCCGAAGAGGAGATTGCCACCCTGTACGAGAAAGTGGGGCGCGACCGTTACGCGCAGGGCATCCCGCTGAGCGAGAGCATCCGCGCCGTGCAACTCCTCAAGGAGGCTGCGCTCGACTATATTCGCGACGAGGCATTCGTACAAACCAGCGTCGATCTATACGCAGAAGAGGAGATGGAACTCCAGCTCGGACGGTTCTTCGACCTGCTCACCTTCTACCTCGCCCGCGGTTACGAACGGGCTTGTGGAATGGCCGCCGGCAACACGTGAAACTGGCGGACGGAATTGGCGGGCTGAAGGCAAAGGGCCTGTTTCTCACCGGATGCGCATAGCCCTGCCGGCGGGCGGGGCAGGGGCGGGGGGATGTCTCTGTGCTATCCTGAGGGAGTACAAAGAGGAAGGTAACCTAAAGGAGCGCAAGGAAATCGAATGGCCCTGGCCCCGGAAGCCAAGAACGAGCTGATTGCCAAGTATCGTCAGCACAAGACCGATACGGGTTCGCCGGAAGTGCAGATTGCGCTGTTGACGCGGAACATCGCCCAGCTGACCGAGCATTTCAAGGTTCACAAGAAGGACCACCACAGCCGGCGCGGCTTGCTGACTCTTGTCGCCCGCCGCCGCAAATTGCTCGACTATCTAAAGCGGAAGAGTCCTGAGCGTTACAAGGCGCTGATTCTCAGCCTCGGGCTGCGCCGCTAGGCGCCGTCCCGATCATCCGCCGCCCTCCTCGCCCATTCCGGGGCGGGAGAGGGCGGTTCAGGATGCCCGCTCATGGCACAACGCATCCGGCCCTGCTGCATCGTACACCGGAATTGTGTCCGATGCCGGACCGGAAATGTGCCGGCTCCCTCACCCCGGACTGTCATGAGCCCCCTCCGGGCCGCCCCCCAAAAGTTCCCTCCCATGCCAACACACACGGTTCCGGCTCAATTTGCGTGCCGGAACGAGGAGACTCACTGAAATGAAGCACACCGTTCAAGTCGACCTTGATGGTCGCATTCTGACATTGGAAACAGGCCGCATGGCCAAGCAGGCGCATGGCGCCGTCGTCGTCACCATTGGAGACACTGTCGTCGTCAGCTCGGCCTGCTCGAACACCGAACCGAGGCCCAACGCCACGTTCTTCCCCCTGACCGTCGACTACCGCGAATACACCTACGCCGCCGGGCGCATCCCGGGCGGCTATCTGAAGCGTGAAGGCCGGCCGAGCGACCGCGAGATTCTCACCGCCCGTCTGGTGGACCGCCCGCTGCGCCCGCTGTTTCCCGAGGGCTATTCCTGCGAGACGCAGATCATCAGCCTTGTGCTCTCGGCGGCGCCGGACACCGACCCTTCGGCCATGGCTATCGTGGGGTCGGGCGCGGCCCTGGCCATCTCCGACATCCCCTTTGAGCACGTCGTCAGCGGCGTGCGCGTTTGCCGCGTGGGCGACGACTACATCCCCTTCCCGTCCTACGAGCAGCAGAACCAGTCGAAGATCAACATCGTCGTCGCCGCCACCGACCAGGGCATCGTCATGGTGGAGGCGGGCGCCACGGAAGCCACCGAAGAGGAAGTCCTGGCCGCGATCGACTACGCCTTCGAGTGCTGCAAGAAAATCAACAGCGGCATTCGCGAGCTGGTTCAGGTGGCCGGCAAGCCCAAGCGCGAATTCACGCCACCCAAGCGCAACGAGGAGATTTACGCCAAAGTCGAGCTGCTGGTGGGCGACCGCCTCTCCGACGCCCTGAACACGCAGAAGTACGGCAAGACGGAGAGCTACGCCCGCATCGACGCGCTGGAAAAGGAAGCCGTCGAGTCATTTACTGAAGAGGCCGATCAGGCGGAGGCGGCCGCCTGCTTCGAGCTGCTGCGCGAGCGGACCTTCCGCCGCGAGATGCTCGAGCTGCGGCAGCGCCCCGACCGCCGCGCCTTCGACGAGATCCGGCCCATCACCATCGAGGTTGGCGTCCTGCCCCGCGTCCACGGCTCCGCGCTGTTCACCCGCGGCGAGACGCAGGCGCTGGTCACTACCACGCTGGGCACTAAAGAAGACGAGCAGCGGTTGGAGACGCTCAACCTGCTGGAGACCTCCAAGCGGCTGATGCTCCACTACAACTTCCCGCCGTTCTCGGTGGGCGAGGTGGGCTTCATGCGCGGCCCCGGGCGGCGCGAAATCGGCCACGGAGCGCTGGCCGAGCGCGCTATCGCCCCCATGATCCCGCCGGAGAGCGAGTTCCCCTACACGCTGCGCATTGTGAGCGACATCCTCGAATCGAACGGCTCGTCCTCGATGGCCACCGTTTGC
This sequence comes from Acidobacteriota bacterium, assembly GCA_037446555.1. Lineage (GTDB taxonomy): Bacteria > Acidobacteriota > Terriglobia > Bryobacterales > Bryobacteraceae > JANWVO01. The sequence continues at coordinate 46,739 of JBBIIK010000021.1, forward strand.
GGCGCCAGCCTCTCGCTGATGGATGCGGGCGTGAAGATCAAGGCGCCCGTGGCCGGCATCGCCATGGGGCTGGTCACCGACGGCGAAAAATACGCCATTCTGACCGACATCGCCGGCGCCGAGGATCACTACGGCGACATGGACTTCAAGGTCGCGGGCACGCGGCAGGGCATCACCGCCCTTCAGATGGACATCAAGGTCCAGAACGTCAGCCCGCAGATCATGCGCGAGGCGCTCGAACAGGCGCGCCGCGGGCGGCTGTTCATCCTCGACAAGATGGACGAGGCCATCTCGGAGCCCCGCGCCGAGCTGAGCCCGTATGCGCCGCGCATCTACACCATCACGGTTCCCACCGAGAAGATCCGCGAGATCATCGGCCCGGGCGGCAAGGTGATCCGCGGCATCATCGACCAGACGGGCGTGAAGATCGACGTTCACGACGACGGGACCGTGAACGTCTTCGCCTCCGACGGCGACTCCGCCGCGCGGGCGCTGAAGATGATCTCCGAGATCGCCGCCGTGGCCGAGGTCGGCAAGACCTATCTCGGCAAGGTGGTCCGCATTGCCGATTTCGGCGCCTTCGTCGAGATCTTCCCCGGCACCGACGGCCTGCTCCATATCTCCGAGATCAGCGAGAACCGCGTCAAGAACGTGCGCGACGAGCTGAACGAAGGCGATCAGGTGCTGGTCAAGGTGCTCGCCCTGGAAGGCAACCGCATCAAGTTGAGCCGCCGCGCCGTGTTGCGCGAGCAGCGCGAGAAGATGGGCATCGCCGCCCCCCGCGCCGCGGACGCCGACGAGCCCGCTCCGAAGAAGTCCGAGCCGGCGCGCCAGGCGCACGGCGGATCGCGCAACCGCGGCCCGCGCCGCTGAGCTTCAGCGGGCGCCGCGAGCCTGCGGCATCCTTTGCACGAAACAGGCCGCCCCGCCGGGCGGCCTGTTTGCATCAATGCCGGACTGCTGCCGGCAGGCGCTCACTGTACCAGCGACCCCAGCATCTTCTGATCGATCCTCGACCACACGGTCTCCCGGTAGTCGGGCCAGCCTTGCACTTCCAGCGACACCCTCGCCACGGCGCCCGGATAGGGCGCGGGGCCAGAGCGCCGCCAGATCACGACGTCTTCATTCAGGCGTTTGCCGGGTTCCGGATCTGGCGTGGCAGGCTTGGCGTCTGCCGACACGCGAAGCATGACCTGGACACGGGTGTCGTAATTGGGAATGGCCTGTTGCAGGGCCTTCATTTTCGCCTCGATTTCTGCCAGCTTTGGCGCAATGGAAGCCTGGAATTCGCGGTTGACCGGTTCCTCTTCCTTGTCGATCTCCGCGGCCTCCTGCCACAGCCGCCTGGCCTCGGCCTGGTTGCCGGCCCGCTCGGCCGCCTTCGAGGCCCTGCGCTTTTCGCTCGCACGGGCGCGGATCTCGTTGATCTTCGCCCTCACCGAATCGGGCTTGCGCTGCAGGGCATCCCGTTCATCTGACAACCGCTTGACTTCCTTTTCCTCCGGATACTCGCGCCGCGACGCCGGGTTGAGAATCGAGTAAGTGATGGTGGCGCCGAGGTATTGGTGCTTCGATGGCATCGTCAGCGCGCAAACCTCCGTCAGTTCGCCCAGACGCAACGACTCTGCCAGAGAGTCTTTCCAGCCCGCAGGCGCAGGTTGAAACGCCGCCGTCACGACCTCTTTCACTCTCGCCCAGGTCTTCATCTCGGCCGCGGTGGCCTTGCGCATTTGCGTGCAATCGGCCCACGAAAGCGCCGAGGCGAGAAACAGCAGAACTGTGATCTTCCTCATCGTCATCTCCTTGTGCGAAGGCATCCCGCCCCGCTTGCCCCGGTCTGCCGGGGCGCCAATAAATAACCGGATTGGAGCCGGAAACCGGCTCACAGGGCATGCTCTCCCGGCACCGCAGGATCCGGTCCGCCGTTCCATGCGCCGCTGGGGCAGGGGCGAAAATCCCTTTCTCCGGCAAGGCGCACGGCCTACAATAAGAGCGGCACACGGCGATGACGCTTGCGGAAGAACTCGCCCGCCATGTGCGGGAATCGCCGCTCGTCGAGCCGCTCGGCGACGGCCGCATCCGTTGCCTGGCCTGCGGCCACCGCTGCCCCATCTTTCCGGGGTTGCCGGGAGTCTGCAAGGTGCGCTTCAACGACAACGGGCGGCTGATGGCGCCCTACGGCTACGTGAACGCGCTTCACGTGGACCCGGTCGAAAAAAAGCCGTTCTTCCACGCGTTGCCCGGCTCGCGAGCCCTGAGCTTCGGCATGCTGGGCTGCGACCTGCACTGCGGCTACTGCCAGAACTGGCTGAGTTCGCAGGCGTTGCGCGATCCGCGCGCGGACCTCTATTTTCAGCCCATCCGCGCCGCGGAGATCGTGCGGCAGGCGCTCCTGAGCGGTTCGCGGTGCGTGGTGAGCACATACAACGAGCCGCTGATCACCGCCGAGTGGGCGGTGGACGTCTTCCGCGAGGCGAAGCGGCATGGGCTGGTCACCGGCTTCGTCTCCAACGGCAACGCCAACCCCGAGGTGCTCGCCTATCTCCGCCCGTGGCTCGACCTGTTCAAGGTCGACCTGAAGTCGTTCCGCGACTCGACCTACCGCAAGCTCGGCGGGCGGCTCGATCCCGTGCTCGACTCGATCCGCCGCATCCATGAGATGGGCTTCTGGCTGGAAGTCGTGACTCTGGTGGTGCCCGGGCTGAACGACTCCCGCGAGGAGCTGGACGACATTGCGCGGTTCCTGGCCTCCATCTCGCCTGACATCCCCTGGCACGTCACCGCGTTCCATCCGGATTACAAATTGACCGGTCCGCCTCCGACCAGCGTCGAGGACCTGATGCGCGCCGTCCGCGCCGGACAGGACGCCGGGCTGCGCCACGTCTACGCGGGCAACCTCGCCGGACGCACAGGCGGCTGGGAAGACACCCGCTGCTGGCAGTGCGGAGCCACGCTGATCGAGCGCGCCGGCTTCCGCGTGCTGTCCAACCGTCTGGCCCCCGGCGGGCGCTGCCCCCGCTGCGCGGCGCTGGCGGCCGGATTCTGGGAGCCTCCCGCCGCAACGGCGGGAAAGGAGGGGCCATGAGCACGGCGTTCGCCACGCCATTCGCCGGAACCTGGTATCCGGCGGATGCCGCCGAATTGGAACAATTGCTGGATGAATTGTTGGAAAAATCGGAGGCCAGAATTGGTCGGGCGCTCCCCCCGGGCGCTGTGGCCGCGGTGGCGCCGCACGCGGGCCTGGCCTATTCCGGTTCAGTCGCCGCAGCCGCCTGGCGCTGCCTCGCCACGGCGCGGCCCGCCCGCGTCGTCATGCTCGGCTTCCTGCACTCCGGCGGGCCGCCGGAAGTAGTCATGCCGCGGCTGGCCGCTTACGAGACTCCATTGGGCCGCGTTGGAGTGGATCTTGACGGGTTCGATTTCCCCGCGCTGCCGCCTTCGCACGCCTGTGATCATTCGCTCGAAATCCAGCTGCCGCTCGTGCAGCGGCTCCTGCCGGGCGTGCCCGTCGCGCCGCTCTACACCGGCTCCGCCTCCGAACGCGTCCACTCCGCCGCCGCCCGCCGCATCGCGGATGCGCTGCGCCCTGGCGACGTCCTGCTGGCCAGCACCGATCTCACCCACTACGGGCGCCGCTTCGGCTTCACGCCCTTCCCGGTGGATGCCGAAACCGCGACGAACCTCCACGCACTGGACCGCGAAGTGATCGACGCCGCTTCCAGCCTCGACCCATCCTTCTTCCTCTCCGAGCTGCGCCGGAACGGCTCCAACACCTGCGGCATCGCGCCCGTGAGCCTGCTGCTTGAAATCCTGCGCCTGCTCGGCGGCGAGGAAGTCTTCCAGGCGGAGCTGGACTACCTGACAACGGGAGACTTGAACGGCGACTACTCGCTTTCGGTCGGATACGCCGCCCTCGGGTATTTCCGCGCGAGTTCCTTCCACCTCGACGAAGCCGCGCAGCGGGAGCTGCTCGCGAGCGCGGAAGCCACGCTCGCGCAGCTGCGGGAACGGGGCATCGAACGCCCGGTGGAGAGCGAGGCGCCGCTTGAGGCGCTCGACCGCCGCGGCGGCGTCTTCGTCAGCCTGCACCGCAAAGGCGAGCTGTTTGGCTGCATCGGGCGCATCGGGAAAGCGGATGCCTACTGCACCGCCGTGCCGGAACTGGCGCTTTCGGCATTGCACGATCCGCGCTTCCCGACTCGCGCCACCGCGCCGCCGGACCTCGAAATCGAAATCTCGATCCTCACGCCCTTCAAGCGCCTGCCCCGCCCGGAGCTGCTCCGGCCCGGCGAGCACGGCGGGTTTCTGGAATGCTGGGGCAGGCGCGGACTCCTGCTGCCGCAGGTTGCGCGCGAGCACAACGCCACGCGCGAATGGTTCCTCGAGGCGCTGGCGCGCAAGGCCGGATTGCCCGCGGGCGCGTGGCGCAACGCCGAGTCGAAGCTGTGGGCCTTCCGCGCGCACGTATTTTCGGCATCCAGCCTCAGCTAAACCAGAGTTCCTTTCGCAGCCATGAGAAGTCGTAGGCCGGGAGTCCCGCTCGGCGTGTCATGAATCCCCGCCGGTCTCTCCGCGCTTGGGCGCCGCCTGAAAGAAAGTGCATGTTCCGGCGCTGCTGCAGGGCGTAGTGGCCCTCTGATTGGATCTGTGCTTCGCGGGTCGCGACGGTGTGGCCCGTGACGTTCGTACAAGCTCAGGCCGCGGTGAGCCCGGCGATCACGCCGCGCATGTACGCGAAGCTGCGGTGCATGCCCGGCAGCGGGTTCTCGGCGTTGATTTCGTACTCCAGATGAACCACGCCGGCGTAATTCATCTTCATCAGCAGCCGGAAGATCTGCGGCACCGGCATCTGACCGTCGCCGACATCGCACTGGCTGCGGGCTTCCTTCAGGTCGCGGAGGTCCTTGATGTGCATGTCGAGCAGGCGCGGGCCGGCCATCTCGATCTCCTCGAGCACGTCCTTGCCCGTGCGCGTCGTGTGGCCCACGTCGATGCAGACGCCCATCCGCGGGTCCATGTCCTTAAGCATCTTCAGGGCGTCCGACGGGGCGGGGAAGTGCTTGTCCTCGGGACCATGGTTGTGCACCGCGATCTTGATGTCGTATTCCTTCGCGAACTTCTCGATGACCGGCAGAGTCTTCGCCGTCGGGCCCACGTTCATCATCGGCAGCCCGAGACGCTTCGCATACTCGAAGTAGAACTTTACGTCGTCCGGGTCTTCCTTCTGCATGTAGACCGTGCCGCCTCCGGTGAGCGTCAGCCCCGCGGCGGCGAATTCGCGCCGGGCGCGGTCGAGCTCCTCCGGCGTCGAGCGGTACAGCGCGTGGAACTCCTTGATTGTCAGCAGCGAGATGCCCAGCTCTTTTGCGTAGCGGATGCACAGGCGGCGGCTGAACTCGCGGAAGGAGTAGCTGGCGATGCCGAGCCGGATGCCGCCGGCGGGCGCGGCTGCAGCAGCCGATGGCGCCATTGCCGTGGCGGCGGCTGTGGCGGCGGGAATCGACTGGAGAAAACGTCTGCGGCTGGTCTCGGATATCATGCTCCGATGATATCTCAGCCAACCGCATTGCTGGCCCTGTGGCTGGCGGCCTCGCCGCCTGGCGTGGTCATCGACCATTGCCCGGCTGTCACCGGCCAGTACATTGGTTCGCCGTCGATCGCGATTCTCCCCGACGGCCGCTACGTTGCGTCCCACGACTTCTTCGGGCCGAATGCCGGACACAGGACAGCCGCGCTCACCCGCATTTTCCGCTCCGCCGACCGTGGCCGCTCCTGGCGCCTGATCGCCGAAGTCCGCCCGGCGTTCTGGTCGACGTTATTCGTGCACCGCGGCGCGCTCCACCTGATCGGAACAACGCACGAAAACGGCGATACGGTGATCCGCCGCTCCCTGGACGGTGGCCAGACCTGGACTGTGCCGGTGGACGAAAAGACCGGCCTGTTGTTGCGCGGCCAGTATCACTGCGCGCCGCAGCCGGTGCTCGTCCACGGCGGACGCCTCTGGCGGGCGATGGAAGATGCCTCGGGGTCCGGCGGCTGGGGCCGCCAGTTCCTTGCTTTCATGATGTTTGCGCCCGCCGGAGCCGATCTGCTGGACGCCTCCGTCTGGACGTTTTCCAACCGCCTGCCCAGCGACCCGTCCTGGCTGGACGGGAAAATGCGCGGCTGGCTGGAAGGCAACGCGGTGGCCGGCCCGGAGGGGCGCATCTGGGACGTGTTGCGCGTCGATGTCCCGCAAGGGGGGATCGCCGCAAGGATCGGCATCTCCCCGGACGGCCGCGAGGCGCGCTTCGATCCGGAGAGCGGATTTCTTGCCTTTCCGGGCGGAGCGAAGAAGTTCACCATCCGCTATGACGGGCGTTCGCGGCTGTACTGGACGCTGGTTAACCGGGTGCCGGAGGCCTTCCGCGGTCCGCACGCCGCCACGGTGCGCAACACGCTGGCTCTCGCCTCTTCACCCAACCTGTGGCTCTGGACGGTGCGCAGCATCATACTCCAGCACCCGGACTTCGAAAAGCACGGCTTTCAGTACGCGGACTGGCAGTTCGACGGGAGCGACATCATCGCCGCCGTGCGGACGGCCTTCGAGGACGGCCAAGGGGGACCGCCTCGCGCGCACGATGCCAACTTTCTCACTTTCCACCGCATCCGGAACTTCCGCAAGGCGGGGCGTATCGCGGATTTTGCGCCGGCGCCGCCGCGATGAGCGCGGCTCACTCTTGCAGCGGGTCCTCCAGCACGCAGACGAACTCGGCGATGGTGACGTAGCGCTCGTCTTCGCGCAGGTCCCAGTCCTGGTATTCGGGATTTTCCGGGTGCATGGTGATCTGTTTGTGGCGCCAGTTGCCGCCATCTGCCACTTTCTCGCTGGAATACCGCTTGAGGGTGAATTCGCCGCCTTCGTCGAGGGTGGCCATGCGCTGCACGATGAAGATGCCGTTCTTGCGGGATCCGCCGTAATAGGACCGGAACACGCACAGGGAGCCGTCGGGGATGTCGGGCTCCATGGAATGGCCCTGCACGCGCACCACGAAGAGATCCTCGGAGAGGCGGCGCCGCCCGGGCACGCGCGCCTCCACCCACTCTTCCGCTTCTTTGGCCTTGTCCGGCCCGAAACCGCCCGCGGCCAGTTCGATAGGGATCAGCGGCAGGTGCGTCTGATATTGCCGCACGCTGGAGGAGACAATCTTGCGGTAGAGCGCCTGCGCCGTGCGTTCCAGATCAATGCCAATGGCCTGGGCAGGATCCGAGACGCGCAGGAAGTTCGAAAGATTCTCATCCATCCAGCGCAGCAGCGCAGCGCCGCCCATCTCCTCGCCGTAGGTCCGCAACTGTTCCAGCAACGCGCACAGCAGGTCTTTTTCTTCCCCCGCGAAGTCGTCGATGTCCTCGCGGAAGCGGAACGCGCACTCGTCTGTTTCCGGATCGCAAACCACGACGCCACACTTCTCGCCCAGGGCCTCCAGCACCCTGGATTCGACCCTGCGCGTGCGTACGGCTTCCATCTCCCTTTCGCCTTATCGGCGCGCCCCTGTCACGGCGTGAATGGATAATAGCCCTCGCGCGCCCGCACCTTCACGTTCGGAAGGTTGACGCGCAGCTCGATGCGGCGGAACGGCTTGCGGGTGTCGAGATCGGAGGGGACATACCGCAGAATGTACTGCGTGGTGATCTCGCCCGCGGTGGCCGCGATGGCGTTCACGATGCCCCGCATGATGGCCGCTGCATAGCCGCCCGTGCCCACCTTCAGGGCATAGTTGCCTTCGTCGGAGGGGGTCGACAGATAGCCGCTCACGTCGGAGTAGACGTTCTCGAGCGGATAAACCACTCTGCCTCCGGTCGACTCGCACAGCCGCTTCAGGTTCGCGTCACCGGCGCTGTGGAACCCGAACGCCACCGTCGACACGCCATAAATCGTCACCAGATTCCGCTGCGCGACCTCGACCACCTCGTCGAGCGTCTTCTTGCTGCTGGTGTCCGTGCCGTCGCCGACGATGACGATGACACGCCGCGGCTCGATTGGCTCGCCCTGCACCAGCGTGCGGCTGGTGCAGGCCGTGTAGACGGCGTCGAAAAGCGCCGAACTGCCGCCCGGCTTCAGCTTCCTCACCCGGTCGATGATCTTCTCCGGGTCGTCGGTGGTGTTCACCAAAAGCTCGGCTTCGGTGGAGTAGCTGATCAGGTACCCGGAAAAGCGCTTGTCCGGCTTCCCGTCAGGTTCCATGGTGGCGTCCACCAGCTCGATGATCGCCTCCCGGAACTTGTCCCAGTGCAGGCGCGTACGGTTGGAGAGATCGATCAGGTAGCCGATCACCACCGGCTGGTTGCGCTCCCGCGTGAAGTAGGTGATCTTCTGCGGCACACCTTCGTCGAGCAGCAGGAAATCCTTCTCATCGAGGTTCGACACGAACCGCCCCTTGTCGTCGGTCACCGTCACGGGAACCACGACCTCGGTTACTGAACTCTTGAACGCCTCCTCGGCGCGCATCGCAGGCTTCGCCTGCTGCGCCTGCGTCTGCGCCAGGCACGGCAGGCAGCCCGTCCAGCCCCAGAGCAACAGTGCTGCCAGCGAAGTCCGCTTCATGGAACGCCCTGCCTTGATTATACGGCTCCCGGCCCTGCGCCCGGCGCCCGCCCGGCCCTTCAGCGTCCGTACTGCGGTTGCACGCTGCCGATGCCGTCCGGCTAATCGCTCGAAGATGCATTGAAGAGTTTTAACTCTTGTTTCCGGAAAACACCCTTGACTCGCAGTGCGTTCCGTCCCATGCTGTAAGCGATTGCGGCCCGTCCGTGACAACGGGCTTTCAACCGGCAGGCGCCCGGACGTCCTGCCGCGAGATGGGAGTTGCTAATTCTCAACGCCAGAAGAGGTTCCGCGATGAATTCATTGAAGCGTTTGCCAGTATGGGCTCTTCTGCTGTCCGCCTGTGTGTGGGCGCAGCAGGACCGAGCCACCCTTGTTGGCACCGTCACTGACCCAAGCGGCGCCGTGGTTCCACAGGTCAAGGTCACCATCGTCCAGACCACCACGAATCTCGCGGTGGAAACACAAACCAACGAATCGGGGCAGTTCCGTGCGCCGAACCTGCCTATCGGTGAATTCCGGGTGGAATTTGAGGCGCCGGGCTTCAAGAAAGTGGTGCGCGACGGCATCCGCCTGAGCATCCAGGATGTCGTTCGCGTGGACGTGCGGCTGGAGGTTGGCGCTACTTCCGAATCGCTCACCGTCACTGCCGAAGTGCCGCTCTTGCAGACTGAAACGCCGGAAGTCGGCCAGGTTCTCGGCACTCGGCAAGTCATCGACCTGCCGCTCGGCTTCAGCGGCGGCCGTTACGCCGAAAACTTCGCCTTCAAGCTCACCCCCGGCGTCAGCGGCAACAACTGGACCAGCCACATCAACGGCGCGCCGTCCTTCTCCAAGGAGGTGGTGCTGGAAGGCGGTTCGGCCACGATTTACATCAGCGGCCACATGGGTGAATCGAGCCCGTCGATGGAGGCGCTGGAGGAGTTCAAGATCCAGACCAGCGGCATGAGTGCCGAGTTCACGCGCACCGCCGGCGGCGTCTTCAACTTCGCCATGAAGTCCGGTACCAACCAGTTCCATGGCAGCGGCATGTTCCAGCTCCACAATGAGAGCTTCGACGCGAACACTTTCGCCAACAACTTCTATGGAAGGCCGCGCCGCTACGACCGCCGCCACAACTGGGCGACATCGCTTGGCGGCCCGGTTTGGATTCCCAAGGTGATCAACGGCAAGGACCGCTGGTTCTTCTACAGCGCCTACGAGAAATACAAGGAGCAGTACGCCGGCGGCGGCTCGCCCACAGTCACCGTTCCGACAGAAGCCTGGTGGAGCGGCGACTTCGGCAACTACCTCACCGGGGAGCGGCTCGGCGCCGACGCCTTGGGACGAGATGTCGTCCGCGGCGCTATCTACGATCCGGCCAGCTACCGCCTGGTCGGCGGCCAGGTGGTCCGCGACATGTTCCCGAACAACGTGATCCCCCAGGCCCGGATGTCCAAGGTCGCTCTCAACCTGCGCGACATCATGCTCAAGCACTACAAGCCCGCTCTGCCCACCCTGTTGAACAACTCGTTCTTCCCCGTCTCCAACCAGGCAGGCTTCGAGCAGACGCAGTTCTCCACCAAGAGCGATTTTCAGATCAACTCCAACCAGCGTCTGGCGGGCTCGTTCGTTTTCGTGGACCGCCCGCGCACGTTGCTCGATCAGGGCGGCGTGTGGGACTTCAACGATCCCAACGGCGGCCCGCTGAGCCGCGCGCGGCTCCAGTGGGTGGCATCCCACTATGTCCGCATCGCCCATGACTGGACTGTCACGCCCAGCATCCTGAACCATATGCTGGTGGCCTACAACCGCCAGATCAACCCGTCTACGTCGAAGCATGTCAAGGAACCCGGCGCGCAGATCCTGGGCATCAAGGGCATCCGCCAGGATCTGAACTACCCCGAGATCACCGGCCTGTCGGGGGACCGCGTCAGCTTCCCTACGCTGGGCTACCAGGCCAATGACATCGGCGCCGGCACGGCTTACCAATTCGTCAATACCTTGAGCTGGCTGCGCGGCAAGCATGCCTTCAAGTTCGGCTTCGACTACCGCTGGAACGGCCTCAACTGGCGCAACAACGCCGGTCCGGGGCAGTTCAACTTCTCGGCCGACGTCACCGGGCTGCCCGGTTTCAATCAGACCGGCCATGGCTTTGCGTCGATGCTCCTCGGCCAGGTCACCAGCGCCAGTGTGAACATCGACGTGCCCGTCGGCAGCCAGTTCCCGATGTACAGCTGGTTCGTCCAGGACGACTGGAAAGTCAGCCGCCGGCTCACTCTCAATATCGGCCTCCGGTGGGACTACCAGCCGCAGGGCACCGAGAAGTACGACCGGCTGCACAACTTCAACCTCGACCTCACCGATCCGAAGTATGGCATCAAGGGCGCGGTGGAATTCGCGGGAACCGGCCCGGGCCGCATCGGCCGCCGCATGTTCTACGACAACAACCTCTGGACCACCTGGGGGCCGCGGATCGGGTTCGCCTACCAGTTGCCGGAAGCCACCAGGATGACCATCCGCGGCGGCTACGGCATCTTCTACTCCCCGCGCATCCCCAACGGCTGGTCCGGCGTCCCGTGGGGCAACAAGACCGGCTTCACCATGACCAACCAGGTGCAGCGTCCAGCCCCCAACCTGCCCGCCTTCAACTGGGACGACGGCTACAACGGCGTTGTTCGCAAGGCCGAACTCGACCCCTCGCTGGCCAAGTACATCTGGGGCCCGGTGAGCTGGGATCCCAACGGCGGCCGCGTCGGTTACACCATGCAGTGGAACTTCAACTTGCAGCGCGAACTGCCCGGCCAGATGGTGGTCGACATCGGCTACGTCGGCACGCAGAGCGTCGGCCTGCTGGCCAACGAAATCCGCCGGCCCTGGCAACTGCCCTATTCGGTGCTTTCGCTGGGCGACACGCTCGGCAGCTGGGTGAACAACGACGCTTCCATCCCCGCGTCGGTCAAGCAGCTCGGCGGGCGGTATCCGTACGGCAACGACGGCGAATGGATCCCGCTCTATCAGACCCTCTCGCCCTATCCCACGGTCATCTACTGGAGCGCGCTTTATAGCTGGAACGTCCCGCTGGGCTTCTCCAATTACCAGGCGCTTCAGCTGCAGTGGAACAAGCGCTACTCCCAGGGGTTGCAGTTCAATTCCAACTACACGTTCTCCAAAACCATGGGCAACGTCAGCTCCACCTTCGGCGACACCTGGGGCATGAACTCGGGCCGTCCGATGGACTATTACAACCTCAGCCTCGAGAAGAGCGTGATGGAGTACGACCAGCGGCACGTGGTCAAGATCGGCGCCTCCTATGACCTGCCTTTTGGCCGCACGCGCACCCGGGGCAAGGACATCCCCGTGTGGCTCGACTTCATCGCCGGCGGCTGGACGTTGCAATACATCGGCAACTACTCCTCCGGGCTGCCCATGAGCTTCGGCGCCACCGGCACGCCCAACTCCAACTTCGCCACCAACCGCCCGTTCCTCATCACCGGCGGCAAGCCCCTCTACAATTCGAGCTTCGACCAGAAGAAGTTCGACATGACCGACCTCAACACCCCGCGGCCGGAAAAGACCTACATCAATACGTCGATGGTGGTCGACCCGGTGAAAGTGGGCCGCTACGCCCGCGGCAACGCGGCGAGGCTGGTCGACCAGCTGCGCGGCTTTGCCTTCTATAGCGAGGACACCAGCCTGCAGAAGAACTGGGTCCCGCGCGAAGGCACGCGCGTGCAGTTCCGCGCCGAATTCCTGAACCTGTTCAACCGCCACCGGCTGAGCGGCATCAACACCAGCCCGGCCAGCCCGCTGTTCGGTCAGGTCTCCGGCGTGAGCGACGACCGGCGGCAGATTCAGTTCGGCATTCGCGCGGACTTCTGACCCGCTTCTCCCACGAGCCGGGCGTCCGGATTTTTCCCGGACGCCCGGCGCCTCTTTCCGCGGCCGGCCCGCGGGACCGGCTGGTTGTCGAAATTCCGCGCCTTTTCTTCATTCAACGAACCGCAATCTTCCCCCGGGATTCCGGCAATATTTCCGCGATGTTGTAATCCCGTCCCTGCGGCGCGCGTCCTCACAGAAGGAGCGATCCGATGAGAGACGCGCGTTCTTTGAGTCGGCACCGGGCCTGGCGGGCAGGCGCTGTGTTCTTTTCGCTCGCCTGCGGGCCGCTGGCGGGTCAAACCTGGCAGATCACTCCCGCTCCTCGTCTGGAGCTGCCCGTCCGCCCGGATGGAAACAGCGCCACTTTCTGGGCGCAAGGCGCCTTCCACGTCTTCACCTCAACGGGCTCCCCCCTGATGATCAGCACGGCCGGCAACCAGTTCACCGAATACGAGAGCCAGCCCGTCGATGTCACCGCCATCGCGCATTCTCCGCTCTGGATGGAAGCGGCGCAGCGTGCCGGCAACGCGCTGTTCGGCTGGTATCACCACGAGCCGGGCGGCGTGTGCGGTTCCGCTCCCCTCACCAGCCCGAAAATCGGCGCAGCCATTTCCACGGACAATGGCCGCAGTTTTCAGGACCTCGGCATCGTGCTCGAGTCCGGAGATCCCGTGGATTGCACGGCGAAGAACGGCTTTTTCGCTGGAGGACACGGGGATTTTTCGGTCGTTCCGGATCGCCAGCGGCAGTATTTCTATTTTTTCTTCACGAATTACGCCGGGCCGCTGGAACGCCAGGGGATCTGCGCCGCCCGCCTGGCTTTTCAGGACCGCTTCGCCCCTGCCGGAAAAGTCTGGAAATACTTCGAGGGGCGTTGGGAGGAGCCCGGCCTCGGCGGCCGCTGCACGCCGGTGTTTCCGGCGCGCCGCGAATGGCAGCGCGCCGACACCGACTCTTTCTGGGGACCGGCGGTGCACTACAACACCTGGCTGCGCCGGTACGTGGTGCTGTTGAACCGGTCCTGCTGCTCGCCCGGCTGGCCGCAGGAGGGGATCTACATCTCTTTCAGCGACGGTCCGCTGGAGTCCATGCAGTGGACTGAGCCGCAGAAGCTCATGGATGGCCGGCAAATCGGATTCCGGCCCGGCTATTATCCGCAAGTTCTGGGCCTGTATCCCGGTGAAACCGATTCGCTGGCCGGACAAAAAGCCCAGCTTTATATCCACGGAATTTCCGACTGGACCATCACCTTCTTCCGCACTCCCGCGCCTCTCCCGCCGGCATTCGGACTCCGCGGCGGCGGACCGCGCTAGCCGCGCGGACCGGCGCGGTGCCGCGCGTGGCCGTGTCCCTGTTTACCGCAGCTTGGCGAAACGCGCCGCGACCTCCTGCTCGAACTCCCGGATATGCGCCACGGCGAAGTCGAGCGGGTCGATCGAGTCGTCCGTGATCAATGGCGTGAGGTCCATGCCGAAGATGATCGCCTCCGCCTGGTCCACCGCGTGGCTCTGGAAGTAGGTGGCGTTGGCGCGGCGGCGCCCCAGAGTGGCCAGGTCGTAGCGCTTGCCGCCCGCGATCTGCGAGTCGAACACGCCCAGCAGCGCCGCGGAGAGGTTCTCGTGGGCGCTGACGTCGAAGACCACCTTCCGCGCGTCCGGCAGCCAGTCCAGATCGCGCCACACCTCGCACCCGAGCAGGCGCGCCGGGCGCTGCTCCCGCGGCAGGCTGCGGATGGCGGCGATGGCGCGCAGGGCGACGGCGACGTGCGTGTCGTGCTTGTCGCAGAGATTGTGCGTGTAGACGGTCTCCGGGCGCGCCGTCTCCAGAACCTGCTTCAGGTCCTCCACGGGGTTGCGGTTGGCGCCGTCCTTGATCTCGCGGCTCGGGTAGTCGAGGAAGACGCAGGCGCCGTACTCGCCGATCATCGCCGCCTTCTTCTGCTCCACGCGCCGCACTCGCATCATGTCGGCGTCGGTATAGTGCGCGTAGTCGCCTTCACGAGCGCTGCCGGCGCCGTCGGTGACGATCACGCAGGAGAACCACTCCTCCGGCTTCTGGAAGCAGGCCAGAATGCCCTCCATCGCCATGATCTCGATGTCATCCTGATGGGCGCTGATGCCCAGCCGCGTCGTGCGGGCCAGGGCCCCGGGCAGCGGCGCCCCGTCGGGAACGTAAATTTCGGAATTTGTTTTGTGGAACTGCATGATGGATCTCCTCAGGGTTTCTTTGCAATCACCGGCAGGCTGGCGGCGGCGATGGACTGCCCCACGCGGCGGCTCTTCTCATCGGGCAGCGCCAGCCGCACCTTCTCCGCCACTTCGGGGAACTCCGCCTCCAGCACGCGCCGCGCCTGTTCGAACATGATGTCGCCTCCGGGCCCCGTGGTGACGCGCCCGAGCACCAGAATGTGCTTCAGATCGTAGAAGTCCGCGTAGTGCGCCACGGCGTAGCCCAGCTCGGTGCCGATCGTCTCGTAGACCTTCCGCACCAGCGGATCGCCCGCCTGCATGCGGCGTTGAAGTTCCACCAGCCGCTCAGGCAGCGGCATCGCCGGATCGAACTCGATGCCGGCTTGCGTGGCGATGCGGCTGGCGCCTACCTGCGAGAAATACTGAACGCCGCAGCCTGCGTCGCCGCTCCATTCGTCCACGGGCGCGCCGTCGCGGTAATCGACGGGGGCGAAGGCAAGCTCGTTCAGCCAGCCGGTGATGTTGCCGTGGGTGTCGGCGTAGCCGGCGGCGAGGCTTGACCCCATGGCGATGCCGAGCACCGGGTTGTCGTTCAGCGACATCGAGCCGGCGAGCGCCGTCACTTCGCCGTCGTTGACCACCTCCAGCGGCACGCCCAGCTCGTCGCGAATGCGCAGGAATAGATCCGCCACCTGCGCGTCAAAGACGTCCTTCGGCACGCCGCGAAACAGCGAGGCCACCCGTACGCGGTTGTTGATGTAGACGCCTGCCGCCGAGCCTCCTACCGCGTCCAAACGCGGCAGGCGCGCCGCCGCGCGGCGGATCGAGTCCATGATTCCCTCGTAGTGGTAGCGCGGGTCCGTCTGTGGGCGCGGGTCCCAGGGCACCTCCTCGCTGAAGACCGGCTCCCCGTCGATCACCGCCGACGCCTTGCGGTCGCTCGCGCCAAGGTCGAAGCCCACGCGGCATCCGTCGAGGTGGCGCCCCAGCGGGCTGGAGGTCTCCCGTGCAGGAGGCACGTCCCCGGGCGGCGTGATCTCCACGGTGAACGGGCGCTCGTAGACGCCGCCCATGAACTCATGATCGAAGGCGCGCTCGCCACCGGGTGCGTAAACAGAGCGGAGGTGCTCACCGATGGCGGCAGGGCCGCCCGCATACACCTTCCATCCGCCGCGCTGCCAGAGCAGGAACTTCACGATCCGTTCGGCGTAGGGCAGGTTCAGCGCGAAATCGGGCGAGCCTTCCGGCAGCGCCACAGTCTCGTAGCGGGAGACGCTTCCGTCGGAGCGCTCCACGGCGAGCACCAGCGGCACGGCGCCCTGCCGCTCGGCCAGCCTCCGGAAGGCGCGGTTCCACAGGGAAGCAGGCACGAAACCGGGATCGAGTTCCGGCACGAACTTCGGTTGGACCAGGATTGCGGAAGAAGACATCGGGAAACTCACCTTCTCATTATGAACAGCCGCCGGGAGGGATATACTGGCATTTCAGACGAGGTGCACCCATATGGCTTTCATCCATGAGGACTTCCTGCTCGAGACGCCCGCCGCCCGGCGCCTGTACCACGAATATGCCGAGAGCGAGCCGATCCTCGACTACCACTGCCACCTGCCGCCGAAGGACGTGGCCGAGAACCGGCGGTTTGCCAACCTCTTCGAGATCTGGCTCGAAGGCGACCATTACAAGTGGCGCGCCATGCGCGCCCACGGCGTGCCCGAGAAGTACGTCACCGGGGATGCGTCCCCTAAGGAGAAGTTCCTGGCCTGGGCGCGGACGGTGCCGGCGACGCTGCGCAACCCGCTCTATCACTGGACGCATCTCGAACTGAACCGCTACTTCGGCATCGACGAGCTGCTCGGCGAACGCTCCGCCGAGCGGGTGTGGGAGCAGGCTGGCGCCCTGCTCGCGGGCGAGAGCCTCCGCGCGTGGGGGATCCTCGAGAAATTCCGCGTGCGCGCCGTCTGTACAACTGACGATCCAGCCGACGATCTGCGATGGCACAAGCAGATCGCCGCCTCATCGCTGAAGACGCGCGTGTTTCCCACCTACCGCCCGGACCGGGCCTTCCTGGTCCATCAGCCGGATGTATTCAACGCATGGCTGGGACGGCTGGCGGCCGCCGCCAACGTTGATATCGCCGACTTCCAGAGTTTCCTCGACGCGCTGAAGAAGCGGCACGATGCCTTCCACGCCCTCGGCTGCCGCCTCAGCGACCACGGTCTGAACGCATGCTTCGCCACGCCCTGTTCGGAAGAAAAGGCGTCGGAGATCTTTGAAAAAGCGCGTGCGTTTATTCCCGTGTCCCCTGAAGACCAGGCCCAATTTGCGTCTTTGATGATGTTGTTTTTCGGCCGCCTTGATGCGGAAAAAGGCTGGGCCAAGCAGCTGCACCTGATGGCGCGCCGCAACAACAACACCCGCCGCTTCCGCGAGCTCGGTCCCGACACCGGCTTCGATTCCATCGGCGACTGGCCGCAGATGGACGCCCTGGGCGCCTACCTCGACATGCTGGAGAGCGAGGGATCGCTGCCGAAGATGATCCTGTACAACCTGAACCCGGCATGGAACTACGCCTTCGCCACCATGATCGGCAACTTCCAGGACGGCGCCATCCCGGGCAAGATCCAGTTCGGAAGCGGCTGGTGGTTCCTGGACCAAAAAGAAGCCATGGAATGGCAGATGAACGCGCTGTCCAACTGCGGGCTGCTGTGGCACTTCGTCGGCATGCTGACGGACTCCCGCAGCTTCATGTCCTACCCGCGGCACGAATACTTCCGCCGTACGCTGTGCAACCTGATCGGCGGGGACATCGAGAAAGGGCTGCTTCCCGCCGACTACGACCTGGTGGGAGGCATGGTGAAGCGCATCTGCTACTCGAACGCCGAGCGCTATTTCGGGCTGCCGCTTTGATGCGGTGGCGCGTCCGGCGCCGTGGTGGCAGGATAGTGGGCGAAGGAGACAGCCATGATCTTTGGCCGAAGACCGTTCCTGGGGGCGATCGGCAGCCTTCCGTGGTGGAGCCGCGCGGGGCTGGCGGCGCCGCGCCGCCGCGACGTGATCGCCGAGCTCGGCGTGCGCACGTTCATCAACGCCGCCGGAACCTATACCATGCTCACCGCCTCCCTGATGCCCGACGAGGTGCTGGAGGCGATGCGCGCCGCCTCGAAGCACTACGTGAACCTGAATGAGCTGCAGGATGCCGTGGGCAAGCGCATCGCCGAGCTGCTGGGCTGCGAGGCGGCGATGGTCACCTCCGGCGCGGCAGGCGCCCTCACCGTGGGCACCGCGGCCTGCATCACCGGCAAGGATCCGGAGAAAATACGCCGCATCCCGGACCTCACGGGGATGAAGAGCGAGGTCATCATCCAGAAATCCCACCGCTACGGCTACGACCACGCCGTGCGCGCCGTCGGCATCCGCATGGTGGAGGTGGAAACTGCGGAGGAGTTCGAGCGCGCCGTCAACGAGCGCACGGCCATGGCGCTCTTCTTCAACGACGCCGATCCTCGCGGCAAGATCCATCTTGAGGAGTTCGTGGCGCTGTGCCGCAAGCACAACATCCCGAGCTTCAATGACGCCGCCGCGGACGTGCCGCCGTTGGAGAACCTGTCGAAGTACACGAAGATGGGCTTCGACCTGGTGACCTTCAGCGGAGGCAAGGGAATCTGCGGACCCCAAAGCGCCGGGCTGCTTCTCGGACGCAAGGACCTGATCGAGGCGGCGCGGCTGAATACCTCCCCTTACAGCGACTCGATCGCGCGCGGCATGAAGGTCAACAAGGAAGAGATGGTCGGCATGCTGGTGGCGCTCGAGATGTACCTGCGCAAGGATCACGCCGCTGAAGCGCGCGAATGGGACCGGCGCGTGAGCGTCATCGAGCGCGAGGTGAGGAAGGTGAAGTCGGTGACGACGGAGGTGACCGTGCCGCCCATCGCCAACCACACGCCGCACCTGCGCATCCGCTGGGACCAGAGCGTCGTCCGCATCTCGCCGCCTGATGTGATGAAGCAGCTCCGCGAGGGCCGCCCGTCGATTGAAGCCTGCCCGATGACGAACAAGGAGGCGCTTGTTGTCACCGTGTGGATGATGCAGAAGGGCGACGCCGAGATCGTCGGCAGACGCTTGCGCGAGATCCTTTCCCGCGCCGCCGCCTGAGGCCGCGCTCCCCGGCGCCGCCCGCGCCGGTCAGATAAAGGCGATCACGTCGATCTCGATCAGCGAATCGCCCGGAATGTCTGCCACGGCCACCGTCGTGCGCACCGGCGGCTCGGGGCCGAACCGCCCCAGGAAGACCTCGTTCATCGGCTTGTAGTGCTCCAGCGTCTTCAGATAGACGTTGCACTTCAGCACCTTCTCCATCGAGGAGCCCGCGTTCTTCAGCTCGGCTTCGATCTCGTCCAGCACCCCGGCGGTTTGCACCTTGATGTCGCCGCCTTTGTGCCAGCCCTTGCCGGCGATGAACAGGAGGTTCCCGTACGAGACAGCGCTCGAAAACAGCGGCGTCTTCTGCGGCTTCGCGCCGCGGTAATGCACCCTCTTTTGCACCTTTTCCTGCGCCTGCACCGCCGCCGGGGCGGCGAGCGCGGCGCCTGCAAGGAACGTTCTTCGGGACTTGGCCATTTCCTTCGCTTCCTTTCTGTCGGGGAAGATCGACCGCGAGTATATCGAACGCGGCGCAAGCCCGGCGGTACAATGGCTCGCATGCCTGAACTCAGCCGTCGAAGCCTGTTGCTGTCCTCGCCCATCCTTGCTGCTCCGAATATCGCCTGGAGCGCCTCCCAACTCGCGGCCGGCGCCCCCGATCTGCGCTTCCGGCAAGTGCATCTCGACTTTCACACGAGCGAGCATGTCGAGGGCATCGCCGAGCAGTTCGATCCGGACGAATTCGCCCGCACGCTCGAAAGGGCGCGGGTCAACTCCGTCACCTGCTTCGCGCGCTGCCACCACGGGTGGATCTACTACGACACAAAGGCCAATCCCGAACGGCGCCACCCGCACCTGAAACGCAACCTGCTGCCGGAGCAAATTGAAGCCTGCCACAAACGCGGCATCCGCGTCCCCATCTACGTTACCATCATGTGGGACCACTACACGGCGCAGCGCCATGCCGACTGGCTGGTCGTGGACGAAAAGGGCGCCCCGGTGGGCACGCCTGTTTTCGAAGCCGGCTTCTACCGCCGCCTCTGCTACAACACGCCCTACCGCGAGTTCCTCCGCCGCCACGTCACCGAGATCTGCGAGATGCTCCCCGTGGACGGCTTCTTCTTCGACATCGTTCACGACACGCCCTGCGCGTGCTTCTACTGCCGGGAGCGGATGCGCAAGCAAGGGCTGAACCCCGCAGATGCCGATCAGCGCTGGCGCTTCATGCACCAGACCATGCTCGACTGGCAGGCGGAGATGAGCGCTTTGGTGCGCCGGTATCACAAGGACGCGACCATTTTCTACAACGCCGGGCACGTGGGTCCGCGGCACCGCCGCATGGCGCCCGCCTTCACGCACTGGGAGCTGGAATCGCTGCCGAGCGGCGGCTGGGGCTACCTCGACTTCCCACTGAAGGTGCGCTACACGCGCACGCTGGGGCTGGATTCGCTGGGCATGACCGGGAAGTTCCACACTTCGTGGGGCGATTTCCATTCGCTCAAGAACCGCGCCGCGCTGGAGTATGAATGCTTCCAGATGCTCGCGCTCGGCGCCAAGTGCAGCGTGGGCGATCAGCTCCACCCGGCGGGGAAGCTCGATGAAGCGACCTACGAGCTGATCGGCGCCGTTTACCGTCAGGTGGAAGCGAAGGAGCCGTGGTGCCGCGGCGCGCGCGCCGTCGCCGACGTGGGCGTGCTCACGCCGGAGGAGTTCTACCGCGGACCGGGACGTGAAATCCCGCCCGCTTCCTTCGGCGCCGTGCGGCTGCTCACCGAGGTGAAGGCGCAGTTCGACGTGCTCGACTCGAAGAGCGATTTTTCGCGCTACCGCGTACTCGTGCTGCCTGACAAGATCGAGGTCGACGCCGAGCTGGCAAGGCGGCTGGAAGACTACGTGGCCCGCGGGGGCAGTCTGCTGGCATCCTTTGAATCGGGACTGGACCCGAAGGGCGGGCGATTCGCGCTGGAATGCCTGGGGCTCGGCTATGAAGGGGATGCGCCTTACAGCCCCGACTTCCTCGTTATCGACGGGCCGCTGGCCGAAGGGCTGCCGCGCACCGAACTCGTCATGTACATGCGCGGCAAGGCCGTGAAGCCACGCCCCGGCGCGCAGGTTCTGATGGGAACGCACGTACCCTACTTCAACCGGACGTGGGATCACTTCTTCTCGCACCGCCACACGCCTTCTTCAGGCAAGCCGGGCGGACCGGGCATCGTGCAGAACGGGCGCTGCATCTACTTCATGCACCCCGTGTTCACGCAGTATCATTCCAACGCTCCGCTGTGGGTGAAGCACCTGGTGGCGAACGCTTTGCGCCGGCTGCTGCCTGACCCCGTGATGGAGGTTCGCGGGCCAAGCTCCGTCCTGGCCGCCGTCAACGAGCAGCCGCAGGAGAACCGCTGGGTCGTGCACCTGCTGCACTACATTCCGGAGCGCCGCGGGCAGGCGTTCGACGTGATCGAAGACGTCATCCCGGTGGCCAACCTCGATGTCCGTGTGAAGACTCCACGCCCCGTGCGCCGCGCCGCGCTCGCGCCGGAAGGGCGCGCGCTGGAGGTGCGCCGCGAGCAGGCGTACACGGTTTTCCGGCTGCCGGTGCTCGACGGGCATCAGATCATCGCCCTTGAGTTCTGAATCCCGGCCTCGCCGCAGTCCGCTTCCGTTACTGCCGCGGCTCAGCCTGCAGTACGCCGGAGGCGTGTCTATCGCACTGTTCTGGCTCATGCTGGCGCAACTTGCCGACGACTCCCGTCTGATGTTCCCAGGCCTGATGGCTTGCGCCGCGGTGGCCGCGTGGCGATGGGGTTGGAAGGGAACGCTGGCAGGCGGGGTGGCGTTCCTCCTGATCCGTGCGGCGGCAGGCGCGCCCGGGGCGGTTTTAGGGACGGAAGCAGCCGGCACGGCGGTGGCGCTGGTCGCCCTTGTCGGTAGCATGTCAAGATGTCCGGTCTAACTAGTGCTTTGACCGCGTTACGTTTTTGCTTTTGTAGCCGAATGTCTTTCGGGCGGCTTTGCGATCAAAGGTCCACTTGATGGTGGCCTGGGTGCGGTTGGCTCGACGAGTCCAGGAGCGGACCTCG